>JBBAJX010000077.1:0-1109 GCA_040403885.1 Sediminibacterium sp. | reverse complement strand
TTAGTTTGTGCGGGGTCAGATTGTTGGAGATTGATTGAACATAAATAAGTATATGGAAGTACCGACACGTATACTTTGAATGAGGAGGGAGGAGAAAGGAAGAAGAGAAGAGGAGGATTGGAAGGGAAGGAGAGGTGTATTTGGAAGTAAGAGAAGAGAAGAAGAACAGGATTGTAAAGGAAGGAAAGAATAGGAAGGAAGAGGAATGAAAGAGGATTGGAGAGGAAGGAAGAGAAGAAGGGTAAGGAAGGATGGGAGGGAAGAAGAGGAGAGTATAGTATAAGATAAGATATAATAGTATAATATATAATATATAATATAATAGTATAATATTTAATAACACAAACACCTAATGTCAAACCAGAAACGCTCAAACTCAAACGCAAACCAGAACCCGATACAGATAAAACCTACACACCTCAACCATCCACTCCGATAAAACATGCGGGGTCAGAATCCCGGTGAAAGATAGACAAGGGAAGAGGAGATATAAGTATCCAACAATAAACACCGACACGTATACTTTGAATGAGAGGAATATTGGGAAGGAAGAGGGGAAGTAAGAGAAGATAGAACAGGAAAGTAAGAGAAGATAGATCTGAAGAGGAAGAGGAGAAGAAGGGAAGAGGGCAAGAAGAGGGAGAGGAGAAGAGGAGGGGAAGGATTGTATGAGAGGAAGAGGAGATTGGTTGGGAAGGGAGAGGAGGAATAGAGCAGAAGAAGAGGGGAAGGGATATTGGGAAGGTGAGAGGAAAGGAGGGAAGAAGAGTATAGTATAAGAAGATATAAGAGATAATAGTATAATATGTATAATATATAATATATAATATATAATATAATAATAGTATAGTATATAATATAATATACACCTAGCATCACACCAGCACGAAAGCTACACACCAGCTCAAAACCCAACCCGATACAAATACGCACCACACACCTCAACCATCCACTCCGATAAAACATGCGGGGTCAGATATTTGGGATTGGGAGGAAGAATATAAATAAGGTTATGTAAGTACCGACACGTATAGAATGAATATAGGTGGATTGGAATGAGGGATGGGAGGAGAGGGAAGAAAGGAAGAGGAGGAAGAGAGAAGAATATG
>JBBAJX010000076.1:0-1295 GCA_040403885.1 Sediminibacterium sp. | reverse complement strand
TTGGTAATTTCGATAATCATTTTTATAATCTCCGTTATCGGGCAAAATTACCCGCTTTAAAGCCCTAAATTTTAAGGCTTTAAAACTGATAATTTAAACCAGCGTTAGTTCAAAAACGCGCGCCGCGCGCTTCTTTTGTGTACCATGCACCGGAAAACCGATAATTGTGGTTCTATTAGCTACGGCGCATAACCTACAAGTAGAGCAACTAACATCAGCGCGAATAACGGCGGGGCAGACTACGATTTTACGTCCGCCTGGCGTAAGCGTATTTTCTACCTGATTCGCGGGTAAAACAGTAACTACCGGCCCTATATTGAGCGCGCTTAGCTCATCGGCGTGCGCGGGCGTGTTAGCGCTTAAATTGATAGTAAAACCCCAGTCATTCGCACCTTTTATATATTTTGCATTGTCGCCAACACTAGGATCGTAATGAGTATACGTAAACCCTTTTTTATTAAAATTAGCTTTTACTAAGTCCCCAAGCTCTGCTCCGTTAATTTCTTCGCCGTCGCCTAGCAGATCGCCCGCCTGATTATGTCGCCATAACTGGCCGGCGGGTAAAGCTTGAATTTTGCCTAAAAAATCCGCAAATTGGTCGCCGCGGTCGCCGTTCGTTATTTTTTTCCAATGGAGCGCAAGCGGACCGCTACCAGCGTAACACCCGTTTGAATTATTAAAAGGGCAAGTTAATGGGCAAGTTTCGGCGCTCGAAGTGCTTACAGGGATAGGGCCGGTTTTAGCATTCGAGGATTTTAATGTTAAATGAAAATTCATTTTTAAAATCCTCCCGTACGCAAAATATAGATTGCGCCTAGAAACGCGCCTACGAACAACGCAAAACATGTCGCCCAAAGGTAATCCGTAAAATTTGGTTTGTTTTTCATTTTATTATTTCCTTTAATTTAATTTAGTTGATCACTTATGCCCATGTTTTATTAACAAAACGCATATCTTTCGCGTAAAATAATCGTTATACTTCTCGAAAAAAAACTTCGGGCAAACCTCATGGTTGCCAGTTTCGGCAATTCGATTGATGTAGAAAAAATCTTTTTCTCTACACGTGATGATCTTAAATTCAAGACCATCAATTCTTTGGCTCGATTGTGAGCAATAATGGCGCTTAAATTCTTTTACTTGGTTTTCCATTTGGTCTTTCATTTTGTAATTTCCTTTAGTTTAATTTGTAAGTTTGTTTGTTTCTGTCTTTCTGTGTTGCGGTGTTTAGGTTATCACATAAATATTGCAATTGCAACAATAATTGATACATAAACAACAAAATAAGCAAAATAGTT
>JBBAJX010000075.1:0-1434 GCA_040403885.1 Sediminibacterium sp. | reverse complement strand
TTATTACTATGGAACATCTTCAAACTAAAGATATGACATCTGATCTATTAACAAAGCCATTAGCTGGAACTCCATTTTTACATCTACGTCCATTGTTATTAGGTATCGCTAACTATGTTTGTAAGCGTGTACATTTAGCTCTTAGAAATATGTATCCTAAATTTTAAGTTTTAAGGGGGGTGTTGTAGTACAGCATATCTATAAGAAAGAATAAAACTTAAAACTCGACTACTCATAGTGGAATTCGGTAAAATGGAATTCGGATAAAACAATGAGTGGTTCGTGGAAAGAATAAATTATAATAAATTTATAGATTGAATAAAATGTAGTTTTAGACAAATAGTTTATTATTTTATTCAATAAAATTTACGTAACATAAATTTACCTTTGTAATTCATAACATAAATTTTATTGTATCTAATTTTCAGACTATGACCACTCGGTCAAAATTAAATTATTCTGGGGATGCCGAACCTCTTCAGAATCATGATGCTTTACAACCCTCAGCTCCTGCCCCATTGGCACCTTCTGGTAATCCAGACCCGTCTAACACTGGCTCAGCTACCCATGTTTCATCACAACCTTCATTGGCTTTATCCACAACCTTGGAGCAGAATTTTAAAATCCTTTCAGAATTTTCCAAATCTGCATACTTAATCTGGCAGCCTACTTTTGCCACTTACCAGACCCAGGGTGGCATCAGGTCCCTGGCTCAGTGTATGGAGTCAACTGTTCAAAATACATTTATATATTCATTAGAGCTCGATCAGCCTTCTTTTTTCGCAACTTCTTCGGCCGCTTTACATTTGTTAATTCAATCTCTTTTCAAACTCAACGTTGTTGACAACTATTGTGCACTCCTTGTTCAAATGCCCAACAAAGCTCACTTCGACGAACGCGCTTGTGACCTATATATTTGCCATGTCATCAATCTCCTCGTGCAATATCCTTCAATTTTTGATGTTTCCAATGGTGGTGTTTCAAAAAAGTTTTTCACCACTGCTTTTGTTCTTGGTATTTTTCCGACGACATTACGTGATGCTGTCCGTGCTAAAGGCCCTGAAACCATCAATGATGCTGTCAAATATTTACGAGACCAATATCCTCGTTTTACAACTTTTACCGAGATTTCCAAAACGATGCATCCAACGATTTCTACTACATCTACTACATCTTCTGAAGGAAAAGTAGCTGATGTTGCAACATCCGCAAAATCTGATATCTCTTATGGTTCAAAATGCCCTAATTGTAAATTATACCATGGCAGTTACAAAAATTGTAAACAAGAGTGTACTCTGTGCCCTCACAAGCCATCTCATCGTTATTTTACAAAACAAATTTGTAACACTTGGCTCTCTTGGCAAGCGAAAAGAATAAAAAATGGTTCTTGGAAAGAACCAAAGAGTGCTAATAATGCGAATATTACAGTTTCTT
>JBBAJX010000074.1:0-1505 GCA_040403885.1 Sediminibacterium sp. | reverse complement strand
CTGTCTTAGCCCCCTAAATAGCTGTACAAATTTTTAGAAATAGTTTGACTTATTAAAAAGTCACTAAATTTAAAAATATGAGTACAATCAGACGTAAATGGGGAGAAGCACAAAAGTTGCAAATCATCCAAGAAGTGGAGCAAAATGGTTTAATGGAAACCTTGCGCAAACACAATGTAGCCCAATCACTTTTTCACAAATGGCGTAAGTCATATAATGGAGAAGGTATGCAAGGATTAAAACCCAAGTATAAAATCATCGACCCAGCTGTTCGCCAGTTAGAGCTAGAAAATGAGCGATTAAAAAGAATCATTGCCAAACAAGCATTGGAGATTGATTTTAAAGATGAGCTTTTAAAAAAAAGCCATTAAGTGTTTTAGACAAGCGTAACTGTATAGCCAAATATATTGGCCAAGAAAAAACAAGTTCTTTGATAAGTTGGAGCGGTATGTCAAGTAGTAGCTACTATTATCGTAGCAAAACAGGTAAAAGAGGCAGGCTTCCATCTACCCAAACACTACTAAAGGATGGAACCAGTATCAGCAATGAAAGTGTTGTTATTGCCATACGGTTTATTTTAGCGGAAGAGTTTGTATGTTTTGGATATGGAAAAATTACAGCTGATTTAAGGTCAAATCATTTTATCATTAATCCGAAAAAAACATACCGATTAATGAAGGATCATAAACTGCTTTGTGGCACCATTATTAAAACCAATATGGGTAAGCGACAGTTTGTGCAATGGCGTGTACAAAGGGCTGAGCGACCTATGGAGCAACTATGTATGGATATCAAATACATACATATACATGGAGAGAAAAGAAATGCATTATTACTTACAGTTCTTGATGTGTATACACGAAGTGTTGTTGGCCATGTATTGTGGTGGCGTATCCGTAAAGAGCATGTAATATGGTTGCTGCAAAATATTCTACAACAGCACGACGTAAGTGGCATAACACTTAGAAATGACAATGGAAGCCAGTTTATTGCACATGCTGTAAGAGATTATCTAAAAGAAATGAATGTTACGCAAGAATTTATTCATGTAGCAACGCCCGAAGAAAATAGTTTTATAGAATCGTATCATAGTATTATAGAGCGGGAAGTATTACAACCAAGACAATTTGAAAAAATAGAAACAGCTATTGAAACATTTAAACGATGGGATGTATTTTACAATATCCGAAGATTGCATGGTAGCCTTGGCAATATCGCTCCGAAAACTTATTGGAATAAATGGAATCAAACAAAAGAACAAATCCCATTGATTGAAAATACGATGGTCCATTTATCCACAAACGGCGAACGAAAATCTCTAAAAATTGAAGAGAGCCGTTTAGTGGATAAAATCAGCAACGACCATAAGTACACTATCTTTGGGATTGATTAGAAACAAAACAGTCAAACTGTTTTTCGGAATTTGTCCAGTTTATTGGGGGTTGGTACAAATTTTTTCACCTCAAAAACTCCCATTAATCAAACTCCCCAAATCTTGCACAGAA
>JBBAJX010000073.1:0-1523 GCA_040403885.1 Sediminibacterium sp. | reverse complement strand
TATTATCCAGCGGATATTTACACGCCGATGAAACCATTATCAAAGTACTAGATAGCGATAAAAAGAATGCTACTCACCAAGGTTATTATTGGGTGTACCAATGCAATGCCAATAAACTGGTACTCTTTGATTACCGTACCGGCAGAGGCCGAGAAGGACCACAAAGTATTTTAAAAGATTACAAAGGCTATCTCCAAACAGATGGATACATCGTGTATGAGGATTTTGATAAGAACCCTGATATCATTGTATTTAACTGCATGGCACACGCTAGACGCAAGTTCAGTGAATCATTACCCAATGATAAGCTTAGGGCGGAGCATGTATTAGCAGAAATACAAAAGCTCTATGCCATAGAAAGAACGTTAACAGATAATAACATTAGTGGCAATGACAAATTACAATACCGAAAAGTACAAGCATTACCCATCCTCAAAGAATTAGGCTTATGGATGCAGAAAGCATATCCTGAAGTATTGCCTAGCAGCGCTATGGGCAAAGCAATTTTTTATACCTTAAGTAGGTGGGATAAATTAAGCTTGTATGCCACTACTGATTTTTTAAACATCGATAATAATCCGGTAGAGAACAGTATTAGACCCGTAGCTGTTGGAAGAAAAAATTACCTCTTTGCTGGCAGCCATGCTGCAGCCCAACGCTCAGCTATCTTCTACAGTTTATTAGCCACATGCAAAAATTATCAGATAAATCCTGTTGAATGGATGCAGGATGTATTAACACGCATTGCTGGTTATCCTATTAACAAAATACAAGAACTACTACCGCAAAATTGGAAACCAAAACCAATTGAGTAGTTGCAAAATTAATTTGTATCGCTATATAAATTGAAGGGTATTGGTGGGGGGCTTACATCATTACTACATCTGTCCTACTAGCCTTTGTAAGCAACGACATAGAATTTCAACTGTTCATAAAAGTGTTGAAGGTGTATTAGAAACAATACAGTTTTCTGCAAAGTCACTTAACCTCTACCGTAAAATACTTGAAAAAATATTTGATCGTGAGGACTTTCAACGTAAGGTTGAAATAGAAAAGCTACAGAAGGAAGTAGCGAAATTTAAGTCACGCAAATCCACTTTACAGGAGAGATTTTTAGATAACGACATTACACCACAAGACTATAACGACCTCAAAGCAGGTGTTGAAAGAGACATTGTAATAGCCGAGTCAAACCTTAGTAATGTATTGAAGGTTGGTAGTACCTATAAGAACTACATTACCAAACAGGTACCAATGTTGGAGAACCTAGTACCATTCTTCCGTGATGCTGATGGTAGAACCAAGAAAAAGGTATTAAGTTGTATTTTCTCCGAAAAAATGACTTTGGAAAATGGACGAGTTGCAACAACCCCCTTTTCACAACCTGTATCAATTTTACTTATGATAATCAAAGAGTTAGAAGGGTCTAAAAATAAAAAGGAGGTCGAAAATGACCTCCTGTCTACTATGGCTCCCCCTCTCCGACTTGAACGGAGGACCCCATCATTAACAGTGATGTGCTC
>JBBAJX010000072.1:0-1539 GCA_040403885.1 Sediminibacterium sp. | reverse complement strand
CATTACTGTCCGAGATAAAAAGGGAAGATAAAAAAATGAGCCATATATTTTAAGATATGGCCCAAAACATATAGTTTGAGTTTACCACAACCTAACTATATGAACAATAGTACAAATTTTTCTGGTAATTCGGTTTTCGGACAGCTGATTTCTTTAATACCCAAGTCACAAGTGCAAAGAGCAGTTAATAAATACCAGTCTGATAAGTTTACCAAGCGATTCTCAACCTGGGAACATCTGGTATCTATGTTGTTTGCCACTGCTTCCAACACTACTTCTCTTCGAGATGTAACCAATGGCTTCCTTGGTTTGGAAGGGAAACTGCAGCATTTAAACCTAAAGAGACCACCCAAAAGAAGCACCATCAGTGATGCTAACAAACGAAGAGGGTATCAGGTCTTTGAAAAAATATATTACGATTTGCTAACTCAGTATAAACCGATTTTGTCGGACAGCCGATTTAAGAATGAGTTTGGCAAGGAGCTGTCCATCATTGATAGCACTACTATTTTCCTTTTCAAAGACATCCTCAAATGCGTTGGGCGTAAACCCGAGAGTGGAAAACGTAAAGGTGGCATTAAAGTACATATGCAAATCAGGCCCGATTATAATTCTCCTGTATTGGTGAAGTTCACAGATGCTACAACCCATGATAGCAGCTTTATGAATGATATTGAGTTCACTAGTGATCATATCTATGTATTTGATAAGGGATATAATGACTACGAGCGTTTTGAATACTTTAATTCACATCAAATACCCTTTGTAACCAGGTTAAAACATAATGCTGCTTTTAGACGCAAGAAAGAATTTGAACTAGCTACTGATAGTAATCAAGCCATTTTACTCGACGAACAAATCGTTTTACCCATACGTGAAAATGGGAAAATCAATCGAGGGCTACCACTTCGCAGAGTGGTTTATTGGGATGAAAAGCATCAAGTTTGCTATGAATTTATCAGTAATATTTATGACCTATCCTCTGACCAGATTGCACTAATTTATAAATCTAGGTGGCAAATAGAAACATTGCACAAACAATTAAAGCAAAACCAATCCTTAAGCTATTTTTTAGGGGACAATGTAAATGCCATTATTATACAAATATGGTGCGCACTGATCTGGAACCTGTTGCTAACGGTACTACAAAGGCAAATTAAAGCAAAAGCCTGGGCCTTTTCTAATCTAGCTAGTGTAATAAGGTTACATCTATTTAACTACATCCATCTGAACTCTTTTTTAAAAAATCCAATGAAGCATTATCAAGAAATAATGGCACAAGAACTTAAATTGTTTGATGGGTGACACCCTGCTTTGCAGAAACGAAACATTTTTAGTTAACTTGTATTGTAAACCTTTTAAAAAATAGCTGTTACAGAATTATCTCGGACAGCACTGTAATAAAATATGTAGTAGGGATACTTTTTTAATGTAGTAAAAAAAACTACATCTATGCGGTAAATCCAATTTTATTTTATTTATTTAATTGCCTGTGAAAGGGTTAATAAAATACTGTTTAACAAAAAATATTATTAATGT
>JBBAJX010000071.1:0-1682 GCA_040403885.1 Sediminibacterium sp. | reverse complement strand
AATCCGATGCCTTACCATCCAGCCCACTCTCCGAAATACTTGGTGCCTCCGCCGGGACTCGAACCCAGAAGGACCGATTATGAGTCGGCTATTATAACCTGATTTAATTACAGAGGCAATATATAAGCATTTTTCTTAATGCTCATTATATCTTGTTTTTGAACGACAATCAACTGTTTTGGGAACTGTTCCCACTTAGCTGAATCTCGTTCAGTTTTATATCCCTTGACTTCTATGTATACATCTTTTTCGATAAGATAGAAATCAGGGAAATAAGTACGATTTCCATTCCATTCATACTTGAAACCTTCAGTGTTTCTAGTACAAGGAATATTATTTGTTTCACACCATTTATAGAAATCAAGTTCCCAATTACCTTGAAACTTGATACCTTTGTAAATAATTTGCTTTACTCTTCCTCTATTAGAAGATGAGTATGCTTCTGGATTATTTTCTACTGCTCGTTTCATACTATCTGAAAGTTTCAGTCTTTCTTCAATAGTCCAAACTTTATTTTTAGCTGCAATACGAATAGATTCTCTATGTGCATCTGTCATAGGTTTAGCAGTTTCTTTTATATGCTGGTTACTACCTTTACCTTTTTTACCTAACATTCCCATAGATGATTTTTTAATCTTAGCATTGGGATTAGATTTGCAGTATAACTCATGCTGAGCCTTACTATTATTGCTTTTACATTCTTTTTCGCAAAAATTACATTTTATCATGTATGTATTTATGCCAAGAGTTAATTGCTTTAACCATAATATAGTATACTCCCGATGCTTGTCTAAGGCATCGTAACCTTGTGGTACACCTTTGTTCGTACTATCTTTTCAGATAAGATAGTACCAATGTAGCACTTCATAATCTATATAATCATATGAGGGTAGGCTATAGCCCCTACATATAGACAAGAATACACTATATTATGGTACGAGTATCCGGACTTGAACCGGAACGCACAAGGCGGCAGATTTTAAATCTGCTATGTCTACCTATTCCATCATACTCGCATGTTTCTTCCTTATTGCTTCCGCAATATTTCTTTTATGTTCTTCTGACTTAGGTTTACCTTTATTGCCAGAACCATTATTGTTATTTACTCTGCTTTGCATTGCACAGGCTTTTTCATACCCGTACTTTTCAACTCTGCGTTCCCAAGGACTTTTATGAGTCCCAAACTCCTTACCATCAACAATGATATTATCATAATCTGTGCCCCAATACAAGTGATTCGGGTTAGAACATCTATCATTATTACAAGCATGGCATAATAAAATTCTCCCTGAAGGAATTGTAGTATTCAAATACTGTGCCAATACACCTTTGTGTACAGTAGAGTTACCGCCTCTGTCACAACAGGGTTCGTCTACTTTTAGATGAGACCTGCGTTCTTCTCTGGGCTTTGTTATAAATTCATTTATATCTATCATAATGTTTCCTCGTATAGTATTTATACTAAACGCAAGAAAACACTACTTTAATGTGTCTACTAAACTAATTTGATACTAGTTTAACCATTTCATAAATATTTATATGTTACAAAACAAAGCCCGCATTCCATTAAATCTACGCCGTAGAATAATAGAACGTGATGGCTATTATTGCGTGTATTGTGACGAGGACCTGCGTGATGCTGAGATACACATGGATCATGTTATACCTGAATCAAAGGGAGG
>JBBAJX010000070.1:0-1686 GCA_040403885.1 Sediminibacterium sp. | reverse complement strand
CGGCGCATTACTGGGGGGTGCTTTCTCTGTTCCTGGCCATGCGTATGAAGCCATTTCTGGAAAGACAAAGAAAGAAGCTGAAAAAGAATCCAAAGATGGTTTGGCTGAAGGAATGGAAAAAGAACGTGAATCTTTGTTAGAAGAAGGACAAAGATATCGTTATCAAGAATTAGATACAAAAGCAAATGGCACTCCAGACAAAGTTGTTACCGATGAGAATGGTAATGAACAAGTTATTAAAGGAGAGAAAAAACAATACTTAACTTTTGAAGAACAAAAGGAATATCAAGTATTGCGTGATAAGTTTGAAACAACTAAAGAAACACAAGTTGAACAAAATGTTTCTGAAAAAGAACAAAAACAAGAAAATGTTGCTCAAAATGAACAAATTAACGAAGAAAACATTCGTGGTGGTCAAGACATCAAATATATGCAAGATGAGCTTGGCGGAAAAGATATTACTCAGCAGGAAGAAAAAGAAGTAGAAAAAGAAATAGAAAAAGAAGCTGAAAAAGAAGGCACTACTGTTGAGCAAATTGAAAAAGAAGAAGTAGAAAAAGAAGCAGACAAAGAGCCAGTTAACGAAGAAGTGGTAAAAGAAGTAGAGAAAGAAGTAAAAGAAAACCCTAGCTTTACTATTAATAAGACCAAAGAAGAAATTCACAATGAAATAAAAGATTTCAAAGATGGTAAGCAAGCTGGCGATTGGTTAGTTGGTAATGCCCCTAATTCAGCGGCAGAACATATTGCACAAAGAGTTTTAGATACAGTTAAAAAATTAGAAAAAGCTGGTATTCCTGTACGTTTTAGAATTCAAACTGGCCCAATAAAAGGCAGTTATAAAACTATGGGTGATAAAACCAATCAAGCAACTAATGTACTTGCTTGGGCTGGACCACGATATGGGGTTACTTCAACAGGTAAAAACATAATATCTCACTACCAAGTGAGTTTGAATGGATTGAATAAAAGTGGAGCTGCTCATCGTTTAACTGGAACAGATTACTCAACCATTCTTCATGAAATGTTGCACGTTGTTACATCAGCGCAATTACACGCTATGAAACAAGGTAAGTTTAAAGGTGATAAATCTATTTATAAAAATTTATTATCCATTAAACGTGCTATTGCTGATAAATATGCAGAAGAAGAAAAGCTTCCACCAGAACAACGAAATCCAAAACTTAGAACTTTTATGCATTATATGCATTGGAGTTCTATTGGTCGTGATGGAAAACCAAATTTTAAAGAAGGTATGCCAGATGAATTAATTTCTCATGGACTTACCGATCACGATTTTCAAGCATGGTTATCCACTATTAAAATGGGTAAAAGCACAGCTCTTCAAGAGTTAATGAAGATTTTTAGAAAATTATTGGGCATTGATCCTAACTTTGAAACAGCTTTAGATAGACTTGTTTCAACAACAAACAAATTTTTTGATATGACTGCAGAGCAGTCAAATAGATTTACTGAAGGATATGGGGTAAAGTTTGGCCCAGGATTTGGTAAGATTTCCGAAATTGAAGATCATGCTGCATTGCCAAATACAGGTGGTGAAGCCCGAAATTACAAAGGTCAACCAGTAGAAGCAGCTTGGTCATTTCCAGAAGACTCCATTAAACATTGGCATGGTCTTAGCGATGAGAAGGTAGATAACATCATCTATAAGTTGCAAGATAAGCA
>JBBAJX010000069.1:0-1698 GCA_040403885.1 Sediminibacterium sp. | reverse complement strand
TGAGTTTGGGTGTTGACGTGTTGAAGTGTATCGTATTGACGTTAGGTGTTTATGTATATATATGTATATATTATATATTATATATTATATTATATATTATATTATTATATATTATATTATATATTATATTATATATTATATTATTACTATTATTATATATTATATTATATATTATATTATATATTATTAAATCTTATACTCTCCTCTTCCTTTCCCATCTTCCCTACCATCCTCTTCCCATCTGATCTATCTTCTCTTCTGTTCCTCTTTCCTCTTCTATCCCTCTCCCTCTCATCTATCTTTCATCCCTCCATTCCAATCCTCCCCTCATTCATTCTCATCCCTTCCCAAATATCTGACCCCGCATGTTTTATCGGAGTGGATGGTTGAGGTGTGTGGTTCGTATTTGTATCGGTTCTGTTTTATGTTTGAGCTGGTGTAATGTGTTTGACTTTGGGATTCTAGCTTTTGAATTGGTGTTTCGTTCTGATGTTGACGTTAGGTGTTATATTGTATATTGTATTATATACTATTATATATTATATATTATATCTTATTATTATACTATACTATACTCTCCTTCCCCTTCCATCCTATCATCTTCTCCTCTTCCTCCTTTACAATCCTCTCCCATCTTCTTTCCCTCTCCTTCCGTTCTCCTCCCAATATCTCATCCCAATCATCCTCTTCCTTATTCCCTCTCATTCCCATCTCATTCAAAGTATACGTGTCGGGTCTTCCATATACTTATTTATATTCCAGACTCATCCAACTTTTCGACCCCGCATGTTTTATCGGAGTGGATGGTTGAGGTGTGATGTGTTTAATTGTGTGTGGTGTTCATGTTTTGAGCTGGTGTTCTGTTTCGTGCTGGTGTGACGTATGGTATTATATATACTATTATACATACATTATTATACTATACTCTTCCTTCTTCCCATCCCTTATTCTATTCTCTTCCCAATCATCTGATCTATCTTCCTCTTCTAATCTCCTCTCTTCCCTTACTCTCTCATCTATCTCCTCTCCCATCTTCTGTTCTCCTCTTTCTCTTCTCCTCTCTCCTCCCCTTTCCATCTATCTTCTTCCCCTCTTCTATTCTTCTCCTCCTCTTCTCTTCTGTTCTTCCACCCTCTCATTCAAAGTATACGTGTCGGTACTTCCATAACCTTATTTATATTCCATCCCGACAATTCTGACCCCGCATGTTTTATCGGAGTGGATGGTTGAGGTGTGATGTGTTTAAGTGTATCGGGTTGTGTTTGTCCTGGTGTGTAGCTTTCGTGCTGGTGTTGACGTTAGGTGTTATATTGTATATTACTATTATATATTATATATTATACATATACATATACTATTCTATTATTATACTATACTCTCCTCTTCTCCCTCTCCCCTCCTCTTTCCTCTTCTCTCTTCTTCTTTCCTCCTCTTCTCCTCTTCCTCTCCTTCTGATCCTTTCCAGACAATCATTCTCTTCTCCTCCTCTTTCCCCTCCTCTCATTCATTCTATACGTGTCGGCATTTGGATCCACTTATTTATATTCTATCAGTATCCTCCAAATATCTGACCCCGCATGTTTTATCGGAGGTGAGTGTCGAGTGGTGCAGTTTTATGAGTATCGGTTTATGTTTCGTGCTGATGTGATGTGTTTGACGTTAGGTGTTATATTGTATATTACTATTATACATATACTA
>JBBAJX010000068.1:0-1992 GCA_040403885.1 Sediminibacterium sp. | reverse complement strand
GCATGTTTTATCGGAGTGGATGGTTGAGGTGTGTGGTGCGTAAGTGTATCGGGTTGTGTTTTATGTTCTGAGCTGGTGTTAGCTTTCGTGCTGGTGTTGTATATTATATATTATATTATATCTTATCTTATACTATACTCTCCATCTTCTTCCTCTTCCATTCCTTTCCTCTCCTCTTCTTCTGTTCTATCTTCCCATTCTTCCTTACCAAGCTTCTCCTCTCCTCTTCCTTTCCTCACCCCATTCATTCTATACGTGTCGGTACTTACATATTATTATACATATTCTATATCTTATACTATACTCTTCCCATCATCCCATCTTCAAATCTGACCCCGCATGTTTTATGAGTATGTGGTGTTATGTTTTGAGCTGGTGTGATGGTTATTGACATTTGAGCTGGTGTTGAGGTGTGTAGGTTTGATAAGTATGTGGTGTTCGGTTTATGTTTCGTGATGAGTGTTGGATGGTGTTTATGTTTCGTGTTGACGTTAGGTGTTATATTACTATTATTATATTATATATTATTATATATTATACATATATATTATATTATATTACTATTATTATATCTTATACTATTATTATATTACATATACATATACTGTTATTATCTTATACTATACTCTCCTTCTCCTCTGTTCTCTTCCCTCCTCTTCCGTTCTTCTCTTCTGTTCTCCTCTTCCCATCTATCTCTTCCTTTCCTATATTCCCTTCTTTCCTCCCAATCCCCTGATCTATCTTCCTCTCTCCTCAACCTCTCATTCAAAGTATACGTGTCGGTACTTGGATACACTTATCTATATTCAATCATCCCAATCAGACAATCTGACCCCGCATGTTTTATCGGAGTGGATGGTTGAGGTGTGTAGGTTTTATTAGTATCGGTATCTCAGGTTCGGTGTTTTGAGCTGGTGTTTGTGTTATATTATTATATATTATATTATTATACATATATTATATCTTATACTATACTCTTCTCTTCTTCCTCCCAATCTCTTCCTCCTCTTACTCTTCACATCTTTCCTCCCATCATTCCTTTCCAATCATCCTTCTTCCCATTCTTCCTCTCCCCTTCCTTCCCTTCTCTTCTTCTCTTCTTCTGTTCATTCTTCCCTCTCATTCATTCTAGGAATACTTGTCGGTACTTACATATACTTACTTATATTCCAGACTCATCGGATAATTCTGACCCCGCATGTTTTATCGGAGGGGAATGTCGAGTGGTGCAGTTTTAATTGTATGTGTTCGGTTCTGAGTTGGTGTTCTATGTTTTGAGCTGGTGTTGACGTGTGGTGTTATATTGTATTATTATATTATACTATATTATACTATTACTATTATATCTTCTGTTCTTATCTTCCTCCTTCTCTTCAGTTCTGTTCTTCCTCTCCCAATACTCTTCCAATATTCTATCATTCCTTCTCAATCCTCTTCCTCTCTTCCTTTCCTTTCTCCTTCTCCTTCCTTTCTCCTCTCCTCTTCTGTTCCTTTCCTTCCAATACTCTTCTTTCTCTTCTCCTCTTCTGTTCTCCCATCATTCCCATATTCCTTCCCATCTTCTCCTCCCTCCTCTTATCCCAATCATTCCTCCAATATTCATTCTATACGTGTCGGTACTTACATACGCTTATTTATATTCCTTCCAGCTTTCCAAACAAACCGACCCCGCATGTTTTATCGGAGTGGATGGTTGAGGTGTGTAGGTTTTATTAGTATGTGTTCGGTTTTGAGCATTTGAAGTTTTGTGGTGTTCGTGTTTCGTGCTGGTTAGGTGTTATATTACTATTATATCTTATACTATACTCTTCTCTTCTTCTGTTCCTCTTCCAATCATTCCTCTTCTTCCCCATATTCCTTCTGTTCTCCTCCTCTTCTTCCCCTCCTCATCTCAATCATCTTCTCATTCAAAGTGTACGTGTCGGTACTTACATATACTTATTTATATTCATCTCATCCAACAATCTGACCCCGCATGTTTTATCGGATGGG
>JBBAJX010000067.1:0-2090 GCA_040403885.1 Sediminibacterium sp. | reverse complement strand
CACGATTTAACGTAAGTCCTTGATTTTCATGTAGCGAGACCGGGATTTGAACCCGGGACCTCAGGGTTATGAAGATTTTTTGAGAAAATGAAGGCGTTGATTTGTAGTGGGTTATGTTTTCACAAAACCGAAAACAACCGATTTGGACCGAATTCAGGGGGTGTTTTCCTCACGCAGAGGTAAATAAAATAATGGCTGAAAGAATCAAGAAATAAAAACAAAAATCCCGCTATTTTAATACCAAACAAAACTATGATTTTGCAACCTGCTCTATTTGATTCTTTTTCAAATAAGCCTTAAACTGCTCATAGTTCATCTTTTCAGTTTCTTTAGCAATTTTTTCTTTAATAGCCCTGAAAACCTTAACCGTATCAAAGGTCTTTTCTATTCTAACTTTAGTCTTCATAATTAACAATTTCTTTAGGTGATCTAATATCTAATTGAATATAACCATTTTTTGTATTTACTGCATTATAGCCTTTTATTCTAAAAACATTTACAATATGTTTAAAATTCCAACTCACTAGGTAATCAACTTTATATATTGTAGCAGTAGCAATATGTCTACAATCATCTGCACTTGTCTTGCCTACCACATTTTCTGCTAAATATTGTTCAGCTAAATTAAAAGCCTCTTCTGTAACTTCTACAAACTCAACATGCTCTTTGGGTAAAGATTCAAAATGTTGTTTTACATTATCTGGAGCATTTTGAAGTTCAGCAGTTGATAAATCAGAATAGACACATATAATTTGACCAAGTTTAACTTTTTCAAAAAGTGCGGAAGTGATTTCTTCAAATTCTTCATCATAAATCCCTCCGAAAACAGATGTATCAAAGTATAACCTTGGTTTCATATTGTAAATTTAATGAAGATTGATGTGATTGCCTTATAATTTTAATGCCTTATTTCAACCTAAACTGGTTAAAATAAGTAAATTATGAGAAAATAGTAGGCTTTGAAATTGAGTTTCAGTTCGATATAATATTCAGAGCCAATTTCAGGGGGTGTTTCCCTCACGCAGTGGTTTGAAACTAATTACTTGATATCTTTTCACCTTTGACTGGTGAATAATCCGATTTCAACACACCATTTACTTTAAGTTGATCAAAATAACATTTAGCACCAGTTGCCTTTGTCATGTCCTCCACATTTTGTAAATGAAAATGTAAATGAGCTTCTGAAGAATTTCCAGAATTACCACATAAACCCAATAATGCACCTGTGCTTACTTTCTGACCCTGCTTCACAACGATGGAATGTTGTTTAAAATGCGCAAAGAAAGCATATTCACCAGTAGCTGTTTTAATGATAACAGTATTCCCTGGTATATAAATAGGATTAAGTACACCTGGAATATTATCCTTTACACCATCCACCACCAAAACAACTTCCCCGTCACATGGTGCATATAATTCCTTACCAAAAGCATAATAGTCTTCATTAAACTCCCCTGTACCCTTGTGGGTAGCACCTTGCTCATCTTTAATCAAGATATCGAAAGCATTTTTTTGAGCAATACTCTCTACATGATAGTTTTGCTCCTTTGTGTCTCCACCCCATGTAACAGACCACTCGCCTTTAAATGGAAGTTTCATTTTAGTAGTATTTCTTATAATTTCTTTTGCTTCAGTATAGATCTTAAATACTAAACCTGCAATTTCATTCTTTGAATTCAATGATATTGTCATACCTAAGACTGCGTTATCAAAAGTAGTTTCGTATAATGCTGAAGAACTTTGTAATCTAACAAACCTTATTTTCTTAATAGTTCCCATTTGCGATTTCAACCCTGCACTTACCTGTGTAAATTTTTCAATTGGTAAGGCTGCATTCATTTCAGAAGAAAACATCGCTACAATACTGTCATTTTTACTTGCATTAAAAAAAGACACAAATTTTGTTGACACTTGTTTGTAGTTGTCTTTTTCAGTCTGCGAGCTAGCAGAATTGAAAATTGATAAAAAAGCAATAAGAATGAGTAAGTTTTTCATGGATGCAAATTAGTGTAATTTGGACCGATGTTTTCATGACACAACAAAGGACCCACGATTTAACGTAAGTCCTTGATTTTCATGTAGCGAGACCG
>JBBAJX010000066.1:0-2141 GCA_040403885.1 Sediminibacterium sp. | reverse complement strand
AAATAGTAAGGAGAGACTTTGGTTTCTCCTTTATTATTTCATACCTTCGCCGTCCAAATTATTTATACAAAATAAAAAAAATCAGTAATGAAAACAATTACAATCGAAGGCCACTTGAGGACCGAAAATGGCAAAAAAGCCGCCCGCCAGCTTCGCTCTCAAGAAAACGTGCTGGGTGTAATTTACGGGGGTGCTCAGGAGGTTAATTTTTATGCTCCTGCAAAGGCTTTTAAGTCTTTAGTGTACACAAGTGAATTTATGTTAGCACAAGTAACAGTAGAAGGAAAAACGTACAAATGCATTTTGAAAGATTTGCAATTTGACAAAGTAACCGACTTATTATTACACGTAGACTTATTAGAATTAGTAGACGACAAAAAAGTAGTAGCTACTTTACCTTTAAAAATGGTTGGAACTTCTGTGGGTGTTAAAGCAGGAGGAAAATTAATTGTAAAGATGAAGACTTTAAAAGTGAAAGCTTTACCAAAGGATTTAAGAGAGTTTATCGAGTGCGATATTACCAATCTTGAATTGAATGGAAATATTCGTGTGCAAGATGTAATAGCTCCGAATATGGAACTTATGAATCCTCCACGTATCCCAGTTGCCTCTGTTGTTTTAACACGTGTGTTAAAGCAAGAGGAATCTGCTGCACCTGCTGCTGGCGCTGCTGCACCTGCCGCTGCTGCACCTGCTGCAAAAGCTGCTCCGAAGAAATAATCACTTATTTAATAAGTATATTGAATCCCTTCCCGAGCAATCGGGAGGGGATTTTTAGTTATACATGCCTGCTTTTGCTTAAATTTGAAATTGAACAGTAATTAGAGAATGTCAAAATTTTTAATCATAGGGCTTGGGAATATTGGTCCCGAATACGCGCACACAAGGCATAATATAGGCTTTGATGTGCTAGATGCATTTGTGATAAAGCAAGGAGGCTTTTTTAAATCGGACCGACTAGCCGATGTAGCAGAAGTAAAATGGAAAGGCAAAACATTTATATGTATTAAGCCCACCACTTTTATGAACTTAAGTGGCAAGGCTTTTAAATATTGGATGGACAAAGAAAAAATAGAAGTTGAAAACACTTTAACTATAGTGGACGATTTAGCCCTACCTATTTCAAAATTAAGACTACGCGCCAGTGGATCCGATGCAGGGCATAATGGTTTAAAAGATATTCAACTTACTTTAGGCACCGATGCTTATCCGAAATTAAGATTTGGCATTGGTAGCGATTTTAGAAAAGGACAACAAATAGATTTTGTTTTAGGTAAATGGGATACTCCAGAAAAAAAGATAGTAGATAGTAAAATAGGAAAATGTGTGGAAGTAATAGAGTCGTTTGCAAGTATTGGACTATCTAGAACCATGACCATGGCTAACGCATTAGAAATAACCGAATAAAAATAATAGTATGAGTATATTTTGTATTGGAAGAAATTATGTTGCGCATGCGCATGAATTAGGTAATGAAGTACCTACTTCACCAGTGATATTTATGAAACCTTCTACTGCTGTTTTAGCAGAAGGTAAAAACTTTACCATTCCTTCTTTCACCAATGACTTACATTACGAAGGTGAACTAGTACTTCGTGTAAGTAAAGAAGGCAAAAATTTAAAAAGCCCCCATGTATTAGATTATTGCGATGCTATTACTGTAGGCATTGATTTTACTGCAAGAGACCTGCAAAATAAATTAAAAGAAAAAGGGCTGCCTTGGGAAAAAGCAAAAGCATTTGATGATGCAGCTATTTTAGGAAAATGGACACCCTTAACATCAAACATGGTAGAAAATTCTATTCATTTTTCTTTGCATAAAAATGGCACCATCGTACAAGACGGAGATTCTTCTTTAATGATATTTCCGCTAGCGACCATTTTAGAAAGCCTTACAGAATACTTTACCATTTACCCTGGAGACCTAATATATACAGGCACGCCAGTAGGTGTGGGGCCTACCCATAAAGGAGATGTATTTGAGGGCTATTTTGAAGCAAATCAAGTATTTAGCGTTAAAGTGAACCCTTAATTCTCAAGAATTTTAACTAAATTTGCCACCCCTTAAAAGGGGTAATAACCATTCGGCGAGGTAGCTCAGTTGGTTAGAGCACAGGATTCATAACCCTGAGGTCCCGGGT
>JBBAJX010000065.1:0-2245 GCA_040403885.1 Sediminibacterium sp. | reverse complement strand
GGTATACTTTAAAATAACTGTTTTTAAGTATAAATAAATGGTAAATACAAAACCAAATTAACGATATAATTGAAATAGAAGTTAATACAATTATACTGTCGTTTATAATGGATTTAAATATAATAACAAACCCTATATAAGGCAGAGCACCTACTAATTGTTTTAAAAACATATTCGTAAGCCCGCCCACTTTAAAAAACTTTTTAGTAAAATAAATAAAGGAAACCGATACCGATAATTCGGTAACTAATATAGTAATGGCCTCTCCTACTTCCATTAATGAAGGCACTAATAGTATTGAAAGCACAATACTTACAGTCATGCCAATAATGGCCGAATACAGTATCTGCCTGTCTTTGGCTAGGGCACTTAATACCTGAAAGCCAAATATAGAAGACAGACTTACTATTAATATTAATGGGGCCGTTATTTGAAGGGGAAGTATGGACCTATCAAAGTTTTGACTAAATAATACATGTACTATTTCTTTAGCACAAGAAATAAATATAACAATGGCAGGAATAGATAAGCTTACTAGTACAAAAAATACCTGCCTAATTAGTTCTCTAAACTTTTCAATTTGCTGGCTATGGTATAAATTAATGAGGCTTGGAAATATAGCAACTGTTACCGCACCAAATACTGCTATAATTAATTTATTTAATTTAAGCGCCGTAGAATAATACCCTACACTTTCATTATTGGCTAAAAAACCTAATAAAATAGTATCTAATGAGAAGTAAATACTAATTGAAAATATAGTTAAGAAAATATATAAAAGTGGTTTAATATGTTTTCTAAGGTCTAGATTAGAAAAGGTTTTTTTATTAAGTGAAATATGTTTACTTAAATTATTAAAATTAATAATGGCTAGTAATACACTTAAGCCAAATTGCATTCTCATATAGTTCACATAGTCGAACTGTGACTTTATAAGTACAAATACAAAAATGATAAAAAAGAAACGAATAACAAACTGTCTAATGGCAATAAACTTAAATTGATTCATGCCATTAAAAAACCATTCTAAATAAAATACTTGAAAAAAGAAATAGGCAATGGTCCAATAAAAAAGTACTTTTTCTTTATTCAGTTGTGGAATAAAAAAAACTGCGGCTAAAAAAATAAAAGAAAGCCCTAATGTACAAATTAGGTTAATGGTAAAAATTTCAGCAAATATTTTAGTGCGTTCTTTAAGTTCGTTTTGCACCTTAGCAATTTCTCTAATACCATAAATAGGAATACCCAAGGCTGCTAACATTACAAAATACTTAGCAATACTTTCTGCAAAGTTTAAAACCCCAACATGTTCTGGTCCTAATGTTCTTGCTAAATAAGGAAAAGTAATCAAAGGGAAGAATACCTGTGATATAGCAAGCAGCACATTATAAAAAACACTATTCTTTACAGACATGATTTAAAAGTACAAAAAAATAAGTGAACTGGCTATGAAAAATAAGCATGTATAGTATTTTTTATATTCAAGAAAAATATAAAAACAGCCTTTTTAGAGCGTTTAAAAAATTTATCATTTCTTATATAGCTTCCCTCGTCCCAGGTAGTAATAATTTCCTTGGTAATGGTGCCTATTCTTATTTTAGAAGGGTCTATAAACTGCTTGAAAATATCAAATGGGGTAGAAATTATACGGCTTTGTTTTAATAAATACTGGGCTGTGGGCTTATTTAAAGAATAGCCATAAGTACAGTATATGGTATGTAATAAGGGTTCCCCAATTGTATACTTACCCTCAATTACCTGACCTTTGGACCTTTTTACCTTGGCATTTCCCTCCCAGGCACCCCAAAAAAAGAAGTCATACTGCTTGGATATAGGTTCAAAATGGTTTTTTAAGAGCTCAAAATTGAGAATTTTACTATCCGATTCTAGGACCAAAAAATGCTCTTCATTATTGGTGGCCGCTTTTACAATTTGCCTTAATATTCTTCTATGGCCTAATAAGCAAGCTACTTCAGTTGCCATTAAGGCCTTCCCAGTGCGCTCTTTTGATTTTTCTATAATGGCCTTTAAAAATGGAATATGGGTATTACTCGGATAAATAGACTCTGAAATAGTAAACTGCTTGAACTGTTGGCGCATAGCTTCTACCCTAGTAGTTCTGTCCTTTTCTAAGGGAGAGTATAGAATATAAGTATTGATTGCTGCTACCATGATGCTTATAAAAAACTGAAATTATAATGATCAAATGTACCAAACCTATTATTTATTTGAGCATAGGGTGTCA
>JBBAJX010000064.1:0-2380 GCA_040403885.1 Sediminibacterium sp. | reverse complement strand
AAAAAAGCCAACAATCTTGATAGGGGGTAACCAAATATTATTAAATGGAATTACACCCGAGCAGTTGGCGAACCTGCTTAGGCCAATGATAAGGGATGAACTCCGTAATATTTTAGCTGCACAAGACGAGAAGCTTTTATCGCCAGCTGAAACTTGTAAGTTATTTAAACCGGCCATTACTAAAGCCACTTTAACGTCTTGGACAAAGCAAGGGCTAATTCAAGACCATCGTATGGGTGGTAGGGTTTTTTACTTACAATCGGAGGTGCTTGAAAAAACGCTCAAATTGTCTAAGTATAAAGGAGTATTTGATAGGTAGTTTTTTAAAATAAAGCAGACCTCCAATTGGCGGTGGTCTGCCAGTGTAGGTTTGATTTATTAAACACATAAATCAAACCACATGTCTGCATTTACTGCGGCAATTTTTGCCACCAAACCACGTACAAACGATATTGAACACAGTTTAAAAGCTTATGCTCTATTATTTGAAGGCGAGCGCCCAGTATGGGAAATTCATATTGAGGGAAAAGTGTTTCAGTATATATCTAGCCCTGAACATATTTTAGAAGAAGGGGTAATGCAATTAAACACGTATTGCCAACCTCCTAACCAAGCAATAGACCTATTGCATTCAGGTATTCATTTTACCCTACTTACTTGGCCTGGGGTTTATATGCCTAATAAAGAGGCGCAAATTGCAAAATGGCAAAAAGAAGGGGTTATAGTTGCGGAGCGGGTTGAGTTGGTAGTTAGACATGAAGAGGATGAAAAATTGAGGGAGATGAAGGGGTTTGTGGATACTATGAATAGTTTAATAGATGGTTCATTTAAAACCACTGAAATATAATAAACGACTTAAATAATTACGTAGGTTTAAAGTGTTAACTTGTATTATAAAAAACAGGCTAAATTTGGCCCAAAGCTCATCATAATTAGATGGATTGGGGTGATTTTATGGCTGGTATATACTAGTTAGCTGCCATTTTACGAGAACCATTATGCAAAGACTAATCTTCATATTATTGACCTTTGTCACTTTCTCTTGCCACGACAAAAAAGTGGACAAAGAACAGGAAATATTTGACAGAATAGAGTTTGTTTTTAATTTAAAGCAGAGCATAGAAGGCGAAGTTTGGAAATCATTTACTGACAAAGAATTTGATGTGCCATTGATTTATTTCACTGACACAAGTTCATATGTTGCAAATCCGACAGACAAATTTTTAATATCTTTTAAATCAAAACTTGTATTTGAAAATAGACAAATCAAAATATATAAAACTGAACAACGAGTTGACGATTTGCCATTTCATATGGAAACAGGGTTGACATTGGGAACACCAACAGACGAATATAATTATCATTCACCTTTTATGAAATGTAGTAGTTATGAAGAAGTCTTTAAGAAAATACCAGACGTATTATCAACTGAAGAATGGGTTACAATGATAATGCATGAATACTTTCACGGATTTCAATATAAACATCAGACTTATATGGACTACTATGAGAAAAATATAGTTCAAATTCAGCCCGATAGTCTTAAAACAATTTACAAAAACAATTCTTGGTTTAAGAACTCTATTGACAAAGAGAATGAAACACTATTAAAAGCAATAAATGAATCTGACAACGCTAAAACAGAACAATTAATTGACACTTTTTTTAAAATTAGAAATCAAAGAAGAATAGAAACAAAACAAAGAATAAAAGTTGATATAGCGAATTATGAAAAGTGCTATGAAACAATGGAAGGAACAGCAAGGTATGTAGAATTTAGTCTTTACAACAAATTTTCAACAAGCCGACCAGACTATAAATTAACAAAGTCTGACACATCTTTTAAATCCTTTAAGAAATTTAGAAACTATAAAATTGAAAATGACAAATGGTTGTACTTAACAGAAAAAACGACTTATTTTTACGCAATCGGGTTTAATTTGGCAAGACTTTTAGACAAACTAAAAATTGAATATAAAACAAAATTATTTAAACAAGGTGGACTTTCATTAGAAGACATTTTGATAACAAGAAAACAAAACGGCAGCTAACATGGGTTTGGCAAAAGTGGGGCTTTAGTACTAGGCTGAACATTTGTAGTTTCTATTAGCTTTTGTACTAAATTTGAACATTAGTGCTTTCAAAACCCCACCTTCGCCAAGCCCAAAAACGTTAGCTGCAACCTTATTTAGCACCCTGCAAACTTGAAACTGATGAGCATTGAACGAACATTTTTTAAAACCATACGACAAGACATGACCGCTTTTACAACCAGCCAACGCAATGAAGTTTTATTTTTTGCCAACGCACATTTTTTGTTTTTTAATTTTGTCTAACGTCAGCATAAAGTGGACTAAAAAAGGTCTAAATTAGTAGAGCG
>JBBAJX010000063.1:0-2764 GCA_040403885.1 Sediminibacterium sp. | reverse complement strand
AATGATGACTTTATTAGAACCTTTACTCCAATATTCAAAAGTGGTTTTCAAGGCACTTGAAGTATCAATAAATGATGATTTTAGAAGCTTATAATCTTGAACTTCTAAATGTTTGTGATAAATTTCCAAAAGTGTTAATTCCATATTGTATAAGTTTTTTTTATTTATCGCTATTTCAGAATTAGAAAAAATATTAATACCGTACTTCAATTAATGTTAATATTCTATTGGTTAGTTTCAATATTCCTAATGATGTTTTCCATCTTATATCTATCGTTTCACCATCTTTAACTGTGGCAATCCCTTGTAAGGATATACTTTCCGTATTAACAATTCTTGTTCTGCTAGAGTTAGTAACTAGCACTCCATTTTGGTAAATGCTAAAAGTAGCTAATGCTGAGCCAGCACCTGCAGGAGTAAAGATTGAACCGTTCATGACAGTAGGAGGACCAAAACCGGTAACAGCTCCTAAATTAGTGCCTATATTTCCTGTAATATTTGAAGTTCCTGCATTGTCTAAAGCACCCGCGGATGTAAATAAGGCAAAACTATATAGAGAAACTAAGTTGATAGGAGAACTGCCTGAAGGTGTGCTAATTATACTTGGCCCAACAGTGATAGCACCACTATTTGTAAACATTCTTCCTTCAAGTTTACTACCAGCCCCAAGGCTAATGGCAGCGTCTTTTGCAAAAAGAGTTCCTTTCATTTTATTGTCTGCAGCTATAGTCATTGCTCCCGCTGATGTGGCTATCCAAAATACATTGCTTGCCTGCGTTCCATTAATCAAATTGACAGTAGTGCCGGCAGCAGTAGTCAATGCTCCGTTTATTTTAAAAATAAACACATCACTTGCAGTTCCTGATAGATTAAGTATTCCAGATATCGAGGCTGCTCCAGCAATTTGGTAAACACCTGCCGTAAGGGTCTCCCCACTAACATTTCCAAACGCTGCTGGATGAGTGGAGTTGGTTGTTGTGTAGTCAAGCAGCTGATTATAAGCATTCGTTAAAGCTGTCATACAACGTTCAGTTGCGCCGGCAGAAGAACTTACATATTGACCATTAAACATAACTGAGTAAGTTCCAGCACCGGGAGTTAAAGTCATTCCGCTTGCTAGCTCATCAGTAGCTGAAGTAGTGGATATAATGGTATCTGCATTTACAGATCTATAAGCACCGGCGTTAATCAAACTCAAAGATTCTGTAGCAGCAATAATTGTTGAAGTGCGGATTATTTTTGTTTTTACCCCATACCATTTATTATTAAGGATATCATAAACTTGTGTACCAACAGATAAATTAGAACCAAGAATAAGTGTGTCGCTAGCTATTTTCATTATTGCTGAAGGCGCAACAAGCACCTGAGCAAACATTATGGAAGGTAGAAACAGAAATAAAATAATTAACTGTTTCGTTTTATTTATCATTTTAATAAATCATTTATTAGTAGAAAATCAAAAAAATAATTCCTTGTTTCAAAATAACAAGGCTTTTAAAGGCAAATAAAGGAGCGCGGGCGTTCCGATAAAATTAGAACGCCCGCGCTCCTTGAATAAAAAAGATTGTCAATAATAACCAGGTTAGGAATCCAACATTTGTATTATACCGCTTGTTAAACGGTAAATAGTCCAATGCGCTTTTCTAGGAAGCCAGTTATTAACGATAATAAGTATAAGACACTACGAATAAATCATATGTTCCTGAAGCAGTAACAATAGTTAGCGTCTTACCCGAAGTAGTATAATCAATTGTTGGTCTCAATGCTGCTCCATTCATCGTAACAGCTACACCAGTTGTAGCTACTTTTGGCAAATATGTAAGTGAGTACGTTGTTGAAGTACTGGTTGCTTCAAATTGTTCAACAAAATAATTGAACTGATTGTTAATTAATGCTAAATCTCCTATGGAACTATTAATTGTAGCTGTTTTTGCTAAGGCGGCTTTAGTTTGCCATAAAGTAGAATCAGACATAACATAAACTTGCGTTCCAGCAGGCAGATTTTGGCCAAATGCAGTTGTTCGATCTTGAATTCTAAATTGCCCTATTGGTGTAGTTTGTGAAAATACTATAACAGAAAATAGCAGTAATGTTATTGTTAAGACTATTTGTTTCATTTGTTTCATTTATTTAATTTTTGTTGGAGTTGAAGTTGATTGTTTGATTTATTTAAGACAGTTGATTTATACACTGGAATATTTTAGGTTGTTATTTAATTTATAACTCTTAAATGATCATTTTGCATTATGTCAATAATTAATTTTAAAGCAGTAGAATTAACTCCTGTCCATTGATTTGATTTTATTAAAGTCCCATTAATAAAAATCCTAGAAGTAGCAAGCAAAGAGAATGGTAAGGTTATTCTAATTTCATCTTCCACTAACTCTTTTTCAAAATGTTGTATTTCAGTTGCGGTTATCGTTATATCTGCTGAACCGTCAAAATCAACACCATTTATTTTCCTTGCTGCAGCTAACTTTGTTGTTGTGGCAGCATTACCCGTGATACTTAATTTAGTTAGTAGCGCTGAATCCGCATAGGTTTGTTTTGTGTATTTACTCGTATCTGCAGCATTTAATTTTAAATCAAGTGCATTTTGAGTTAAAGTACTAATGGGCTTATTTAGGTCTGTTGTATTGTTTACATTATTTAAAGTTAATGCAGTTTTTAAACCTGTTAAACTATTCACACCTGTTCCTCCTAATGTTACAGGAACAATACCTACTATATTTTCAGCATCCACACTTTTAGCAAACTGCGCATA
>JBBAJX010000062.1:0-2794 GCA_040403885.1 Sediminibacterium sp. | reverse complement strand
CATAGTTACTTAGTGCCATAATTCAAATTTAGGAATAATAATTTGTTATAGCGTTGATTTGTATAGCGTTATGTTTTATAAAATCGAAATTGACCGATTTTATAAAATTTCAGAGCGTGTTTCATGACATAGCAACAAAAATCCCTCTACAAATGAATTGCAAAGGGATTAATATTATTTATTTATCTGAAACTATTTTTTTGAGTTAAAATTAAGATTTGAAATTTTTGATAATTTATGAATTAAATCTTTTTGATATACTTGCTCATTAGACTTCACTTCTCCTAAAGGTTCTACACCAGCACCTATCATAGCATACCAAATTTGATGAGAATCATTCACCTTTTGACCATGACCTGTCCATTGTGATTTTATGACATCACCTCTTCCATGATCGGTGGTGATTAAAATGGTTGTCTTTCCTTTATAATATGGATCGGTATTCACAAAATCATAAATAGACTTAACGAAATCATCAAAACGATGTGCTGCTTTTAAATATTCAGGGTAGTTACCAGCATGTGCTAATTCATCTGTATCACCATAAGATAAATACATTGCATTGGGTTTGTATGTCTTTAAATAGGTTAAAGACATATATTTTATATACCCATCAAGTGTTTCTTCACCAAAAGGATGATAAGTATCTTTCATTAAATCAGCCATCAATTTAAACTTGGGGTCCTTTAAAAGAAAATCGTCTACATGATTTCCATTAATAACTGGGAAACCTGATCTTTTTTCATTTAATATTCTTTTAAAAGCATCCCAAGCGCCAAATGCAATTACTTTATTTTTATAAAAAGGTAAGGTATTTAAGTACTCAAAGAAGTTGGTGTTAGGATTTGGTTCGAAATCATTAGAATTTATAGCAGTATCCACTTGGCCCGTTAAAATTTCACTATATCCAGGATAAGAAAACCAATATGGGTTGGCATTATCTACTAAACTTCCTTTAGTTCTATTGCCATGAATTTGCCCTTTTTCTGCAATCGTAGACCAAAAAAATGGCAATAACTTTTTTCTACTTTCCTCAGCAGTTAAGCCACCAAAGATTTTTACAGTATTAAGGCTATCTCCGTTTTGATAAAATTTATTTTTTAAAATTGCTGCATCTAAACCATTAAATACCTCTTGCCAACGAAAACCATCGGTTGTTATAACAATAATTTTATTAGTTCCATTTGCTTGTGAAAATATATTACTTTGAAAAAATAATACAGCAAATAAAATGCAAAGAATTTTTTTCATATTTGACTATTTATATAAAAATAGAAAGCAGTTTGCATATTTTAAGTATTCAAATATTATGAAATAATTAAGATTTGAAATTATTTCAATGAATATTTATATTATTACTGCTTTCAAATCATATATGTTATCAAAAATATAATCAGGTTTAGCAGTTGATAACTCAGCCTTGTCATGTGCACCAGTTGTAACTCCGATATTCAATTTACATCCTGCATTTCGCCCTTCTTCTATATCAATGGTAGAATCTCCTACTTTTATAACTGTTGCTGCGTCCTTGATATTTAATTTGTCCATGGCAAAATAAAATCATATCGGGTTTTGGACGATTATGCTTAACATCTGAAGAGGTTACCAATAAGTCAAAATGAAGCCCTTCTATCCAATTTAGTTTTTGAATCAAGGAATTTGCCGTTTTTGCATTGTATCCAGTATTTAAAACTACTTTAATGCCCAATTCTCTTAATTCTTTAAATAACCGTTCAGTATTATTGGTAGGTACAACAATTAAATGCGCATAGGCTTCTTCAAGAAGTACTAAAAAGTCCTGAAAAGCATCTTGAATATTTTGCTCATCCAAAACCGAATTGGTGCCAATGATGGTTTCACGAATAGCCTGTAACTTTTCCTTTCCTGCACCCCATTTTAAAACATCCTCAAAACTTATACTTGGACATTTTTTTTCTATTGCCTTGTGTAAAGTACGGTATACTACATTTCCTTCATCCACTGTAGTTCCAGCCATATCAAAAACAACCATTTCTATTTTCATAAAATTATTTTAAAGATGATTCAATAATTATTTAATGGATGATTCAATAGCCTCCACAAAAGATTCTATAGAAGGACTTACTAAATTAGGGTCTTTTGCTAAGTCATCCCATCTCCTTAAATTTACTGCTTCTTTGTAAAATTCATTTTTTTCAAATAAG
This sequence comes from Sediminibacterium sp., assembly GCA_040403885.1. Classification (GTDB taxonomy): domain Bacteria; phylum Bacteroidota; class Bacteroidia; order Chitinophagales; family Chitinophagaceae; genus Sediminibacterium. Next base: position 611 of record JBBAJX010000062.1, on the reverse strand, counting down.
GCAACTTCTTCCTTATCCATCACGCCACCTTGTAATTCTAAACTAATTTTAGAAGGCGTTGATAATGTTTCTAAATAACCTGGCTCGGTAGCACATAAATATCTTTTAGCTTGCACATGTAATTTGACAGGTTGCACAGCCCCCAATTTGAAATGTTTAGTCAAGTACTTGTCACCCAATAATTCATGCATATCATCTATGCCCTTATCACTTGCATCGTCTGGTAAGTCATGTAATAAATGGCCAATATCATGTAGTAAAGAAGCAGTAATTAATTCATTAGATGCATTGTGCTTTCTGGCTTGTTCTGCACATTGTAAAGCGTGTTCTAATTGGGTAACAGCTTCACCTCCATACATTGACCCTCCATTGGTTTCAAATAAATGTAAAATTTCTTGTGTAATTGGATGTAGCATAAAATTAAATTATAAGTTATTAATCATTTCTTCGGCAAAACCAAAAGACATCGTCATACCGTGTCCTCCAATTCCGTTTAATATATAAACTCCTTTTTCAGGATTTAAAAATAAATCAGTGGCGCCATTGGTCATAATAGGATAAACTCCATTCCATGATTGTATCATTTCCCATTGGTCAATATGGATTAGCTT
>JBBAJX010000061.1:0-2997 GCA_040403885.1 Sediminibacterium sp. | reverse complement strand
TGTACCTTTGCAGCCTCAAAACAGTACATGGAAATAAGAAACATCGCTATTATCGCCCACGTTGACCACGGTAAAACTACCCTGGTAGACAAAATCTTACACGCTACAAAAGTATTCAGAGACAACCAGGAGACTGGGGACTTAATCATGGATAGCAATGAGCTTGAACGTGAGAGGGGAATTACCATTTTAAGTAAGAACGCTTCAGTAACTTATAAGGACGTTAAAATTAACGTTATTGACACACCAGGTCACTCTGACTTTGGAGGTGAAGTAGAGCGTGTATTAAAAATGGCAGATGGTGTTTGTTTATTAGTAGATGCTTTTGAAGGGCCCATGCCTCAAACTCGTTTCGTTTTACAAAAAGCTTTACAATTAAATTTAAAGCCCATTGTCATTATCAATAAGGTAGATAAAGAAAACTGTCGTCCGGATGAAGTGCATGATGCAGTATTTGAATTGTTTTTCAATTTAGATGCGACAGAAGATCAATTAAATTTCCCTACTTTTTATGGTAGTGGTAAAAATGGTTGGTTTAACGATACCCTTACTCAGTGTGAAGATATCTTCCCTTTAATGGATGGTATTTTAAAATATGTTCCTGGTCCAGATGTAAAAGAAGGACATACACAAATGCAAATTACTTCATTGGACTATTCTTCTTTCTTAGGTCGTATTGCTATTGGTAAAGTAGAAAGAGGTACTATTAAAGAAGGACAAAACATTGTACTAGTAAAAGCAGACGGAAGCTTAAAGAAAAATAAAGTAAAAGAATTATACGTGTTCGAAGGAATGGGTAAGCGTAAAGTAACGGAAGTAGTTTCTGGTGACTTATGTGCTGTGGTGGGATTAGATGATTTCAGTATTGGTGATACCATTGCTGATCCTGAAAATCCTGAAGCATTACCTGTTATTAGTGTGGATGAACCAACAATGAGTATGACTTTTAGTATTAACAATTCACCTTTCTTTGGTAAGGAAGGTAAGTTTGTAACTTCTCGACATATTCGTGATCGTTTAATGAAAGAGACGGAAAAGAATTTAGCATTGCGTGTAGAAGAAACAGATAGTGCGGATAGCTTCTTGGTATTTGGTCGCGGTATCTTACACTTAGGTGTACTCGTTGAGACCATGCGTCGTGAAGGATATGAATTAACTGTAGGAAATCCTCAAGTATTAGTAAAAGAAATTGATGGCCGTAAACACGAGCCATTTGAAATATTAGTAGTAGATGTACCCGCTGATTACAGTGGTAAAGTCATTGACTTAGTGACTCAAAAGAAAGGGGAGATGTTAATCATGGAATCGAAAGGTACCATGCAACATTTAGAGTTTGATATTCCTTCAAGAGGATTAATTGGACTTCGTTCTCAAATGTTAACCCAAACTGCTGGTGAAGCTGTTATGGCACACCGTTTCAATGAATACAAGCCTTGGAAAGGGCCTATTCCTGGAAGAAGCAATGGTGTACTCGTAGCTAAGACAGCAGGTTTAACGACTGCTTACTCTATTGATAAATTACAAGACAGAGGTCGTTTCTTTATTGAACCAGGTGAGGAAATTTATGCAGGCCAAGTATTGGCCGAGCATATTAAGCCAGGTGATTTAAATATTAACGCCGTGGAGATGAAAAAATTAACTAACCACCGTGCAAGCGGATCTGATGATAGCGTTCGTATTACCCCTAAGGTATTGTATACTTTAGAAGAGTGTATGGAGTACATTCAGTTTGATGAGTGTATTGAAGTAACACCGAAATCGGTAAGAATGCGTAAATCTATTTTGGATGAGAATAATAGAAGCAAGGCCACTAAGGCCGGACAGAATTAATTTTTATTGACAATTTTTCTGAAAAATAAATTGCCAATAAAAATTCTCTAATGAATAATAGAATCCTCTAATGATTTTATAAAAAAGAGTCTCGATAAATCGGGACTCTTTTTTTATTTAGATAGTATATTTTTACTTTTAGAAAATAGAAATCTTATAATTTTATTAAATAGGCTTATTCAAAGCCTTCCATAAAACATCTTTTAATTCTACTAAGTTCTTTTGTATAGCAGAAGAGATAAAAATATGTGGTATTTTTTTAGGAAGTTCCTTAACAATGGCATCGGTTAATTCTTGATCGAGTAAATCCGATTTTGAAATAGCGATGATAAATTCTTTTTGTAATAATTCTGGGTTAAATTTTTCTAATTCATGTTTCAGAATTTCAAATTCTTTTTTATGATCATCCGAGTCGGCAGGAATTAAAAATAATAAAACAGCATTACGCTCAATATGTCTTAAGAAGCGGTGTCCTAGGCCTTTTCCTTCAGCAGCGCCTTCAATAATTCCTGGTAAATCGGCAATACAGAATGATAAATTATTTCTATACTCAACCATACCTAATTGAGGTGTTAAGGTAGTAAATGCATAATTCGCAATTTTAGGTTTAGCTGCTGTAATCACAGAAAGTAGTGTCGACTTTCCCGCATTGGGAAAACCTACTAAACCTACGTCGGCCAACACTTTTAATTCAATATTCTTCCAACCCTCAAAACCATCTTCTCCAGGCTGTGCATATTCAGGCACTTGTTGGGTAGGTGTTGCAAAATTACTATTGCCTAAACCACCACGGCCACCTTTCATGAGTATAATCTCTTGACCGTCTTTTAAAATTTCGCCTTCTACTTTACCCGTTAATTCATCCCTGGCAATGGTACCTAGTGGCACTTCAATAATAATATCCTTGCCATCCTTACCTGTACATTTATTCTTGGTTCCATTTTCACCATCTTCTGCAATGACATTCTTATAATAGCGTAAGTGTAATAAGGTCCATAACTGTGCATTTCCTCTTAAGATGATATGACCACCACGGCCACCATCGCCTCCATCAGGCCCTCCTTTAGCAGTTAATTTATTGCGTAAAAAATGCTTACAACCTGCCCCTCCATGCCCACTATGGGCAAATATGCGGATGTAATCAATAAAATTGTTTCTTTCTGACAC
>JBBAJX010000060.1:0-3228 GCA_040403885.1 Sediminibacterium sp. | reverse complement strand
CATATCTTAATTGGAAATGTCACCTTTAGAAAAAGGGTTCATTTTTATTTCATTTATTTAGTACCTTGATATAAATAAACCCTTATGGGAAAATTCGGTTTTAGCTTTAGTTGGAAAAGAGCCCTCGGCATTACCGCGGCAAAGCAAAAGTTTGCTCGAGAAACTGGCATACCCACTTCGGTAAATGGTATGGAAAGAAAAGTGGGTCGTTCGGTTTTGAATTTGATATTGGGTGCTTTATTTAAAAGAAAGTAAATTTTAATAAAAAATATTTTAGAAATTAATTTTTTAAGGCTGCTTTTTGGAGGCATTAAAAATTTGATGATAAGTTCCATCACTTTAAAATTACACGCCAAATTTGAGGATAAAAAATCTATACAAATTGATTTTGAACTTTGACTAGCAAGCAGTTTTTATCTTTTGTTCCCCAATTTTCGATGACCATTGTTTTAGAAAATAATTATCTAGGGTGATGGTTTACAGCTCATTTTTACTACCCTAATGGATAATTTGTTTTGATGTGGGGGTGCTTTAAGAATAAAATAACCAACCCAAGTGCAAGGATGATGATGTAACTGAGTGGATTAGCAAAATTTAAAGTCCAACCAAATAACTTTAACCTTTTGGAAATTACTATCCTTTTATCTGCTGTATTAAAATAGAAAATACCCAACTTCCAGTTCTTTGGATCGTCGTGCCATTTATTCTTTAGTTCTTGACTGTACATTTATATTCCCTTTTTATTTAGGATTTCAAGAATCTTGTCGAGTTTATCTGTATCAATTTTACTTAATTGTACTTGTAATGCTTCTATCTCGTTCTTTGCATCAATATTTGTTTGATAGTCTTGTTGTGCTTGCTCACGATCTCTTTGGTTTTGTCGGTTCTGTGACATCATAATAATAGGTGCTGCATATGCCGCTTGTGTCGAAAATATCAAGTTCAACAAAATAAATGGATACACATCCCAATGCTTTACAAAACCAACTATATTTAATATCATCCATATTAATACAATAATACTTTGCCATATGATGAAACTCCATGAACCCATACCATTTGCTACGGAATCTGCAAGTCTATCTCCAAACTTCATTTTTTCTTTATGCTTATGATGCCAGGTTTTATTTTCCATAGTATTTTGGTTTAAATCAAATCTAAGTGATTTTAGGATTTTAATTGTTTTTATATTGTATATGGATGGATACAAGGACAATATGCACTATGCTTTATAACAAATTCAGGAACTACTTAATATTCCAATTATCCTTTACTAATTTATCGTAATTCCTTAATGTCATATTAAACTTGCTAATAGGGTTTAATGTTTCTCTTATTTTATCTAATGGACCCATTATCTTTTCTTCTTCGAATGTTATCCCCAATAATGCCCTTGTTGATGAAGGGTATTTCATTGATAATTGAATTAGCGTATCCCTTTGTGGTTTTTTGTACTTTCTTATAATTTTGCCCAATACATGCAATAAATTATCCCTTGAAGTATCGGGAATACCCTTTAGCATTTTTAGGCAATCTAATACTTGAAGGATTTCGATATTTGCCTTTGTAATGATGTTCCTTTGCAATACGAATTGTATAGTATAAATGCTTCTTTTAATAGGAGGCTTAAAGGTATTTCTACCTATTTGTATTGTATGGCTTAATTGAGTGGTTAATCGTAATTTATTGAAAATGCTATGGCCAGTTAAATAACCTATTTGTTCTCCCTTTTGTTCCAATAAGTCCTTTACGACTTCACTAAGGTCTGGACCTAATCTTCCATATTCCGATTTAGTAGGTTTATAGAACTTCCCTTTAGCTAATTTATCAATGATACCTTTTTCTACTAAACGGTTTAATGCTTTTATAATGGATTCTCTATTTTTCGATGGACCATCTATTTCCATATATGAAAACACATACCCTTCTTTAAAGGTGTTTATTCGACTTTTTACGATGTCTGCAATGGTGTTTTTGGGTTCCATTTAGTGAAGGTACAAAATGTGTCCAGTTTATTATATAATTTAATGGACATTAGTGTTATTTTAAAAGACAATTATCTAGCAAAATGGGGGCTGCCATTTTAGCCTTTACTTATTAAAAAGTAGCTAATAAGAATAGAAAGCACTGTTGAGGTGTAATTAAATTATTTTTTCCAAATGGGTTCTTGATCCCAATTATTTAGAAACCCCAACTTGTAAATTGGCACTGTCGGATTTGTTTCAAACAATTCTAGCAATTTACTTTTAATATGATGGCCAGGTGTAACTTTATTGCACAAATATATCATGCTCGAAATAATTAAAAAGGGCTTTTTTGACTGCACATCTTCTAATGGTTTAGTGAACCATTGACCAATGGGGTTTTTAATTCCAACAATTGATTTTTTGACCATGGTTCTACTCCATAATCTTGAATGATGTGCAATTATATTGCGAACATATGTAATAGATTCTAACCAACTCGAGAGCTCGCTATGTAAATTAAGACCCATTTCTTTTGCAATTATAGCCTTTTCGGGTAATTGGTGATTGAGGTTTTTATATAATTTTGATAAGGTTCCCATTGAAGCTACTTCTAAAATTTTCCATGCATCCGCCTCCTCATTTGAGAATCTGTTTTTGTGGTCTTGGATAAATATTTCCTTACTACGTTTAAAGTCTTTTCTTAATTCGTCTATTGTATGTAGGTGAATTGTTTTAATTTCTCCATTTATATTATGTGTACTATTTGTAAATAGTGCTGGGTTTAAATACCACAAACTGCCATGACTCAACGATAAATGATATATCATTTTTGTCCTTAAAGCAACTTCAATTCGCTCTATAGCATCAAATAAAATAATACGTAAATGGCGGTCAAAATTATACCGATCTACAATATCTTCGAAATAAATATCTGGATTAAAAGTGTGAGAAGTGATATCAGATTGTTGATCCCACCAATACCCTTTAAGTCGATAGTAACTGATGTTTTCTAGAAAATGGGTGGCTTTATCTTCATGCTTGAATAACATACCCCTTTCTTTGAGTAGTGCTATTTGATTCGCAATAGAATATGCGGGTTTGTTTGCCATAAAAAAAATGACCCACTAGCAGTTCTTATGGTATGCTAGCGGGTACTGTTAACACAAATGTAGGAGGATTTTTTGAAAAAACAACATTATCATTATCATTTAAGATAAACAGATGATAGCTAAAACATTAATATACTCTACTGTTTTGCTAG
>JBBAJX010000059.1:0-3540 GCA_040403885.1 Sediminibacterium sp. | reverse complement strand
AGTTCTGGTCTTCGAAACCAGCTGTCGGGAGTTCGAATCTCTCCGGACCGGCCAATATAAATAAAAGTATGAGATATACAAATAAAACACCAAATTTTTGGTATAAGACTCTTGCTTGCCCCAATCAACCGGCCATTTTAGAAGAAATGCGGAATTTTCTAAATCCCGAGATACCAAGATTGGCATCAGCAAAAAATGGTTTTGAGCATGTGGATATTCCTAGTTTTGTTGCCGCTACACCCCAACTTCAAGAATGGTTGAAAGAACTTGGTTGCGGGCCTTTAAAATTTGTAGCATCTGTGGTATTCCCTCCTATGCAAAATCAAAAAATACATACTGATAGCCAGTATAATGACCTTGCATTGAATTTTGGTTTGCAGGTTAAAAACACAATTACAAACATGTATAAAATTGTATCAGGTGAACCTGTAGAAAGACCCTACGGACATCAGGGTTACACATTTATAGATTACACTCAATGTACTTTTGAAAAGGTAGACCAATTCAGTTTAGAGGGAGATCCTATACTGTTTAATGTACATCAATTGCATAATGTAATCAATCAAACAATAAACATACGTGCGGCAATAAGTTTAAGATTTGTCGAAGATCCTCTTCATCTAATATGAAAATTGCAAATAATAATTTCTTAGAGTTAGAATCCAAAGGATATACTGTTATACAAAATTTTATAAATCCCGGAGATTTAGAAGCTTGTTTACAGCGTTATAATTCATGTAAAGACTATAGTTTAAAAAATGGCATAACTAATAAAAATTATCGTGTGTTCCAGGACACCCAGCCACATGTTTTAAGAAATCAAATATATCAATTACTAGAATTAGTAAGACAAAACACAAATATAACAACAGATTTTGTTCGTCCACGTGCCGATTACTTTGACACAGAACAACAATTATTTCCGTGGCATCAAGATCACGAACCTTATTATCAATTCCAAGACAACTATAATTTTTTATCTTGTTGGATACCATTAATTAAACCAGATGCAAACCAAACAGGTTTAACTTTTTTACCGTTTGATCAATTGAATGAATTGTGTCCCGATCTAGTGACTACAAGATTTTTAACAAAGGGTGCTAAAAAGTTGTATGCTTCTGATAATTCTACACTAGTAAAAGATGATGAGGAAGGAGATACTATATCTTTGCCATTTAATATTGAAGATATTGGAGAAAGTCCAACAATCGGTGTTGGTGATTTATTGTTGTTTAGGTGTGATGCTATACATAAAACACAAGATAACAACACACACAGAGTGTCTATGAGCATCAGGTGTTTAAATTTAACTGGAAAAATTTATAAAGAACAATTTAATAATCGATGCCCAGTTAAACAAACTATGATGAATGCAAATTCAAAAACATATACCAACATTGCCAACAAATTCAAAAATACAAATAATGATTATATTACTGTAGCAGATACGTTAAATTAGCAATAGGTGGTAATTCATTACAAGTTTGTACAGTACCATAACTCCATGGCATTAGTCTAATACTAATTGCAATAGCTGGTTCATTTGCAGTATTTTCAAGAGCATGAAATGTTCCTATATCGCCAATAAAAGGTTTGTTACAAATTACTGTATCAATAAGTTTACTTGCATCTCTTGGTAAAAATGGAACTTTTTTCCAACTGCCTGATTCTCCTATATACTGTATTCGAGAAGGATCAGTAGATTCGTACCAATTCCAAACTAAATTGTCACATGATTTTAAAGGTAGTAAAACTGCCTGCGCTATTCGTATATCTTCAGGTATGTCGACTGGCTTATCCGAATGTATGTTAATTTGAGAGTGTGGTGGAAAATATACCAACATCAAATTATATTGATTGCATTTTGATATATCAATGCCTAATAGTTTAAAAATTATACGCTGTATAGTTATATCAATAGGTTTTACATACGCCTTAGTGGATTCATGTACAGGAATTACCGATAACAGTTTTTCCAAATCTGGCGACCAATTGACAATTTTGTAGTGTTGCATACAGATATTTATTGTGTTTTTATTTCACAAATAGTCATTTAGACGTTGACATCATGGGCTAGATGCTATATAATAGTCACATACTAAGCAATTAGTAAACTTGCTCTTTATACAATTTAAAAGATATTTGACCCGTTCGTCTATCGGTTAGGACACTAGGTTTTCATCCTGGCAAGAGGAGTTCGATTCTCCTACGGGTCTCCATATTAAAGCATACTAAGCAACACCCAACATACCGGGATAGTAAGATGGCATTGCCCTTAGTGTGTTTTAATATGTATTGCCCCGATGGTGGAATTGGTAGACACGCTGGTCTTAGAAGCCAGTGCGCGAGCGTCCGAGTTCGAGTCTCGGTTGGGGCACCAAATAATGGAGCAGAAGCATCAACGGTGATGCAGTGGACTGTAAATCCGCCGTCTTAGACATGCCTGGTTCGATCCCAGGATGCTCCACCAATTATCGCGGGAAGGGTCCGGTCACCAGCGAGGTCTCATAAGCCTTTGCCATCCTTGGTTCAAATCCAAGTCCCGCAACCAGCAATTTTTAACGATTTTAAGCCAGACAGTATAAAAGTATGTAAATTTTTATAAATATATGTATGGAAAACATCAACTATACCGATCTTGAAACTAAAGGCTTTCTAGTCATTAAGAGTTTTTTTAACGCTGATACAATAGAAAGTGTAAAAAAATACTATGCATTGGAGTTGGCCAAAAATCAAATACTTGGTAATTCTAATAAAAATCATGACATACTTAAAGCGTCAAAAGTAGCAGTAGATTTGGTATCTCCACAATTAACGCAATTAATGACTGAAATAAATCAGCATACAAGTATAGTAGTTAATACAATACCTAATGCATCAACGTATATAAGCAATCAATTAGTAAACCATAACTGGCATCAAGATCATGAAATGTATTATACATGGCAATCTTGTTTAAACCAGTTGAATTTTTGGATTCCGTTGATTAAACCAGATCCAGCCCAGTCCGGCATGGATTTTATACCGCACGATGTATTAAAAGAAAGATGCCCGGACTTATATGACAAATATATAGTAGGCAAGGGTGCTAAACGTATAATGGCTGGGTTTGATAACACTTCACTCATAATTGATGACGAGACTGGTGATAAGTATCCTGTATCATTCGATCTTAACGAACTAGCAGTAACTCCTGAAATATCAGTTGGAGATTTAGTAATTATTCGACCAGACACATTCCACAAAACACAGGATACTAACACATCCCGTGTGGCGTTTTCTGTTCGTTGTGTTGATATTAATATGGTAATAAGAAAAGATGTGTTCTATAGTGGATGCGATAGAAAACGAACTATGATACAGAATAATTTAGCATCATACCAAAGAATAATTGATCAGTTTGAAACTAAAGATCAATGCACCTTAGCTGATATACATACAGCTTTTTAGAATTCCGGTCACGGAACTTCATCAAATTAGGAAATGTGGCAGAGTCCGGCTTATTGCAACAGTCTTGAAAACTGTCGTGTCGAAAGGCAC
>JBBAJX010000058.1:0-3809 GCA_040403885.1 Sediminibacterium sp. | reverse complement strand
GGGCTTGTGGCACCACCCGGGCTCGAACCGGGGACACAAGGATTTTCAGTCCTTTGCTCTACCAACTGAGCTACAGCGCCATCCTTTGGTTCAAATTAATTATAAGACTATTACATCCTAAGACCTCTATGAACCGGGGAGCAAATATAGGCCAGGCGGCCTTAAATAGCAAAAAATATGGATTCTTTATTGAAAATCAGTGTTTTACTAAGCAGAAGTAGCCACTATAAAAAAGGAGATAATAATTAAGGCAAGGCCCATCCACTGCTTAGGGCTTAGCCTTTCTTTGAAAAAGAAGTAGCCTATTAGCACCGATAAAAGCTGGCTACTTATAATTAAAATATTAATAACCATTATAGGTAAGTACTGATAAGATATATTAATAGCAAGTCCTCCAGCCACTAATAATAAACCCAATTTTAAATAAGTGAAAATATGTTTTGCACTTATATAATTAAATAAGTTTTTTAGTAAGCCATCGCGTATTACTAATACAAGTCCAAATAACATAGCCGTAGTTTCAATCACTAAACTAAAACCAAGTGGGCCCCAATAACTTATTGGATAAGTATAGAGTGCATAAGAGCTACCCCAAAAAAAGCTAGCAAGCAGTCCGTACAACATTCCATTTTTTTGTTCGCTAATACTGGATTCTTGTTTTCCTTGAAAATATAATAGTACTAAACCTGCGGTTGAAAATATAAACGCATATAAATAATTGGCCTTCCAAACTTCACCTACAATAAATACTGCGGTTAAAATAGTAAATAATTTTATCGCAGATACAGGCACCACAATGCTTACAGGCGCTCTTTGTATGCCTCTTAAAAAAAACACTAATCCAAAAATATTAAATATACTAAGCGCAATAGTTAATAAAAAAGGGTTGCCGAAACTTAAAGTGTGCACTGTCCATCCTTTAAAAAAAGCGCTGTCTCTACATCCAAAATATAAAATGGAAAAAATAATTGATGCAAATATGCCTCTATAAAACATACCTATTTGATAAGGTATAGTTTGCGTTACTTTTTTCCAATACGCATTACTGATGGCAAAACAAAGCGCGCCAATTAAGACAAATACAATTCCCATATTAATATTCACAATTTTTCGGCGTTCGCGCAAAAGGAATTACGTCTCTAATATTGGTCATGCCAGTAACAAATTGTATCATTCTTTCAAAACCTAAACCAAAGCCTGCGTGCGGGACGGTTCCAAATCTTCTAGTATCTAAATACCAGCTCATGTCTTCTAGAGGTATATGCATGGCATTCATTCTGGCTTCTAGTTTGTCTAAACGCTCCTCTCTTTGAGATCCACCCACTATCTCTCCAATACCAGGCGCTAGTATATCCATGGCTGCCACTGTTTCCTTGCCTGGCTCACAACCATCATTCATGCGCATATAAAATGCTTTGATAGCCGCCGGATATCCTGTAACTATCACTGGTTTTTTAAAATGTTGTTCTACTAAATATCTTTCATGCTCACTTTGTAAATCAATACCCCACTTCACTTCGTATTGGAATTTCTTTTTCTTATAGTGATTACTATTTAATAAAATATCAATGGCTTCGGTATAAGTAATGCGTTCAAAATTATTATTAACAACTAGCTCTAATTTTTCTCTTAATCCAAGGCCACTTCTTTTTTCAGTAGGTAGTTGCTTTTCTTCTTCAGCTAAACGCGCATCTAAAAAATCAATATCATCTGCATTATTTTTTAATGCATAATTAATTAAATATTTAATGAAGGCTTCTGCTAAATTCATATTGTCCTCAATATCATAAAAAGCCATTTCGGGTTCAATCATCCAAAACTCTGCTAAGTGTCTGGTGGTATTTGAATTCTCTGCACGGAAAGTAGGACCGAAAGTATAAATCTCTGAAAAGGCCATGGCGCCTAGCTCTCCTTCAAGTTGACCACTCACTGTTAAGTTAGTTCCTTTGCCAAAAAAATCTTGTGTATAATCAATTTCACCTTTATCATTTTTAGGGGCGCCTTCTAAAGGAAGCGTAGTAACTCTAAACATTTCACCCGCACCTTCTGCATCTGAACTTGTAATTATAGGTGTATGTAAATACACAAAACCTCTTTCGTTATAAAATTGATGTGTAGCAAAAGCAAGTGCATGTCTTAATCTAAACACTGACCCGAATGTATTGGTACGAAAACGTAAATGCGCTTTATCTCTTAAAAATTCTAAAGAATGTTTTTTAGGTTGTAAAGGAAATTTTTCAGCATCGCTGTCTCCTAAAATTTCAACGCTCTTGGCTTTTACTTCAACAGTTTGTCCTTTACCTAAACTCTCCACCACGGTACCCACTATTTTTAAAGAGGCTCCAGTGGTCACTCGCTTTAATAGGGCTTCATCAAATTCACCCAGTGTGGCCACAATTTGAATGTTCGCATTCGTGCTTCCGTCGTTAAGCGCTATAAACTGATTGTTTCTAAAAGTGCGCACCCATCCCATTACCACCACTTCGGTCCCTGTGGGGGTGCCCGATAATAATTGCTTTATTTTAATTCTGTCGTTGAACATATTGCTGATTTCGAATGGCAAAGATAATCGGTTTCGAGGGCCAAATACCCTGTTTTAAGTTTAAAAACAGATAAAAAATTGTTTTTTTGTAAAAAAATCTGCTTAACATTGCAGTAGCAACGAGCAAATTGATTCTTTTTAATGTTGATAGCTCGCAACCCCAATTCCCAATATACAATTTACGGTCTCAATTATTTCGACCGAAATTTCAAAAAGCGTTCAAATAAGCCCAAATCTTGATTCGATTTTTAAATAAACCATAGTTCAAAGTGCCAGAAAAAGAAGAAAAACCAAAAAGGGGACGTAAACCCGTTGCAGCCGCTCCGGCAGCAAAAAAAGCAGTAGCCTCTAAAAAAGCTGAACCTGCAAAAAACAATACCGAAGACGATAAGGCTTCTAAAATTGCCCAAGCATTGTTTGGTGATGAAAGCGCAGCAAGTAGTACAGCGCCCAGTCCAACTAGTGAAAGCAATGCATCTGCTCAAGCACCCGCTTCAGCAGATCAAGCCAACGCAGGTGGTGCTCCCAATGGTGGACCGAATGGCGGACCCAACTTACCCGCTCAGCGTTATCCTCAACCTAAAAAAGAACCAGTATTTAGTGTAGATTTTGATGGCACTATTGAGTCTGAAGGTGTTTTAGAAATGATGCCAGATGGTTATGGTTTTTTACGCTCTTCCGACTACAACTATTTATCTTCTCCCGATGATGTATATGTTTCTCCTTCTCAAATAAAAGCATTTGGTTTAAAAGTAGGGGACACTGTTCACGGAACAGTTCGTGTTCCTCGTGAGGGTGAAAAATATTTTGCTTTAACGAAGGTGAGTCAAGTCAATGGAAAAAATCCGGATGAAATTCGTGATCGTATTCCTTTTGATTATCTAACGCCTATTTTTCCTTTTGAGAAATTAAATTTATATACATCGGCTACTAATTATAGTACACGTATTATGGATTTATTTACACCTATTGGAAAGGGCCAAAGAGGTTTAATTGTAGCCCAACCAAAAGTGGGTAAGACTATGTTATTGAAAGAGGTAGCCAATGCCATTGCTGCTAACCATCCAGAATGTTATTTAATTATATTATTAATAGATGAAAGACCAGAGGAGGTAACCGATGTAGAGCGTTCTGTGAAAGGAGAAGTCATTGCTTCTACTTTTGATGAGCCTGCAGAAAAACACGTTAAGGTTTCTTCAGTTGCATTACAAAAAGCAAAACGCTTAGTAGAGTGCGGACACGATGTGGTTATTTTATTAGATTCTAT
>JBBAJX010000057.1:0-4261 GCA_040403885.1 Sediminibacterium sp. | reverse complement strand
CTTCTAATATATGTGCACGCTCTTGTGCTTTTCTTAATTCAAATTTCGCACGACGAATAACTACTTCCATTCTAAATTCAATAAACTCGCTTGTTAAATCGCGTAAGTTTAAAATTTTAGGACGGCCCTTGCTTAGAGCCACATTGTTAATACCGTAGCTTGTTTGTAATTCGGTATACTTGAATAATTGATTAATGATAACTTGCGCTACAGCGTCTTTGCGAAGCTCAATAACAATACGGGTTCCTTCACGCTTATTACTTTCGTTGTTCACATGCGTGATACCATCGATTGTTTTATCCACTACTAACTGACCAATACGGTCTGTTAAATTATCTCTATTAACTTGATAAGGAATTTCATTGATAACAATTAATTCACGACCATTGGCTTTTGTTTCAACATTACATTTTCCACGAAGCACCACTCTACCACGTCCTGTCATTAAACCTTGCTTCACACCTTCCATTCCGTATATGACACCACCTGTTGGAAAATCGGGGGCTTTTACAAACTGCATTAATTCTTCAACTGTAATATCTCTGTTATCAATGTAGGCCATACAACCATCTACTACTTCACATAAATTATGAGGAAGCATATTGGTAGCCATACCTACCGCAATACCTGAAGAACCATTTACTAGTAATTGAGGAATACGTGATGGTAATACAGAAGGCTCAGATAAACTATCGTCAAAATTTAATTGAAAATCGACGGTGTCTTTTTCCAAATCGTCCAACATAGCTTCTGAAATTTTCTGCAGTCTTGCTTCTGTATAACGCATAGCAGCTGGTGGGTCACCATCTTGGTTACCGAAGTTACCCTGGCCATCCACTAAAGTGTAACGCATAGTCCACTCCTGTGCCATACGAACTAATGTATCGTAAATAGCAGTATCACCATGTGGGTGAAATTTACCCATTACTTCTCCCACTATACGAGCCGATTTTTTATACGCTTTATTGCTGTTGTTGCCTAGTTCACTCATCGCATACAAAACCCTGCGGTGAACGGGTTTAAAACCATCTCTCACATCAGGTAATGCACGACCTACTATTACCGACATGGAATAGTCGATATAAGAGGTTTTCATTTGCTCTTCGATATTAATTCTTATAACACGGTCATTATCTTGAGTGGCTTCTGTACCTAAATTTTCATTGATATTATCTTCCATAATGTTTATTTCTTTTAAGCAAATATGAGTGGTTTTTTAAGCCCATTTTGAGTGTAAACGAAGATAACTTTTCAAGGCCTTTTTTGCTATTTTTACCCCTTAAATTTTGCCTTCTTTTATCCACAGTTGTGGGTAAGAATTACTAACTTTAAAGCTCGGATTTTTAATGACTTATAAGCGCTAAAATGAACCCTGAAATTCTTGTCATTGGAGCTGGCAAATCGGCCACTGTTTTAATTCAGTATTTGCAAACCAAGGCTGTTGAAAACAACTGGTATATTGTCTTGGCGGATGGAAATGCCGCTGTGGCGAATTCTAAGTGGAATAATGCCCCCAATGGACATGCTGTAGGAATTGATATAGAAAACACAGAAAACAGGGCAGCCTTGATCGAAAAAGCCACTGTGGTGGTTTCCATGTTACCTCCTAGTTTACATTTTTTGGTAGCACAAGATTGTGTGCATTATGGGAAGCCTCTTTTTACAGCCTCTTATGTGGATGATAATATGAAATCAATGGCTGCTGCCATTGAGCAAAAGAAGCTTTTATTTTTATGTGAAATGGGCTTAGATCCTGGTATTGACCATATGAGCGCTATGGAACTTATTCATTCCATTCAAGATAAAGGAGGAAAAATTACTGGGTTTAAATCGCATTGTGGTGGCTTAATAGCTCCTGAAAGCGATAACAATCCTTGGCATTATAAAATTAGCTGGAATGCCAACAACATAATACTAGCAGGAAAACCCGGTGCCTTGTATTTGGAAAAAGGAGAAAATAAAAACCTCAGTTATGCTGAATTATTTGAAAATGCCCCTACTGTGGAGTTTACAGGAATTGGTAATTTATCTTATTATGCCAATAGAAATTCTTTGTCTTATATAAATACCTATAGTTTGCACAATGTTCAAAATTTTATCAGAACTACTTTAAGACATCCCCATTTTTTTTGGGGATGGAATGCCATTGTGCAATTAGGTTTAACAGATGAATCTGATATTCATTTAACAGAAACCACTAGTATTAAAGATTGGATACAAAACCATTTAAAAACCAATCAATTAGAAAATAAATACGCCGCTTTTTTAGAAAACGAGATTATTAAAAACCAATTTGAATATATTGGCTTTCATAGCGAAACCCTTATTCCTGCTATATTTAAGACTAATGCAGCTATTGTACAATGGATACTAGAAAATAAATGGAAATTAGCACCTACCGATAAGGACATGGTGGTCATGATGCACGAAATTGAATACGAACTAGATGCTAAAAAATATGTAGTACAAAGTTCAATGGTTCAAAAAGGAAAAAATGCAACAGAAACCGCCATGGCTATAACAGTGGGCTTACCCTTAGCCATGTGCGTTTGTGCTTATTTAAAAGGTGAAATTACACTAACTGGTTTACACATTCCTATCCACCCTTCTATTTATAAACCTATTTTAAAAAGTTTAAAAGAAGAGGGCATTGTTTTTGATGAAGTAACTAAAGAAATATAAGAGTTAATACAAAAGAATAATGAGCTAGTATAATAACTATTTGAAATAATTAAAACACTAACTCATTATAAAATTAAAAGTTTTTAAATAGTGGAGCTTTCAGTTGCTTTGGTTTGATCCCACTCATAGTCTAATTGTCTTTTCTCTAAACTAGCAGCTACTACTTTAATAGTGACTTTATCGCCCATATTGAATTTGCGGCCCGATCTCATACCCACTAAGGCATAATCCGATTCCACTAATCTGAAGTCGTCGAATTTAGATAATGAAACAACACTTACCAGTCCCTCACATTTATGTTCAATGGTTTCTACCCAGAATCCAAAACTAGATACACCACTAATAATTCCCTCAAAACTATGGCCTAAATAATCACGCATAAATTCAACCTGCTTATATTTATTAGCAGCTCTTTCCGATTCCATTGCGGCACGCTCTCTTTCACTGCAATGCACACATTTCTGTTCTAGTTCTGCATCGTTGATAGGATGCTCTACTAAAACCGATTGCACAATACGGTGCACTAAAATATCAGGATACCTTCTAATAGGTGAAGTGAAATGACAATAATATTCAAAACCTAAACCATAATGCCCAATATTGTCACTAGTATAAACGGCCTTGGCCATGGTTCTAATTCCTAGTTGTTCTAATACATGCTGCTCTGGTTTGCCTTTGGCAGCAATCATTAAAGCATTAAAACTATGTGCAATTTGAGTAGGCGTGGAAATATCAAAAGGATATCCGTGTTTCTTTGCAAATTGTATAAAGGGCGATAATTTTTCTTCATTGGGTTGATCGTGCACTCGATAAGGAAAAGGCAGGGTTTCTTTTTTAATCTTTACCTGACCCATTTTTTGTGCAATAAGTTGATTCGCTTTTAACATCAACTCCTCTATTAACTGATGTGACTCTTTACTTTCTTTTATAGTAATACCAATGGGCTTTCCTTTTTCATCTAATTTAAAACGTACTTCTTGTGAGGAAAAATTAATAGCTCCATTATCAAATCTGGCTTTTCTTAATTTTTGTGTCCAATCTAATAACCATAAAATTTCATTGGAATGATCCCCTACCTTGGTATCAATAATTTCTTGAACTTGCTCGTAAGTAAATCTTCTATCGGAATGAATAATGGTTTTACCAAACCAAGTATTCACTATTTTCCCATGCGCATCTACTTCAAAGCATGCAGAGAAAGTAAGTTTATCTTCATTCGGTCTTAATGAACATAGTTCATTGGATATACGTTCAGGTAGCATTGGATACACCCTGTCTGGCAAATACACTGAAGTAGCTCTTTCATAGGCTTCTTTGTCAACGGCTGTACCTGGTTGTACAAAATGACTCACATCGGCAATATGTACTCCTATTTCTAAATTCCCATTGGGTAATATTTGAAATGAAATTGCGTCATCAAAATCCTTGGCATCTACTGGATCAATGGTAAAAGTGAGTACTTTTCTATAGTCTTTTCTTTTAGCAAGTTCTGTCGCATCTATTTTATCTGATAAGGATCTTGCAAAAGCATTTACTTCATCACTGAAGCTTAATGCAAAACCAGCTTCCGCCACAATTG
>JBBAJX010000056.1:0-4501 GCA_040403885.1 Sediminibacterium sp. | reverse complement strand
CCTATAGCGGCCGTCTATGCTTTGTTTGTTTAATTAGCTAGTAGTTCGGTAGTTCGGTAGTTTGGTAATTAAAATCACAACTCAATCGTGAATTAAACAAGTTGTTATCAAATAAATTTAATTAATTAAAAGCAAACAACAAAGAAAAGAAAGAAACAAAGAGATCTGCGTAGTGCTTGTTGCTGCAACTTTATATTGATAAATAACCACGAATAATATACACCGAAAGCCTCATTCGCAAAAAGTTTATGTCCTTTTGAGAAAAATTTTGTAAATTCAAATTATCCATCAAAAAATCCACAGTTACGGCGACAAACACTCCACAATCGATGCCATTATTTTGTTGTGGCGTTCCTTTACCCATGGATATCATCGACCAATCGTTAAGATTAAAAACGACAGTATTTTTAATGGCTTCGTCCCTCAAGTAACTCAGAGTAGCTACGACGATACGTATACGTATAAGAAATTGTAAGTTGAATACTGAATGAGCAAATAGTAGGCAAGGACTCATTTTAAAAAGCATATATTATAGTATCATCTAACCTTTTAGATACTTTCCCCCAACTCCTCCCAGGGAATCATAATACCTTATAAGAACATTGCAAAATTTTTAAAAAAACATCATGATGATATAAATTCAAAAAACTACCGAATCGCTTTATCTTGCATAGATACAACTATCAGTGTCCAATGAGAATTGCCTATGTTGATTGGGATAAAAACATACTTCTTGTTGAAAATATTAACGTTCCTAGTCCACCTAAAAATTATAATTAACACTTCAAAATAAAAAATTTCAATTAAAAAAAAAAACTACTTTTTGACTTCTTCGTAGTGATAGCCTCCATCTCGAATTAATAGGATGTGCATGAAATGTGAAGAAAAAAAATGTGAAGATATTCGTGACTCATCGATCAAACAAAGGTCCTTATCGTAGTCCGCGCACATTAACATGAAAGAGTTTAAAATTTCATCATTTACCCTATAAAGAAACAAGCATAATTAAAACTCCGTATAACTCCGTAAGACTTATAAAATACCAAAACTTACATATCACCAGATTTTAAACCCCGGAACAGTCGCTTTGTCATTGGAATGTTGCCAATAGTTTGGACAACCTCTTCAGTTGCAGGTCCCGAAAAAATTTCGTTTACTACTAAAATTTCTTCCTGAAAAAGTTTTATATATTGTATAAGATGCAACCGATATATATGATGTGTTAGGATTACTTTCAATAGCGGCCTAAACCTCAAGGATACTTGAAACTCTTCACTATAACCTGTTGCGCTTGATCTTTTATTAGTGAGTTTGAGCAACGGTTTCGGAGCCGTCTTATGTCGTGGTGGTGAACCCGTTGAAAGGCACTCAATCAGCTCACTCGTCCTCGAAGGGGGAGTCTGGTATGAATCAAGTGTTGAGCTGAAGTAAAGGCTTTCTACCCTTGCTACCTTACTCGAAGGGGGAGTTTTCAAAGGATCTTCATATTTATATATTTATGACATATATATATATATTTCTTCATATGATAAATGTATACGTAACTTTATCGTATATTACCATATCGTGGTGGGATTTCATCTTCAGTTCCTTCGTCGTCACTTGCAGTATTTTCGATTACAAAAGGTGACAAAGAAGTTTGTTTGCCTCCCCCACCACTAATTGAACTGAATATATCATTGTGTTGCTGACCTAACATGTGAAATAAAGAATGAACTTTAATAATTTTTTAAGAGAGATAATGTTTTCGTTACCTCTTCTTGGTCTTTTAGCTGACGATTTTGATGCGTTCAAACAGTTAACTTTGGTATCGGCATTTAACTGCTGCTCTGAATCACATTCAGTCTTTACTTCAGAGTGAAAATTGCTGAGTTCATTTGAAATTTCACCATAAATAAACAAACAAACATGCGATAAATTATCGGAGGTAATATTCTCGAAAAAGCTTGAAGGTTCGAAAACAACAGTTACGCCTTCAAGATCGTCCAAACTTACCCATTGAAGAGGATTATGGTCAGCGTCAACTACATAAGCTATATAATGGCCGGAATGAAGGCTTCCTTTATGAACTACAAAACCAACCAGAGCAAATTTTTTGCGGAATGAATCTTCAATAAATAAACTTTCAATGATAGATATTTTGTTGGTTGTCAATAGACCGGTGTGAATTACAAAGCTGATATGTAATAAAACAAGTTTTGCGTTCGAAAAGTTCAATTCAATCCTCTTCCTAGTACTTAAATCATATGGTAAAAATTTGTGTTGATAGTACAAGGAATGGAATGCATCTAAATCCTCTTGTAATTCAACTGTTTCTTCAGCACAGTATTGCTGCAAAAGATTGGCAACAGTTAAAACCTTATTCATATCGGCAGAGTTAAATTTGAGATGCAGATAACAGCTTAATTTACGTTTTTGTTTAGAATAATTCATTCCAGACACAGGATTTTGATCACTCGAGGTACAATAATATTCGACTTCCTGGTGCTCAAAAACGCTTATTAACCCTTTCAAAATATCTCTTTGTTGTAGTTCTTCGAGAAAAGGAAGAAGTCTTGCAGAGACGGCTTCATCGACATCATGTTGCGGGTAGGTAACTTCTACTCTTGGTTTTGTTCTCCGTGTTTGAACAAGTCGAATACTTGGAAGCAGAACATTACGGAAAGCTAGACCTATATCAAATATACTCCTATCTGAACGTTTCTCATAAGGTAACATAAACCCTATTATACAATTATTGTGATAATAACTCAATTTCTCATGAAGCAATTACATATCTAGAATAACCTGATTTTTCTTTATCGCTATTCTTGCAATAAACTAGCATAAGCATTAACATGGAGTTGAAAACACGATCGGGGTTGCCTTCTTTAATTTCTGATCTCCTTGGAATAGATATCCGGGAATCAATCACCATTTTCCTGATGATGGGCTGATTGAAAACCAACGCTAAGCACGAATTCATCCAGCAGGAATTGTTATTCCACTCTACAATACGACCACATGAATGTTTAGCAAAAGAGAATTTCAAAAAATTGTCAACTCTATTGTTCCAAAGAATAGGACTAATACCATATTCACCGAAAGCAAGATAGTCTTGAGTTTCATATCTGTGGAAATGAGAACTCAATTTCATTTGAAGTAACTTGAACGCTAAAGACAAAACGTGCACAGACTGTGAGTTACAATTGCTGCGAGTATTTGCTATTTTAAATTGACCAGTTTTCTTTTTTGAATATATTGTGATCATAATGCTTTCATGCGATACATATAAAAAACACGGAAAGCTAAAGTGTTGTTCCCAAATGGCTCCATTCGAACCCTCTACTTTTAAAAGATCCATGCCTTTTGTACCCTTTGCTCTACAGCAAAGAGCAACAACTTTGATTTGATCTGAATAATCTAGAATTAGCCTTAATTTTTTCAAATCCTGAGTTGACCAACCAACAATACAAGCAAATACAATGAATGGGAATACGTAAGGAAGGCTACTACTATGTGAGAGTTCGGGAAAAGGGATCGGCAAATTTGCCACGTTTTCATGAATCAAAACAATTCTATCTGATCGACATTTCTCAATCAAACCCGCAGATATGAAATATGACTGCGAGTCCAGTTCGACTCCTATATTGAAGGGACAAAAGTATGAAGAATGCAGAAGGAATTTTCCTGTACCAGACCCAACATCGAGCATATTTGAATTCTGTAAACCCTCCGAAAGTTTTTGCTGCTTTAAAACTTCATCGACTGCACAAAGAATTTTGTGTTGCGAAACAGCAGTGTATGTTTGATGGAATCCCTACGATTTGTATAAATTATTCAAAGGAAATAGTTTTTTTTTTAATGTATTTACCTCCCCTTTTCCTCCCGCCAAAAAAGCGGTTCCTCTGGTTGACATAACCCCCCTTAGCATTTTAGAAACTCGATCATCCATGGAGCATCTGATACAAATCGAATAATGACCACAACACTTTTCACGTACACAAATGAAAGTAGGCACAGGAAAGGAATTACATTTGTTACATTGATATTTATTATCTGATAATCCATTTCCAGAACAATAGAACTTACAAATCTTAGAATTAGGACATTTAGGAACAATCTCCAATTGATCTTGCTGAGAAGTATTCACAGAGTTTCCTCCAACTCCGGAATATTCTTTGATATCATCATCGAAAACTTTTTCGACATTTGAGTTGATGTCATAATCGAATAAAACTCTTTGCAATATTTGCAATTCATCATTGTTCAATTGTGCATGAAAATTATTCTCGATAAATTTCGATAATTGATTGTCTGGAATAGCTTCATTATCATAAAATTTCTTGCCAGAATCGATAGCTTCATTGAGAAAGTCACTCATGCAAATATTGAAATCCTGATTAGGTTGATTCGGATCATCTATAACATTAGACACTTCCTCTCTAGTATCTTCATTCAAGATTGAATGATGGGATTGTTCATCCTCACCTTGACCTAGAAAGTATAAATTAGATCGTAT
>JBBAJX010000055.1:0-4978 GCA_040403885.1 Sediminibacterium sp. | reverse complement strand
ACAGCCTTAAGCATGATAGCTTCTGGGCTAAATGCATCTGGGTCTGCACCCAATACACTAGCAGCGATTGCTGAACCGATCCTTTAATCTTTCAATACATGTATTATACAACAACATCCAGTTGTTGTATATGTATTTTGGGTAACCTTATCTTACTTGTTTAAGATATTCACGACCGACTAGGCCCTTTTCAATTTCCATTAAGGCAATAACTGATGGTCCTGCCTTAGTGGGTTTGTCTAGTTTTGTCTTATGGCCACGCTTGAGTTCCCTAACCCTTGCGGCTGCGATTAATACCATTTCAAAACGATTACCAATCATATCAACAGCCTCTTGGCTTGAGTATCTTGCTCTGCTTTCAGTCATTACTATCTCCTGTGGTTAAAAAATCTTTGGAGCGGGTAATCGGGTTCGAACCGATGACCTTTTGCTTGGCAAGCAAATGTACTACCAACTGTACTATACCCGCATTATACTGTCAATAAAGAGGCAACCCTTGCGCGGCTCTACCTCTACCTTTATTTGCGCCTCCCAGAAATTCTGTTTGGCTATGACAATTTGGACAAATAAGTCTTAAATTGTCAGGTTTATCATTTGATGGATCTCCGTTTACATGGTCTACATGAAGTACTAGCTTTTTGTTTTGCCAATCACTAACACCACACATTTCACATTTGTAACCTCTGGCTTCCGCAAGATAATTTCTAATTGTAGGTCTGTCGATTCTTTTTTCTAGTAAGCCTGAAAAAAACTTTCGTTTATGTTCTGCTGACCTACCATTACTTGAACAAGCGATACTACAATATTTGTTATTCCCTTGATGACTCCATCTGCATTCTTTTTCACAAAATCCACATCTATATGTTTTCACGGTAAAGTACTCCTTTGTAGTATTTATACTTTACCGTTGAAAACCGCTTACTAATTTGGTACCTTGTGACAGGTTCGAACTGCCGACCTTCTCCGTGTAAAGGAGACATTCTACCGCTGAAATAACAAGGCTTACTTTTATCCTGTCCGTTGAATCAAATGATAGCCAAATTGTGTTTGTACTGGGCCACTTACTTGGCCAACATCAATACCAAACGCAACATCTTCAAAAGGCTTTACCATTTGTCCACGTCCAAACAATCCCAAATCACCACCAGTAAGCACGCCACTTGGACACTTGCTGTGATCTTTTGCCAACTGTGAAAAATCTTCACCGGCACTAATTTTTTCTTTTAGTGTAACCGCTTCGTTCAATGATTGAACTAAAATATGTTTTGCTCTTACTTGCATTGTTTATCTCCTTCAATCTGTCTATTATACTGCATCTTTTCTATAATGTCAAATGCTTCTTGTTCATTTTGGGCATCCTCAATCACTCTTGGATCAGGTTTCCGAAATATCCTATCAAAGCTATTTGCGAATTCTTCTTGACTAACACTACATGGTCTTGGTGTGCTACCTTTACTCATTGACTTATCCTTCTATTTGTAAAAATACTAATACCCAATTTACTTTTGATTCCTAATTTTCTAAAATCACTTGCACAGTGCAATCGGGTACTATCAAAAATTAATGCGGATCCTATTTTCCACGGTTTAACCGAATGTAAACTTAATCCCTCTAACCATATTGGTTTAACGTGAGTAAAATATTTCTGTATGGTTTCGTTATCTATTAATGTATCAACCAATCCTTCAGTATCAGTATACTCATATAAACATTTGTTAAAATAGGTTTCCATAAATGGTTCATTTTTAAACAATTTGACCGGTCCATGAAAATAATATTGATCAAAAAAACAAAGATATGGTAAATTACTTAATTCTTCATTTGATTCAAATTGTAACGGTAACGTAATCCCTCTATATACATTTGGATTAAGTTCAAATGTATCATCATTATGTATGATATGAGGATAGTTAGTAGTAAAAAAGAAAGCATTAGCTACATCAAAAGAGCCGATGTATTCTTCTAATCGTTTTAATACAGTACTGTATACTATATCATTTTCAAACTTACGCAAGTCTAGTGTAACTGGTCCTGTATTTTTATATATTTTCTTTTGACCATCAAGTGTAGTGTTATCATCTTGATTATTTTCAAACAAAGAAATAAGATGATTAACTTCTTCTTCAGAAAGAAAATAATCTACTGAGTACGGATCAGTTGTCGTACTTTTTATAAAGTTAATTTGTTCCGTTGTTCTCATATTAATGTCTATGTTTCAATCCTGTTAATACCTTTTGTACATTTTCAGTAGTAAAAGGTATATTAATAATCAGATGGATACTATCATTTACCCAAGAAATTGTTCTATGAGTTATTCTAGTATTGATATAATATGCTCTACCCATTTCAATAGACAATTTTTTATCTGTCCCACTTATCCAATCATAATCAGTTGGGCTACAATTATTTAAGAATACAGCAATTCTAAAACAATCTCTAGGCATTTGAGGGTGATCTCTATGTGGTACAAAGTAACCTCCCATATCAGCACGTACTAAAAAGGTTCTGCCGAGTGGACTAAACTCATTTAATAATCCATGTAAACTAGAACACTTGTCGTAAACTATAGTTTTTTCGCTAAATTCATTTTCACTTAATCTTCTTCCGGCAGCAACACTTGCTTGTGCTAGACTAGGATTATCTTTATGAGTTTTTCCTGGCAAATTAGTTAATGTTAAACTTTTGCGATTATTGGGTCTATCTGTTCTTGGTAGATAATCTACCCAATCATTAGAGAATTCTGCTATCTCTTGCATGAATTGATTACAATCAATTTTGAAATGCAATTCTTCAAAATCACCTATAGATAACAACGACAATTCACTAGCAATGATAGACGGGTCAGGATTATCAAAATTTGATAGAATGGTTCTACCACTTACTCCAGATTTAACTACTAAATTGTCATTCATTTAAATATCCTAAATTTTCGTATAAGAATATACCAGTAATATTTTATACCTCTACTAGAGGGTATCCATGATAAAAAATCATTACTCATTGAAATTTCTTTTGGTATATGCCCGTAAGCCCTATCAATAATTTCTTTTTGTGTCATGGAATACTCCTAATCGTTTGCTCTAATACTCTCCCAATCAAACTCATACATTGAGTCTAATTTTTCATATGCTACCCATTGTTTGGTATATTTAATAGTTACTGGAAAATCCACTTCAGTTATTCCATTATAAAAAAATTCATCTTCTTTTAGAGAGGGCTTAAAACTAACGCCAACTCCCTTTCTTTTGTAAACAGTTACTATATGCCTATTATATTGATTAAGTGTTAATCCACATGCCTTGCAGTTATGTTCAATACACCATTTTCTAACTGCCTTTAAAACAGTAACCCCACCTAATCTAAGATTTCTATATTTTTTTCTTACCCATAATCTAGTAGCTACGCCAAATGATTTGTCAAACTCACTTCTATATACCCCGGCAGAACATGCAACCTCACCTAATTCATCAAATATTAAATAATATTCTCCGTTATCTCCGGTCAATGTATCAGTCTTACATAACATGTACATTAATGTTTTAGGATCATTTTCCCAATCAGGATTCCACATATTAACCGCGGCTAAATCTTTAGCTTCTTCTAATGCAACATGTTTAATATATTCAAACACAATATGTCTTTCTTTATCACTTAGGGAAGAAAATGATTTTGGTTCGGTAAACTTCATGTGTGTATTTATTCGTGCAATCCTTTACTGATAAATATGTAATGAAACAATTATATTTTCCAATTGAGGTACCAAACTTAGAAACGGTGCAACAACAATTATTGAAATGCATTCCGGAATCATATTTAACAACTGATCCAAAAGCATTTACGTGTGATGTAGATGTTTTAAACGAACATTGCCCCGAGTTAATCAAATGGTTAGTTGATAATTCGAAAGTAGATATACTTCATTATAGATTTTATATTACACCTCCCAAATCTAGACTATTGCCGCATATTGATGGGGAGGCACAGTACCGACGGTACCGTTCAGATTGAATATTCCTGTACAGAATACAAAGGGAACTAAATTAATTTTTTATAATACTACAGAAGATAATAAAGAGTTTAGTATACCAGATGGATACTTAACTTCATTACATCCAAAAGATTATACAAAGTTAGAACCCATTGACTCGGTTGAAGTATTAACTCCGCATTTTGTGAATACAAGTGTATTGCACGGAGTAAAAAATCCAGTCCCAACATATAGAATTATATTTGCTATTACATGGCAACTGGATTATGATAAATGGAGAGAGGTTGAAGAAGTATTCAACCTTTAAGATTTGGCGTACCTCCAAGGACTCGAACCTAGACTAAGGCATAAATACTTCTATGAAATGCCTACATTGCCAAAAACCATTATCTATAATCACTAACAAGTTTTGTTCTAACTCTTGTTCAGCCTCGCACAACAATAAAGGTGTGCGTAGAAATTTTAATCCTGCTAATTTTCGCTCATGCAAAACATGTAATACTATTACCCACATGAGTAAAAGACAAGTTTATTGCTCGGATGCATGTAATCCAAAAAGATTAAAACTTACATCCGAAGAAAAAATTATACGCCATAAAGCTATGCATAATGAAGCATGGCATCGTTATATGGCTAAAAAGAAAAGTCAAACTCCGGATAATGTTGATATCAAGGAATTACAAAATTTCTATCTTAACTGTCCTAAAGGCTATGAAGTTGACCATATTATTCCTGTATCAAAAGGAGGTCTACATTGCATAGAAAATCTACAATACTTGACCATTAGCGAAAATCGCAAAAAATCAAATAAGATATTATAATGGCATCCCGGGTAAGCCTCGAACTTACAACCCCTGGTTTTGGAGACCAGTGCTCTGCCAATTGAGCTACCGAGATATAACAGGATCGTTTTTTACGGTTTCAATTAAAAGTTGAATGTATAAATTTTGCTGAACCGATCCTTAACTTGGAGGAAGATGTGAGATTCGA
>JBBAJX010000054.1:0-5549 GCA_040403885.1 Sediminibacterium sp. | reverse complement strand
TGTTACGGCATGAAAATTATGGAGGCAAATGTACAACATAAGCAGTAATTTTGTTAACCTAAGATTCACACCTAAAATTGGGCAGTTAGAAGCAAAATAACTAGATTTGCAAACAATTGTTAGTTTTAGGATTTATTGATATAAAATAAATTAAACTATGTTGAGAGCGCGTTGGTGGAAAATCCTATCTGTTATTCTTTTGGTGTATACCTGTACTTATGGCTTTTTAGTAAAAGTGCCCAAGCTTGACGATCGTTTGCAAGAGTCTATTCGTAATTTCTTTTTTCATGTGCCTATGTGGTTCGGAATGATGATTCTATTATTTGTGTCTCTAATATATGCGATAAAGTATTTACGTAATGCGAGTCCGGTGCACGATATTTATTCAATGGCATTTGCATCTGTTGGCTTATTGTTTGGATTTTTAGGAATTATTACCGGTGCTTTTTGGGCCAATTACCAATGGGGTAGCCCCTGGGTGGGCGATCCAAAACAAAACGGAGCAGCCATTGCCTTATTAATTTATTTCGCCTATTTTGTTTTAAGAGGAAGTTTAATTGATACAGAGAAAAGAGCAAGACTTTCTGCTGTCTATAATATATTTTCGTTCTTTATGTTATTCCCTACATTATGGATATTACCAAGGTTAACTGAATCATTGCATCCTGGAGGACAGGGTAGTGATGGTAATCCGGGGTTAAATGGGAAAGACATGTCTGCTAATATGCGCACTGTTTTTTATCCAGCAGTGATTGGATGGACTTTATTAGGCGTATGGATAAGTACATTACATATTAGAGTACAATTACTAAAATTAAAAAAAGAAGGGCTTTTGTAATAGTGCAAGTCTTATAATTATATAATTTTTTAGTAAATAATAATTAAATAAGAAGAAAAATTTTCAATCAAGAATAAATAAAAATATATGTTTCAATTATTACAAGCAAAGGTTGTTGAGAATAGCAGTATCATGGTTCAGCAAGGTAAAATTTATATAGTCATGTCTGTAGTGACTATTATACTAGTAGGACTATTTATATATGTTGTAACTGTTGACAAGAAAATTGCGGCATTAGAAAATAATGCTAAAGACTAACCCAAAAGATTAACGCTAAAAATTAATTCGAAAAATTAATTCAAAATTAAAATCATTTTTATGTCAGAAAATAAAGAGTATAGTTTCTTTCAAAGTGTTGAAAGAAGTTTTGATAAAGCTTCCAAGTTTACAAGTTGGGAACAAGGAATATTAGAACAAATTAAAGCTTGTAATAGTATTTACAGTATGCGTTTTCCTGTTAAAATGGATGATGGCCATATTGAAGTAATTGAAGCCTATCGTGTGCAGCATTCACAACATAAGTCGCCTTGTAAAGGGGGGATTCGTTTTAGTATGGCAGTGAACCAGGATGAAGTGATGGCACTAGCAGCCTTAATGACTTATAAATGTGCTATTGTGAATGTACCTTTTGGTGGAGCGAAGGGTGGTATTAAAATTAGTCCAAGAAGTTTAAGCACTTATGAATTAGAAAAAATAACAAGAAGATATACTTCTGAATTAGTGAAGAAAAATTTTATAGGCCCAGGTATTGATGTACCTGCACCAGATTATGGAACAGGCGAAAGAGAAATGGCTTGGATCGTTGATACTTATCAGTCTTTAAAGCCAGGAGAAATTGATGCAGCAGGTTGTGTAACTGGTAAACCCATTTCATTAGGCGGTGTGAGAGGAAGAAAAGAAGCCACTGGATTAGGTGTATTTTTTGGAGTGAGAGAAGTTTGTTTAATGGAGGATGTAATGAAAAAACAAGGTTTATCTGTAGGCATTGAGCATAAAAAAGTAATTGTACAAGGTTTGGGTAATGTGGGCTATTATTCTGCTAAATTTTTTAGAGAACATGGTGCCATTGTGGTGGCCATTGCTGAATACGAAGGGGCAATTTTTAATGAAGCAGGTTTAAATGAAGAAGAAGTATTTCAACACCGTAAAAAAACTGGTAGTATTTTAAATTTTCCCGGTGCCAAGAATATTGAAAAAAGTTTAGAGGCATTGGAAATGGAATGTGATATTTTAATACCAGCTGCCCTAGAGAATGTAATTGACGGAAATAATGCAGCTCGCATTAAAGCAAAAATTATTGGAGAAGCAGCGAATGGTCCTTTGACTCCAGAGGCCGATGATATACTAGCAGCTAAAGGAGTTTTAGTGATACCTGATATGTATTTAAATGCAGGTGGGGTTACGGTTTCTTATTTCGAGTGGTTAAAAAACTTAAGTCATGTAAGATATGGCCGTTTAGAAAAAAGATTTACGGAGAATGCTAATATTAATATTCTACATCAAATTGAAGAGTTAACGGGTAAAAAAGTAACTGAGTCTGAAAAAGAAATTATTGCACATGGTCCAGATGAAATTGATTTAGTGCATAGTGGTTTAGAAGAAACAATGATTAACGCTACTAGAGAAATCATGGATATCTGGAAAGCTAATCCTACTATTCCAGATATGCGCACTGCAGCCTATGTTTGTGCTATTAATAAAGTGGGAACTTCTTATGCTGAATTAGGTATCTTCCCTTAGTAGTTGGAAGAAATATTTTTACAAGTAGAGAAAATATATACGTAGAAATTATATTTTATAGGTATTCGGGGAAATTTTGCAAAGCTTGCAGTTTCCCCGATTCTATTTTAGCACCCATTGTTTCATGCCCATTGCTAATAAATAAATACTTTGCCGCTAATACTTGTTGGTATTGTAAAATTTGCTCCATCGTTTTTTCATTCAATGTAACTTTAGCTTCTTTACATTCAATAATCATCCAGGGTATTTCATTTTTATACACGACTATATCAAATCGTTTAGAAAGTTCTCCTAATTTAATTTCTCTTTCAACTGCGATTAAGCTGGAAGGATAATGTAAGTTTTGAACTAAGTATTGTAATAGGTTTTGCCTTACCCACTCTTCAGGTGTTATTATCACCCACAGCTTTCTAAAGGGGTCAAATATTTGATCCTTCCCATGAAGGGCTTTTATTTTAAAAGGGTAGCTTGGATACTGTAGAACTATCATTTAAATTAAAATTCGTATTTTTATATAATACTATGCCCAAAGATAAGTAGTAGAAACCTTAAAATTTGATAGTATGAAAACAAAAGAAGAAATCGTAGAGAATTGGTTACCAAGGTATACGGGTGCTAACTTAGACCAATTAGGTCGTTTTGTACTACTCACCAACTTTAGCAATTACGTGAACATGTTTGCAGAAATGCATAAGGTTGAAGTCATTGGCAAAGATAAACCCATGCAGTGCGCTACAGCTGATGGCATTACCATAATTAACTTTGGAATGGGTAGTCCTGGGGCTGCCACCATTATGGATTTATTGACCGCCATTCAACCTGAAGCGGTTTTATTTTTAGGTAAATGTGGAGGCTTAAAAAAGAGAAATAAAATAGGTGATTTAATATTACCTATTGCTGCTATAAGAGGAGAGGGTACTTCCAACGATTATTTCCCACCAGAAGTGCCAGCACTTCCTGCCTTCGCTTTACAAAAAGCAATATCTACTACCATTCGTGATAACAATGTAGATTATTGGACAGGCACTGTGTATACAACGAATAGAAGAGTATGGGAACACGATGAAAAATTCAAAGAATATTTAACCGATATCAGAGCTTATGCCATTGATATGGAAACAGCTACTATTTTTACAGTAGGCTTTTATAATAAAATTCCTACCGGTGCTTTATTATTGGTTAGTGATTCTCCCATGGTACCAGAGGGTGTGAAAACAGAAGCCAGCGATTCAAAAGTAACGGCGCAATTTGTTCAAAGACATTTAACCATTGGAATAGAATCTTTAAAGCAACTTATTAATAACGGACAAACAGTTCGTCATTTGCAATTTTAAGCCTCATAAAAATAAAATTATTAAAATATATTTTATTTTTATTTACTTCTTTATTTGATTTTTTTTAATCTCTACTATCGTGTTAAAATTATTAATTTTAACACCTCAATTACTCTTTAAATAATTGAATTAAAGCATTACTCTTTCCAAAGAAAAGGGAAGAGAATGTAGGATAGTGCAACAATCATAATATCAAAGCCGCACAATAAACCTACTAATTGAGGAAGACCATTTTGCACGACGTCGGCAAAAGCAATATTGGCAATTTTCATAAGTAACATTAGCTGCGGAATAATTAAAGGAAAACCAAGGATAGCCATAATAGCCGAGGGTTGTTGTGCTTTAGAAGCAATGGCTGCTAAAAAACTAAATACCAAGCTTAGGCTAATACCACCAAGGCAACTCAAGCCAAAGAAAAGCAAACTATGTTCTAAGGGGTTGCCTAATAATAAAATAAATAATAGCAAACTTAGTCCACTCATAAAGCACATAAGTAAGCTATTGTAAATTAATTTAGAAAAGATAAAATGTATAGGGCTAGCAATAGTATAAAAGTAAAGCATACGACCCCTGCCTTCTTGTAAAAAACTTCTGGCAACGGTATTAATACAAATAAATAAAAGGGTAATCCAGAACAAGCCATTCCAAACTTTATCATCGGGCTGGCCCATGGTTAAGTAAATAACAAAAGTAGTAGAGGCTATATATAATAAAATACCAAAGAAAGTATACTGCTGTCTAAATTCAAGCAACATATCTTTTTTCAATAAAGTAAGAATCGATTTCAAATGTATTTTCATTTTACTTTATTTGCGAGGGCAAATATTATTTAGTGGCACAAATGCGACACCTTGGTTCGTAATTATTTTTTTCTCCCAGTACAACAGTTCCTTCTTCATCACTTGTTCTATAAGAAATATTGGCTAAGTGACCACATTTTACACAAATAGCATGTAGCTTGGTAATAAAATCGGCAGTGGCTAATAAAGAGGGCATGGGTCCAAAGGGCTTGCCTAAATAATCCATATCAAGTCCTGCTACAATGACTCTTTTACCTTGCATCATGAGTGTTTCACAAACTTCAATAATTCCTGCATCAAAAAACTGAGCCTCATCTATGCCAATCACATCAGCCGTTTTTGATAATGCTAAAATTTCACTAGCATTTTTTACTGGAACCGATTCAATAAAATTTGCATCGTGGCTTACTACTTTATTGACATCAAAACGAGTATCGGTTGCAGGCTTGTAAATAGCTACTTGTAAATTAGCAATTTTTGCTCTTTTTAATCTTCTAATTAATTCTTCTGTTTTGCCGCTAAACATACTGCCACAAACCACTTCTATCCAACCGCGTCTTTCACCTGTAATATTTTGTTCAATAAACATATCTGCTATTATAATGCTTTTAAGATTCTTTCAAAAGTAGCCATTCTTACTTTAAAAATTGCTGCTCTTTTAAATATTCAATTGTTTTATGAGTGGCGCCAGCATTGTCAATGATATACTGAGCCGCTTTCTTAGAAGTTACTGTGTAGGTCTGCTCAGAAGATTTTAATAATTGAATCTGCGCTATCAATGCTTCGGCATTTTGAATTGAAAACCCACCTCCTTCATTTCTAAGACCAATGGCTTCT
>JBBAJX010000053.1:0-5678 GCA_040403885.1 Sediminibacterium sp. | reverse complement strand
CTATAGACCATAGCCCCGTATGTTTCGGCATGTAACAAGTTTTATTCATCATAGTCTTTTATTTAGTCTTGGTTAAAAATAACTGCAAATAACATAGTGTTTTTTGCGTTTATGTGTGTATTATATAGTAGTTTTGAATAGAAGTCAACCTTCAGTTTACCCAAAAGTTAAATTCTGTTGAATAAATCTATTTCCTCTATCCAACTTTATCAACTACTCGTGGTAGAGGGGTGTTAGTTCAATTAATAAACGGGCCCATAACAGGTCAGGATTTTAATACTATACATCCTCATACTGATCCAGATACTAGGCCGAAAACGTTGATGTATATATTAAAATTCGGCGGAGACAATGTAAAAACTACTTGGTATAAACTTAAGGATCAATTAATAGATTATACAGAAACAGCCGATGCAGCCAACAACACCATTAATGTATATGACTTACCTATATATAGCAATGACATGTTAGATCCTATACATGAATATGTAATGAAGGAAGATAATTGGTATCTTTTTAATCATAGCATTACTCACGGCGTGACCAATATAGCATCTACTAGGATTAGTTTAACATTACTACTTGATTACGAAAACGTAGCAAAAAAAGCAAGAGAGATTGCTGGAGAAACAGATTTAGTTAAATTAGCAAGTGAATGGGCAACACTAGATTGCTTAAAGTAAAAACGGGGCATTGCCCCGTTTTTATTATCTTCCTCTGCCGGTGCCGCCAAAGTTAGTTGGGGTTTTAGATAGAGGAGTAGTAAGTTTACCCGGTAAAGTTTGTTGATTCATATTGATTCCTTAAAGAAACAAGACATGTCTTGCTTCTTTATTTATCTTATCAAATTATTTTTCTTTAATACTTCATCCTCATACCTATTAATAGGTTCTATTTCAGGAGTATTTGAATCCCAAATATATTTATTTACAAAATAATCCATACCCATTTGCTCAAGTCCGATTAGTTTGGTAAATGCCCATCTACGTTCCATACACGGATTTATATTACATTTCTCTGTTAAGTTTGTATGTGAGTGTGTATCCGGTGGTTGTCCGGGGGTTAATTTTAGAATATCTTCTAAATTTAATTGTAGTAATGCATCCACAATGTGGTATTTTTTTAAATTAGATAAGGGACTTTTAATTATTCCAAGATTTGATACTGAACTATTATTACTCCCTAAACATTCAACTCCGGGTGGTTCAATAATTCCCATAAACAAACATGTGTGTTTACGAAATCTAGACTCTCTATTGTTAAAATAATCAAGCAATCCAAAAAATGCTTTCTTTTTAGTAGGAACATTACTAGGACAGACATGATAAAATTCTGGATTTGTATTTTCTTGGTCGTATGTAAAATCTAATATTCCACCTTTATTTTTTAATCTACTTTGTATTAACTTTACCATTAATGCCATAACTCTATAATCTTCTCCTAACCCAAATTGTCCTTCAGGTATTTCTCTAACCGAAGCTGGAAAAGCATCAATTGCTACCGGAAGAATAATATACGGAATAATTTGATGAGTATTAAGCATCCCCAATAAGAATAATAATAATGAACTATCCATTCCGCCGGTAAAACCTACTACCAAAGTATTTTTAGGATCTTGATTTGCAGGTAATGAAATTGTTAATGTTCTTCTGTCATAATCGGGCCCGCATTCTAATTCGTAGCAAGTATCATGTAGTGTTGTAAATATTTTGCCTTCTTCTGCGTAACGGCTAAAGTTAGGCATTGGTTGATCTAATGGTGCTTCGTTAATAAGAATTGTTATAATCCATTTAATACCAGATTCAACCGGTATACTTTGATGTATTGTTTTTATATTATCCATTGGATCATCATAATTATATTTAAAATATAACAATTTTCCTGGCTCTGGTTTTATTGCTATTTTTGTCCATGAAAAATATGTCTCGCCTCCTGAATCAGGCTCATTTAAATATAATAGTACAGTTCCAATTCTATTGCCGCCGCCCTTACTAAGTACTTTTTTTATTTTTTCTGTATATCCTACATTATGATCTTTTGCAATAAAAAAATCATAATGAACATCAAAATGTGAATTTTTAGAGTAGCTGGTTATTTGAAATTCTTCAAAATGACTTTTATCTATTCCAATCGTAGCGGAGACTCGGTCATATATTAAATCTATTGTATTTTGAACATTATTATCTTTGGATTCTAAATCACCAAAATAAGTAGTTGTACTATCTCTTATTTTAGGGTCCACGGCAAGTCCATTATCAGTATAAATTTCTGAAATTACCGGCTTTATCTTTCCTAATTCAATCAGTGTATTGCATTCTTCTATTGATAGAAAATTATTTATATACCCTATAAAAGGGGTGTCATTTAAAACAGTAAACGTTTCCATTATAATACTACTCCCATAAAATGTAATCTAGGTAAAGTTGAACAATTAATAAAGGTATGATCTTCAGTAGTATCTACTAGATAAACTTTTCCGCATTCTAAATGTTCTACTATTCCCTTTTTGAATACAAAATAACAATTGGGATTTGTTACCAATGGTATATGAATTCTTGGAGCTGCATCACGATGCATACTATAACACGAATATTGAGGCACCCACATCAATCTAGTTCTTACTAATTTATATTTATTAATCAATGTCTCAAATATTGTGTCTTTAAAATAAGGATTCAAATTAACAAATAATGATTCATCTTTACGTAATTTGCCTACAGCACTGAGCCACGGATCTTCAGTTTCAATATATTGCAAGCCGGTTTGTCTTTTTAATTGAGTATCATATAAATTTACTTTTTTATCAATAGACTCATACCATACCATATCATTTTTTAATTCTTCATATGATGATAATATTGGGGATATATCAATTGAATCTATTTCTTGTATCATATTATTATTTAGTACCGATAATCATATATCTAATAAAACCCCATTCAACATAATCAAAGTCTTTAGTACCCAAATAATCAATCTTGGATAAAGGGTAAGTTTTTATAAAACTAGACAATGATTCACTATGCACAAAATGATCATCATGCAACATATTATTACCCTGAAGAACTAGTCTAGTGCCTGTAGGAACATTATTAAACCAATTTAAAGATGGAAAATGTTCAGTAGCAGTATTAATAATTAAATCACGGTTGCCCTCAACTATCTGACTGCAATCTACGGTGTGTGCGTTAAATTTCTTTTGTATTACCCAGTTATCATTAATCATTTTTGCGACTGATTCGCATTCTGGATCAATGTCAAAACTTTCAATGTAATTTACTTGAAACTTGCCTCTACTTAGTAGTAAAAAAGCGGTCATAGCATACCATCCACCATAAATGTGAGTAGTATCACTAGACCACTGCAAATTCTCTAATTCTTCACATAACCAAATTTTACTAGTAATCTGTCCATGTGAAAATGAGTCTTTGTTTACTTCCATATATTAGATAGCAATTTTTCCAATAGCATTAACAATTGATGCAATCTTTGCTACATTTTGTAATTGTTCTGAGGTCATGCCTTCTGCCATTAACTCCTCATAATAAAATTTAATACTATGATTGCATTTTCCTACAATACTTGCAGCCAATGAATACATATAAAATTTCTGTTTTGAAACACCAAATGTACTATTGATTGCAGTAAAAGATTTATCTTCAATGGCGTTCATTTCGGCAAAGGTATACCAAACATTATTTCTACCCATCAACGCTGCTGCTGCTTTGGTGGCTTCACGTTCTGCATCATTCATAAATAATGGACTATTCATTTCTATTTCAAACGCAAGCCCACCGTTACTAGCACTAAGTGCTGCTGCATATGCACATCCATGTGCATCTACGTTTTCTAATCCATGATGTTCCATAATATCAATTAGATTAGTTTTAATATCTTCAGCGTGATCTGGGAAGCTATCTCTAACGGATTCAATCCAATTGCCGTTAACTGTTATTGGATTAGGTGTCATGTTGGCATTTCCTCATAATCTTCTTTACCACATCCGCAATCTGGGCAAATATGGTCGTCGGGCAGTTGTTCCCATTTACCTTCTACTGTTTCATCGTGGACATGTCCACACACTAAACAAATGTGTTCCATTATAGTTTCTCCAATATTTGTTGATATGCTGCTGCGTGGCGTTTTTCTATTTTAGATAATGCTGAAAAACGTTTTTGTGCTTTGTCAAGAATTGCCTGAAATTGTTCAGCATGTTCTTTGCTTTCTTCAATCTGTTCTTGTGCTGTTTGAAATGAAAAATCATCACCTTCATTCAATGCAGCAGTTGCCATTCTAGGGTACATATAAGTGAATTCTTCTGTTTCACCTGCTATAGCCATTTCTAAACATTCTTTAGTTGTGGGTTTACCAATAACTAATTCTAAATGACTCCATGAATGTAAAATTTCTTGATCTGCTGTGTGTTCAAAATGTTTTGCTATATCTTCATGCCCTTCTTCACGGGCAATTTTAGCAAAATAACGATATTTGGTATGAGCCTGTGATTCGCCTGCAAATGCTTCTCTTAGGTTATCCATTGTTTGTGACATAAATCCTCCTAGTGTGTCTAACACTATTTATCTAGTCACAGGGGTCAATCTTCTTTTATTATCAACCCATTACTGCGTTTGACTCTAAGATGATCTACATCTTGGTCAAATCGTTGTTCTTTAATATTCTTAATACCAAATACTTTTTCACTATGACATATTAAACATTTTGGATTGCCACAATCTAATGCATGATGTTTGGCTAATCTATGAGGTTCTTTGATAAACTTGGTATGTCCCATGTGACCCATTTCTTTAACAATCTTCAATTGTTTATTGATGGCATTATCATCTTTAAGCAAGCGTTTACTATGTTTAATTTTATCTTGTTCGGTACTCATATTAATGCTTCTTTCTGTAATCTTCTATTGCGGCTTTGATGGCGTCTTCGGCGAGGATGGAGCAGTGTATTTTGACCGGGGGGAGGGCGAGGTGTTCGGCGATGGTAGAGTTCTTGAGGGTTCCAGCTTCATCCAATGTTTTACCCTTGACCCACTCTGTGACAAGGCTTGAACTAGCAATTGCCGACCCACACCCATATGTCTTAAATTTGGCATCTGTTATAACTCCGTTTTCTACTTTAATTTGTAACCGCATCACATCACCACATGAAGGTGCACCTACCATACCTGTACCTACATCTAAATCATCTTTACTAAAATTGCCCACATTGCGGGGGTTTTCATAGTGATCTATTACTTGCTGTGAATATGACATTATTTAGCCTCTTTACTAAGCATTGCTAAAACTTTTGCTTGAATGTTTTTAGCAAATTGTGGTTGAGGGAAGTTCCATCCGACGAATGCACCTAAAAATAAGTATAACAAAGTTTCTAACATAATATGTCTCCTGTACTGTATTTAGTCTATATCAATGACGTTATCAGTAACAACTATCCAACCTAATTTGAACAAATCTTCACGGATTTCGTCAGTGACTATACTTTCACTAACATATGCTTTAGTTTCAAAAAACTCTCGCCTTTGATAGTCATCCATATTCTGAAATACTTCATCATCCATTGGTTCATCATTCTGTATACCAGTACAGTACCAATCCATGTAGTCGCCTTGTTCACGCATATCAGCAACTATTGCTCCCGCGTGTCTCCAACTACAACCCCATTTT
>JBBAJX010000052.1:0-6228 GCA_040403885.1 Sediminibacterium sp. | reverse complement strand
GAGCACAAGACTACTGGTTTACCAGGAACTAGTCGTTATATTACTACTAAGAACAAGAAGAATACTCCAGATCGCTTGGAGTTCAAAAAGTATAATTCAATTTTGAAAAAAGTAACGTTACATAAAGAAATTAAATAGTCATGGCAAAATCAGCATCTAAAAACGCGAAAGTAAAAGATCTTAAGGCTTCAGCTGAAGCAAAGAACTGGACTAAAGTAATTAAAGCTATCCGTAGCCCTAAAACAGGCGCGTATACTTTTAAAGAGAATATCGTTCACAAGGATCTTGTAAAGGAATTCTTAGCTAAATAGTTAGACTAAATTAGTCTATATCTATTTCCGCTAGCAATTTTACTACGCCAAAAAATATTTAAAGTTCAGACCTAGTCTGGACTTTTTTATTTTAATTTATTCTAACCTCTAGCATCTTTATTTTTTATTGATTAAATTTACAGTATGAGCTTTTTAGGTAAATTATTTGGCAAAAAAGAAAAGGAAACCCTTGACCAAGGTTTAGAGAAAACCAAGATAGGTTTTTTAGAAAGAATTTCTAAAGCCATTATTGGAAAAACTTCAGTAGACGACGAAGTATTAGATCAATTAGAAGAAGAATTAATTGGCGCAGATGTGGGTGTAGATACAACATTAGCCTTAATTGAAAAATTACAAGAGCGCGTTAAAAAAGAGAAATACTTATCTACCTCAGAATTGAATGGATTATTGCATGAAGAAATAGTTTCCCTATTAGTAGATGCTCCCTCTAACCAAATAGGTTTTATTCCACCCGCTGATAAAAAACCTTATGTGATTTTAGTCGTAGGCGTGAATGGAGTGGGCAAGACAACCACCATTGGTAAATTAGCACATCATTACAAAGAAGCCGGTAATACAGTGGTGTTAGGTGCTGCAGATACTTTTAGAGCTGCTGCTGCCGACCAATTAACCATTTGGAGTGAAAGAGTGGGTGTAGCTATTGTAAAACAAAATCATGGAGCAGACCCAAGTGCGGTGGCCTTTGAAACTATTCAGTCGGCCATGGCAAAAAACGCCGATGTGGTATTAATAGATACCGCTGGTCGTTTGCATAATAAAGCACATTTAATGGATGAATTAAATAAAATTAAACGCGTCATTGAAAAGCAATTACCAGGTGCTCCGCATGAAGTATTATTAGTATTGGATGGTTCTACTGGACAAAATGCTTTAGAACAAGCCAAACAATTTATGGCCGTCACAAATGTGAATGCACTGGCCATTACTAAATTAGATGGCACTGCTAAAGGCGGCGTAGTTTTATCTATTGCACATCAATGTAAAATACCTGTAAAATATATTGGAGTAGGAGAGCAAATTAAAGATTTACTAATCTTTGATAAAGATGAATTTGTTGATTCTTTATTTAAATAAAAAGAATTCTGCTTAGGTATTTTACTAGAATGTATATCGAATACCAATCCCGGCGCAACCACTACTTGAGTACATAGCGGATCCCAATTCCACCTTGATTTTTGAAATAGGCTTGTATGATGCTAAAAGAGGGTTGCCAATCAATACTTATATTTAAAGGAGAGTTTTTCACTTTATAATCAAGCCCAATGATGCCGTCAAATCCAACTGATATATTGGATTTGTCTGTGCTAGTGTTTTTCTTCACCCATTCTTCACTCCAAATACCTAAATGACCACCATACCCAATGTACCAGGACAATTGATTGTCATCTTTAATGGGGGTATATTTTTCATTGATAGCAGATACCCAAAATCCATCTAGGGTAATGTAACCAGAGGCTTCAATGGCTTTGTTGGGGGTATAAAAAGTTTTATAGGTTAGCGCACCTGGGTACATTTTAACACCAAAAGACTTCGTATAACCATCTTCATATAAATGAATACTTCTATTGACATTGGTATCTAAAGTAAAACGCTGAGCAAAAATGAATTGGTAAACAAATAAACTAAAGAAGATAAATACTAAATGCTTTTTTGTCATATTGTAGGTTTGGGGGTACGCAAATTTAAGGGGAAAATGTAAAAATATACTGTTTAATAAATGCTAAATTTTCTATAAACAAGCCCTATCAGGCCTAGGGATTCTTGTGAATTATGTTTAGGTTTGTAGTATGCATAGTTTTAAAGAATTATCAGAAAAATTTAATAAGGGTTTCGAGGCCGACCACTTCCCCAAAACACCTGCTACCTTATATGAACCAGGGAATTACTTTTTAAGTATTGGAGGTAAAAGAATAAGACCTGTAATGTGTTTATTAGGCAATGAACTATTCTCTGATATTCATTCAGATGCTTATCAACTAGCCAATGCGGTTGAATTATTCCATAATTTTACTTTAGTACATGACGATATGATGGATGAGGCTTCTTTAAGAAGAGGCAAAACCACTGTGCATGTTAAATATGATTCAAGTACTGCTTTATTAGTAGGTGATGTAATGCTCATTCGCGCTTACGAGTATATTCAAACAATACAGGCTCAATATTTACCTAAAATTTTACAACTATTCAATAAGACGGCCAAAGAAGTATGTGAAGGTCAACAATTGGATATGGACTTTTCTAAAATGGAAAAGGTGAGTGTGGATGAGTACATACATATGATTACACTTAAAACTTCAGTGCTATTAGCGGCAAGTTTAGAAATGGGTGCCATCTTAGGAGGGGCTAGTGTAAATAATTGCCAACATTTATATGAGTTTGGAAAGAAAATAGGTATTGCCTTTCAAGTACAAGACGATTATTTAGATGCTTTTGGTGACGCCGCTATTTTTGGCAAGGAACCAGGAGGAGATATTAAACAGAATAAAAAAACATTTTTATTAATTCATGCTTTAGAAGTAGCGACTGCTGCGCAGAAAAAAGAATTAAATGAATTATTAAGTTCTAATGGGCCCGATAAAGTAGAAAAAGTACTAGCCATTTTTAAATCTTGTGGGGTGGATGCCTGGGCAGAAGCTTCTAAAGCAAAATATATGCAAGAAGCCTTTGAGCATTTAGAATCTATTGCAGTGGTATCTGATCGTAAAAAGCCACTCATAGAATTGGCGAATTATCTAATGAATAGAAATCAATAACCCTTTGCAATCATGAATTTATTTAGGAAGAAATCGATTGAAAAAATTGTCAAAGATGCAGAGGCAGGAATGAGTGATGGACATAGTGGCGGCGGATTAAAAAGAGTTTTAGGGGTTAGAGATTTAACCTTTATGGGTATTGCAGCCGTGGTGGGTGCTGGTATTTTCTCTACAATTGGAACAGCAGCTTATCATGGAGGCCCAGGCATTTCCTTATTATTTATTGTGACAGCCATTACCTGCGGATTTAGTGCTTTATGTTATGCTGAATTTGCAAGCAGGGTACCCATTGCAGGTAGCGCCTATACCTATGCCTATGTTACTTTTGGAGAATTAATAGCCTGGATTATTGGTTGGGCTTTAATATTAGAATATACTATAGGAAATATTGTAGTAGCCATTAGTTGGAGTGGCTATTTTGTGAATTTATTAGAAGGTTTTCATATTCATTTGCCAGGTTGGTTAGCGACAAACTATGAACAGGCTTACCAAGGTTACGATGAAGCCTTAAAACATTTAGCAGCTGGAGGAACCAAAGAAACATTTAGCAAATTAGCTGGAATTGGATATGACGCAATTAATAATGCACCTAGTATTGGAAATTGGAAACTAATTTTAAATATACCTGCCTTTATTATAGTATTTCTAATTACCATACTTGCTTATATTGGCATTAAAGAAAGTAAGAAGAGCACCAATTTTATGGTCATCTTTAAAATAATAGTTATTGTCTTTATTATTGTTTTAGGTTTCTACTATGTAGATACTAAAAACTGGGACCCCTTTTTACCCAATGGGTTTAAAGGAGTACTTGCAGGGGTATCGGCTGTTTTTTATGCTTATATAGGTTTTGATGCTATTTCCACTACGGCAGAAGAATGTAAAAACCCCCAGCGCGATTTACCAAGAGGTATGATTTATTCATTAATTATTTGTACCGTACTTTATATTTTAATTGCACTAGTATTAACAGGTATGGTCAATTATACGCAGTTAAAAGTAGATGACCCATTGGCCTTTGTATTTGATCAATTAGGACTTCATAAAATTGGATATATCATTTCTATTAGTGCGGTGGTGGCCACTACCAGCGTATTACTAGTTTTCCAATTAGGCCAACCAAGAATTTGGATGAGTATGAGTAGAGATGGATTGCTTCCTAAAAAATTCTCTAAAGTGCATCCTAAATTTGGTACCCCTGCCTTTGCCACTATTATTACAGGTATTTTTGTGGGTATCCCTTCTTTATTTATGTCTATTAGTAGAATGACCGATTTAACCAGCATTGGAACCTTATTTGCCTTTGTACTTGTTTGTTTTGGAGTACTAGCGCTTCCAAAACTGCCACCCAATACAGTGAAGCAGGCTTTCCGTTTACCTTATATTAATGGGAAATTTATCATACCTATTTTAGCCGCTGTTTTTATTTATTTTGCAAAGGATAAAATTGCTAATTCCGTTTCAACTGGCGCTAGTGAAGGTTATCAAGAAATTTTATTTTTAGTGTTTATTTTAATTTTATCTATTGTAGCTGTATTAAGTTTTTTACGTAGCTTTTCAGTAATACCCGTTATTGGAGCGCTATGCTGTTTATATTTAATGATTGAAATACCACCAGTTAGTTGGGGTTGGTTTTTTATATGGATGTGTTTAGGGCTTATATTATATTCTTTTTATGGCCGTAGAAATAGTTTATTATCCAAAGAGGCTGCATAATTTAATTTGAACATGAAGTATCAGGTAGGAGATGAAATTCTAGTATTACATAGTAATGAAGAGGGGCATATTATTGAAATCATGAATGCTGAAATGGTCATGATTGAAGTAAGAGGTGTGAAGTTTCCTGCCTATATGGATCAAATTGACTTTCCTTATTTTAAAAGGTTTACCCAAAAGAAACTATTTCCTGAAAAAGTAGCACCACAAAAAATTTATGTAGACCAAATTCCGAAAGAAAAAATTAAAGTATCGGACACTAAGATAGAAGATGGAGT
Organism: Sediminibacterium sp.; assembly: GCA_040403885.1. Taxonomy (GTDB): domain Bacteria; phylum Bacteroidota; class Bacteroidia; order Chitinophagales; family Chitinophagaceae; genus Sediminibacterium. The sequence goes on along the minus strand of JBBAJX010000052.1, from coordinate 1,149 downwards.
ATGGTTACATATTGTTCCGAAATTTAGTATGGACGATTTTAATGATGAAGTGGTGGAAAGCTTAAAAATTTATTTATCTAATCATACAAGGGTGGGTTATCAGTTTGTGTATGAGCAATTATTTTTAGGGGAAGTAGGCTTTGCCATTGAATCCACTATACATCCCTTTACCGATTTTTATATACATGATATCCAATTTGCAGCCGTGAATGATTCACCAGGTTTTGCTGTCGATTTTTCTTTATTGGAGCCTCATAAAAAGAAGGCCGATCATTTCGAGACAAATTTAAAAATTAAGCCCAAGCAGTTATTTCAAAAAATTGAAACGCTGAAAGAAAATAATCAATCAGCTATTACCTATTTATTATTTGAAACTTATCCCGATAAAGCAGAGGATAACCGTATTCAAATGGATATATTAAGATCGGCGGGTTTTAAAGTATATGATGCTGGAAAAATTAAACAAAATTTACCTACGCCTAGAACAGTGATTGATTTACATATTGAAAAGTTAATAGACAGACATGATCACCTTTCTAATTTTGAAATATTATCGATACAATTAGCCGAGTTTGAAAAATGGTTCGACCTTGCTTGGTTACATCATTTACCAACACTTACCATTATTCATGGAGTGGGTACAGGTAAATTAAAGGGTGAAATTCATGATTTATTGAAGGTTAAAAAAGGAGTGAAGAATTTCATCAACCAATACTCCGATTTTTATGGCTATGGCGCCACTGAAGTGTTTTTTGAGTACTAATTCACGTCAAATTTTATTTACCTACCTTTGCCTTACTACAAACCCGAGCTATCGTGGTAAGCAATTACCAAGGAAAGTCCGGACAGCATAGGGTAACCCACCGGTGAATAGCCGGCGTTCCAATTTATTGGGACAGAGAAAGTGCCACAGAAAATAACTACCTCGCAAGGGGAAAAGGTGAAAACGTGTGGTAAAAGCGCACGGATAAGACAAGTAATTGTTTTATAGGGTAAACCTTGGGTGCTGTAATGCCACGTAAAGGAGCGCTTAAGAACGACTCGTTCAAGTTCCAGGGTAGGCAGCAAGACTCCACCAGCAATGTTGGGGCTAGATAAATGATAGTTTAGAAACAGAATCCGGCTTATGAGGCTTGTAGTATTTTTTAA
>JBBAJX010000051.1:0-6383 GCA_040403885.1 Sediminibacterium sp. | reverse complement strand
TAAACAACGAAACGCTCTACAACCAAAAGTCTACATTGGTTTGACGACGGACAATCCTACACCTTTAATTAATGAAATAGCTGCTACTACAAAAAAGTAGTTTTTAAGTTTGGGGAAATACGACTGAGACCTCTAGTAATAGGGGTCTCTTTTTTTATTTATAAAAACCTAAATCAGAGGAATATCATTTGTCATTCTATGATGTTATGATTTGTGATATAGATAAATCACAATCGTTAATTAAATTTATTATTGATTCATATCTGATTTATCTTTTTCAGTAAACTGCTTATATGGAGTGGAAAAAAAATGATCTATCTTTTTTACAAACTCATTTGTATAAATCCATGAAATCAAGTGACCAGATGAAGGTTGAATATATAAATAAGATTTTTTTATATTTTCAAATATTTGTAATGAATGGCTTGGCTTTATCGTATCGTAGTCGCCGGAGATAATCAATGACGGAGCTTGAATTTTATGTAAATCTTCAAGTGTCATATTATTATATTCTCTTTTAATAATTTTTAATTCAATTTTATCTTTCTCTGTTTTATTTTGAATATTATTAATACTGTCTAATATATTTTTATAATGAATATTCCAATACTCACCAATTGTTTCAGCAGTAGATGTCAAGTTCGCTCCATTAATTACAGCTTTTATTACTTGATTTGGGTATTTCGCAGCAAGCCACAATGCAGAATTTGCACCAGAACTTATACCTAAAACATAAACACTATTAATATTCATTTTAATCAACAATTCACTTATGTCATCTGCTATCATTTCGTCTGATAAGGAATCACCTTTATCAATACTTTTACCATAATTTCTACAATCAACAGCAATAACCAACCTTGTATTTATTTTGGAATTCATGAATTAATGGGCTACTTCTTCTTATACTACCCCAGTTCCCATGAATTAATAACAAAGGCTCGCCCTGTCCATAAACTTCTACATACATTTTAATACCTCTAATATCATAGAATTTCCCAACACTATCATTTCGCCCATACTTATTAGAGGATGTAAAGAAAGTTTGATAAGATTTTAATATAGAATCTACATTAGCCTGAGCTTTTAAAACATTGGATGATGTTATCAACGATAATAAAACAATGAGCAAACTAATTTTGATATTTTTTTTCATTTTATTATTTTTAATGATCAGGTAAGTTAACCTAATAGATACATTAAAGGAGTATTATTTTTATCACATAACCTCACGCAGAAACAACAAAGGACCCACGATTTAACGTAAGTCCTTGATTATCATGTAGCGAGACCGGGATTTGAACCCGGGACCTCAGGGTTATGAAGATTTTTTGAGAAAATGAAGGCGTTGATTTTGAGTGTGTTATGTTTTGACAAAACCGAAAACAACCGATTTTGACCGAATTCAGGGGGTGTTTTCATGACACAGTGGCATTATAATTCTAAAATAAAAAAGAATTGAATAATTTAAACCACATACAAATAAATGCAAGTGGTTTTTATCTATGACTATCGCTTTTCTATTTCTTACTTGGCGCCAATACTAACACCTGAAATGATGCTGGAATCATTTTAGCCCTTGTACCTTTTGGTGCATCCGCTGGTAAAGGTTCGTAATCAGCAGTAGGTAAATAAACCATATGCGTTTTAGGATCTAAAGAAATGGTGCGTGCCCCTCTTTTAGTGGTTATTGTCTCTACTAATTTAAACAGATTGGCAGATAATTCTTTCACCACGGATACTGTTCCTAATCCATTAGATGTGAAAATTAATTTTGAAGCTGGATCAAAAGCTGCTCCATCGCAACCTTCTCCAATTGGGACGGTAGCCACTATTTTTCCGTTAGTTGCATCCATTACCACCAAAGTATTATCACAGGTAGAAAATAATCGTTTTGTTTTAATGTCAATTGCTAATCCAGTTGGAGATTCTGAAGGTGCTAAATTCCAAATATTTGTAACAGCTGCTTTGGCGATTTCTACTTCAGCAATTTGATTTTTATCTTCTAAGTTCACAAATAATTTACCGGCTTCATCACTAACAACTGTTTCTAATTTAGAACCACCCACAGCAATTGTTGCAACCACTTGATTGGTATTTACATCAATTAATGAAAGATCTCCTCCACTATGATTACTGGTTACTATTTTATTTGAGAATGGATCGTACATGATCCAGTCGGGATTCTTACCTACCGCAATTTGTGTAATTGTTGCACCTGTTTTTAAATCAAAGACAGTTACATTATTAGTTTTACCATTACTAGTATATCCCATTCCCAATGATGGCACAAAAGCTACCCCATGCACACCAATTGTATTATTAATTATACCTATTGAATCGCCAGTAATTTTATCTAAAATATTGACTTGGCCTCCATGAGACAAATACAATTTATTAGAATTAGCATCTACCGCGGGATAATCCCATCCACCCATACTGGTAATATGAAATGTTTTTACAATTTGGTAACCTGATTGTGCTGAAATATGAGTTGCAAAGGCTACTACTAATAGGCAAATAGTAAGGATGTTTTTTTTCATTTTATAAAATTTTATCTGATTGTGATTGATTGATTTATAGTGCATTATCAAATTGCATTTTATCTTCCGCTTTTTTTGTGGTTTTACCAAAACGATAATTAAAGCCAATATAAAATACCTGTGCATCTCTACTCGTCAATTGATTTTGTATTAAGAATTTAGTAGTAAGATCTGACTTCTGTTTCAAGGTACTGAAAATATCACTTAAAGTAGCGACAATAGATAGTTTGTTTTTCATTAGATCTTGACGTAAACCCATATTTACAACAAAAGTTGGGTCAAAAAAACCTTGTATAGTTTGCCTGCTAGACCTATAAATGCAAGTGAATTGAAACATTGTACTCTTAGTAATAGAGGCACTTGCATTAAAGTTGGTATTGCTACTCCAAATCGATTTTTTATTTGGTGCAATAGCTGTACCAAAATTGATGGTATTATAAAATACATTGGTACTCATATTAGCAGTAATCGTTTTGGTTGGCTTTGCAGAAATAACTAACTCAAAACCAGTATTCTGATCGTTCGATAAATTTTGTCTGGTAGTTAAAAATGCGGTATCGTTGAATTTTTGAGTGATGGAGGTAAATCCATTGTATTTGTACCTATAGTAAATACTTGGGACGATAGTAAATATGTTATTCTTCCATTGATATCCAAATTCTAGCGAATGAATAAACTCTGGCAGCAAATAAGGATTACCAGCTCTTAAATTTATTGGATCCATGTATTCAGGGAATGGATTTAAATCGTCGCCTTCTGGCCTGTTCACTCGCTTACTATAATTCAATTGCAATTGACCCTTAGCTAGTTTATAAGCCAATTGAATAGTAGGAAAAATATTGAAATACTGATTCTTGATAATTGAATCTCTGGTCACCAAATTGCTTTCAATAAATGATTGTTCTGCCCTTAAGCCCAATGAATATTCTAATTCACCAATGGCATTGGAATAGGTACCATATACTGCATGTATTTTTTGATTCAACTTAAAACGATTAGAAGTCAATGGATTTTTAATAACCCTACCTGTAGAAGGATCATAGTTTTCCGTTAAAAAATCGATATCCTGTTGAATGAAAGAACCTGCATAACCGAGTTCTAATTTAGCATCTTCCCCTAATGGATTTACAAAATCAAGCGTGGCTTGTTGGTTGTGTTCAATTTGATTCACAAAATTATTATCAGGTATAGTTAGTTTAGTTGGAAAGTAGTACTGATTATTGTAATAATTTTTTTCATCTTCACTTTGCGAAGAAGTGGTGAATTCAGCTCTTAATTCTTTTCCTTCTTTATTATAATTATGTTGCCAATAGGCTGTAAGGTCTTTTTCATTTTCGACTGCGGGAGCATAACGAGTTCTGTCTAACCGTTGTGTAATTTGCTTATTCTTATCAAAAAAAGCACGTTCATATAAATCGTTTCTTTCTAAACTGGTTTTTAAATAACTTCCAGATAGCCCAATGCTATTCATTGTATCGATGGTATAGTCAAAACCTCCTCTTAGTAAATGAGATAATGGCCTAGCTCTGGATCTGTAATTTTCGGTATAGAATCCTGTGGTTGTACTTGAAAGTGAATCAGTAAATATCCGATTAGTATTACCAAAACGATTTCTTTCATCCTGGCGAATACTATAAGTAGCAAAAGTATTTAACTTACTAGTTTTGTAATTGAAGTTTAAGCTACTATTGTCTCTTTGTTTATTACCGAAATTGCCGGTAACATTTCCATTGAAACCTGCTTTCGTATTCTTTTTCATAACAATATTAATCATTCCTGCAGTTCCATCTGGTCGATACTTTGCAGAAGGATTAGTGATTACTTCAATTCGCTCAATGGTATTTGCAGGAATTTGTTGCAATACCTCGGCTCTATTTTTTCCCATTAATGGTGAAGGTCTTCCGTTAATTAGCACCATTAATTCTCCAGAACCTCTCAAACTAATATTGCCTTCAATATCTACTTCGACAGACGGAACATTTCGAAGTATATCACTTGCCGAACCAGATTGAGCCATAATATCTTGTGAAGTATTGTATACTTTTTTCCCGACAGTAGAACTGAGTATATTCTTTTTTGCAGTAACACTCACTTCATTTAGTGTATTGGAACTTAGTTCCATACTAATGTTACCCACCTCAACTGTACTTGCATTTGCAGTCAGCGAAACAGTTTGTATGGGTGCTATGAGTCCCATATAATATACTTTGAGTGAATAGTTGCCGATCGCTATACTATCTAAATTAAATCTGCCTTTTTTATTACTGATTACAGTTTTTTTAGCAAGATTATTATTTGCTTCTAATAACTGAACGGAAGCATATTCTAAGGGTAATCCAGTTTTTTTGTCAATCACGGTTCCATTTACAGATCCTGTTTTGTTTTGTGCTGATAAATTATAATAACAACTTATTATGATAAGTATTGTACCTAATAATTTCATTGAAAAGAATTTAAAATACCACCAATTATACAGTCTAGCCAAATCAAAATTAATTAGCACAATGGCAGCTGTATAATCGGTAGTATAGAGATTGATTTACATTATTTTTCCTGTTAAATCAAGTTTGGCTTCTTTGGTTTTACCCTTTAAACTATATTCTATTTCGAAATAGTTCTTGCCTTCTTTAGACTCAATTTTATATACTTCTTTGATGGTTGCTCCTGCAAATGCTTTATTGAAACCATCCATGACTGCTTTTGGTGTATTAGCTTGTGGGATAGCCATTTCAGTTTCCATCCATTCGCCTTTTCCTGAAAAATTAGCAGAGCCTTTTTTACCGTCCATTACAAAACTGGCTTCATAATCATCTTTGGATTCCATATCCCATTTTACTTCTTTTGCAGTAGGAAATTTAGTTTGAAAGGCTTTTTGTGCCTCAGTTGTTATTTTATTTTTTTGAGCATGTAAAATGATTTGACTGAACATTAAAATGCTAATAATGAAATATTTTTTCATAAAATTAATTTGAGCATCCGCTTTTATAAGTAGGAATGCAATGATTTAAATAGTGTAAAACGATTGTGATAAATGAAAAAACTAAACAGCAGGTGGTCTAAAAATTCTAGGACAATAGTCCTCTTTGTTGATCTTCGTTGAATAATCAGGACCTATTTTAATAGGAATGATGTAAGTGGCAAATTCAATTAATACTTCCTGTTTGTGAAAAAGTACACCATTTTGAATTTGAATAACCTCATCATGCGTACGTGGTATTTTATTGGTTTGCTTTGGAGCATCTTCCTCCTCATCAAATTCTATTCCAGATGCAATTAACTTTTCACCTACAAATTCAGCAAAATTCATATCCTCGTCAAGGCGTAAGCTGTTTTTATATAGACTAATTACAGCCTTAGCATCCTCATAATTTGAATAAGGCATGATCAAAGTTGTAAACATAAAAACGGCTAAAGTAAAAAGTGTTAATGCTTTTTTCACAATACAATGTTAAACCAATCTGGATATTTATATTGTTAAATATTTCCAATGTAATTGATTCACCTTCATTTACACTTCTATCCTCACGCAAACCTCACGTAGCAAAGGACCCACGATTTAATGTAAGTCCTTGATTTTCATGTAGCGAGACCGAGATTTGATCGACTTTTTTATCGTTTGTATAATGGGAAACCCATTAACCTTGATGCCTTGTCAGCGAGCTTTTCGCCCTCTTTACTAAAAGACCAGAAAAATAGCGCCTTTATGGAATGATCTACCTTGATATTTTCGATTGCTTTAAGACCTAATCTTTGGGCAATCCCTTTACCCCTAAATTCTTCCAATAATAAAGCCGAACACATATAAATGGCTTCATATTTTGTATTCAGTGGGGTTAATTC
>JBBAJX010000050.1:0-6790 GCA_040403885.1 Sediminibacterium sp. | reverse complement strand
TGCTCACCTAAATTAGCTAATTCAGGTATGACATCTAAACAACGTATTGTTCCTGCTGCTATTAAGCGTGTAATGGAACATAACAATTATCAATTTAAGTTTGTTATTAGTACTGAAGAAGATATTAAAGAAATCTTTAGAGACTTTGTAGAGCCTTTCAATATACCTTTAAAGAATGTAATCTGTATGCCAGGTTTAGATGATGCTTCTAATTTTGAAGAGCGTACTAGATTCGTAATGGAAATGGCTAAGAAGTATCGTTTCCGTGGTTTAACTAGATTACATATTGCTGCTTGGAATAAAACGCTTAATGTATAAATTTATATTTCTATGACACCTAAAGAAAAAGCAGAAGAACTATTAGATGCAATGTCTACAACAACAGCTAAAGAGTATTACGATGCATTAGGTGCAGCAGCAGGGACTCTATTCTACCTAACTCGTAAAAACGAGTCAACAGAAGAGTACGTTCTAGAACCTTTGCTTGTAGATACTAAAAATAAAGATTTAACTTTAAAAGCACTCCAGAGAGTAATGGATAGTCCTAATTTCATAGGTTTTCCAGGCACAAAAGAATTTACAAATTTTGTAAACGAAGTTGATAATCCGAAAATTAAATAATACCTTTAGAGTATGACAATAACATTTACACAGGAGCATTTATACGTCGGTATTATAATAATACTTGTAGGTTTACAACTTTATCAGTTGAGACTTATTAGAAAGTTAGAGAAAGAGTGCGATGATATTTGGGCACAGCTAGGAACCTTAGTAGGTAATATTACAAGTCAAATACTCTCTATACAGAAAGAATTGAACGACAAGCAAGATAAAAAATAGGAACTGGGTATATTTATTAATATAAAGCAATATACCCCGTGAAAAAATGTACGAGCTGTAAAGTAGAAAAGCCTTTATCTGAGTTTTATGAAAGACTTAATACCGAAGGTATTGATGTTAAAACTTCAAGATGTAAGTTATGTGTTAAAGAGAGAACTAAATCTTGGAGAAAAGCCGAAGGTAAAGCAAAATGGCAAGAGTACGATAAGAGGAGAGTTAATTCTAATAAAGAATTTTTACAAAAAGAGAGAAGTAAGGGCTGCTACAAGTGTGGAGATACTAGACACTACGTCGTAGATTTTCACCACTTAGATCCAGCAGAAAAAACATTAACGATAGGAGCAACTAATAGGTGGACTCGAACTCAACTCGAAAAAGAAATAAAAAAGTGTATTAGGTTATGTAGAAACTGCCATACAGAGTTGCATTTTCTGGAAAAAAATACTACTTTTAACTTACAAGACTGGTTATCTGGAGCTAATCAGTATAAAAAATAATACCGCTTCAAACTATTTTAATTTTTTTAATATGAAAAAACAAGTTGTGCTTTCACTTAGTGGCGGAATGGATTCCTCGTCGTTATTACTCCATTTACTAGCTAACGATTACGAAGTTACAGCATTAGGTTTTGATTACGGTCAAAAGCATAAAGTTGAACTTGAAAGAGCTAAAGACCTAGTTAATTATTTACAGAGTAAAAATTTACCAGTTACACATCAAGTTATTAAACTAGACGGATTAACTACGTTACTTAATTCCACATTAGTAGAGGGCGGTAAAGAGGTTCCTGAAGGACATTATGAGCAGGAAAATATGAAAGAAACAGTTGTTCCTAACCGCAACAAGATTTTTTTCTCTTTAATTCAAGCTGTAGCTTTATCAATTGCTACTAGACCTATTAACGAAGATTGTTCTATTGGACAAGAAGTTGCTATTGCAATGGGCGTGCATGCGGGCGATCATGCTGTGTACCCCGACTGTAGACAGGAGTTCCGTGATGCTGATTTCGATGCATTTATTATCGGTAACTGGGATTCTGAATTAGTATCAGTCTATACTCCGTACTTAGAAGTAAATAAATTTGAAATATTAGAAGACGGTTTAAAATGTTGTGAGCAGTTAGGTTTAGACTTCGATGAAGTGTATAAACGTACAAACACATCTTACAAACCAATTCCGATCTATACAGAACGTACTTCACAAACAGAGGATGGTTTCTTTGAATCTAAACTATTTGTTGATTGGTACTCTGATTACAAATCAGCTGCATCAGTAGAGCGTATTGAAGCATTCATTAAATTAGGACGTCCTGATCCTGTAGCATATGCTGACGAAACAGGACCTGTTAGCTGGCAATTTGCAAAGAACCAAGTAGAAAGAGTATTATCAGAATATAAAAAATAAATTATGCCTTTAATTTCACACGAAATACCGAAAGCTTTATTTGACCGTCACGATGAGGTAAGCGATTATCCCTATGTACTAGGTCACTTATTAAGCTTGGATACAGAATATGCTGACTTTTATAAAGAAAAGTTTAAAATAGCGGAGTACTCTATTTTAGATAACTCAGCATTTGAATTAGGTAAATCTATACCGATGGAAGAGTTATACGAGCTGGGTAAGGAGTATCTTCCCACTCACCTTGTACTTCCAGATGTAGTTAATGATCACGATCAAACTTTACTTAATGCAAAAGAGTACTTAGATAGTTATAGAGTAGAAGGACTGAAGTATATTGGTGTATGTCAAGGAGATACTTTTGAGCAAATTGCAGATTGTATAGATTACTACCTAAGAGAAAGAATAGATATTATCGCACTACCTTTCGATCTAGTTAAAGATTCAGATTACGTAACAGTAAGAGTTAGATTTTTAAACTGGTGGTATGCAAATAGATTTAATATGGGAATCGGATTACCTAAATTTCATTTACTAGGATGTCAAAACCCAGTAGAGTTTATTTTAATTAACGATTTAAACATTGTACTAAGAGGACTTATTTACTCGCTAGATACTAGTTCGCCGGTTATTAACGGGTGGGTAGGAAACGAATTAGGACCTCATGGCTTAACTGTACCTAAACCAAAAGCTAAGTTAGCAGATAATTTAGATATTGAGTTATCAGAAGAACAAATAAACCTTATCTTTAAAAATATAAAAACATTCCGCAATTATGTCAGCAAGTAATATGTCAGAAGTAGCTGCTAAAACCCTAGGGTCAGCTAACTCCTATGCAGTCTATACAGATACCTTTGATCCCAGCCAATTGAATCCTATGCCAAGAGCATTAGCTCGCGGTGATTGGGGTATTAAAGGAGATGAATTTGTAGGTTATGATACATGGCATTGTCATGAAGCAACCTTTTTATTAAATAGCGGCTTACCTATCGCAGGTACTCTAAAAATAGTATGTCCTGCAGATTCAGAATTTATGGTAGAGTCTAAATCGTTTAAGTTGTATCTTAATACATTTGATATGTGTAAGATGGGTGATACGATTATTGAAGCTGTTGAAAATTATGAGAATCAAGTAAAGAAAGATATTAGCGAGTGTATAGGTAAAGAAGTAGAAACGTCTTTCTTTAGAGAAGGAGAGCAGGTAATGTTCGAAGGTGATCCAGGAGACGGATACTACGACTTGTTTCGCTTATTAGGAAATAAGAAATTAGAGGAGTTAGAGATTACAGACTACTCTGGTAAAGAGAATCATTTTAGTATTATTCCTGCTGAAACATCTGATGACGTATCTGTAATGACTGGTATCTTAAGATCAAGATGTAGACATACTAAGCAAAAAGATACAGGAGCTGCTTATTTCCATATTACTACTAGAAAAGGTAGAGTAGATTTAGAAGGGTTATTGAAAGAAGTAATTGCATTACGTGAAGTAAACGAGTTTCATGAATTTTGCAGTGAAAAATTATTTTTAGCTATTACAAAAAATCCTGAAGTAAAGGATTGCGTAGTAATGTTATTATATGCAAGACGCGGTTCATTAGATATCAATCCTGTTCGTGCAACTAGAGAGGAATTAATTCCACGTGCATTAATCGATACAGGTTATTATACAAGAAAAGCAATGGGTCAATAATGAAGGTATTAAACGACTGGGGAGTACTCATATCTCAGACAGGCTCTGAAGTAGTAGCTATTAGTGAAAAGCTTGGGATTCTCCCTAGTTTAATTGTAACTAATAACATTACAAAGATATCACCGAGAAACATGGAGATCTTTGGGGAAAATAACGTAGAGATACATACTCTACCTCGAAAGCCTTCCATAGTAGATTACCTACGTACGAGAATTAATTTAAAGAGGTTAATTACTCTACACGGTTATTTAAGAATACTTCCAGCAGAACTTTTTCCTTATCTAGAAGGAGCTGCCTACAACGGGCATCCAGGATTAATTACTGTTTATCCGGAATTAAAAGGATTTAATAAACAAGAAGACGTTGCTGGAAATCAAGAAAAGTATCCGTATTGTGGATCGGTAGTTCATAAGGTGATTCCGGAATTAGATGCCGGCGAGATTGTATCTGCTTACCAGGTTATGAATAGAGCAAATACTATAGACGAAGCCTATACTATTCTGCGAGAGACTTCCTTAAATTCCTGGGTACATTTCTTTACTAATATTTGGAAGTTCGATAAAAAGTAACTATTTTTACTAAAAGACACTTATGAAGATATTAATAGGATCGCATGGAACTGGTAAGACTACCTTATTAAAAGAGGTATCTACCAGATTTCCTGATTATTATGTTACAGACGGATTTTCTCGTCCTGTAATTAAGATCGGTAAGATGTTAGAGTTATCTAACGACGAGAAGCAGTATGCAATTAACGAGCTATCTGCTTGGGCTTACCAAAACTACTTAACTCATAAAAATGTAATTAGTACTCGTAGTTTAGTAGATTGTATTATCTACTCTGCAATTTTAACTCCTAATGTTAATATTGATGAGATTATAGAGCTATTCGAGAAGACTAAAGATCAAGTAGAGCATTTCTTTTATATCCCTATTGAGTTTGATTTTGTAGATGATCCAGATAGATTAAGTGCTGAGTTGCAGATTAAAATTGACGGAATTATACAAAAGTTTATAGTAGAGTATATACCTGAAGAAAAGGTCGTAACTTTAACAGGTACGGTAGAAGAACGTTTAGAGCAGATTTCAAAATACTTATAATATACAATATGACAAGAGGTAAATATATAGACATTGATAGTTTAGAATTAGCTAAAGCAGGTTGTGCCAATGGTATTAGCCTACAGCTACAAGAAGCTATTAAGAACGGCAAAGACTCTTTAAACGAGTACGAGAAGCATCAGATTATCGAAGAAGCAGCAAAGCATTACGGTAATTTCTTAACTGCATTAGGTGTAGATTGGGAGAATGATCCTAATAGTTCTAATACTCCAAAAAGAGTAGCTAAAGCCTATGTAAACGATAAATTTGCTGGCCGTTATAAGGTAATGGACGACATTACGAGTTTTCCAAGTGATGGATATACTGGAATTATTCAAGAGAGCAATATTCCGGTTACTAGCATGTGCAGTCATCATCATGAAACAATTTCTGGACTAGTATCTATTGCCTATGTACCTAGTGAAAACGGTAGAGTAGTTGGCCTGTCTAAGTTAAATAGAATAGTAGAGCATTTCGGTAGACGCGGTGCTATACAAGAACAACTTACTGTAGCTATTCATAATGCAGTAGATAAGATCTGTGAAGATAACTTAGGAGTAGCTGTAATGATTAATGCAACTCACAACTGCGTAAGCTGTAGAGGTGTTAAACATCAAGGTGCTTCAATGCAAACCGCAAAGCTAACAGGATGCTTCTTAAACGAAGACTCAGCAAGAGCGGAGTTTTATAAGAATATAGAGCTAGCCCTTAAAAAGTAACTTTTTTATGTAGTCACCACTATTACGAATAAAAAAGCTTAAATAAAAAAATATGGCACAAACAGCAAAAGAGACTGCAGAAGTTTTAATTAAAAAATTCGGCAGAGAACAGGCCTTAGAAAAAGCAGAAGGCGGAGTTAAAGCTGCTCAAGACGTTCTTGACCAGATAAAATACGAAGATCCTTTGTTTACCTCTCAGGCTAAGTATTGGAAGGAAGTAGCAGAAGAAATAAATAATAAATAATGAAATCACAAGGACTAGGCGATACTGTCGCAAAGATAACGAAATTTTTTTATATTGATAAATTAGCAGATAAAATTGCTCACTTATTAGGTTATGAGGACTGTGGTTGTACTAGAAGAAAAACAACTTTAAATAAGTTATTTCCTTATACAAAGAAAAAGAAATGATAATAGTAGATTTACAAAAGTATAAAAGCATTGAACACGCCCTTAAGGTGTATAAACAAAAGCATAATAAGATAGGTACGGTTAAGGAATTGAGAGAGAGGCAAGCTTTTACTAAACCTTCTGTTAAAAGAAGGAAAGAAGTATTGAACGCAAAATATAAACAACAAAAATACGGAAATTAGTTATGTTAAACGCAGATCAAATAGTAGAAAAAGGATTGCTTAAGTTAGAGCAATCTAAAGGTAAGAAAGCTCAAGTAGGTTATGATCTATCTCTACAAGAAGTAAAACAAATTAGACAAAACCCTCAAGATAAAATTGGAGTAGTATTAAAGAATAAAACTACCTTAGCTGCTTACTCCGATATAGAAAAAGTAAATTTAGATGGTGAACGAGGATGGCTACTGTACCCTGGTACCTACGAAATTACTTTTTGGGAAGGATGTAAATTACCTTCAGACTACGTAGGTTTAATTAGACAGAGATCTTCTCTATTAAGAAACGGTACCATTATTCATTCATCAGTATTTGATCCAGGATTTGAAACTGAATTTATGGGCTGTGTAATGAGAGTAAATGAGACTATCTTTATTGAGGAAGATGCTAGAGTAGCTCAAATTTATTTT
>JBBAJX010000049.1:0-6842 GCA_040403885.1 Sediminibacterium sp. | reverse complement strand
CTTAATTGTAAAATATCGCGATAAGTAATTAAGCCAATTAATTTTCCTTGTTTATTGACAACAGGTAATTTTTCAATTTTATATTGACGAAGAATTTTTTCTGCTTTTTTTAAATCGGTTCCTTCTGGTGCTATGACTAAATTTTCTTTAGTCATTACTTCACTTACTTTTCTTTTGCGATCGGTTTCAAAACGCAAATCACGATTAGTTAAAATACCAACTAGTTTATTGGTTTTATCGACAATAGGAATACCCCCTATTTTATTTTCCTTCATTAATTTTAAAGCGTCTCCAATGGTAGCTGTTACTTCTAAAGTAATGGGGTCAACAATCATTCCACTTTCGCTACGCTTTACTTTACGCACTTGTTCAGCCTGCCTTTCAATACTCATGTTTTTATGCAAAATACCAATGCCGCCTTCTCGTGCCAAAGCAATAGCTAATTGGGCTTCTGTAACAGTATCCATTGCAGAAGATAAAATAGGAACATGTAGTTGAATGTTCTTGGTAAGTTGCGTGTGAATTTTTACTTCAGAAGGAAGTATTTCAGAATAAGCGGGCATTAACAATACATCGTCAAATGTCAAGCCTTTACCAAAAATGCGGGAGTTGTTTGTAGTATTTCTTGTTGCCATAGGCAAAGATAGGGCCTTGGCTTATTTAGGCAAAATCCTTTTTTTAGCAGATGGCATACCTATTGCCTGCTAAAAGCTGAATTTCACCTTTCATTTCAAGGCTTAAAAGTAAATTAGAAAGCTTACTGGCATTGATTTTTAACTCATTAGCAATTAATTCCCTATGGATGGGGCCATGGGCTTCAATATGCGCAAGTACGCTTTTTGAGTCGGGTGAAAATGGAAATTCAAGTTCTTTTTGAGGGCTATTTTGTTGGGCTAGGGGCCATCCCATCTGTTCTAGTAGGTTTTCTACGTCGTGGTATAAATGGGCTTTATTTCTTTTAATTAATGCTAAACAGCCCTTGCTTTTTGAGTCGTGAATTTTACCGGGCACCGCAAATACTTCTCTATTATAATCAAAAGCTAAATTGGCTGTTATCATGCTGCCACCTTTTACAGCAGTTTCTATCACTATAGTGGAATCGCTTAGTCCGGCTACAATTCTATTTCTTTTTGGAAAGCAGTAGGGAAGAATAATACTTTCTTTTCTGGATTCAGTTATAAGCCCACCGTTATGCATGATATCAATGGCAAGCTTTCTGTGTTCCATGGGATAAATTTGATCGAGTCCATGCGCGAGTACACCCCAGGTAGGAATTTTATAGGCGACTGCTGTTTGATGTGCGATAGCATCTACACCTAAAGCCATTCCACTAATAACACCAATATTTAAGTGTGTGAGCCCTTCCATTAATTCTTTTATAATTCTATTTACTTGCACGGTATGTAGTCTTGTACCCACTACACTTATTAAGTAGGGCAAGTTAAAATTTTCATTTCCTTTTACATATAATAAAGTAGGTGCGTCATCACAATGTAATAAACGATTAGGATAGCGACTGTCTTTTAAACTAATGCATTGAATATTATGTTTAACCGTAAAATTTAATTCGGAGCTTGCTTCTTTTAAAGGCCAGGGACCTAGTAAAATATTTTTTTGTACAAGATTTATAGAAGTAAACGCTTCGTTTTTCTTCTCCCTTTGTTTATAAATAGCCAGTGCACTGCCATAGTGTTCAATCATATTTTTTCTTTGCCGCTCATTGAAACTTTGAAGCATAGTAAAGGCAATGGTATATAAAATTTCCTCAGTCATACCGCAAACATCTAAATTATATGAATACTAAAACAGCGTATTTATACGTGGTAAATTATGGAGTATAATAATTAAAGATTGATGAAATCTTAGACTATGGAATGGTAATAGTAAAGCTAGTGCGTCTATTTTTTATACGGCCTTCTTCGGTTGCATTGTCGCTAATAGGTAGGCTACCCCCAAGGCCAATGGTTTTAATTCTACTAGTATCAATTCCTTTGCTCATTAAATAAGTAGCAATACTGTTGGCTCTTTTAGAGGAGAGTAATTTATTTTGTACGCTATCTCCTTTATTATCGGTATGTCCTTCGATAAGAATATTTGCTGAAGGAGTAGCTTGCAAAAAGGTGACCAAGGCGTCTAACTCCACAAAAGATTTTTTATTAAGACTTGCTTTATTAATTTCAAAAAATATATTATTGAAATTTTTAGTAAATATTTTTACTATGGGTGCTAAATAAAAATTAAGGGTACTACTCGATAAACTATTTATATTTTCTAAAGATAATATGGTACTTGCAAATTCATGGCCTTCGCTATTCACTCTAATACCAATACTATCTAAATAAGGGAGTCCTAAAATAAAATTACCATTACTATCTACCTTAATTTGCATGGTACTAGTTTCTTCATTGGTATTCATTAATACTACTTCTCCAGCTATTGGTTTTTTTGTAATAGCGTCTGCAATGAATCCATTTACATAAAATGTTTTATTAGGGCTGGTATTAGCTGCTAGTGTTACTTTATATATATCTAAACTACCCCTGCTATCGGCTCTATCACTTGCGATGTAACCCTGAAAGCCATTTCCTGCTACTGCAATACTTCCTTCATTGTCAAAAGTATTAATGGGGTAACCTAAATTCATAGGGCTTGACCAATTACCGTCTATTTTTTTTCTACTTACATATAAATCAGATCCACCAAATCCAGGCCATCCATTGGAACTAAAGTATAACGTTTTATTATCGGCATGTATAAATGGAGCTTGTTCATCACCTGCAGTATTAATTGTAGGCCCCATATTCATGGCTTCCTCCCAAAAACCTTTTTCGTTTTTATAAGAAACGTATATATCTATTCCACCATAACCGCCGGGCCTATTGCTGGAAAAGTATAATGCTTGATTATCTGGTGCTATACTAGGAGCGCTATCCCAATAATCGGAGTTTATATTTTTGCCTAAGTTTTTTGGTTCAGACCAGCCCTTTTTTGTTTTGGTTACTTTATAAATATCATATCTGCCAAATCCTTTTTCATTATAGTCTGCGGCATAGTAAAGTGTATTTAAATCCTGGGTTAAACTCATGCTTCCTTTTTTCTCCTCCATATTTAAATCATCTGATAAAGGACTGGCCTTAGAAAATTTATTTTTTGTAATTGTGCTTGTATAAAAATCTTCTCTTTTAAAACTACTTCTACGCATAAATAAAAATAAACTGTCTTGTACCGTAATGCTGGGAAAATATTCTGCATCAGCAGTATTAATGCTATCTCCGGCGTTGGTTACTTTAATATCTGATTGCGTAGGATTCGATTGTGCAAAACGACAAATAGTAAGTAGTTCTGCGGCTTTGTTTTTTAAATAAGAAGGAAGTACATTTTTATAGGATTCTAAAATGGAAGCTGCTTTATTATAATTTCCTAAAATGGCATACTCGGAAGCGTACTTTACTAGGTAGGGTAAAAAAATAGTAGTATCTATTTGAATTAATTTTTCAAATGCATTAATTGATTTTTGATATTGCTTGGCTTCTGCATACACTTGATAAAGAAATAAGGTTGCCTCTGCATTACGCTCATTTTTTTTCAATAAAGTTTCTAGTATAGAAATGGAGGAAGTAAAATTTTTTTGTTCAAAAGCAGCCACCGCTTTTTGGTAAATTTTAGTATCGGCATTCTTTTCTTGCGCCAACACCTTGGGCATATTCCAATAAAGCAAAACGAAAAAAAATACGAAATAATTTTTTTTACCTTTCATATAGATAGCCGTAAGTATTTAAATAGCCGTAATTATTGTAAATATACAAATTAGGGTACTTGAATGTACTTATGTAATTGTGCGCTTAGTTCCCACTTAGGGTGGGCCTTAATGTAGTCTATCACTAAAGGAGTTATTTGATTCGCCTTATCCCATTCTGGTTGCAAGTATAATTTACATGAAGCAGCTACTTGTTGGGCATATGTTTCGGCCCATTCGAAGTCATGGGTATTAAAAATAACTACTTTTAATTCTGAAGCAGCTTCAATGCTTTCAGTAAGGGGTGCTTTAAATTTTTTCGGTGAAAGACAAATCCAGTCCCATTTTCCAGACATGGGGCTAGAGCCCGAAGTTTCTATATTTATTTCAAAACCTACATTTTTTAAAGCAGTGGTTAAGGCATCTAAATTATACAGCAAAGGTTCGCCACCCGTAATAATGGCTAATCTGGAAGGATGCGCTAATGCACTAGATACAATTTCATCAATAGATAAAACCGGGTGCTTGCTAGCATCCCAACTATCTTTTACATCACACCAAACACAACCCACATCACAACCAGCCAAGCGAATAAAATAAGCGGCCTTGCCTTGATGGTATCCTTCGCCTTGCAAAGAATAAAACATTTCCATCACAGGATATTGGGTACTTGTATTCAAATTAAAATGTATAAAATTATTTTACAATTAAAGACCTTGGTAGGCCTTCATGGTATTTTTTAAAAGTCCAGCAATGGTCATAAGTCCTACACCACCGGGAACAGGGGTAATAGCAGATGCTTTAGCGCAGGCTTCTTCATAATTTACATCGCCCTTAATTCTAAAACCTTTTTTGGCGGTCGCATCATCAACGCGGGTAATACCTACATCAATAATAACAGCACCAGGTTTAATCATATCACCCGTTAAAAAATTAGGAACACCTAGTGCAGCCACAATAATATCGGCGCCTATACAAATTTCTTTTAAATTTTTTGTGTGGCTATGACAAATAGTTACTGTGCAATTGCCTTGCGCAATATTGCTACTTAATAAAATACTCATGGGTCTTCCCACAATATTACTTCTGCCAATTACCACTGCATTTTTTCCTTTGGTTTCAATATTGAAATGCTCAAGCATTAAAATAATTCCATAAGGTGTGGCTGGAATAAAAGTATTTAAACCTTGAACTAGTCTTCCTACATTCACAGGATGAAAACCGTCGACATCTTTAGCGGGGTCAATGGCTTCAATAACATTAGATTCTTTAATATGTTTAGGAAGGGGCAATTGAACGAGTATGCCATCGCAGGTAGGATCTTGGTTGAGCTCGGCAATTTTAGCTAATAAAATAGCTTCTTCCACATCTGCCTCCATTCTATATAATGAAGAACCGAAACCTGTTTCTTCGCAGTTCTTCACTTTACTAGCTACATAGGTTTCACTCGCTCCATTATTACCTACCAATATGGCGGCTAAATGAGGCATTCTTTTGCCTGCGGCTTTCAGGGCCTGAGTTTGCTCCAAAAGGGTTGCTTTTACGGCGGCAGCGGCTATTTTACCATCTAATACTAACATGAAGCAAATTTAGTTCTTGTGAATTGCAGTGCTGTAATTTTTTTTTAACATTCCATCCCCTGTATCTTTGTGGTCTTAATATAAAGTATGGAACAAAACCCGAACCAGCCCTTAAACATTGAAATTAGTGAAGAAATTGCCGAAGGATCTTATGCTAATTTGGCCATCATTACCCATAGCAATGCCGAGTTTGTAGTTGATTTTGTCAACGTCATGCCAGGCACACCAAAAAGTAAAGTAAAAAGCAGAGTGATATTAACCCCCATGCATGCCAAAAGATTTATGAAGGCCTTGGTAGAAAATGTAGAACGGTATGAAGCTGCCAACGGAACCATTGCAGATATGTTACCCGTAGAAATTCCTATGAATTTTGGAGGTCCTACTGCACAGGCTTAATATATGTGTATAAGTTCTCTAGATGTTGAAAAGTAGAGCCATTATTTTTTATATTTTTTAAACGATAATGATAACTTTGACGCACAACAACCCACATGAATCCTTCAGTAAAAATATTCGCAGGCACTGGCTCTCAAGCCTTAGCAGAGAAAATTGCCCAACGTTTCGGCGCTCCCATTGGAAAAATTAATATTCAAAAATTTAGCGACGGAGAATTCCAACCTATATTTTTAGAAAGTATTAGAGGAGACTATGTTTTCTTAGTACAAAGTACTTATGCACCTTCTGAAAATATTATGGAACTATTAATGATGATAGATGCTGCTAAAAGAGCAAGCGCCTATAAAATTATTGTTGTTATTCCTTATTATGGTTTTGCAAGACAGGATAGAAAAGATAAACCGAGAGTAGCCATAGGAGCTAAATTAATAGCTACTTTATTAGAAGCAGCAGGAGCGCACCGTGTTATTACTATGGATTTACATGCTGCACAAATTCAGGGATTTTTTGAAGTACCCGTAGATCACTTAGACAGTTCAGCCATCTTCATTCCTTATATTCAACAATTGAAATTACAAGACCTAGCCTTTGCAGCACCCGATGTAGGAAGTACCAATAGAGTGCGCGAGGTTGCTAATTATTTTAATGCTGAAATGGTTATTTGTGATAAACATCGTAAGCGTGCCAATGAGATAGCAAGTATGGTAGTGATAGGAGATGTAACTGGAAAAGATATTGTAATTATAGATGATATTTGTGATACAGGTGGCACTTTAGTAAAAGCGGCAGCGCTATTAAAAGAGAAGGGAGCGAAAACAGTGCGCGCCATGATTACGCATCCGGTATTAAGTGGTAAGGCCTATGAAAATATTGAAAACAGCGTTTTAGAGGAATTAGTGGTTTGTGATACCATTCCTTTAAAGCAACCTTCTAAAAAAATTCAGGTATTGACCGTTGCCGATTTGTTCGCCATAGCCATCAGAAATGCCTATGAAAACAAGAGTATTACCAGCCTATTTGTTCATTCCCAATTAAAGGCAAGGGGCTAATAATCAATTAGTTATCAAATAAAACTAAATAGTAAGGAGAGACTTTGGTTTCTCCTTTATTATTTCATACCTTCGCCGTCC
>JBBAJX010000048.1:0-7088 GCA_040403885.1 Sediminibacterium sp. | reverse complement strand
CAGACCAGAATTCTTTTTTCAAAGCTTGTACATCTGCAATGGCTTGTTTTAAACCAGCAGCAGTTCTTGACATTCCACACTCATTCCAAATAATTTTACCTAAACGTTTGTGAAAACTTTCTGCCGATTGTTTTCCGTTGATATTTTTCAAAGAAGTAATACGCTCTGCTACTTTTTGAGTGGCTTCTTCAAAGGCAGGATGTGTTGTAGGAATAGCTGCATTGTAAATATCATCCGCTAAATTATTTCCTACTGTATAAGGTGCTACAAAATAACCATCGGCTAAACCTTGCATTAAGGCACTAGCGCCTAAACGGTTGGCACCATGGTCGCTAAAATTAGCTTCACCTAATGCATATAAACCAGGCACTGTAGTTTGTAATTCATAATCAACCCAAAGACCACCCATGGTATAATGCACAGCTGGATAAATACGCATAGGCACTTCGTATGGGTTTTCTCCAGTGATCTTTGAATACATATTAAATAAGTTGCCATATTTTTCTTTCACGACTTCCTTTCCTAAGGCAATAATTTGTTCAGTAGACACATCAGAAAGTCCTTGTTTGCTCACTTCAATCTTACCATATCTTTCAATAGCGGCTGCGTAATCTAAATACACGGCTTGCTTTGAAGTACCCACACCATAATTTGCATCACATCTTTCTTTAGCAGCACGAGAAGCCACATCACGAGGTACTAAATTTCCAAAAGCAGGGTAGCGACGCTCTAAAAAATAATCTCTATCTGATTCTGGTATATCGTTGGCTTTTCTTGTCTCTCCTAAATTTTTAGGTACCCAAATTCTTCCATCATTTCTTAAGGACTCAGACATTAAGGTTAATTTGGATTGATGATCGCCACTAACAGGAATACAAGTAGGGTGAATTTGTGTAAAGCAAGGATTTGCAAAATAAGCACCTTGCTTATGCGCTTTCCATGCAGCGGTTACATTTGATCCCATGGCATTGGTCGATAAATAATACACATTACCATAACCACCTGAACATATTAATACAGCATGTCCAAAATGTTTTTCTAATTCACCTGTAATTAAATTGCGGGCAATAATACCTTTTGCTTTTCCATCAATTTTTACAATGTCTTGCATTTCATGTCTTGTATGCATCGTTACATTGCCAAGCGCAACCTGACGCTCTAAGGCTTGATAAGCACCTATTAATAACTGCTGACCTGTTTGACCTGCAGCATAAAAAGTTCTTTGCACTTGTGTTCCACCAAAACTACGGTTGCTTAATAATCCACCATATTCACGGGCGAAGGGAACGCCTTGTGCCACACATTGGTCAATAATATTCGTACTTACTTCTGCTAAGCGGTGCACATTGGCTTCGCGAGAGCGGTAGTCTCCACCTTTAATCGTATCATAAAATAATCTAAATACACTATCTCCATCGTTCTGGTAATTCTTAGCTGCATTAATTCCACCTTGTGCAGCGATACTATGTGCTCGGCGTGGAGAATCCTGAAAACAAAATGCTTTTACTTTATAACCCAACTCAGCCATAGAGGCTGCAGCGGATGCTCCTGCAAGTCCAGTGCCCACAATAATGACTTCCATTTTTCTTTTGTTGGCAGGGTTTACTAGTTTACAATGTCCTTTGTAATCGACCCATTTGTCATCTAGATTTCCGGAAGGTATTTTAGCGTCTAACATATTTAATCTTTTATCTATCGTTTAGAATATATATTTTTTTTCAAATTTTATTTAACCCAATGTAAATAAAAACTAATAGGCATTAAAGCAAAAGCAAGTGGAATAATAATGGCAAAGCCATAACCAATAGTACTAATCATAGCATGGTATCTTTTATTATATACTCCAATTGTTTTGAAGGCACTTTGAAATCCATGCGCTAAGTGGTATCCTAATGAAATACAAGAAATCACATAAAATAAAACCACCCAAACATTTTGAAAAGTGTCTTGCATGACACCGTATAAATTATGTACTACAAAGCCATTGCCTAAATCCATTTCTGCTACTCCTGTAATACGAGAAGGAACCCAAAAATGTTTCCAATGTATAATAAAAAACATAAGTAAAATGGTTCCTAAAATGGCCATACTTCTGCTATACCATTTACTACCTTTTGAATAATTTACTTCATAGCCAATTTTTCTTTTGCCTTTATTTTCTAAGGTTAGCATGTAGCCTTGTATAATATGTAGAAAAATACCTAAGAATAATCCTATTTCTAAAATTCTTGGCACTACAAAACTTCCCATAAAATGAGCAGCTTTGTTGAAAATAACGCCGCCGTCCATAGCCCAAATACAAGCATTTAAACTTGCATGTACGACTAAGAATAAGACTAAGAAAATACCCGTGAAAGCCATTACTATTTTTTTCCCCACGGAGGATGTAAACATTTGCTTAAAGGTCATAATAAGATGTATTTTAAATCGATGCAAAAGTAAGTACGAATTGCGAGCTTAGAATAAATCGTAGCATGATTTTTCTGACATTTTAAATAAAAAGTAAACAAGTCCTTTAAATAGCCCCCTTTAGATAAGTTTTTCACCACTTGTATAAAAATCGAGTTAGAATCATATATTGACTTAATTTTATACCATGATTAAAGTGTTAACTATACTTTGGAATAGCTTCAAAATGGCCATTGGAGAGCTAAAAGCGAATAAACTAAGAACCTTTCTTTCTTTATTTGGCATCACCATTGGTATCTTTTGTATTATTGGCGTTTTGGCCACCATTGATAGTTTGCAATCAAAAATTAAAAGCGATCTTTCTAGTTTTGGAAACAATTCAGTATATATCGATAAGTGGGATTATTCTGGCGGCCCTGAATACCCTTGGTGGAAATTTGTAAAGCGACCAAGTATGAAAATGGAGGAAATGGAGTTCGTTAAAAAGAAGAGTACACTTGCCTCTAATATGGCTTTTGTGATGCAAACCCAAGAGTCTTTTTCTTATGAGGACAATGTATTAAAAGGAGTTAATATTTATGGTATTACTCCTGATTATAAAAAAATACAATCTTTTAATATTGGCTATGGTAGGTTCTTAAGTGAGTCAGATTTTACCCGTGGAGTACCTTATGTAGTTATTGGATACAAAGTAGCAGAGGAATTATATGGTAAAGCAGATAAAGGACTGGGTAAAACCATTACCTATAAAGGCCGTAAACTTTTAGTGATTGGGGTTATTGAAAAACAAGGTTCTGCCATTATTAATGGCTATGACTATGATAAGAGTACAATTGTTACTCATAATTATATGGCATCGGTTTATAATCCCGATAATTTAGGACCGGTTATTATGGTGCAGCCTAAGCCAGGTGTTACTTCCAAGGCTTTGCAGGAAGAATTAACGGGTATTATGCGTCAAATTAGAAAACTAAGTCCTACACAGGATGATAATTTTACTTGTAATGATGTGGCTCAATTTAAAGAACAAGTAGAAAGTGTATTTGGGGCTGTAAACCAAGGAGGTTGGGCCATTGCAGGACTTTCATTAATAGTGGGTGCGTTTGGAGTAGCCAATATTATGTTTGTTACTGTAAGAGAAAGAACCAGTCAAATTGGACTGAAAAAAGCCATTGGTGCTAAAAGTTCTTCTATTTTATATGAGTTTTTATTAGAGAGTGCTTTTTTATGTATTATAGGCGGCTTGGTTGGACTGTTTTTAGTTTGGATACTCACTTTAGCGCTTAGTTCATTCCTCCCATTTACGATAACCATTGCGCCTAGTATTATTTTTCTAGCCTTTAGTATCTGTATTGTTTTAGGAGTGGTTTCAGGTATTATTCCTGCCTCCATTGCTGCTAAAATGAATCCTGTAGAAGCTATTAGAACAAAGTAATCATCGTATTTTTTTAAGCTTTATCTTCGTAGGGTGAATACGAAATCAATAACTATATTAGCTATAGAATCTTCCTGCGATGAAACGGCAGCATCCATTATTGTGAATGGAAAAATCCTTTCCAATTTTATTGCTAATCAAACCGTACACGAAAAATTTGGTGGCGTGGTGCCCGAACTAGCCAGCAGAGCCCATATGGAAAATATTGTGCCCGTGGTAGACGCTGCTTTAAAAAAAGCCTTTCCTGAAAATACGATTCCTGAAAGTTTAGCAAAACTAGATGCCATTGCTTTTACACAGGCGCCAGGTTTAATTGGTAGTTTATTAGTGGGTGCTCAATTTGCAAAGTCATTATCACTTTCATTAGATAAACCTTTAATTGCTGTACATCATATGCAAGCGCATGTGTTAGCCAATTTAATAGACGATCCAAAACCTAGCTTTCCATTTTTATGTTTAACAGTGAGTGGTGGACATACTCAAATAGTTAGGTGTAATAGCGTGGCTGAAATGATTATACTTGGTGAAACCATTGATGATGCTGCAGGAGAAGCCTTTGATAAAATTTCAAAACTTTTAGGACTGCCTTATCCAGGTGGCCCGCTTCTAGATAAGTTAGCTCAGCAAGGAAATTCTAAGGCCTTTGTTTTTGCTAAACCCCAAGTTCCGAATTTAGATTATTCTTTCAGTGGACTAAAAACTAGTGTGCTCTATTTTTTACAAAAACAATCGCCCGAATTTATTCAAGAAAACTTAAATGATTTATGTGCCTCCGTTCAATATACCATTGTTGAAATATTATTAAAACAACTGAAAAAGGCCATTCAAGAAACAGGCATTCAGGAATTTTGTATTGCAGGTGGGGTAAGCGCCAATTCAGGCCTTCGACAGGGGGTGGCCCAGCTTGCTGAAAATACTAAGTCTACGGTGTTTCTCCCTGCTTTTGAATACTGTACCGACAATGCTGCCATGATTGCCATGGCCGCTCATTTTAAATATCTAGAGGGCGCATTTGAAAGTTTAGCCGTTACCGCCTCTGCAAGATCTAATTGGTAAATTAAAAAGGATTAACTTTGCAGCCTCAAAAACAGTTCAGCAATGATTAGTGCAAGAAACGTCACATTGGCCTATGGCAAAAGGGTTTTATTCGATGAAGTTAATATTAGCTTCACAAAGGGAAATTGTTATGGTATCATTGGTGCCAATGGTGCTGGTAAGTCTACATTTTTAAAAATATTAAGTGGGGAAATAGAACCCAATAAAGGCACGGTGGAAATAACACCGGGAGAAAGAATGGCTGTTTTAAAACAAAATCAATTTGAATTTGATGAACAAACTGTTTTGAATACAGTTTTAATGGGCCATAAAAGAATGTGGGAAGTAATGCATGCCAAAGATTTGCTATACGCTAAAGAAGATTTCACTGAAGAAGATGGTTTAAAAGCAGGAGAGATGGAAGCAGAGTTTGGAGAGATGGGTGGTTATGAATCAGAAAGTAATGCAGCAAGTTTATTAAGTGATTTAGGCGTAAAGGAAGCAATGCACCAAGACTTAATGAAAGACATTCCAAGTAACTTTAAACTTCGAGTTTTATTAGCACAATCACTTTTCGGCAATCCTGATATTTTGTTATTAGATGAGCCTACCAACGGATTAGATATTGAAACCATTGGATGGTTAGAGAATTTTTTAGCCGATTATCAAAATATTGTACTAGTAGTTAGTCACGACCGTCACTTCTTAGATACAGTCTGTACGCACGTTTCAGACGTTGACCGTTCTAAAATAAAAACATTTACTGGTAACTATTCTTTTTGGTATGAGTCGTCTCAGTTAATGGCGCGTCAAATGTCAGACAAGAATAAAAAGAATGAAGACAAGCGAGCAGCCCTATTAGATTTCATTGCGCGTTTCTCTGCCAATGCAAGTAAGAGCAAGCAAGCTACTTCTCGTAAGAAGGCTTTAGAGAAATTAACCATTGAAGAAATTGAACCTTCTAATAGAAAATACCCTGGTATTATTTTTCAACCGCTTCGTGAAGTGGGCAATCAAATTTTGAATGTAGAGAAATTGAAAAAAGAAGTAGATGGTCGTGTTTTATTTAAAGACGTTTCTTTTTCTGTAAGTAAAAACGACAAGATTGCTTTTTTAAGTAAAGATGCTTTAGCAATTACTTATTTTTTCGATATCATTAACAACAATGGTAAAGCAGATGGTGGTACTTATGAGTGGGGCACCACCATTACTAGTGCTTATTTACCTATGGAACATAATAGCTTCTTTAATGAAGCCTATACCTTAATGGACTGGCTTAGACAATATGTACCCACCCATGTAACCGACGCCGATGAGCCCTTTATAAGAGGGTTTTTAGGCAAGATGTTATTTAGTGGTGATGATGTATCAAAGAAGACCAATGTTTTAAGTGGGGGAGAAAAAGTGCGTTGTATGGTAAGTAAGATGATGCTTCAAAACCCAAATGTGGTTATTTTGGACCAACCTACCAACCACCTTGACCTTGAAAGTATTCAAAGCTTCAACGAGGGTTGTCAAAACTACCCAGGTGTGGTATTAATCACCTCTCATGACCATACTTTTATGCAAACAGTGGCCAATAGAGTGATTGAAATTACCCCTAAAGGAATCATTGATAGATTGATGACTTTTGATGAATATATGGAAGATAAAAGGGTGCAAGAATTAAGGGCAGAAATGTATGCCTAAGGCCTGCTAAATGCCTTATAGCTTAATGAAAACCAGCATTTTATCCTTTTTTAGATATTATTAGGGTAAATCTTCAAAAAAACACTAAAATAAATGGGACTGTAAAGGTTATTTACTTACCTTTGCCGTCCGTAAAAAATAATTTCTCATGGCTAGAGTATGTCAATTAACTGGAAAGAAGCCGATGTCTGGAAATAGTGTTTCACACTCCAACATCAAGACAAAGCGTCGTTTCCTTCCAAATTTGCAAAAGAAGCGTTTCTACTTTATAGAAGAAGATCGCTGGATTACCATCAAAGTATCAACTGATGCTATCAGAACCATTAATAAGAATGGTTTAGCTTCTGTTGTAAAAGATCTTAGAGCCCAAGGCGAAAAGATTTAATTAACCTAATTAAGTATAACTTATAATATACCATCATGGCAAGGAAAGGAAATAGAGTTCAAGTAATATTAGAGTGCACAGAGCACAAGACTACTGGTTTACCAGGAACTAGTCGTTATATTACTACTAAGAACA
>JBBAJX010000047.1:0-7233 GCA_040403885.1 Sediminibacterium sp. | reverse complement strand
TATGGTGGTGGCATACAAAATCCGATAGGGTATTGTAGTGACATAACTATATTGTCAAATTATACATGAACCCTAACAGCAATGTTGGGGTTTGTTTTTTTAACGAATGACCGCAGGAATATGCAAAAATTGATGATGGAGACCACTGTCACTAAAATGTTGGCAGACACTTTTACGCCTGTAGGAATTTATCTACGTTTGAGAGATAGATTTAGGGATACTATTTTATTAGAAAGCACCGATTCGCATGCTGCTGAAAATAGTTATTCTTTTATTGGGGTGAATGCTATTGGGGGTATTGAAATTTCTTCCTTGAATGAAATTGAATATAAATACCCTAACCAAGAGCCTGAAAAAGAAACCATTAAAAATGTACATGCAGCACCCGATCGTATTTGGGCCTATATGCAGCAATATGAAATGAAAGGAGCGGAAGTAAAAGAAGCTGCTTTTGCGCAGGGTTTATATGGGTACACTGCTTATGATGCTATTCCGTTTTTTGATACCATTCAATTTAAACAAGGGGATCCAATTATTCCTTTAATGCGTTATCGTTTATATCAATATGTAATTGCTTTTAATCATTTTAAAGATGAAATATTTATTTGTGAAAATAAAATAGCAGGCATTGGCTCCGACTATAATGCACTCGTATCCTATATTAAAAGCAAGGACCTGCCTCAATATCCTTTCTCAATCAAAGGAGAAGAAAGCTCTAATTTAACCGATGAGCAGTACCGCGAAGCGGTTAAAAAAGGTATTCAGCACTGTATGCGTGGAGATGTGTTTCAAATTGTATTAAGTAGACGCTTCCAACAAAGTTTTCAAGGCGATGAGTTTAATGTATACCGCACACTTCGAAATATTAACCCTTCTCCCTATTTATTTTTCTTTGATTACGGTGATTATAAATTAATGGGCTCTTCTCCTGAAGCGCAAATAATTATTAAAAATGGAAAGGCCATTGTGCATCCCATTGCAGGTACTTTTAAAAGAACGGGCGATGAAGCCAAGGATGCTGAAATGACCCAGCAATTATTAGATGATCCTAAAGAAAATGCAGAGCATGTAATGTTAGTGGACTTAGCTAGAAATGATTTAAGCCGAGTTTGTACTGAAGTAAAAGTGAAACAATACCGACAAGTACATTATTATAGTCATGTAATTCATCTAGTAAGTGAAGTAGAAGGGGTGGTAGCCAAGGATGCCAACCCTTTGCAATTAGTTTCTAAAACTTTTCCTGCAGGTACTTTAAGTGGTGCGCCTAAATTTAAAGCCATGCAATTAATTGATGCAATTGAACCTACTAAGCGCTCTTATTATGGAGGCTGTATTGGTTTTGTAGGTTTTGATGGTTCTTGCAACCAAGCCATTATGATACGTACTTTTTTAAGTAAGCAAAACACACTTACTTATCAGGCAGGGGCAGGGGTGGTGGCTGCGAGTATACCAGAAAATGAATTGCAGGAAGTGAATAATAAATTGAACGCCTTAAAGATGGCCATTTTATTAGCAGAAAAAATTCATGCTTAGTTTTTGAATATAGAACTATTATTATTGAACATAGAAAAAAGTGAAAATGAAAATATTGGTTTTTGATAATTACGATTCCTTTACCTACAACTTAGTACAGTTGATAAGGGAGATAGCGCCCATGGCTTCTTTAGAAGTACATAGAAATAATGAAATTGCATTAGAGGATATTAAGTCTTTTGATAAAATATTATTATCTCCTGGTCCGGGACTACCTTCTGAGTCTGGCTTATTATTGCCTCTACTTAAAGAATATGCAGCTAGTAAATCTATTTTTGGCGTATGCTTAGGACAGCAGGCTATTGGAGAAAATTTTGGAGGACAACTTACTAACCTAAGTAAAGTGTATCATGGTGTTGCAACGCCTGTGCATATTACAACGGCATCAAGTCTGTTTGAAGGAATGCCTACTACCTTTAATGTAGGGCGTTATCATAGCTGGGTGGTAGATGAAAATAATTTCCCAGCCGATTTAGTAGTCACTTCTAAAGACGACCAAGGTTTTATTATGTCTTTAGAGCATAAAAATTATGATATTAAAGCAGTGCAATACCATCCAGAGAGTGTGTTAACACCTTTGGGTGCCACTATTATAGCTAATTGGTTAAAAAAATAAGTATGAAAAAATTATTACAATATTTATTTGAGCACAAAACTTTAACTAGAGAGCAGGCTAAGGAAGTGTTAGTGGAAATATCTGAGGGTAAGTATAATGAACATGAAATTACTTCCTTTGTAACTGTATTTTTAATGCGCAGTATTACGATTGAAGAATTAATGGGTTTTAGAGATGCCTTACTTTCTTTAGCAGTGAAAGTAAATTTGGGTGTAGACGACGCCTTAGATATAGTAGGTACAGGCGGCGATGGTAAAGACACTTTTAATATATCCACATTAGCTTGTTTTATAGTAGCCGGTGCAGGACAGACAGTAGTGAAGCATGGCAACTATGGAGCATCAAGTGTAAGTGGCGCTTCGAATGTGATGGAGCAATTAGGCTATATTTTTAAAAATGAAGAAGCAGTACTAGCTAAAGAAGTAAAAGAGGCAGGCATTTGTTTTTTACATGCCCCTTTATTTCACCCAGCTTTAAAAACAGTAGGGCCCATTCGAAGAAATATAGGGGTGCGTACTTTTTTTAATATGCTAGGTCCTATTGTGAACCCTGCTCAACCAAAGTATCAGTTAATTGGTGTGTATAATTTAGAGATGGCTAGAATCTATAATTATGTATTACAATCTATTGGTAAGGATTTTACCCTGATACATAGTTTAGATGGCTATGATGAAATTGCTTTAACCACCGATACAAAGGTTATCACCAATAAGGGTGAATATATAATGACGCCTTATCAATTAGGCAAGAAAAAAGTTTTTAGCCAAGAATTACATGGTGGTAAAACAGTGGAGGAAGCGGCTGTTATATTTAAAAATATTATTCAAGGCAAGGGAAGCTGGTCTCAAAATGCAGTGGTACTGTCTAATGCAGCCATGGCATTATTTGTAACAGGCAAGTATGATACTTATGAATTAGCTTTTCAAGCAGCTGTTACAAGTTTAGAATCGGGGGCTGCCAATAAATGTTTAGAAAAATTAATTAGTTTACAATGAGCAGTAAAATAATAGGCACTAATATATTAGCTACCATCGTTACTCATAAGTTGAAGGAAGTAGCTGCGCGTAAAAATGAAATTACTATTACGCAATTAGAAGCCATGCCCTTATTTACACAAAAAATTCTTTCTTTAAAAGCTAATTTACAAAAACAAAATACAACAGGTATTATTGCTGAATTTAAAAGAATGTCACCTTCTAAAGGAATAATTAATGACAAGGCTTCGGTAAAAGAGGTAACAGCTGCTTACCATAGTTATGGTGCAGCGGGTATTTCTATATTAACCGATACTGAATTTTTCGGTGGTAGTTTGAACGATTTAACTATTGCTATTCAAAATGAGATTCCAGTGCTTAGAAAAGAATTTATCATTGATGAGTTTCAAATTATAGAAGCAAAGGCCTATGGCGCTTCAGTGATATTATTAATCGCTTCTTGCTTAACACCCGCTACTACTCAATTATTAGCAGCTAAGGCAAAAGCATTGGGTATGGAGGTTTTATTAGAACTACACGATGAAACTGAATTAATGCATATCTGCGATGAAGTAGATTTAGTAGGTATTAACAATAGAAGTTTAAAATCTTTTGAAGTGAATATTGAACATTCACTGCAACTTAAAAATAAGCTACCTAAAGGGAAATTAAGTATTGCTGAAAGTGGTATATATAGTGTAGAGACTTATCAGTTATTAAAAAAGGAAGGCTTTGATGGTTTTTTAATGGGGGAATATTTTATGAAGCAAGAAAACCCAGCCCAGGCATTTGAATTATTCACCACTAACATTAAAACTAGTTAAGATGCAATATAAAGTTTGTGGCATAACAAATATTGAACAGGCCGAGGCTATTACGAGCCAGGGTGCGCATTATATTGGATTTATTTTTTATCCAAGTTCAAAAAGATATGCCTTAACTAGTTTGAGTTTGGAAGCTATTGCTGCCTTTAAACCTGCTAATGCTAAGAAAGTGGGTGTTTTTGTAAATGAAACTACTGAAATGGTAATTGAAATAGCCACCAAGGCAGGACTTGACATGATTCAACTACATGGAGATGAGGACGCTTTCTATTGTGCAAGTATTCAAGCAGCCTTTCCTGTGATTAAAGTATTTAGAGTTTCAAAAACTATTCCCGATTTTGCTTTATTTGAAAATGTGGCTAGTTATTATTTATTTGATACCGATAGCGCCTTATATGGAGGAACGGGTCAGCATTTTAATTGGGAACTCATTAAGAAAACGAGTTTCAATAAGCCTTTTTTCTTAAGCGGAGGCATTGGTATTAATGATGTACAAGGTATACAAGTATTGAAAGCAGCTACTGCTGGTAAGGATTTAATAGCCGTAGATTTGAATAGTAAATTTGAAACAAGCCCAGGAATTAAAAATATTGAATTAATTAAAACTTTTATTGATGAATTTATTTAACGTAGACAACAATTATCAAAACCCCACCATCGAGGGATACTACGGTGACTTTGGGGGAGCCTATATTCCAGAAATGTTATATAGTAATGTAGAGATTTTGAAAAAACAGTACTTGCAAATTATGTATGATCCTATTTTTCAAGCCGAGTTTCAATATCTTTTAAAAGATTATGTAGGAAGACCTACTCCTCTTTTTTTAGCTGAACGATTAAGCAAAGAAATAGGTGCCACTATTTATTTAAAAAGAGAAGACCTCTGTCATACAGGAGCGCATAAAATTAATAATACCGTAGGTCAAATCATATTAGCACAAAGATTAGGCAAGAAAAAAATTATAGCAGAAACAGGTGCAGGGCAGCATGGTGTGGCAACGGCTACAGTATGTGCCTTGAAGGGAATGGAATGTGTCATATATATGGGTGAAAAAGATATTGAAAGACAGGCGCCCAATGTGGCTCGTATGAAAATGTTAGGAGCTACTGTAATACCTGCAAAAAGTGGAAGTAAAACTTTAAAGGATGCTACCAATGAAGCCATTAGAGCTTGGATTAACGAGCCTAATGAAACACATTATATTATAGGTAGTGTAGTAGGTCCACATCCTTATCCAGATATGGTAGCACGCTTTCAAAGTGTAATTAGTGAAGAAATAAGAAAACAATTAAAAGATAAAACAGGTTCGGAACTTCCTACGCATGTGGTGGCCTGTGTAGGTGGAGGTAGTAATGCTGCAGGTGCTTTTTATCATTTTTTAAATGAACCCTCTGTTAATATAGTGGCAGTGGAAGCGGCTGGTCATGGAGTACATTCAGGTTTAAGTGCGGCTACTACTCAGTTAGGAACTCCAGGTATTTTACATGGTTCTAAAAGTATAGTTATGCAAACTAATGATGGTCAGGTAGTGGAGCCACATAGTATATCTGCTGGTTTGGATTATCCTGGCATTGGCCCCTTACATGCTTATTTATATGAAAGTAAAAGAGGTATATTTTTAAGTGCTACGGATGAAGAAGCGCTAGCGTCTGCCTTTCACCTTTCAAAAATTGAAGGTATTATTCCAGCACTAGAAACGGCCCATGCTTTTTCAGTGCTACCTAAAATGAATTTGAAAGCATCTGATGTGGTTGTAGTTTGTTTAAGCGGAAGAGGTGATAAGGATTTAGCTACTTATATGGAATATTTATAAAGAGTCAAATAAAGCCTAAAATAAAATAAAGCGTAAAATAAAAATAT
Source organism: Sediminibacterium sp. (assembly GCA_040403885.1). Taxonomy (GTDB): domain Bacteria; phylum Bacteroidota; class Bacteroidia; order Chitinophagales; family Chitinophagaceae; genus Sediminibacterium. The sequence continues at coordinate 1,425 of JBBAJX010000047.1, read as the reverse complement.
GTCGAAATTAGAGTTAGTATTTAAAGAAAAATCGAAGCGCATTTTAAATGTGTATTGCACTGCTGGTTACCCTTCATTAGATAGTACGATGAAAGTAATGACAAGTTTGCAAAAAAATGGTGCAGACATTATTGAATTAGGCATGCCCTATAGCGATCCCTTAGCAGATGGAGAAGTGATACAAGTAAGTAGCCTAAAAGCCTTAGCTGGTGGCATGAATATTGCTGTTTTATTTGAGCAAATTCAGGATATGCGAAAAAGTATTACTATTCCAGTAATATTAATGGGGTATATGAATCCTATTTTACAATATGGTTTTGAAAATTTTTGTAAAAAAGCAAAAGAAGTAGGAATAGACGGACTTATTTTGCCTGATTTACCTTTGTTTGAATTTGAACAGTATTATGGAAAAATGATTACAGAAAATAATTTAGATTTTATATTCTTAGTGACTCCAGAAACACCTATAGATAGAATAAAAAAATTAGATAGCTTAAGCAATGGATTTTTATATGCAGTAAGTTCTTCTGCTACTACGGGTAAGGATAAGGATTTTAATTTGGTAGCCCAGTATTTACAAAAATTACAAGCAATGCAGTTAAAAAACCCCATACTAGTGGGTTTTGGCATTAAAGACAAAGCCACTTTTGATGCAGCTACAGTGCATACCCAAGGGGCTATTATAGGCTCTGCCTATATTCAGGAATTAACTAAGGGTGGTGATATTGAAACTACTACTAGTCAATTTTTAAATAGTGTTTTAGGCGCTTAATCAAAAAATGAAAACAGTCATCATTAAATACAATGCAGGTAATATTCAGTCAGTGCTTTATGCACTAGAGAGAATAGGGGTATCTGCCATGGTTACTGATGCTCTAGAGGAAATTCAAACAGCGGATAAAGTAATTTTTCCGGGTGTTGGGGAAGCGAGCACGGCCATGCAATATTTAAGAGAAAGAAAATTAGATGAGCTTATTAGTAGTTTAAAACAACCCGTTTTAGGTATTTGTTTGGGTATGCAATTAATGTGCACTCATTCTACTGAAAATAATACTACTTGTTTAGGCATTTTTGAGGAGCAATTAAAACAATTTGAAACAGAAGATCCTACTATAAAAGTACCGCAGATAGGTTGGAATACTATCACAGCATTAGAGACTTCCTTATTTAAAGGCATAGCAGAAAATAGTTTCGCCTATTTTGTACATGGTTATTTTGCTGCTTTAGGAAAGCATACCATTGCCACTACCCATTATATTCAAGACTATAGTAGTGCTTTACAGAAGGATAATTTTTACGGGGTACAATTTCATCCTGAAAAATCGGCTCTTGCAGGGGAGCAAATCATACAAAACTTTCTAGCGCTATAAATAGAATAGTAAAGAATAAACGAATTAAGAATAAACGAATTAAGAATAAACGAAT
>JBBAJX010000046.1:4097-7273 GCA_040403885.1 Sediminibacterium sp. | reverse complement strand
TATTAAAACTTGTCTTTTACTACTTTATTCATTGTGTCTTGAATCTTCTTGCGTCTTTCAGCCCGATCCTTTGCTTGTTTCTCGTAAGTGCTTTCTACTTTTGGTCGAAGCATTGCATCTTCTTTTTTATAAGTGCGTTTAATATGTTCCATGTTTTTTCATTGCTTCCTTAATAGTGTTCTTACGAGCAGTCTTAGCAGATTCTTTGAAATCTTTTGCTGATGGTGCGTTCTTACTACCGATTGGATTCATATGCTCTTTAGAACCATTTTTAATGCGCTCTTGTTTTGCATGAATATTTGCGTATAATCCATTCTTCATTAACAATCCCATCTCTTTCTTGCTGCCTTACCTCGTTCGCCAGTCCAACTTGATGATCTAGCACAAAATGAATCATGTCTTGAACCTTTGGATTGTGGTGCTTGTAAATGTGAACCATTCTTTGCATTGTATTCTGCTCGACCTTTGGCAGTCATTCCAGCACCTTGATCAGTAGGAAGATAGTTATTACCCTTGCCGACTGTAGTCTTTGGAATAGGTTTATCGTGCTTTTCTACTGCTGCACGAATGTGGTCTTTCCGATTCACATCTCACCCATTTCAGTCTTCTTTGATTCTTTCTTAACTTCACCTTTTTCTTCACCAGATTTCATATGTTTCTCAAGTAACGCACCTAATTTAGCCTTACGAGCATCACGCTGGGTTGATAGTGCAATAGCTATTGCTTGTTTTTGTGGCTTACCTGCTTTCATTTCAGTTGCAATATTCTTGCCTACTGCTTCTTTTTTAGATGATTTGATGAGCATATAAGCCTTATTTGAGGAACTGAAGTTTATAAATGGTGGTATCAATAAGTTGAGCAATATTGTCAATCAACTGCACAATTTCGCTGTCTTTAGGTAAATTTGGTCTAGCTTCTTTCACAAACGCTTGAAGTTTTTTAAGATATTCTAAAGGTTCGCTTGTTGGTTTATGGTAATTATCAGGAAAGTTTTTAATTTGTCCGTAGATACCCATATAAGCCTCTACAAGTTCATCTGTGGCTTCAATAATGCCATCATAAAACTCACCTAATGCAATGTGCTGGGCATAAGAGTTTGTCGACCAATGCGACAAATGCGTATTTGTGCTTGAATGTAGCAAAGTTACTGCGAATAAAGCCATCTCATCCATACAAACTCCTTTTTGCTATTTTAACATATTTGCTAATCGTTGAACACCCTCAATGGAGTCGATTCGAATTACTGGACCACCAGTCCATTTAGACATAAACTCGCTTTGAGCGTCTGTAAACTTTGCTTTATCACTTGATTTAATCTCAACTAATATAGTGTGTTTATCTCCCATTCCCACCAAAATGTCGGGGAATCCTTTACCCACATGACTCGTAATATATACACAAAAACCTAATCTTCTAAATTCCTCAACAATTGCTTGTTGGTTCTTATCTACTCGTTTTGCGTAAGTCATTGTATATTAATAAAATTATGTTATAAAAGTTTATTATAAAGGGGTTATATGAAAAAGTATTCTACAGATGAAGAATTTATCAGAGTTTGGAGAGAGTTAAAATCACCCACAAAGGTTGCTAAATTTTTTGCTCAAGATGTTAGATCAGTTCATCTTCGTAGAAAAAACCTTGAAGCTAAATATAGAATATCATTAGATACAGATAGTAAAATAGCAAAACCCACTCGATTAATTACACCAGGCAATACCAGACGAGAGTTAAAAGTTGACAATGGAATGGTTATTGTTTTTAGTGATGCTCATTTTTGGCCAGACGAACCAACTTCAGCATATCGAGCATTACTTAAATTCATAGAAATATACAAACAAGAAATTAAATGTGTTGTAAATAATGGTGATGCATTTGATGGTGCATCAATCTCAAGGTTTCCTAGTATTAACTTTAATAAATTACCAACAGTTAAGGAAGAATTAGAAGCCTGTCAAATATCTCTTACTGAAATTGAAAATAGAGTATTAAAACAAACTCCATTAATTTGGTGTCTTGGAAATCATGATGCTAGATTTGAAAGTTTAATTGTAAATAAAGCATCAGAATTACAAGGTTTACCAGGCACACAACTAAAAGACTATTTTCCTTTTTGGCAGCCTTGTTATTCATTTTGGGTAAATGGTGATACCATTATTAAGCATAGGTACAAAAACGGAGCTATGGCTGGAAGAAACAATACCATTCATGGGGGAATAAACTTTGTTACTGGGCATACTCATGTCGGTTGTGTCAATCCGTTTACTGACTATAACGGAACAAGATACGGAGTTCAAACTGGTACTCTTGCTGATCCATTAGGTAGACAATTTGAATATGCAGAAGATTCTCCAAAAGATTGGATGGCTTGTTTTGCAGTTCTTACCTTTTATGGAGCTAAATTGCTAATGCCTGAACTTGTACGAGTTTGGGATGAGGATCACTTTGAGTTTAGGGGTAAAGTGCATGAATCCCACAAGTAAGAACCTTGAATCAATCTACTGTCTTATTTGCCAATTACCACCAGTCAACAAATGGAAGATGCCATCAACTGCTGAGATTGATTTTAAAGTAACTGATAAAGTTTTTCACGATGGACATGAATGTTTTGCTACATATAGTTATGATGGGGAAACAGAATTACATGAAATCCTAATTTCTAGAGAGATGAATACAAATTTTACAGTTCTTCTTTCCTCAATGTTGCATGAGTGCATTCACATGAGAAGATCAAAGAAGTCAGAAGATTGGCACTTGCATGATGCAGTATTTAAAAAATATGCTAAAGAAATCTGTGAGAATTATGGTCTAGAAAGAATAGGGTTTTGATTCATAAAGTGAGTTTTAATACTCATAATGTCTAATTTATGATACAAAAGTCACCTATAAGTAACATTACGCAAAGTAATTTAAACTTTTAAAAGTCCGTATTCAAATAATTCTCCAATTGTTCTTCGATGGGCATCTTCCCAAACATCAGTTCTTTCTGTTTTAGACATTGCTCTGCCTTGATCAAGTTCCATGTGACACTTGTTACACAAAGCAGCGATTCGATAATCTGCCGATTTAATTCCTGTGCCTTTTCCATCTCTTTGTTGATTGCTGTGTGCTGCGACAATTGTTCCATCTTCTATCCTACATATTTGACAAGGTATTTTTCTTACAACTTCTAATAGTTT
>JBBAJX010000046.1:0-3997 GCA_040403885.1 Sediminibacterium sp. | reverse complement strand
TGTTCATGTGGATTAATCATTAGTTTTCTTTAATTTATGTTGAAGAATCATCTCATTTTTTAAATAGTCTACTGCTTTTATTCCTCTTTGTTTCTCAATTAAATCTAATTCTTTCCTTCTTCGAGTTAAAGGTAATGTAAGCATGTGCCTGGCTTCACATTCAAGTCTATGTTGTTCTGAATATGTATCTATCATAATTTACTCATAGTTCTGCCATAAGTGGTAAGCATTGCTTTACCAACTACAGCGATATTAATATAAATAGTAAATGTATTTTATCAATACTACTGCTACCTAAGTTAATGTTCAATCGTCTATAAAGTGGCTACCACTTGTGTCTTTATAAACTTGTGCTATACCCATTTAAGTTAGCGAGGCATCATTAAGTGTGAAACTAGCCTATGTTTTCTTCCAAGCAATCCATTTAAATTCTCTGCTATCGTGTGGAGTACGACCAGGCGAAAAAAAACTCTCGGCTGGATTTGGTGTGGAAATTCTACATAACAAAATGAAGGTAAAAGTTTATGTAAAAAGACCAAACCCATGCGAGAGTTCTTTTACCTTCATTTGTATCAAGTTTCCACGCTTGATATTTACATTATACATTAATTTTTTTTATTCTCAACAAGTTCAGGCCAAACTAAATGCCAATTATTTGGAAACAAATCCTTACGAGTAATTAAATCATGAGATTCTTTCTCTAATGTGGCAGCTAAAAACAATAGTTGTCCATGTGGAATCCCTCTTGATCTCCAATGCGTCACGCTTGGTGGACTTACATTACACAGTTTGGCAACTCTGCCAGAGCCACCTAATAGGTCAATTAATTGTGCATCTGATAATTTCATAATTCTCCTTGTTAATTTATTTTACTCTATTTTTGCTAAATACCACACACAAGTTAATTTATAGGTATAATGTAAGTATTGTTTAACACTTAGGGGAAAAAAAACAATGTTTGATAATTTTGATATGGAAGCAGATATTCAGGAACAAAGACAGTTCTTTGAAGAAAAGCAAGTAAGAATGGTTGAAGCTCTAACTAACATGGAAAAGGGTTTAGCAAGTCTTGAAGATAAGCAATTAATTTGGTCTGAGTGTGGTTTGAGTCGTAGTTTGTTTATGAGTTTAAGGAGTGTTAAATGAAAGTTTATAAAAAATTAATTGATGCTCGTAACTTACTCCAGGCTACTGAACTTAGCAAGTCTGGTCATAATAAATTTGCTGGGTATAAATACTTTGAACTTGGTGATTTTTTACCAGCAGTTCAAACAATCTTCAAGGATGTTGGATTAGTTGATGTAATTTCATTTAGTGCTGAAATGGCTACGATGACAATTTTTGATATTGAGGATGGGTCATCAATTGTATTCACTAGTCCTATGGGATCAGCTAGTCTTAAAGGATGCCACGAAGTGCAGAACATTGGTGCAGTAGAAACTTATCAACGCAGATATTTATACACGACTGCAATGGCAATCGTTGAAAGTGACGCTTTAGATGCAACAACTGCTAAAGAAGAACCCAAAGAAAAGATACAAGGTGCAATGCCTCAACCAATTGCAATTACAGCACAGCAAATAGGCTCTATAAACGTTTTGATTGAACAAACTCAATCAGATGAGTCTAAGATATGCGCTTACTTTAAAAAGCCCTCTATTGCCCTTTTAGATAGAATCCAAGCGAATAAAGCTATTGAAATGTTACAAAAGAAACTAGGAGAAACAAATGTCGGTTAATAAAGCAATTATTTTAGGTTATGTAGGTAAAGAACCAGAGACAAGATTCTTTGCAAGTGGAGATGCAGTTACTAATTTTAGTATTGCTACAGCCGAGAAATATAAAGACAAATCAGGTGAAATGAAAGAGTCCACGACCTGGCACAATTTTGCAGCGTTTGGCAAGTTATCTGAAATTTGTAGTCAAATTGTCCACAAAGGTAGTCAAGTTTATGTTGAGGGTAAGATTACCTCAAGGAAGTGGACTGACAAGTCTGGTGTTGATCGTTACATGACTGAAGTTAAATGTGATGTTGTGCAAGTGTTAAATAAGGTTGAAGGTAGTAAAGAGGTAGAAGCACCAGTAATAAGCACTCACGCAAGTGATATGTTAAATAGTATGGATGATGATTTACCATTTTGAGGTAATTATGGATAATATGATTCGTGAATATGTTGCAAATAACTCTGAATCATTTACTCTGCCTGTCGGAGTAGATGAGGAGAAAAAGATTTATCAATTTGATGAAATTGCGTTAATTCGTTTTGTTAATCAAGTGATAAATCGGACTCAAGAGTTAAATGCAATCGTATATTCTTAAATAACTTAAAGTCAGCGAATCATGTTTTGGCATGATAAGAGTAGTATTCACAATTTTTTTAGGGGAAAAAAATGTTAGTAAAAAATGAATCAAATTCGCAACATTGGTATGACAAAAATGGCAAAACAGCTTATTCAATTATTGGTAAAAATGGTAAAGAGCGTAATACAACAGTTCGAGATGCAAGAGAACATGGATATTTACCAAGTGTAACTACAATTATTGGCCTGTTAGATAAACCAGCCCTAACTCGCTGGAAGATGGAACAGATGTTACTGGCTAGTCTGACTTTGCCACGCTTAGAAAACGAGCCTGAAACTGATTATATTGCTCGTGTGGTGGAAGATAGTCGATCTACTGGCAAAGATGCAATGAATCGTGGTACTCAGATGCACGATCAGCTTGAGTTGTTTTTCTCAGGTGTTTATATGATTGAATACCCACAGTTTGTATTAAGAACAGAAAAAGTAATTACAGAGTTCTTTGGACAACAAGAATGGAAATCTGAAGAATCGTTTGCTCATAATGGATTTGCAGGTAAATGTGATTTACACTCTCAAAACATTGTGGTAGATTTTAAGACTAAAACCGATAGCCTAAACAAAGCCACAGTTTATGCAGAACACATGATGCAATTGGCAGCGTATCGAGAGGGATTTGGTATGCCAAATGCTCGATGTGCAATTGTGTTTGTAAATGATACAGAAACAAAAGTTTGCGAAGTAGAAGAAGCTGATCTACAAAAGTCTTATAAGAAATTTACCTTGTTAAAAGAATTCTTTTACATCGACAAGGGTCTATAAATCTAGGTCTGGGGAAGTGAGCAATTCCCCTAAGTTGCTCGTCACGTACTTCTCCAGATCACCTAAAAAAATATTTTAAATTATTTGCATAAAACTATTGCATTGTGTATTTACATAAGTTAATATTTATCCATGCAGTAAATTTTATTAATTAATTAGGGGTAATTATGAAATATCAAAAACAGCCAGATTTGTTTTACATTAAAAAAGCAATTAATGAACATGATAATGAAAACGCTGAATACAAACATGACCAAGTTGTAAAAATCACAGTCGCTTATTACATCGGCAATTCAATGTCACCTGGTGATTGTTGGATTGCATCTTATTTAAATAAGAATAACGGATGTATTTTTGATGATTGTTACCAAACTTTAGAAGAATTTTATAAATGGAATGATTGTTTTTCTAAAGATATTTTCAAAATTGATTTTGAGGAATCCATAGCATGAAAATCATATTAGAAGCCATTATTGGTGCTTGTGTAGTCTTTGGACCAGCATTTACAGTTTGGGTTCTACAAGACCCAACATATCAAGTTAATTGCAGAAATACCACTTATCCGATTGCAGTAGATTTATCTAAACTTACCATTGATAGGTGTAAAAAATGAGTCAATATGAAATCATTGTAAAAGCATCAAAAAAACGATTTATTAGCCCACTAGACTGTTTAAAACTTGGTGGTGGAATGAAGTTATCAACTCGGGTGGGAGAGCTTGTAAGGTCTGGTTATCAGTTTGATATTAAATGGCATCCAAGTAAGTCTTTTAAACTTTATAAATGTATCGGAGAACCAAAATGATAGTAACTCTTAAAGTAGAACACAAAGATCATCTCGGCTGGGTAGTTGAGTTTCCACCAGAGTTTGATGC
>JBBAJX010000045.1:0-7397 GCA_040403885.1 Sediminibacterium sp. | reverse complement strand
TCGAGACAAGAAGGTACGTATTCCAAAATTTCGTCACCCCACAGTATTTAAGAACTTATCTTTTGAGGTTTATCTATTGATTTCCCTCATTTGATAAATCAAAACTAAAGTATTGGGCTTTATGTTGCAAATATTTTAAGTATATTATTTAAAATATAGAAAAATATTAATAAATTGCTATATTATTTAAAACTATATAAATATGGAGCCTAAAATCAACCCCAAATTAAACATTGACAAAAGCATAGATAAGCTGGATTTGCAAATTATTCAAGCCATGATGCAAGATGCTGAAGTTTCCTATGCCGATTTAGGTAAGCAGTTTTTTGTATCGGGTGGTACCATTCACGTGCGTATTAAAAAGTTAGAGGAATTAGGCATTGTGAAAGGCAAGCGCTTAGCTGTTGATTTAAAAGTACTTGGCTATGATATTATTGCCTTTATTGGTATTTATTTGGAGAAAAGTTCATTGTATGATACGGTGGCCCTGGCCTTGAAAAATATTCCTCAGGTAGTGCGTGTTAATTATACCACGGGTAATTATAGCATGTTTGTGGAAATTGTTTGCAAAGACATTCAACAACTTCGTTTTGTTTTGCATGATGAACTTCAAAAAATTAAAGGCATAGAGCGCACAGAAACCTTAATTTCCTTGGAAGAAAGTTTTTCTCGTAATGTCAAGATTGTTTAAAATTTCGTTAGTAAATTACATCAAACCTATGCTTATGAAACCCTGTACTTCGCATGATGGCAGAAGGGGCTTTTTGAAAAAATCTGCATCTATTGCAGCACTTTATTTTACGTCTACTAGTTTAGTGAAAGCTTTTGCAGTAGACCGCGTCATTCCTTTACCAATTGCTAAAGAAAAATTAGCCATTATAATTAATGGTAAATTAATGAATCTTGAAATTGATGCCAGAACAACTATACTTAATTTATTAAGAGAAGACTTAGCCTATACCGGCACTAAGAAAAGTTGCGAGATGGGACAATGTGGTGCATGCACTATTCATATTAATGGTAAAAGAACAAAGTCTTGTATTCAATTAGCCTTGAATAATCAGAATAATAAAATTACCACCATTGAAGGTTTAAGTGATGGAGAGAAATTACACCCCATGCAGGCAGCCTTTTTAAAGAACGATGCTTTTCAATGTGGCTATTGCACAAGTGGACAAATCATGTCTGCTGTAGCTTGCGTAAGAGAAGGCAATGCAAAAACTAGAAAAAGTATTCAAACTTATATGGATACTAATATATGCAGATGCGGTGCTTATCAAAACATTGTAGATGCTATTGAAGAAGTAGCTAAAACGGGTGTTAAAATTTAATTGTTTTAATTCAACATTATGAAATCAATCAATAATTCAATACTGCTCGAAGACGAACGCGTAGATGGTGCCGAGAAGGTAAATGGTAAAGCAAAATATACAGCAGAACATAAGCTGCCTAATATGGCTTATGCAGTTTTTGTTACAAGTACCATTGCAAAAGGAAGCATTAAAAATTTAGATACCTCTAAGGCATTAACTATGCCGGGTGTGCTAGACATTATATATTATGCCAATTGCCCAGCCGTGCCCGGATACAACCCTATTGCGGCAGAGAGGCCTAAGAATGTTTCAGAGTGGAGAGGCTATAAAGTTTTATATGATAATAAAGTACGCTTCTTTGGTCAACCTATTGCTTTAATAATAGCAGATAGTTTTGAAAATGCCAATGCAGCTATTCGTTTTGTAAAAGCTGAATATGAAGTTGAAAAGTTTGAAACCAATTTTGATAAAGCAAGATTAGATGTTGCTAATTTAAAGTCTCCTATTAATTATAAAAGAGGTACAGAGAAAAAATATAAAGAGCTTCCTAATTTTGTAGAAGCCGAATATAATATTCCTATTGAAGTACATAATGCCATGGAGCTATTTGCGACCATTGCTTATTGGGAAGGGGATGACAAGATTACTTTGTACGATAAAACACAGGGGCCTAAGAGTACGCAGTCGACAGTAGCTAGAACCTTTGGCTTGATTGATAAAAATGTAAGAGTGATTGCAGAAAATGTGGGAGGAGGTTTTGGAAGTGGTTTAAGAAGTTGGCCACATGTTGCAGCTGCCTGTATTGCTGCAAAAAAAATTAATAGACCAGTGAAGTTAGTACTTACCCGCCCTCAAATGTTTACCATGGTGGGCTACCGTCCGCAGTCTTGGCAGAAAGTGGGTATTGGTGCCGATGCTGCTGGAAACTTTATTGGTATTAGCCATGAAGCCATTAGCAATACTTCAAAATATGAAGATTTTAGAGAAGGCATTGTAGAGGCTTCTAAATTTTTATATGCTTGTGAAAATGTAGATACTAAATACAGCATACTACCACTTGACTTGAGTACACCTATATGGATGCGTGGTCCGGGGGAAGCAACTGGTTGCTTTGCATTAGAGTCGGCCATTGATGAGCTTTCTTATAAATTAAAAATAGATCCGATTCAGTTAAGAATTAAAAACTTTACCGCAGTTAACCCAGAAAATAAATTACCCTTCTCTGATATTAATATTAAAGACTGCTATGCTTATGGTATGGAAAAAATTGGATGGAAAAACCGTCCTGCAGTTCCGGGTAGCTTAAAAGAAAATGGAATGCTTATTGGTTATGGAATGTCGGTAGGTGTATTTGGTGCAGGTAAAGGGGCTGCTTCGGTAAGAATTGTATTAAGTAATGATGGTAAATTATTATTAGAATGCGCGGTGAGTGATATGGGTCCGGGTACGATGACAAGTATGTCTATCATAGCATCCGATGCCATGCAAATGCCTATTCAAAAAATTAAATTCAAATTAGGAGACTCTGATTTACCTCCGGGACCTTCACAAGGTGGCTCTGGTACTACTTCTACAGTGGGCTCTGCTGTTGATTTAGCTTGTAAAACCTTGCAACAAAAATTAAAAGAAATGGCCATTCAATTTGCCCCTGCATTTGCTGGTAGTACAGCAGATTCCATGGAAGTGAAAAATGAAATGGTGATAGCTAAAACCGATGTGAATACTAAAATTGATATTACTGCTTTATTAAAATTAGCGAGTCAAGAAAAAATAGATTTAACGATTGCCTCTAATGGTAAAACAGCAGCTCAATTAAAATTTACGAGTAATTCTTTTTCATCTCATTATGTAAAAATTGCAGTGAACCCAGCAAATGGTAGTATTAAAATATTAAATGTAGTGACTACAGGAGATGCTGGTAAAATCATTAGTCCTAAAACTGCTAGAAGCCAAATGATTGGTGGAGTAGTAGGAGGGATTGGAATGGCGCTTACAGAGAAAGTAGAATTTGATCATGTAAGTGGGCAAATTACCAATGCAAGTTTTGGTGCTTACCATGTTCCTTTGCATTCACAAATTCCTCCCACTGATGTTTGGTTTGTGAACAAGCCCGATGTGAACATGAATGAGATTGGCGCTAAAGGAATAGGAGAGATTGCCCTTATTGGTTTTGCAGCAGCAGTAGCTAATGCAGTATATAACGCCACAGGTAAAAGAGTAAGAGACTTACCAATTACCCCCGAGAAGTTAGGTTACAAAACAACCAAGGCTTAAGAGCAAAGGCTTTATAAGCATTTGAATAATTATTTTAAATGTTCATTTTATATATAATTTATTACTATAATTAAAAGAGTCCCGTAGATAACTACGGGACTCTTTTTTCGAATGCTTACCAATTATAATTTCAATTCTATACTCTTTATAATTTATAACCATCATCTGCTACTAGTTGCGCGCATATTCTTCTGCGGGCTTCTTTGCTATTAAATGAATCTACTTTAGTGAAACGCTTAAGGCCAATATTCATCATACGTAGTTCATCTCCTTCTGCAAAACTATTCAAGGCGTCCTTGCCTGCTTTGTTAATGGCATCGGCTGCATCATAAATATAAGTGCGAGCAATATCGGCTTGCACCGCAACAGCAGCTTCACCATGCATAGCTGCTAATTTTTCTACTCTTAATAAAGCCGACTCTGCATGAAAAGTAATAATAGACATATCGGCAATATTCATAAGTATCTCTTGCTCTTTATTAAGTGTCATCATTAATTTTTGTACAGCTGCACCCGCTACCATTAAAATACATTTCTTAAAATTAGCAATAGCTTGCTTTTCTTTTGCAAAGGGTCCATCTTCTGCTCCACCAAAATCGGGCACACTCATTAATTCTTTTTGTACTTCCATGGCAGGGCCCATTAAATCTAATTTGCCTTTCATGGCACGCTTTAAAACCATGTCCACAGTTAAGAGTCTATTGATTTCATTGGTTCCTTCGTAAATTCTATTAATACGACTATCTCTATAAGCTTTTGAAATAGCATATTCATCGCTATAACCATTTCCTCCATGAACTTGAACGCCTTCATCTACTACATAATCTAATACCTCAGATCCAAACACTTTTAAAATAGCACACTCAATAGCGTATTCTTCCGCAGCGCCTAATAACGACTCTGATAAAGTTTTACCAGCAGCTAGTAATAATTGTTCTTGCTCGTCTATATTATTAGATACTCTGTATAATGCACTTTCGCCCACCCATAAACGAATAGCCATTTCAGCTAACTTATGGCGAATGGCTCCAAATTTTACAATAGGTAATTTAAACTGCTCTCTTGCTTTTGCATATTGAACCGTTTCAGTTAATGCTCTTCTAGCACCACCAATAGTGGCAGCCCCTAATTTTAATCTTCCAATATTTAAAATATTAAATGCAATGATATGTCCTTTACCAATTTCACCTAATACATTTTCAACGGGTACTTTACAATCTTGAAAATATAATTGTACAGTAGAAGATCCTTTAATACCCATCTTATGCTCTTCTGGTCCTTGTGTAAAACCTTCGGTGCCTCTTTCAATAATAAATGCAGTAAACTGTTCGCCATCTATTTTAGCAAACACAGTATAGACATCTGCAAAACCACCATTGGTGATCCAACATTTTTGACCATTAATAAGATAATGTTTTCCGTCGGCAGTTAAGGTGGCTGTGGTCTTTGCACTTAAGGCGTCGGATCCGCTATTCGGTTCAGTTAAACCATAAGAACCTTTGTATTCTCCGGTGGCTAACTTAGTTACATATTTTTGTTTCTGCGTTTCTGTACCAAAATATAAAATAGGCAAGGTTCCAATACCTGCATGTGCAGCGTTGGCTACTGAGAAAGAATAACCGCCACCTAAATATTCTGCAACAATAACAGAGGTTACAAAATCTTTTCCAGAACCGCCATAGGCTTCAGGTACGGTAATGCCTAATAAGCCCTGCTGGCCTGCTTTTTCAAGTAGGTTGGGCATTAAGCCCGGCTCTAATTTATCTACTCTATCCATGATGGGTAATACTTCTGTTTCTACAAATTGATTACACATATCAAGCACCATTTTTTGCTCTTCATTAAATTGCTCGGGAATAAAAATATCATCAGCCTTTACTTCTTTGATGATCCATTCGCCACCTTTAATTACTGTTTTAGTCATTTCCATAAAATTTATTTTATAAGTTCTTTATTAATTTATTTTGAATTTGTCTTTTTTAAATTTTAGATTTTCTTTTATTAGAGTAACTCTTTTTAGAGTAATGCTTTTGTCTTTTAGAATTTATTTGTTAGAGTAAATCTTTGTTGGTTAAATTATCATACACTCTTTGAAAAACATTTTTCACTATATCAATCTCCTCTTTTGTAATATCTAGTAAGGCTTCATTCATTGTTTGATTCGCTAACTCGTATGTAATTTGTTGCAAGGGTTTGGCAATATCTGTTAAGTACACTAAATTAATTCTTCTATCTTCTTTGCTTGCCACACGCAGAACCAGTTCTTGTTTTTCTAAATTATCAATGAGTCGGGTAGTGCTTGCTTTATCTCTAAAAGTTCTATTGCCTAATTCGAGTTGGCTTAATCCATCTTCTTTCCATAAATGATAAAGTATGGACCACTGCTCAATTGTGATATCGAGTCCTGCGTTTCTAAAATTCTTTTGTAATCGTCTTGCGACAGCGGTAGTAGCCATGCCATTTACGACACTGTAAAGTTCTCCTCTTTTGAATTGGTTGTTTGACATATAGTTAGTTATGCAACTAATATAAAAGTACAACCAATTTTTAGGTTTTGGGCAATTATTTGCCTTTTTTTGGTCTTTTTTGAAGTTTTTAGCCTTTTTTGCCCAAAATGTGGCAATTTTGAGGGGTTTTGAAAATCGAATTATAAGGGCCTTACATTAGGTTTTTACGTCTAATCTTAATTTGAATGGCGTTTTCAATCTCTTTTTCAGCTATCAATATTAAATAGCCACCACCACCAGCACCTGATAATTTATAGCCAATACTTTTTGAAGCGTATTTATCAATGATAGGTTTTATGCTTTCATCAAACATATTGGGGAACATCGCTATTTGTGCATGGAAAGATTTCAAAAAGGAAGTTCCAAAAGCATGCAAGTCTTTTTTTAATATGGCCTCCCAACATTGAATGGCTGCATCTGCTAATTCTTTGGCAGCTTCTTTAGTAATATTTGTTTTAGCTAGTACATCATAACTATTGCTTCTAGGATCAAGTGGAATTAAATAAAGATGATTTTCCAACCAACTTAATATAGATTCATCATCAATTGATTTTATTTCAGATGGCCAATAACTGTCTTGGGCGTAATGATAATAATTTAAACAAGGCATTACAATACCCAAAGCATCTTGAGAGCCTGCTACATTCTTAGTTCCTGGAGGGTTTTCATAACTAAATAAAATCTTACTTAATAATATAGGATCTCCTTCTGGTAATTGTGCTTTCCATAATTCAATGGCCTTATTTCTTGTACTACTAGCCATGCCACTTCTATTATTAAATTCAATGGTGGGCTCAATAGATATAGTAATAACAGGGCCCGCATATAATTTATTTACATAAGGTTGATCTAGCCATCCTCCTGCTAAATCAATTCGAAAAGGAATAATTGAATTGGTTCTTAAGCTACTGGTAGATCTTGCAGGAAGTCCCTCGCTAGGTACTCTGTCAAGTACAATAAGCTCAATATTCTTTGATTTGCATAATTCAATCTTGTTAGGCGTATTGCCATCTTCATTCACCACAAAAACGGATGGTTGAATTTCTTCTAGTTCGCTTAAAAAATCGAGTAGCCCACTGCCTTTATTGATTTTACATTCTTTCACACAGGCAAGTGACTCTATCATATACTTTCTTTCATCTTGGGTAATAACAGGGTATCTTCCTTTTAAATCATACACCGTTTTATCGGATCCTATACAAACATATAAATCGCCATAACTAGCAGCACTCTTTAAAAAAGCGATATGCCCGCTATGTAGCAAATCAAAACAACCACTGACTAAAACTTTTTTATGCATAAA
>JBBAJX010000044.1:0-7705 GCA_040403885.1 Sediminibacterium sp. | reverse complement strand
CCTGCAAATAGAACTTTAACTTATCAGTGGTATAAAGCCGGTGTGGCTATCACAGGTGCAACTTCTGCTACTTATACGGTTACAAGTGCTGCCATAAGTTCCACTTCGGCTGATTATTATTGTTCAATAGGTTATGTCAATTCATGTTTATCAACCAATACAAATACAGTAAATATTACTGTATTAACTAACCCTGTTGGCTTAACAGCCTGTCAGGATGGAAGTGCTGTATTGAGTGTTACAAAAACGGGTACAAATGCTGTAACGTATCAATGGAGAAAAGCAACGACTAATTTAGTGAACGGAGCTAAGATTGCTGGAGCAACAACAACTTCATTAACCTTAACAAATTTAGCTCTAGCCGATGCAGGTGCTTATACTTTAGTAGCAACAGATGCCAATGGTGCAGTGATTACTTCATTGGCTGGAACAATAACGATTACTAATAATACCAAGTATACAATTCCTGATTACACTACTTGTGTCACTGCTAGTAATTACACTTTAACAGGAACGATGGTTGCTGGTACAAGTGGTGCCACAAGTACTGTTTGGGAAAGAAGTACAGATGGCGGAAATACTTGGTCGCCGGTTGCATCTGGTGATGGTGTGACTTATACAGTTACAACTACTACTTCAGGTGGTACATCAACTAGTACATTAAGGTTATCTTCTGTTATTGCTGGATTAAATGGATATAAATATAGGATTGCAACAACAAACGCAACTTGTACGAACTATTCTAATGTATCAACAATTACTGTAAATAGTGCACCAACTATTACTGCTCAACCAAGCAATAGTGTTTTATGTAATGTATTTGGAACTAGTTTTACCGCTGCAGCCACTGGTGCGAACTTAACATATCAATGGCAAACAAGGGCTCCATTAGGAACTTGGACAACAATAACTGCATTAAATGCAAATACCATTGATGCTGGTGTTGTTTATTCTAATTATGCTACAGCAACTTTAAATTTAAGTGCAGCACCTGCAACTGAAAATAATAATCAATACCAAGTTTTAATTACAAATAGTTGTGGAACGGCAACAAGTACAACGGCTGTTTTAAATCCAACGGTAGCAACACCAACAATTACTACAAGTAATTTTACAGTATGCGAAGGCACGCCAATTACTTTAACAACAAGTTCATCCACTGCATCTCCAACTTATCAATGGTATTTAGGTGGTGCTACAATTGGGGGCGCTACTGGTGCCACATACAATCCTACGGCTTCTGGTATTTATTCAGTGATAGCAAATGCTACAGGTTATTGTAAATCTGGAACAGCAAGTGCAACAGTTACAATTAATCCTGCTCCACTTGTTGCCATTGCGCAGGGAACTACACTAACCTTGTCTGGAGGTAGTGAACAATTAACTGGTGTAGCAAGTCCATCAGGCACTTATACATATGCTTGGTATAATGGTTCATCAATTGTTAGTGGTGCATCTACTAGCAATATTTATAATGTATCAAGTGTTGGTAACTATACTGTTCGTGCAACGAATACCTTAACCAATTGTTATGCAAATAGTTCCATTATTACAATTAATAGAATTCCTAGTAATACTGTCAGCGGGTCTACTTCATTCTGCGTTGGTGGTAGTGTACAATTATCAACAACTATGGCAACAGGAGCAGATGGAGTTCAATGGTTAAAAGATGGGGTTGCTATAACAACTACTTCATCAAGTTTAACCTATACTGCAACAACTTCTGGGGCATATGCTGCTCAGTTTTATGTTGGTTCTGTCCCATTAGGTGGATTAGGTATTTTAGTTGGCACCAATACAACAATATCAACTATTGTTACTGTTAACACTTTGCCTACAGCCATTATTTCTAATACTGCTTCAGGAACTACTTTATGCGCTGGTACGAATGCTATTTTAACTGCAAGTTCTGGTGCTGCAAGTGCTACATATCAATGGTATAATAATAATACAATTATCACTGGTGCTACTGCTAGCACTTATACTGCAACTAGTTCTGGTAATTATAGTTTTAAAGTAACGGATATTAGTTGTGATTGTTCTGCTACTTCGATTAGTTCTACAGTAACATTAGTAAGCCCTCCAGCAGCTCCCAATTTAACAGCTACTTCAAAAATAATTTGTGTTAATACCACAGCCGACTTAACCGTATTCCAACCGCTTGCTTTAGCTGGTACAAGCTATGAATGGCATTCAGCTTCCAATACTTTATCAAGTACATTAGTTGCGAATGCTGCTGCTGTTGGAACTGCGGGAACTTATTATTTATTTGCTAAAAATAATAGTGGTGGATGTTATAGTACAGCATCGGTTGCGTTTACTTTATCTCTTGTTACGATTACTCAAGCTACTTTAACTGGAGCAAGTTCACCTACTTATACAATTGGTGATATTCCTGTTGCATTAAATGCATCTACTTCTAATCCTACTTATTCTTTACGATGGTATACTGCTTTAACAGGCGGGGTAGCATTGGCTGCGCCTGTATTACCTTCAACTGCAACAGCAGGCATTACTAATTATTATGTAGAACAATACGATGCGACTTCAAGTTTCTGTACTTCTAATCCAAGACAATTAGCTGCAGTCACAGTTAAACCATTAGCGCCTATAGTTGCTAATATTACTTATTGTCAAAATGCAACTGCTCTTTCTTTAACAGCAACACCTGCTACTGGAGGCACTTTAAATTGGTATGGTACTGCTGCTACAGGAGGAACACTAACTGCTACTGCTACAATTCCTGCAACAGGAACTGTAACCAATACAATATATTATGTTTCACAAACAGTGAATGGAGTAGAAGGTGCAAGAGCTGCATTAACTGTAACCATTAATGCATTACCAAGTGCACCTAGTGTAATCTCAGGAACTTTTAGTGTTACTTCAACTAACTCATATACTTATTCAGTAACATCAATAGCTAATACAACTTATCAGTGGACATTGCCTTCCTTTATGTCGGGCACATCCACCACTAGTAGTATTAGTGCTTTAGTAAATTCGGCTGGTTCAGGCAATATTAGTGTTATTGCAGTCAATGCGAATGGATGTTTAAGTCCAGCAAGTAGTTCTAGTATTAGTGCTGTTTTATATGTAGCACCTCCACCTGCTACAACTAATGTAACTTATACTATTGGTGATCCCGCTATTCCAGCCAATACTTCTTCGCGAGTAATAGTTGCTACAGATGCTACTATAAATTATTATACAAGTAATGCAGCAGGTAGTAAATCTACCACTGAGCAATCTATACCAACAACAGCAGGAGTATATACTTATTATGTTTCTCAAACGATTAATGGGGTAGAAAGTGCACTAGTGCCTTATACGGTAACTATTAAACCGCAAAAACCAATTGTTGCTGATATAACTTATTGTCAAAATGATGTACCTGTAGCACTTACTGCAACTGGAACTGCTTTGCAATGGTATACAGTTTCAACTGCTGGAACAGCCACTTCAACTGCGCCAACTCCTTCAACAGGAACGGCAACCACCACTACTTACTATGTTACTCAAACAGTGAATGGGGTAGAGTCGGATAGGATTGCTTTAGTTGTTACTATTAATCCAACACCAGCTACACCTAGTTCAATTTCTGGCCTTACTATTACATCAACAGCAAATTCAGAAACTTATTCAGTCACCAATGATGCTAGCGCAACTGGTTATGTTTGGGTATTACCTAACGGATGGACTGGAACCTCATCCATAAATTCAATCACTGCAACGGTTGGATTATCAGGTGGTCAAATAAAAGTGAAAGCCATTAGTGGTGCTTGCTCAAGTCCTTTTTCTACTAAAACTGTGGATATTTTAAATGTAACTAATCCACCATTAACCACTGATGTAACATTTGTAACTGGTTCAACCCCTTCAAATATTTTATCTAATACCTCTTCTCTAATAACTGGATCAGCAAGTTCAACTATTAATTATTATACTTCTAACGTGGCGGGCACAGCTAGTTCCACTTCTCAAACAACGCCAACAACACCTGGTGTATATACTTATTATGTTTCACAAACTTCTTCTATAGGTGTTGAAAGTATTTTAGTGCCATATACAATTACCATTAAACCAATAGCACCTCCAATTAATATAAATAACGGAATTGTGGGTAACACGATAACTTATTGTAAAGGGGCATCTGCTTTTGCTCTAACTGCAACAGCATCTACTGGAGGAACTTTAAAATGGTATACAGTAGCCACAGGGGGTGCATCATCTAATAGCGCACCAACGCCTAGTACAAGTTTAGTAGGCACTTCTAATTATTATGTTTCACAGGTAGTGAATAGCGTTGAAAGTGATCGAGTCTTAATTGTAGTCACTATAAACGATGCGCCTGCTGCAATAACAGCAACTGCTACACAACCAACTTGTACAAATTCATCCGGCTATATTGTAATAACATCTCCATTAGGTACTGGTTTTACTTATAGCATTGATGGTAGTAATTATACCAATACCACTTTATTTAGTGCATTGCCTGCTGGAATTTATTTTGCCACTGCAAAAAATAATCAAGGATGTGTAAGTGCACCTACTCAGATTACTATCAATAAGGCTGTTGCTCCACCTTTAAGTCCTTTAGTGAGTGTTGTACAACCAACTTGTTCAATCACCACAGGCTCAATTTCTATAACAAGTTCAACTTTAAATACAGATACATATTCTATCGATGGCGGATTAAATTATCAAGCTAGTAAATTATTTACGGGTGTTGCACCTGGTACTTATACTGTGACTACGTTAAACGCTGGTGGTTGTGTAAGTGCTGGTACTACTGCAACTGTAAATGCTGCGCTTGCTGTTCCGGCACAACCAAGTATTAGTTCTTCTTCGGCAAGTGCAAGTATTTGTGAAGGAACCACTGTTACTTTAACAAGTAGTGCTTTAACTGGTAATCAATGGTATAAAGATGGTGTATTAATTGCAGGCGCTATTAATCAAACTTATTCGCCGAATGCTTCCGGGACTTATGCTGTTATTGCAACCAATGCAAGTGGCTGTTCTAGTATTCCAAGTGCGGATGAAGTTATTACAATTAATCCTTTGCCAACACCTGTTATTTCCAATGGTGCTACTTTAGCATTTAATAATTGTACTACAACTATTATCACACTTACAGCAAGCAATACATCTACATCAACTGGTAATACTTATCAATGGTATTTGAATGGCAATAGTATTAATGTGGGTGGCACTAATAGTACTTATAATGCCAATCAAGCTGGAAATTATAGCGTAGTCATTACGAATAATGGATGTTCTGCTACTTCACCAATTTCAAAATTAATTGCTGCGCCATCTGTGAATGCGGCAAACACTACTTTCTGTGAAGGAGGTTCTTCATTAATTACTGGAAATAGTACTGGATTTACAAATCCTACTTATCAGTGGAAAGTTTCAACGAATGATGGTTTAAGTTTTGTTAACGCAATAGGTGCTGGAACTAATTCCTTAACCTATACAGCAACGACTGCAGGAAAATATCAATTAGAAGTAACAGATGGTAGTAATGTTTCAACATCTTGTCCAATTAATGTAACTGTGTTTACGAATCCAACTGCAACGATTACTGCAAGTCCAAGTGCTTCAGTTTGCGTAGGTTCAATAATTAGTTTAAATGCCAATGTTGCTAGTGGAACTGCACATACGTATCAATGGTTATTAGCTGGTGGTAATGATATTGCTGGTGCTGCATTAAGTACCTATACGACTGGTATTACAGGATCTTATGCTGTTAAAGTAACAGATGCAAATGGATGTATTGTAAATGCTGCTCCATCTACTATTAGTTTCAATGCTGTTCCAACTGCTCCAGTGGTTACCATTATCAATCCAACTTGTGATGTTGCTACTGGAACAATTTCAGTGACTTCTCCTCTTGGTGTAGGTTATACTTATAGTATTGATGGCACCAATTATAGCAATACCACAGGATTATTTACTGGACTTATTGCGGCTTCAACTTATACTGTTACAGTAAAATCAAGTACAGGTTGTACAAGTAATGCAACAGTGGCAACTATTGCTGCTGCATTAGTGGTGCCTGCTCAACCAGTCATTACTGGACCTGCGAATGTAAATACAAATAGCATCAATACTTATTCAGTAGCGGCTGTTGCTGGTGCAACTTCTTATAGTTGGAATATTCCAGATTATTGGTCTGGCGTATCAACAACCAATACTATTAATATTAAAGTGGATGCAAGTTCTGGTTCATTAAATGTAACTGCCAATAGCGCAAGTTGTGTGAGTGCTGCAGCCACTAAAAATATAATTACAACAAAATTAAATTCGGACATTAATGTAACTAACGTGAATGTTCCAGTATCTGGTAAATTAACTACCAATGATGTAATTCCTGCTGGAACTACTTATGGACAACCTGGAACGAATGCGGCTAACCCAACTGGTGCAAAAATTACAGTAAATGCAGATGGCTCTTACACATTTACGGCTACTACTCCTGGAAAATATACATATTATATTCCTGTTTGTGCAGCAGGTCAAACAACAGGCTGTCCTTTATCTCCTTTGGAAATAACAGTTCTTGATCCATTAGCAGTGACTGATAAACCTGTAGCAAATAATGACATAGCTACGACTAAATCTGGTACAGCCACCACTGTAAATATATTAGCCAATGATGTTGTAGGAAATTCAGGGGGAACTTTAAATACTTCAAGTGTTTCGATTGCCTCTGCGCCTAAAAATGGAGTAGCTGTAGTGAATAGTGATGGAACCATTACCTATACACCAGCTGCTGGTTTTGTAGGAACAGATAGTGTTGTATATAATGTGTGTGATAATAGTTCACCTACACCATTGTGTCAAACAGCAGTAGTCTATTTTACAGTAGTGCCAGCTTCGGCTCCTTCAACAACAATTGCTATTGATGATTATGCAACTGTACTTGCATCCACTGGTGGAACGAATGCAGTGTCGGGTAATGTTTTAACAAATGATAAAAATACAGGAGGTGCAAGTTTAACTACGAGTTTGGTAACTGGACCAACTACTGCACAAGGCAGTTTTACCATGAATGCAGATGGTTCCTACACCTTTACACCTACAGCTGGTTTTAGTGGACCAGTTGATATAACTTATACAGTATGCACTGGAGCTACACCAGCTGCATGTGCTACTGCAACAATTCATATTTTAGTAGAACCAGCACAAGTACTTAACCCAGATGCTGCTACTGCCTATATTAATATTGAAAAGTTAGGAAATATTTCAACAAATGATGTCATTCAACCTGGTTCCACTTATGCGCAACCTACGCAACAATCAGGGGCTACTATAACAGTAAACACAGATGGTACTTACTCATTCACTGCAACTGTTGCGGGTACTTATACTTATACGGTACCAGTATGTGCACCTGGTCAAACAACAAATTGTCCTACAGAAACAATTGTGTTTACTGTTCCAGTGAATACTTTGGTAAATGATGTTGATACTGCATTTGTGAATATTCCTAAGAAAGGAAATATTTCAAGTAATGATGTAGTGCCTGCGGGAACAACTTATGGCACTCCAGTGGCTGATCCTACCAATCCAGCTGCGGGCAGTGGTGCTGCATCAAGTGGCGCCGTATTAACCATGACAGCAAATGGAACTTACACCTTTACTGCAACTGTTGCGGGTACTTATACTTATACGGTACCAGTATGTGCACCTGGTCAAA
>JBBAJX010000043.1:0-8059 GCA_040403885.1 Sediminibacterium sp. | reverse complement strand
GAAGGTATTGCCATGATTAATAAAATTAATGCGTAAAGGTATATGATTATTTAATAATTACAATGAGCTTAATTAATTCACTATAAGCAAATTAATTAAATCTATTATAACTAAGTTAGTTATACTTACTTAAACGTTTGGATAACAAGATATACGAGAGCCAAAATGATCCTGAAATTGAGTAGAAGGTAATGTCTGCTATCCAATAGGAGCCACTTAGATCCATTATCAGCTTGAAAAGGAAATCGTATCCAAATGGTAGGAAGAACATCGCTAACATTAAAGATGCTTCTTTTAATCTTCTTAATTGTTTTACTGTCACTTTCCATATATTTTTGTTTGGTTATCTACCCTGTGAACGGTATTTGCTCACATTTTTCTCTTTAGGACCTTTGCTTTTCTTAGCTTTACCACCTTTTCTTTTACCAAATGTGGTTTTTCTTGAGTCACCAGTTGTTTTTGCCATTGGTTATTTTTTAAAATATAAATCAGCTTCTGCTTGTCTTCTTCTTTGTAATCCTTTTATATGATGTCCAGAAGCCATATCCCACTTAAGAAACTCAAGTAGTATAGTGGGATCAGTTGGATCAGCATTAACCTTCTTACGTAGTGTAGAACCTTTTAAAGATCCTTCACCAAGGTTGTATGTAAAACTTACAAGAGCACCAAACTGATTAGCTGTAAGGTCATCTCTAAGTAGTATATCAACTGCTTTGGTTTTAAGCTCCACTTCCCATTTGAGAAATGCAACTGCTTGAGCCTCAGTGATTGGTACATCCCCAACCTTTACACGTTTACCTCCTAGATATGTAGGTGGATAAATTATGGTGCCATATCCAATTGTATCAACTCCTGGAGGATCAATAGCATCATGATAAGCTTTTGCAGAGAACCCTTCAAAGGATTTTATCAAGTCTATACACTCATCATTTATTATAATCATGCTACAGAAGTGTCATCAGTGAAGAAATTTGATATTGCTTTAGCTATAAATCCTATAGCAAATATGATGGTTCCTACAATAGGATGTCCGTTAAGTGATGTAAGACCACCTGCAAATACACAAGCAGACACTATTGCATCTGCTATCTTTCTAACACCTTTAGGTGTAGATTCCCAGTAATGTGACCATCCAAATTTCATATTTAACTTTTTACTATTATAAATATAAATGCTGCTAAAAGAAATATCTGTGATGTGATTGATTTAACCTTGGTGGTTTTTAATGCCCTATCTTGTTTAAGGATGTAGTTATTAAAATTACCTATCATCTTCTTATCATCAGCTATAATAGACTTATACGCTTCTTCTTTCTTATTAGCCATACTTAATTCTGTCACATATTTAGCAGATATTTGTGACAAAACTGTTGTATCTTTCTCTAAAAGAACCACCTTTTGTTCTAAATAGTCTTTCTTAACTAAGTCTTTGGTTATATCAATTGCCATCCATTTGGTAATAGTTACCAAAGAATCATTTGGTTTGATAATAACTGTATCTTTTTGTCCATAGCCCAACAATACTGTCAACAGACAGACTATTAACAAGAGAATCTTTGGTTTGATATTCTTCATATATAGTTTTGTATTTGATTTTAATAACATTATGAAGCTTAATTAGACTATCTATTTGCTTTGTTTCTGCAGCTTGAGCAACGTTAAGACTATCTATAGTTTTAATTGAGAGAGCTATTAAGTCTGTTAAAGTTTTGTTTTCTTCCTGAAGAGACTTTGTTGCTTTACCTGCTGAAAAGAATAAAATCTTTGTCACTAATATTACAATAATTGTGATAAATGCTATGTCTTTTAATTTCATGGAGTTTTGATTTGCGTGGATTCAGCTGTTTTTACAGTGTTAACATTTGAATAAATGCTTGTAGCGTATTGAATTAATGCTCCTATAGCCATTATTACACCTATAGTCCACAATGTTTTCTTTTTAAACTCTTCATATTTAACTTGCTGCTTCTCTAATTCAAGAATTTTTGCTTTCATTATTTCAATCTCACCAATGAACCCCCCCACCTTTGTTAATGGGTTTCCAATGATAGCATCTACCACTTGGGTT
The DNA here is from genome assembly GCA_040403885.1 of Sediminibacterium sp. Lineage (GTDB taxonomy): Bacteria > Bacteroidota > Bacteroidia > Chitinophagales > Chitinophagaceae > Sediminibacterium. Next base: position 5,992 of record JBBAJX010000043.1, on the reverse strand, counting down.
AATTTTGTGTTAATAGAGTCAATTTTCTCTTCCATCTCTGTAAGTCTAATATCCATATTGGTTAATTCTTGTTTGAAGTTATTTGTTTCCATAATGGATTAAGAGGGGAATGTATATAACACAAAAATCCCCTATTAAGGAGACATGTGCTATTTAGTTTGGATAATTATAGTAGTACACGCAAAGCTATGTAAAACAATTGAAATTACCAAATCTTTTTTTAATATGTATTATATGATTTTTCTTCTACAAATTCTGAGCCATAAGCTATATTAATCTTTTTCTTAATATTAGCTCTTCTATCATTTAGCTTGTATACGCTTCTAGCTAATTTGACAAAACTATGACCAAAAAATTTCTCTCTTTCAAGATTTCTAATATCATCTTCCACCTTCCAGAGTTCTTTATTTACATCAAGAAGAGTTGTTACTAGTTCATCTTCTAGGTCTATACCTAATTCAAGAACCTTTCCTAATAGATAGCCTAGTTCTTTTGTAACATTCTTTAACTTATCCTCATCTTGTATTTGTTCACTCTTGATAGTTAGTATAGTGAACTTGTCTACTATCTCTCCTACACTCACTTCTATTTTCATAATGTTTTTTTGCAAATATACCTAATCTTTCTTAAATTTGTGCAAAATAATTGTATGCCTACTAGTTATAAATTCTTTAAAAATGAGGTGAAAGAATGGTTCAAGAATAATGTTCCTGCTAACACAAGGATATTAGATGTAGGTGCTGGAGAAGGTACATATGGTAAGTTATTAGCACATCTTGAATATGACATAGATGCTCTTGAGATATGGGCTCCTTACATTAATCAATATGAATTGTGGAATTATTATGGTGTTGTTTATGATGGAGATATATGCACATTTGATTATTCTAATTATGATTTTATCATCCTAGGAGATGTGTTAGAGCATTTAACAGCTGAAGAAGGACAGAAGCTTATACAAGATGTGAAGAATGCTGGGAAGCAATGTTTAGTTGCTATTCCCTACATGATGAAACAAGGAGCATATGAAGGTAATACATATGAAACTCACCTACAACCAGATTTGACAACAGATGTGATGAGTGAACGCTATCCCACATTAGAACTTCTCTATGGGAATATGTGGTATGGGTATTATATAGAAAGAAAGATAGTTGATAAAGCTTTTGTACTATATGCTACAGATGCTTATTATGATATTGTAACAGCTTGTGTAAACTCTCTAGTTACATTTAGTAAACATCCAGTGTTTGTATACATGCTTAACTCTGATGCAAAGATACATAAAGCTACCACCATCAGATGGGATTGTAATATCAAAGAGATAGAATATAACACCAAGGATCAATTCTATATTAATAGAATAGATGATAGGATATATAACATCCTTATAGAACGTCCAATGATTGTTAAAGACTGTCTTAAATATGCTAACACAGTGGCTTATGTAGATAGTGATAGTGTAGCTACACCACTAGTAGATAGAATATTTGACTTCTCTATTACTGACTATCCACTATTTGTAGATAGTATATATGATGTGATGATGTTAGATGGGAAGGCCAATCTTGAGCTTCCAGCTTGTGAGTTCTTTGATACAGAAAGAAAGTCTTATAGACAAACAGGATATTTTATAGCTAATCAGGATTGTATACAATTTTTAGATGAGTGGTATTGGATGTGTACTCATCCTACAATTAAAAAAGATTTTAAATTTTATGCTCCCTTTCATGAAGAAACTATTGCAAATGTTCTCTTGTGGAAAAATGGACATACAGATTGTCTACCATATTTATATACTAATGCCAGTCTTGATATTCTTAATAAGATAGATGAATATGAATTTGATAAGGAGCATTGGCAGTGGTTTAAACTTCCTAAGAAAGAAAATCTATTGTTCTATCATGGAGAAAAGAGACCAGATGTTATGTACAAGATGATTGATAAGCTTAAAGGATTAAATATATTATACATTGCTCCACACCTATCCACAGGAGGAATGCCTGCTTTCCTTCAGAAAAGTGTAGAGGTGTTACAAAATTATGTACATATAAGTGTAATAGAATACCAATGTCATAGTCTTGATTATGTTGTACAGCGTAATGCTATTAAGGAATTAGTAGATGTATATACATTATATGAGAACAAAATGGAACTCTTTGATATAATCAAGAGAATCAAACCAGACATTATACATATACAAGAACCTTCAGAGAGATTGAATAGAGAAATGATTAATGAACTATATAGCCCTAATAGAACTTATAGGATTGTAGAAACCTGTCATGATGTAAGCTTTAATCCTAATGAAAAGATATTTCATCCTGATGCATATGCTTTCTGTACACCATATCATTTAAAGACATTTGCTAACACACCCTCTTATAAAGAGGTGATTGAGTTTCCTATAGAGAACAATGTTGTTTCTGATATAATTAAACATAAAGCAAAGGTTAAATTAGGATTTAGTTTAGTTAAGACTAATGTATTGAATGTAGGACTATGGACAGCTGGTAAGAATCAGGGAGAAGGACTTGATATAGCTCGTAACTATCCTGATATGGATTTTCATTTTGTAGGTAACCAAGCTGGTAACTTTAAAGACTACTGGGAACCATTAATGAGAAACTTACCACCTAATGTAACCCTATGGGGAGAAAGAGCTGATACACAACTGTTTATGCAGGCTGCTGATATATTTATGTTCAATAGTGTATGGGAATGTAATCCTCTAGTTCTTAGAGAGGCAATTAGTTACGGACTTCCTATTGTAGCTAGAAACCTAGAGCAGTATGAAACTATGTTCACAAACTACATACAACCCATAGATACAAACCTACATAATATAAAAGCTACATATAGTATTCCAAACCAATTAGATGATTATACAAATGCCTATAAAAACTTTTATAACACTGTAATGAATATTCCTCTTCAGGAACAAAGAGTGGATATTACACAACACTTTGTTATTCAACCCTTTCTAGAGATAAAAGGAGTGAGTGATAGTAATTTTAAAGTTTGTTTTTATGAAGAAAATGGTAGTCTTTCTACTGAATTTAATATAAAAATAAACCATTGGGTTAAATTGGATAGAGAATATTATACCAAATGGACTACTAAGGTTTGGCAGGATGATAAGCTTATATATAATTACACATTAGATTATACAGGTAAGACAGTGTTTATACATTTTGATAGTGAGAGTCTGGGAGATACACTAGCTTGGATACCATATTGTTTAGAGTTTAAAAAGAAACATAATTGTAAAGTGGTTGTGTCAACTTTTTGGAACAAAATACTTAACTATCCTGAACTTGAATTTGTAGCACCAGGATCTACAATAAATACATATGGACAATATGTTCTTGGTTGGAGATATAATAGTAATAGAGAACCAACTTTACCAAACACTATTCCCCTTCAACAAGCAGCTACTAACATCTTAGGTCTTGATTTTCAAGAGATTAGACCTAGTGTAAAATTTGATCGTGGTAACAATAAGTATGGTAGGTATGTTACAATAGCTACCAATTCTACTAGTGGGTGTAAGTTCTGGACCAGAGAAGGTTGGCAGGAAGTGATTAACTATCTACATGATAAAGGATATCAAGTTATCAATATATCCAAAGAGAATAATCCATTTGACAATTGTGTTAAGATAGATGATACAAGCATTGAGAACACCATGAGTGTAATACATCATAGTGAATTCTTCATAGGTTTATCTAGTGGACTTAGCTGGTTAGCTTGGGCTGTAGGAGCACAGGTGGTAATGATTAGTAATTTTACCAACAAGGACCATGAGTTTCAATCTCATTGTATTAGAATTACAGATGAAAGTTTATGTCATGGATGTTGGAATAATCCTAATTTTAAATTTGATAAAGGAGATTGGGATTGGTGTCCTATTAACAAAAATACCCCTAAACATTTTGAATGTCATAGGGGTATTAAAGCAAGTAGAGTGATAGATGAACTATTTAAACTCGTTGGTTAAATCAACAATAGCTTGAGAGATAACTCCCCATTTCATACTTTTTAAAAGCTCTTTTAAATCATTATAATCAGCATCTTCAAGAGAAAGCTCTGCTGTTATAGCTAAAGAGTTTTCAAGATTGGCTTCTTCTATTGTAAATATCTCTTTATGAGCATCTAACTTTTCAAGAAGTCTTAATCTTTTAATCATTTCATCTACATTAAAACCACCCTCTTTTGGGTTGTTTATTATTGATTTAAGTAAACCATATGTAGTTAAGATTGTATCTCTACCACCAATATTTTCTTTAATCACCTTTAATTTAACTGTTTTCATAATGTTTTAATTTTCCTACAAAGCTATTTTAAATAATTTAATTTACCAAATTAATTTAAATAGTGGTAGTGGTAGTAGTGGTTAATGGTTCTTCACTGGTGGTAGTACTAGTTGTTGTTTCTACTGGTGCTTCAGTTGTTGTACTAGTTGTGGTTGGTGGCACATAATCTCCTATGATTGTTAAACCTAGTGTTGTTGCAATATAATCCCAAGCCTGTCCATTGGTCTGCCAAGTATTATAAGGCTCTCCTGTCATAGTTAAATTACCTTGTGCCACTCCTGAACCAACTGTTCCATCAGGATTTTTTGAAAGCAAAGCATAATAAAATGTTGCTGAACTTATTAAGTTATCATTGATAACGTATGCGTTTAAAATTTTTGCTTCTACTGCTTGTCCATTTGCCCAAGAAGTTACGGGTGTAATTAATTTCATAATTTTATTTTTTTTATGGTGATGTGTTAAATAAGTTAATATAATAATCTGTTCCGTCAATATTTACTGTCCAATATCCTGCTGCACCTACGGCTGTACCTGCTTGTTTTATTCCAAACTTCATTACTCCTGCTCCCATTAATGGTGCTGCTGTTTTTATTGTAAGTGCTTGGAATTGACCATTTTTTACCATTCTGAATTTCTCTACATCATTTGATGGAAGTGTTCCAAAAGAGTAGATTATATCTCCATTATTTTGGTTACTAACAATCATTTTACTGGCTGTGTAACCTGCTGTTTGTTGAATACTTACTATTAAATCTCCTGCTGCTGATAGGTTTGAATAGTCTGCTGCTGCTCCTGCTGCTGCAAACCATCCTATTCCATAACCTGCATTTTTTACGTTTAATCCATTAGCAGTACCATTAATTGTTATATTACCTCCTGCCGTTACACTTGAACTAAACGTAGCTGCACCTGTTGAACGAGTAATAGTTAAAGTAGTTCCTAAATATGTTCCTGTATTATCATATCTATAAAGAGTAAAATCGGAACCAACATTACCTGTAGATTCAGTTCCTGCTGATTCTAAATCCCATCTTAAATTTCCGGCAACACCTGATGCTCCTGGTTTAAAAAACTGTAAACCGAGAATTTGATTATAGTTTGTAATTAATGCTCCAACTGTAACATTACCCGTAAACCTACCCGTACCATTCACATCAAGTTTGTAGCCTGCGTCTGTTGTAGTTCCTATTAGTACATTGCCTGCTAACCAAGTAGATGTAGTTGATGAATTACCAATCCAAGTTCTATTGCTTTCAGTTGCACTTACACCTACACTAAGATTACCTATGAATATGTTATTACTTCCTGTTGTGTTGGCATTTGTGCCTGTTCCATAACCTGCTTGGAAACCATTAGCTGTGTTTTGGGTTCCTGTTGTGTTGGAGTATAATGCACTAAAACCATTAGCTGTGTTTAGGTATCCTGTTGTGTTGTAGTTTAATGCATTAACACCATTAGCTGTGTTTAGGTATCCTGTTGTGTTGGAGTATAATGCACTAAAACCATTAGCTGTGTTTTGGTTTCCTGTTGTGTTGGATTGTAATGCATTAAAACCATTAGCTGTGTTAAATGAACCTGTTGTGTTCGAGTATAATGCATGAACACCATTAGCTGTGTTGTATGAACCTAAATAAGATGCCCCACCACCTGTGCCACTACTCAAACCACCACCACCT
>JBBAJX010000042.1:0-9126 GCA_040403885.1 Sediminibacterium sp. | reverse complement strand
TACTTCATCGGGCATTTGCGCATAAAAAGCAGTCATACCTCCACCACCCATGCTGGCCATATCTTTCATACGACGCATAAATTCAGGGCGTGTTGCAATGACCGGCGCAGCGTCTTGGCTAAGGCCCTTCACTTCAACGGTAATAGTTGTTTCAGGTATTTGGAATTCAAATAATTTTTTAGCTTGCTCTACTTCATCTTTAGATAAAACAGAATCTACATTTTCTTGTTTGTCTATTAAGTTATCAACTACATCAGCATCTACTCTTACAAACTGAACACCTTCCCATTTCATTTCCACATTATTAATGAAGGCAGCGTCCACCATGGTTTCCAATTTAATTACCTTGTAGCCCTTGCCTACTGCTGCTTGTATAAACGCATCTTGACCTACTGGGTTGGTAGTATATAACAATACTTGTTTACCGTCTTTATTTTTTTGGTTCGACTCCGTTACTTTTTTATATTCATCTAAAGTATAGAAACTACCTGCAGTGGCTGCGTCTTCTAAGATTAAAAACTTATTAGCCTTGTCTAAAAACTTATCGTCGGTAATCATACCATATTTAACGAACAGGCCTAGGCTCTCCCACTTATCTTCAAAAGCTTTGCGGTCATTGTTAAATATCTCTTCTAATTTATCGGCTACTTTTTTAGTAATGTGTGCATTAATTTTTTTCACATTCGGGTCGCCTTGTAAATAGCTACGACTTACGTTTAATGGAATATCTGGGCTATCAATAACACCATGTAATAACATTAAAAACTCAGGTACAATATCTTTTACTTCATCGGTTACAAAAACTTGGTTGCAATACAACTGAATTTTGTCCTTTTGAATTTCAAAGCTTTGCTTAATTTTCGGGAAGTATAATATACCCGTTAAATTAAATGGATAGTCTACGTTTAAGTGAATCCAAAAAAGTGGTGTTTCACCAAAGGGATATAATTCTTTATAAAAATTCTCGTAGTCTTCTTTGGTTAATTCGGCTGGTTTACGAATCCATAATGGATTGGTATTGTTAATTGGTTTTTCTACTTCCGCTTCTTTTTCCTCTTTAACTTTTCCTCCTGCATCAGATGCATTCGCATCTTCTTCCGCTTTAGCCTCCTTCTTCTCCGCATTCGCATCGGTAAAATAAATAGCTACTGGCAAAAATTTACAAAAACGATCCAAAATAGATTTTACTCTTTGCGCTTCTAAAAACTCGGCACTCTCTTCGTTAATATGTAAAATAATTTTAGTACCGCGGGCACTATAGTCTACTTCGTATAATTCATATTCGGTGCTACCATCGCAGCTCCAAAAAACACCTGGTGTACCGGTATGACTTTTAGAATAGATATCTACTTTGCTACTTACCATAAAGGCGCTATAAAATCCTAAACCAAAATGACCAATAATGCTAGCGTCTTTGTATTTAGTAACAAATTCTTCTGCACCACTGAAGGCCACTTGGTTAATGTATTTATCTACTTCTTCAGATGACATACCAATACCATTGTCCATAATGGTCAATGTTTTTTCTTTGGCATCTAAAATTACATCTACTCTAAGGTTACCAATATCGCCTTTCACTTCGCCTTTAGAGCTTAATGTTTTTAATTTTTGAGAAGCATCTACAGCGTTACTTACTAACTCACGTAAAAATATTTCGTGGTCGCTGTAAAGGAACTTTTTAATGATAGGAAAGATGTTCTCTGTCTGAACTCTTATTTGACCTTTTTGCATAGTGCTGTTGTTTAGCTCCCTATTAGCAAACAAGGTACCAAAGCCGAAATTCTGCCAAGCTGTCAAGCCTTTGACCTATGATGGCTAGTTTTTAAGCCAGGCTGCGCCAGTACAACGCTTGGACCTAAACAAAATGTCACTTGTGTCTCTTAATAATAACTGCTTTTCATAATTGTAAACAGAATAAACGCCAATAATATCCCCATTATTTTTGGGTAAAGAAATACCAGCAAAATCGGCATAGCCACTTGTCCTAAGATAAATAGTTCCACCCGCACAAAATTTCAAGCTTCTGCTAGCGCCAATTTTATTTTTTTTATCGGCATAAGTTGAATTGGTATCTGCTGCAGAAAATTCAACATTGGATATTTTAATAAGTCTTCCTTGCAAACTATCCGCTAAATTTTTAAAAGAAACTACTAGGGGAACTATATTGGTATTTTCTTTAACTACTTTAATATATTTAGTAAATAAAGGCGCTGGAATTCCAGTCGTTAATAATTGTCCAGAACTAGTATCAACAGATGCCACCACTTGTAGCATCCTTCTATAATCTGTTAAGAATAAATTTTGTAAGTGTATTCTTATGGTTGTTCCAATTGGATAAGTTTGATATAATGCGCTAGCGTCTAAATTTATTAATATTCCACCAGAAGTATCCTGAATACTAATTGATTTATATAAATTATCGTGCTCATCATTCGCTACTATAGTGGCCTCCAAAGCCATTGTTTTAGTAATGAACTCAATATTGCCCATGGTATGTAGTTTTCTAAATGCTTTAATACTAATTAATGAATCGGTATCGATACTGTTTACTGGCTGCGCATACGCAGTTTGCTTTAAACAGGCAGCTAAAAAAAATAATACGACTATAGCTATTAAAGAAATAAGAATAGTTAAAGAGGATTTGTTTTTCATAAAATATTATTGAATTTGTAATTGAATGCCGACTGCATAGGTGATGCCTTGGTTATATAAATATTTGAGTGGGAATTTATTTGGATTTAAATTAATATAATCGAACCGTGATTGTTCGAAGACTAATACTGGAATAGGTGTACCTAGTAAATTTTTAAAACTAAAATTGCAATAAATAGGTAATTTCTGTTTACCATAGCTTACATTAAAGGATTTAGACATAGATGCATTTAACACAAATTGACTAGGCAGATATTCAACATCATGCATGCTAGCGTACAAACTATTTTTTGTAATTGGATCTAATGTAAATGCAGATCGTCTATAGTAATCATAACTTATTGCTCTTTTTGCTGCATAAATTCCGGTTAATGAAACACGCGTAGAATAAGTAGGCTGCATTTGTATTGAAATAGCTTCAGTTATTTCAGGCCCTGTTGAAGCAGGCAGATTTTTCAATCTCAATAAGCCAGACTCCACCTTGTACATATCATTGGCTAGTAAAATCTCATACATGGGATTGTTTGAAATATAATACCTACCCATATTAAAGGATATTTCAAGTTGAAAAAAATTAAATAGCATTGTCTCTAAAGAAGACTCAACCCCTTGGTAAATACTTTCTTTTTGCCCTGTAACTCCGTAAACAAAAGAGCTATACCTATCATGATAAAAGAATCTTTTTTCAGCTTCGTTTTTTTGTTTTTGAAAATAGGCGCTTACCATTATTTTAGTATCAACCCCTCTGAAATAAAAACTAAGGTCAATGCCATTTTTTAAAACAGGCAAAAGAAAAGGTGTCTGAAAAGCATGTAAGGAAGGATCTAAAAATACAGCAGAAGCATCTGGAGCAAATTGTTGATTAAAAAAAATTGATCTTGCATAGAGTCGACCTGAAAATTTATATAAAACTTGGCCCTTATACCCAATACTTGGAAAATAAAAAAGGGAGGAAGGTCCTAAGGAATTATTTATAAAAAGTCCATTTTGATTTAATCCATTTCTTTGAAATATAGCTGTCGAATAATTAAGCCCAGTGGAGAATTCCCATCTTGGGCTTGTATTTTTAATTTGCAGCCAACCCTTGGCTTGCATTGATTGCAATATAAAATCCGGACCCCATTTCTCACCTTCTTTAATTTTCTGATCTGGACTTTGTATATTGTTTTGAAAACTATTAACAAGCCCATCATCAATTACCCATCCATTATAGTTATAATAGAACTGTCCGCCTAAAAGATTATCAATACGATTGTAATAATGAATTTTATCTTTAGCAATTTCTACTCCAGCATTCGTACTCCAATAATTATTAATTTCTAATTTATATAATGCAGAAGCTCGAGCTAAAATGATATTAGCACTATTTTTATTGATAATATAAAAAGACCTTTTTGAAACAGAGGCTGTATTTATTTTTCGAATTCGATCAAAATTTATTTGTAGTGCTTGTGGATTTGACTCAAACCATTTAGTTAATTGACTGCGCGTGCTACTATCCTTGCTATAACTTGGCAAATATCTATAATAATCAGGCCTTGGATCTGCTGTTGATGTCCAATCTAATTGGGACGTTCCTTGCTCTCCAATGGCAAGTCCAAAATTGATTTGAAAAGAGGCTTTATCAGCCCACCTCTTTTCATACCTAATGGAAAGCACAGGTACATTTGTATATTTACTATTCGGGTAATAAGCTTGGCCATTAAGCCAACCCCAACTAGGATTATAATTTCTAAGATGAGATAATGTATAGGCTTCTAGAACAGATGGAGCCTGCTTACCTTGATTCGCATGATCCCACCATAAAGTGAAACCGATAGATTGATTATTTTTAAAAAATTTATCAATACTAAAAGCAGCCCCCTTTATTTTTTTAAACCCACTAGGCGACAAACCATTGGGTGTATTTTGAAAAACTAAGAATGAGTGTAAACTCCACTGATTTTGATTGCCCGCTTTACTATACTGTACATACCCTTCATTCAAGTAGGATGCATTAGAAAACGCTGTATGCATTTGCCAACCTTTTTTGAATAAATTGGCAGAGGTAGTTAAATAACTTGTTCTATAATTCTTACTATAGCCTTCACTCGAATACTCCAAATGCTCATCGCTTTGCTTTTGATGAAAAATTTTATACATGCCAGAATATGAAAAAGAAGCATTCCATCCATTTAAATTGGAATCCCAGTTAATGCCATCAATAACGTTACTGTTATTATATGCCTGCCCTCTAGGAATCCAATTAAATACGTATCCATTAAACTGAGAAATACTACTTAGAATATTTTTATTGGATTTTAACAAAGTAGGTACCCAATTATAAGTTCTTTCATTTTCATCATATACCCATTGCTTTGTAATCTCTTCTTCACTTTGTGCATGAGCAGATTTCATTAGTAGCAATGAGAAAAATAATAATAACAATTTACAATTAGGTCTCATATTCATTTTTGAAACCACAATTTGTGTTTTATTTCAAAACAAATTCTTTCGGCAAATACGCATAATTCGTATTTAACTTTTACATATACTTACCAAAAATTAAAGCCTTACATGAAAAAATATTTTACATTCATTTTTTTACTTCTTCATTTTATGCTGCTTCATATTACACTTCCTGCTCAAAGTATAATTGTAGGTTTCTATAACTGCGAAAATTTTTATGATACTACAAATCAAATAAAAGTCATTGATGAAGATTTTTTACCAACTAGTCAAAAAAATTATACTAGTAAAGCGTATGCCATAAAATCTTCACATCTAGCAAAGGTTATTTATGGAATGGGAAAAATGGAAAATAGTAATGGAATAGCAATTATAGGGGTAGCTGAAGTTGAGAATAAATGGGTGTTGGAAAAATTAATTGCAGAGCCAATTTTGCAAAAATACCATTACAAATATTTGCATTTTGATTCAAGAGACCAACGAGGAGTAGACGTTGCATTAATATATAACCCCGCTTATTTTATCCCTTATCAATACCAACCCTATTCATTAACAGACGCTAATCATTTTAATGATTACGCAACACGTGATATTTTATATGTTAAAGGAAAATTAGATGGACAGTGGGTACATATATTAGTGAATCATTGGCCAAGTAGAAGAGGTGGTGCCTTTATTTCAAATAGCAAAAGAATATGGGCAGCTAGCGTTTGTAAAAAAATAATGGATAGTATTTCTATAATTGACCCTCAAGCAAAATTTATAGTCATGGGAGATTTTAACGACAACCCTACTAATACCAGTATTAAAAAACTAGCACTCTTAAATCCCTTTTTAGCTCTTTTCAAAAATGGCTATGGAAGTATAGCTTTTAGAGATAGCTGGAGCCTATTTGACCAAATCTTACTAAGTAGGCATTGGGCAGAATCCAATAATAACCTAACCAGCTACAAACCAATCATTTACAATACTTTCGACATGATCGAAACCCAGGGTAAATACCAGGGCTACCCCAAAAGAACCTATGATGGAGACCGGTTTAGGGGTGGATATAGCGATCATTTCCCGGTGGCCCTTATTTTTAAGCCAATTTTGAGCGGAAATACACTGAAATAGCCTATCTTCGCCGTCCCAAATCTGTTTTGGCAGATTCATCCCGAGTAATCGGAATGTCCACTGGGAAAACCCAATTATTTAACCAAAAAATTCAAGTAATGAACAATTACGAATTAATGGTGATTTTTACACCGGTATTATCTGAAGAAGATTTTAAATCAACTCAGAAAAAATACCAAGACTTCATCAAAGAAAATGGTGGGTCTACAGTAGCCTCCAATCCTTGGGGTTTAAAATCACTTGCTTATCCTATCGATAAGAAAACGACTGGTATCTACTGGATACTAGAATTCACAGCTCCAGCTACAGTGAATGAAAAATTGAAAATTCAATTTTTACGTGACGAACAAATTATGCGTCACATGATTACAAAACTTGACAAGTACGCAGTTGAGTACAACCACATTAAGAGAAACGGCGGTTTCCCTGTTCACAAAGCAGTTGAGGCTTAATTAAATTTTTACCAACATGGCAAAGAATGAAATCAAATACCTAACCGCGATTAAGCAGGAAAAACCTAAGAAGAAATTCTGTCGTTTTAAAAAGTATGGTATTAAGTATGTAGACTATAAGGATACAGACTTCTTAAAGAAATTCCTTAACGAACAAGGTAAAATGTTACCTCGTCGTTTAAGTGGTAACTCTTTGAAGTATCAACGTAAAGTAGCTGACGCTATCAAAAGATCACGTCAAATGGCTATGTTACCTTATGTAACCGATTTATTTAAATAGGCTCAAAAAAATATTAGTAAACCATCCCTAATCTCGCGGTTTAGTTTTTAAACCTCGGCGAGTGACAGCAAAAAAATGCTGGGCTCTTGGGAACTAAAAAAATGATTATGAAAATTATCTTAATTAAAGATGTTGACAATTTAGGTGGTAAGGACGAACTAGTAAACGTTAAAAACGGTTACGCTCGTAATTTCTTATTCCCAACAAAGTGCGCTATTGAAGCAACTGAATCTAATACAAAGCAATTAGAGGAGCGTTTAAAAGTAAAAGCAAAGAAAGAAGCTGCTATGTTAGCTGAAATTTCTAAAGTAATTACTATTTTAACTTCAAGCCCAGTGAAATTAACTGCTAAGACAGGCGCGAATAATAAAATATTCGGAAGCGTTACTGCCCTACAAGTTACTCAAGCTATACGCGCTCAAAAAGGATACGAAATTGATAGAAGACGTATTACCATTCAAGACGAAATCAAAGAAACAGGTAGCTATAAAGCCACCATTGACTTTGGAAATGGTCAAAATACTGAAATCGATATTGAAATTGGAGCTGAGGCTTAATTTAGCCCAGTCCCCTTTTTAGGTCTTTTTTTTAAATTTTTACAGCTTAAAAACTGCCCAAAACCCCTCTCGAAACCTTCGGGAGGGGTTTTTTGTTGAATTTTTAGCCTATTTATCCACCTATTTTATTAAAAAAGTGTATAAATAATGGAATTGTAGTTATTATTACTATCTTCGGTGTCCTAATGGTGGAATTCTTCCATTAGTTTTTGATCACTTAATTTAAAAGAACATGAACATTTATGTTGGAAATCTAAGCTGGAATATGACTAGCGAAGATCTAGAGAACTTGTTTACTCCATTTGGTGCAGTAGCAAGTGCAAAAATTGTAACAGACAAATTTAACAACAACAGAAGCAAAGGCTTCGGTTTTGTTGAAATGGCTAGCGACGACGAAGCTCGTGCAGCTATCAGTCAACTTCACGACACTGAAATGTTGGGTCGTAACATCGTAGTTAACGAGTCAACTCCACGTCCTGAAGGCGAAAGAACCTTCAAGAAGAAGCCTTATGGTGCTGGTGGTGGCGGTGGTGGATTTAATCGCGGCGGCTCTGGCGGCGGCGGTGGATTCAATCGCGGCGGTACTGGCGGCGGTTACAATCGTGACCGTGGTGGAAATGGTGGTGGTGGTGAATACAATAGATATTAATCAACTGTACACAACTTAACCGTTACAATACATTACAAAATCCTTTCCGTTTATTCGGAAGGGATTTTTTTTTGCCCTTTATTTTTTAACTTCAAGCTACTATGGAAAAAAATTACTGGGAAAAAATAGCACCCGCTTACGAAACTGAAATTTTCGACGTTTTAAAAAACGATACATCAGGTAAAATTGTAAAAGCTATTTTAAGTTTTGCTGGGCCTAAAAAATCGGTAATAGATATTGGTTGTGCTGTAGGTAAATGGATGCCAGTGCTTGCACCTATTTTCGGCAAAGTGCAGGCGATAGATATTTCCAATAACAATTTAAAAATTGCCGCTAAAAAATATCCGCAGTATACCAATATTACTTATGAGAGAGTAGATATGTCTGCTAGCAGATTAATACCTCATACTAGAATAGCCACTAAAAATGGTTTAGTACCAGTAAATCGTTCAAAAGTAAAAAAATACGACTCCGCTATTTGTATTAATGCTATTCTTACTTCTTCATTAAAAAAGAGAAACTTGTTTTTTAAACATATGGCTTCCTCTATTAAAAAGGGTGGAGACTTAGTGTTAGTGGTACCTTCCTTAGAATCAAAATTATTTAGTCATATTATTGCCAATAAATTTAATGTAGACAACGCTAAAAAAGATAAAGCCCCTACTGGTAAAAGAGCCATTAGTCAAATACGCTTTATAAAAGATGGCGTAACCGATATTGACGATGTGCCTACCAAACATTTTTTAAAAGAAGAGTTGGAGCTATTATTATCCCTTGCAGGATTTACGGTAGAGAAAATTGAAAAGATAAATTACAAGTGGTCTACTGAATTTCATAAACCTCCGAGCTGGTTAAAAAACCCAGCACCATGGGATTGGATGGTGAAGGCAAAAAAAATCCCCATCAAATAAATGATGAGGATCTTTAATAAATAAGGCAGCTACCTACTCTCCCAGGAAAACCCAAGTACCA
>JBBAJX010000041.1:0-9827 GCA_040403885.1 Sediminibacterium sp. | reverse complement strand
CCCCATTTTTACCCAAAATTGCTAAACATGGACTTGAAACAAATTCACGATTTAATTAAGGTAGTTAACAAGAGTAATATCGGAGAGATAAGTATCGAAGATAAAGACGGAAAAGTAACTATCAAGCAAAAAGAAGAGCATGTAACAGTAAGCACGATGCCTGCAACAACTTATGCTGCAGCTCCAGTTGCCGCGCCAGCTCCTTCTTCAGGTGCTCCTACTGCTCCAGTGGCCTCTGTAGCCACTAATTTATTGACCATTAAAAGTCCAATGATTGGAACTTTTTACAGAAGAGCCTCTCCTGACAAGCCATTAATGGCTGAGGAAGGAACAGTAGTTGCTGTAGGTAAAGTGGTTTGTATCATAGAGGCGATGAAACTTTTCAATGAGATTGAAAGTGAAGTCAAAGGAACCATTGTGAAAATTTTGGTAGATGATGCAAGCCCAGTGGAGTATGACCAACCTTTATTCTTGGTTCAACCAGAATAAACCTCATCCATTTTCAAATTTTAATTCAGAAAAATGTTCAAAAAGATTTTGATAGCCAATCGTGGCGAAATTGCTTTACGTATTATTAGAACCTGTAGAGAAATGGGCATTAAAACAGTGGCCGTTTATTCAACTGCAGATAAAGATAGTTTGCACGTAAAGTTTGCAGATGAAGCTGTTTGTATAGGTGGTCCTAAAGGACAAGAATCCTATTTAAATATTCCACATATTATGGCGGCCTGTGAAATTACCAATGCTGATGCAGTGCATCCAGGTTATGGTTTTTTAGCAGAGAATGCAAAGTTTGCACAAATATGTGCCGACCATGGTATTAAATTTATTGGGCCAACACCCGATATGATTAATAGCATGGGTGATAAAATCACTGCTAAAGAAACTATGATTAAAGCAGGGGTCCCTGTGGTACCAGGTGGAGAAGGTTTGTTAGAAAATGTATCGGCAGCCAAAAAATTAGCTAAAGAAATTGGATACCCTGTTATTATCAAAGCCACTGCAGGTGGTGGAGGTAAAGGAATGCGTGTGGTATGGAATGAAGGTGAAATTGAAAAAGCGTATGATGCAGCTAAGATGGAAGCAGGGGCAAGTTTTAAAAATGATGGTTTGTACATGGAGAAATTTGTGGAAGAGCCAAGACATATAGAAATACAAGTAGCAGGAGACCAATACGGAAATGTTTGTCATTTGAGTGAGCGTGATTGTTCTATTCAAAGAAGACATCAAAAATTAGTAGAAGAATCTCCTTCTCCATTTATGACACCAGAATTGCGGAAGCGTATGGGTGAGGCAGCTATTAAAGCAGCAAGTGCAATTAATTACGAGAGCGTGGGTACAGTAGAATTTTTAGTAGATAAGAATCGTAATTTTTATTTCATGGAAATGAATACGCGTATTCAAGTGGAACACTGCGTTACCGAAGAAGTAGTGAGCTATGATTTAATTAAAGAACAAATAAAAATTGCTGCTGGCGAAAAAATATCAGGTCGCAATTACGAACCACAATTGCATGCCATTGAATGTCGTATCAATGCAGAAGATCCTTACAATGATTTTAGACCTTCACCAGGAAAAATAACAGTACTGCATACCCCAGGCGGACATGGTGTGCGTGTCGATAGCCATGTATATGCAGGCTATGTAATTCCTCCCTATTATGATTCTATGATTGGTAAATTAATCACCGTAGCTCAAACCCGTGAAGAAGCTATCAATACTATGTATCGTGCATTGAGCGAGTATGTGATTGAAGGAGTACATACCACTATTCCATTCCATTTACAATTAATGCAGAACGAAGATTTTAGAAAAGGAAACTTCACAACAAAATTCCTCGAAACCTTTAAAATAAAGTAAATTTTATATTACTAATTTTTCGCTCGCTCTGCGCATTGCTCGAAAGCTCGCTCAAAATTGTATTATAAAATTATCATTACCTCATAAAAAAAGGCCCCGAATTATCGGGACCTTTTGTATGCTATCACTTTTGGGGGGGCTTAATTAACGTAAGAACAACAATTCTCTGTACTTAGGTAAGGTCCATAATTCATCATCTACCAACTGCTCTAATTTATCAACGTGGTAGCGGATCTTATCAAAGTATTGCGCTTTTACTTTAGCCTCGTATTCAATGGCTTTCTCTCTTGAGTTTACAATGTTGTTGGCTACTTTACGTGCTTCCACCATCGCATCTACATTATCGTATACTTGTTGAATATGTGTGCTTACATCTTTTAATAAAGCCAACTGACCTTTGTATAGTTTTTCAGGTAAGGCCGCTTCACGAAGTAAGCTTACATTTTTAAGTAATTCATTTTGATATTTAAGCGCAGATGGAATAATATGGTTAGTGGCTAAGTCACCCATAATACGCGCTTCAATTTGTACTTTTTTAATATATTTCTCTAATTCAATTTCATAACGCGCTTCCAATTCGCTGTGCGAATAAATATTATTTTCTTTAAATAATTTTTTTGCTTTCTCCGTCACCATCGCATCTAATGCCACCGGCGTTGTCTTTAAATTAGGCAATCCTCTTTTCTCTGCTTCTTTATGCCACTCTTCGCTATAACCATCGCCTTCAAATAAAATCTTTTTACTAGATACAATGTATTTTTGAATCACTTGCATAATCGCAATCTCTTTCTTATCACCTTTATCCATTAAGGCATCTACTTCTGCTGCGAATTTGTTTAAAGTATCTGCTACAATGGTATTTAAAATTGTCATTGGATGACCACAGTTAGCAGTAGAGCCTACCGCGCGGAATTCAAATTTATTTCCAGTGAAAGCAAATGGAGAAGTACGGTTACGATCGGTATTGTCTAATAATAATTCAGGAATGCTACGGTGTAAATCTAATTTTAAGATGGCTTCATCTTGCTCGTCAAACTTAGTACCCACGCGGCTTTCCACATCATTCAATACTTTCGTTAAATATTCGCCTATGAATACAGATATAATAGCAGGAGGTGCTTCGTTCGCGCCTAATCTAAAATCATTAGATGCAGAAGCAATAGCAGCTCTTAAAATATCGGCATAATCATGAACGGCTTTAATGGTATTGACAAAGAAAGTCAAGAACATTAAATTAGTCTTAGGTGTTTTGCCGGGTGCTAATAAATTAACGCCAGTATCGGTGGCTAAGCTCCAGTTATTATGTTTACCACTTCCGTTAATACCGGCAAATGGTTTTTCATGAAGCAATACTACTAAATGATGCCTTTTAGCAACACGACTCATTACATCCATTAATAAAATGTTATGGTCAACCGCAATATTTACTTCTTCAAATATAGGTGCACACTCAAATTGAGCAGGGGCTACTTCATTATGTCTTGTTCTTAAAGGAATACCTAATTTATAGGATTCATTTTCATAGTCACGCATAAAGGCGTACACTCTTTCTGGAATAGATCCGAAATAATGATCTTCTAATTGTTGTCCCTTAGCAGGTGATGCGCCAAAAACGGTTCTTCCGCACTGAACTAAATCGGGTCTTGCATTTACAAGCGCTTCATCAATTACAAAATATTCTTGTTCCCAACCTAAAGTGGGCGTTACCTTAGTTACATTTTTATCAAATAAATTACAAACTGTCACTGCTGCTTTATTCAAAGCTTCAGTGGCTTTCATTAATGGCGCTTTATAATCTAATGATTCTCCAGTGTATGCAATGAAGATGGTAGGAATACATAATGTTTTACCATTACCAATTTCAATAATAAATGGGGGAGAAGAAGGGTCCCATGCGGTGTAACCTCTTGCTTCAAATGTCGCTCTCAATCCACCATTTGGGAAAGAAGAGGCATCTGGTTCTTGTTGTATTAAAGCAGCGCCATCAAATTCTTCAATAGCAGTACCATCCGATTTTAATGTAAAAAATGAATCATGCTTTTCTGCAGTAGTTCCTGTTAAAGGTTGGAACCAATGGGTAAAGTGCGTAACGCCTTTGGCCTCTGCCCAAGCACGAATACCTGTAGCAATTTGTCCTGCTACATTTCTTTCAATTTTTTTAGAACCTTTAATACTGTTCACTAAACTTTTATAAGCTTCATCACTCAAATATTCTCTTGCAGTTTTTACATTGAAAACACTTTCACCAAAAATGGCGGTAATTTTTTGAGAATGAACTTCTGGGTTATTAGAGCGGTCATGACTTACATGGTTGACGGCATCGAATCTTAAAGACATATGTAAATTATTTTAATATTAAATAATGAGCCAAAGTTATGGAGTTTTCATATTTTTAGAGTGAGATTCATCTCTAAATGCACAAAATGTGTATAAAATACAAATATTAAATTATTATATATATGTTTTAATGATACAAACTATTGATAATCATTATCATTCATTTTATAACTACTAACAAGAAAGCGTTTGAATGTTGGTAAATCCATGAAAGGTTAAGTCTCTGGTTTTGTAACTTCGCGTCATCTATAAAGAATAAGAAAATACTAATGGAAATTACCGTCAAAACAGCCCAGCAATTAAGATTAACGCCTGAAGAATTTGAAAGTATAAAAACGAAACTAGGACGTACTCCTAATTTCACAGAGCTATGTGCTTTTAGTGGAATGTGGTCTGAGCATTGTAGTTATAAAAATTCTATTAAGTGGTTAAAAACTTTACCTCGTGATGGAGGTAGAATGTTAGTGGCAGCGGGTGAAGAAAATGCAGGCTTAATGGATATAGGAAATGATTACGGAGTTGTATTTAAAATTGAATCCCATAATCACCCAAGTGCATTGGAACCTTTTCAAGGTGCGGCCACAGGAGTAGGGGGTATTCAAAGAGATATTTTTACCATGGGTGCAAGGCCTATTGCATCACTTAATAGTTTACGTTTTGGAAAATTAGAAGATAAAAAAACACAGCGTTTACTGGCAGGTGTTGTACATGGTATTGGACATTATGGAAACTGTTTTGGAGTACCTACTGTGGGAGGTGAAATCTATTTTGAAGAGTGTTACCATACCAATCCACTTGTGAATGCGATGAGTGTGGGTATTGTAAAGGCTGGTAAAACAGTTAGCGCCATTGCATTAGGGAAAGGTAATCCGGTATTTTTTGTAGGAAGTGCCACAGGAAAAGATGGTATTGGTGGTGCAAGTTTTGCATCCGCTGAAATTACTGCCGATAGTGTTGAAGAATTACCAGCAGTGCAAGTAGGAGATCCTTTTCAAGAAAAAAAATTATTAGAAGCTTGTTTAGAAGTAATTGAAACAGGTGGAGTAGTGGGTATGCAAGATATGGGTGCAGCAGGTATTATATGTTCTACCGCAGAGATGAGTGCAAAAGGACAAGTAGGTATGCGCATTGATTTAGATAAAGTACCTACGCGTCAACAAAACATGAAGGCTTGGGAATTATTATTAAGTGAAAGCCAAGAAAGAATGTTGATGGTGGTAGAGAAAGGTAAAGAAGCACAAGTATTAGCCGTGTTTGAAAAATGGGATTTGTCTTGTTCTAATATTGGTGAAGTAACCGACGATGGTCTATTAGATTTTTATATGAATGGCGTATTAGAAGCATCACTTCCTGCCTATGAATTAGTATTAGGTGGAGGTGCTCCTCAGTATACGCGAGAATACGCAGCACCTGCTTATTTAGCAAAAGTGAATGCATTTGATATGAGTTCAGTGGCAGACACGACTAACTTACAAGAATCGGTGAAGCAATTAGTGCAAATTCCAAATATTGCCTCTAAGCGTTGGATATATACACAGTACGATAGCATGGTGGGTGCTGCAAATACTTCTACCAATGCGCCAAGTGATGCATCGGTGGTTATTGCAAAAGGAACGGGTAAAGCACTAGCGATGACAGTAGATTGTAATAGTAAATATGTTTATGCAAATCCAGAACTAGGCGCCATGATAGCAGTTGCTGAAGCTGCAAGAAATATTGTTTGTTCTGGTGGTGAGCCTATTGGTGTGACTAACTGTTTGAACTTTGGTAACCCTTATGATCCTGAAGTGTATTATCAGTTTGTAAAATCGGTGGAAGGAATGGGCGCTGCTTGTAGAAAATTCAATACGCCAGTAACAGGGGGTAATGTAAGTTTTTATAATCAAAATCCGGATGGTCCTGTATTTCCTACACCTACCATTGGTATGGTGGGTATTATAGAGGATATGAAAAACAGAATGACTTTAGATTTTAAAAATAGTGGAGATACCATTATTTTATTAGGCACACAAAGAAATGACATTGGATCCTCTGAATATTTACATAAATTAAAAGGCGTTGCGCATTCTCCCGCACCGCACTTTAATTTAGAAGAAGAGTTTGCTTTACAACAATTGGTAAGTTCATTAATTAAAGACCAATCCATTATAAGTGCGCACGATATTAGTGAGGGTGGATTAATTGTTACCTTATTAGAATCGGCTTTCTTTAACAATAAAGGTTTTGAAGTAAGTTCAAATGCAAGTAGTTTAAGAAAAGATGCTTATTGGATGGGAGAGGCACAATCAAGAGTAGTGGTTTCTTGTACAAGTGCCCAAGTTGCTACAATTGAAGCTGCTGCGAAGAAGTGTAATATTGAGTTTGTAGTGATGGGTAAAGTCACTGAAGGAAGTATAACTGTAGAGGGTGAAAATTGGGGAGCCATTACTAGCTGGAAAAATAGTTACGATACTGCCATTGAAAATAAATTAGCTTCAAAATAAATGACCCAACAACCTACCATAGTTATAACCGGTACTGCAGGCTTTATTGGTTCTGTGATGGTGCAGTATTTAAATGAAAAAGGGTTAACTAATTTATTATTGGTAGATGATTTTGGCGTGGAAGAAAAAAGAAAAAACTGGGAGCAAAAAACATATACAAAGGTTATTGAGCGTCAGGCTTTTTTAGATCAACTCATAAATGATGAGTATGAAATTGATATCATCATTCACTTAGGCGCTAGAACCGATACCACTGAATTTAATTATGCCATTCATGAAGAGCTGAATGTGGAATATTCTAAATCGCTTTGGCAGTATGCGACTGCAAAACAAATTCCACTTATTTATGCTTCTTCTGCTGCCACTTATGGTAGTGGTGAACAAGGATATGATGACAACCATACTATCTTAGATAAATTACTTCCACTGAATCCTTATGGTGTAAGTAAGAATGAATTTGATAAATGGGTTATAGCGCAAACAGAGCAACCTCCTTTATGGACGGGCTTGAAATTTTTTAATGTCTATGGTCCTAATGAAGGGCATAAGGCCAGAATGGCCAGTGTTATTTTTCATGCCTTTAATCAAATCAAAGAAACTGGCTTGGTGAAATTATTTAAAAGTCACCGCCCCGATTTTAAAGACGGAGAACAACTAAGAGACTTTATATATGTGAAAGACTTAGTGAATGTAATTGGATGGATGATGCACGAAATGTTTGCATCTAATTGGACTCCAGCTAAAAATGGTTTATACAATTTAGGCACTGGAAAGGCGAGAAGCTTTTATGATTTAGCGGCTAATACTTTTATAGCACAAGGTTTAAAACCTAACATTGAATTCATTGATATGCCTGAGGATATCCGAGATAAATATCAATATTTTACAGAAGCCAATATGAATAAGCTTCGCATTGCTGGTTATCTAAAACCTTTTACTAGTTTAGAAGAAGGGGTTGCTGACTATGTTAAAAATTATTTGCTTTCCGGGCAGGGTTATTAACTTTTCAATTCTTTAGATTCGATCTAATAGTTCATTAGACTATTTCTAGTACTTCATTTATTTCATTTGAATTAAAAACCTATTTCTCGCCTCGCTCTGCCAGGTGCTCGAAAGCTCGTCTCGAAATAATTGTTAATTCAAATGATGCTAGTTTCAATAAAAAGAGGCTTGAAGACCAGCTTTCAGAAGATTTAAAAAGATATGTAATATAAAAGGATATATTACTATGAAGCTAAATAAATAATTTCCAAAAGCCGCACTTTGGCTTCCTGCCAGGGAGGCGTTGAAATTATTTATTTAGTTATTTCATTGTAAGATTAAGTAAAATTTCCATTAGCGCACTTTGGCTTCCTGCCAGGGAGGCGTTGAAAATTATTTAGTTTACGTACAAACAATTAGTGTGCTTTCAAAAATGCAATCGCTTTTGTATAAGCATCTTCTTTAGCAGCTGCATTATAACTTGGATTACTTGGATTCGCAAAACCATGACCTGCTTCATATCTATTCACTGCTAAATTCTTACCTGCCTCTTTCATGTTCTTTTCAAAATCATTCACCATGGTTGGAGAAGGGCTTTGATCTAAGTTGCCAAAAAATCCAATGATATCACATTGAATAGATTTTAATTTATCCATATTCGTTTCTGGTCTACCATAATACATTACTGTTCCTTTTGCTTGTGGTCCTGCAAGTATAGCAGTTTGTAAACTCCACATGCCACCAAAGCACCAACCCACACTATATATAGATGCTTTAGATCCTGCATATTTAATAGCCCCTTGAATAATGGCTGTCATTCTTCCCATATCCGCACCGCGCACTAATTTCATAGCACTATCTGGTGTAGCAGCAACCTTACCATCATACATATCTACTGCAATCACATTCACGTCCCCTAGGTCGGTAAAATATTTATCTGATTCCATTTTTACATTGTCATTTAATCCCCACCATTCTTGTATTACAATTAAATACTTATTGGATTTCTTTTTAGCAGCAATAAAATAAGCGCTGGCCTGCTTACCATCGGCAGCATCAAAAGACATCATTTTCCCAAGAAGGTTTTCTGGGTTCACAACAAGAGGTGAAGGGTGCATAGCAGCAAAAGCGGGTGTTCCTGCCTCTAATTTATAAGCCTGCTGCGTTTCCATATTCAAACACTCAATTACTTCCGCTTTTTCTACAGTTGGGTGTTGCGATTTGTTCCAATTCCAGCTTATTAAACTAGCTGTCAAAAGGACGCTAAAAAGGACATAAATGGCTTTTTTCATTGATTTTTATTTATTTTAATTGAAGATGTTCACTTTTATATAACAGTTATAAACATTTTTTGTTGAGTACTTGCTACGATTTTGTTACCCCCCTTTTTTGGCGTAGGTTTGTACGACCTCTAAGAATTTTTCCAAATAAAGATAGGTCCAAAAAAGTAAATTAACCATTTTGTAATTGGTTTATACACAATAGAATATTCCTATTGGGTAAAAACTATTTTCAAAAAATGAACTAATAATATATTATGGCAAAGTATGTATTTGTAACGGGCGGTGTAACGAGTAGTTTGGGTAAGGGCATCATTGCCGCTTCTTTGGCAAAATTATTGCAAGCCAGAGGTTTTACTGCGACCATACAAAAGTTTGATCCTTATATTAATGTAGATCCAGGTACTTTGAACCCCTACGAACATGGAGAGTGTTATGTAACAGAAGATGGTGCAGAAACCGATTTAGATTTAGGCCATTATGAGCGTTTTTTAGGCACGCCTACTTCTCAGGCTAACAACGTAACTACAGGAAGAATTTATCAAACAGTTATTAATAAAGAAAGAGCTGGCGAATTTTTAGGTAAAACAGTACAAGTAGTTCCGCATATTACGGATGAAATTAAGCGTCGCATGTTATTATTGGGCCAGGATGGTAAGTTTGATATTGTCATTACTGAAATTGGTGGAACAGTGGGGGATATTGAGAGCACCCCTTTTATTGAAACCGTGCGTCAAATTCAATGGGAATTACCAGAAGAAGATGTGATGGTGGTGCACTTAACCCTCATTCCTTATTTAAGTGCAGCCAAAGAGTTAAAAACAAAGCCTACTCAACATAGTGTTAGAATGTTAAGTGAAACAGGCGTACATCCCGATGTGATTGT
>JBBAJX010000040.1:0-10052 GCA_040403885.1 Sediminibacterium sp. | reverse complement strand
TCAGTGTAAATATACTAAATCCTATAAAATAAACTAATATGTCCTTGATATCGCCCGTGCCAGGAAGCAGGCCACGCATTTGAAGTAGTTCAGTTCCAATGATTAAGCCTAAGGTTACTATTTTAATACTATTTGGCACTAATCGCCAATTACCCCAAACGGCGCTAAGCATGAATAAAAAGGAAATTTCCCAGCATAAATCGGGTAGCCAATTGGCGAAACTATAGCCCTCTGTATTCATCTTTTGGAGGCCTATGAATGCCTCATATACTAATATATCCTTCTTAAAAAAATAATATACCCCCACGCCTATAACTAAGCATAGTATAGAGAGTAAAAAGTAAAGAAGGCGTTTGTTCATAATTCTTTGCAAACTGTAAATTAATTAGTCAAACTTAAGTTTTTTATTTTAAATTGGAATTACCACTAAACGGCACTTATTATTACTAGTTTAAGTCTCACCTATAGCTTATTTCCATTTATTATTTACTAAATTTGCCTTAATAAGTGCTATTAATTTAGCTATTATTATTAAAAAAGTACTTAATGAATTCAACTGATAAAATATATATATCTGGACATCTTGGACTGGTTGGTTCTGCAATTGAAAGAAAATTGAGAGCCAATGGGCATGTAAATATTGTTTCCCGTAGCTCTAAGGAATTAGATTTACGTAATCAATCTGCAGTAAATGATTTTTTTGCACTTGAGAAGCCTAGTATTGTTATTAATGTTGCTGGGAAAGTTGGCGGAATACATGCTAATAATACATATCGTGCTGAATTTATTTATGATAATTTAATGATTCAAGCAAATGTGCTACATGCTGCTTACATGAATAATGCTTCTAAATTATTATATCTTGGGTCTTCCTGTATTTATCCTAAACTAGCACCACAACCTTTAAAAGAAGAATATATTTTAAGCAGTTCTTTAGAACCTACTAATCAGCCTTATGCCATTGCTAAAATTGCAGGTATTGAATTGTGCGATAGTTACAGAGCTCAGTATGGTTGTAATTATATTTCAGCCATGCCTACCAATTTATATGGCACTAACGATAATTACCATCCAGAAAATTCCCATGTACTACCTGCATTAATTGGTCGTATTATTTTAGCAAATAAAAATAAAGAACCTACTGTAACTATTTGGGGAACAGGCAACCCTCGACGTGAGTTTATGCATGTAGATGATTTAGCAGATGCTTGCTTTTTTCTTTTACAAAATTATAATGAAGCCGGTATTCTTAATATTGGTTGGGGGGAAGATGTTTCCATTAAAGAAATTGCTGAATTAATTGCTGCTGAAGTAGGCTATAAAGGAAGTCTTGTATTTGATACTACTAAGCCAGATGGAACTCCCCGTAAACTATTAGATACCACCAAGATTAATAACTTAGGCTGGAAGCCTTCTATTTCTTTAAAGGAAGGCATAAGAAGAACTATTGCTGAAGTTGCAGATAAGTTTTAAGAACCACATAATATAATACTTTTAGATAGCCCGGCGGACTAAGCCGGTCTATTTTGTTAGGTATAAATACTTAACATACTTTTATTTTATTCAATAATTTTAATAAAAGTATAATAATGCGTCATAAAAAGGACAAAAAATACTATATTTGTACTTTATAAGATACATTATATGAAAAATACTCCAATTTTATTGCCTAAAAATCTCAAAATTCTTAAAGAATTAGGGGAGCAAATTCAACTTGCTCGTTTGCGTAGGAAATTCAGCGCAGCGCAAATTGCAGAACGTATAGGTATGGGTAGAAAAACGGTTCATAATATCGAGCAAGGCAGCCCCAGTGTTTCCATTGGTAATTATTTGCAAGTGCTATTTGTTTTGGGATTAGAGAAGGATTTGACCATGGTTGCAGCCAGCGACCCATTAGGTAGAAAATTACAAGATGCAGGAATTGTTACCGGCAAACGTGCTCCTAAACAAACTAAAATGTCATGAAGAAAAACGAAACTAAAATATGGGTATATGCCGATTGGCAATCCTTAGGGGGTGTTCAGCATATGGGTATTTTGACACCGCAGCATATAAGAGGTAAAGAAATATTTTCCTTTGAATATAATGATACATGGTTGACATCTAGTGGTCAGGCTTTATTCTTAGACCCAAACCTTAGTATGTATAAGGGTAAACAATACCTGCCCGAAGAGAAAAGTAATTTTGGATTGTTTCTGGATTCATCTCCTGATCGCTGGGGTAGACTATTGATGCGTAGAAAAGAAGCATGGTCTGCAAAAAAAGAACAGAGAGATGAAAGAACACTTTTTGAAAGTGATTTTTTATTGGGTGTTTTTGATGGAAATCGCATGGGAGGTTTGCGTTTTAAACTAGAAGAAGATGGTGATTTTTTGAACAATCATAAACAAATGGCTGCACCACCTTGGACATCTATTAGAGAATTAGAATACGCAAGTCTTCAATTAGAAAGAGATGATGTTGTCAATGATCCGGAATATGCGCAGTGGTTGAATTTATTACTTGATCCAGGCGCTTCATTGGGAGGTGCTAGACCTAAGGCAAGCGTTACTGATGAAAAAGGTAATCTTTGGATTGCTAAATTTCCAAGTGCCAAAGATGACAAGGATGCTGGGGCATGGGAGATGGTGTTAAATCAATTAGCTGCTAATTGTGGGATTGAAGTACCCGAAGTGAAAATTCAGCAATTCTCAAGTAAGCAGCATACATTCCTGACCAAAAGGTTTGATCGTATTCAACAGCAAAGAATTCATTTTGCATCTGCGATGACTTTGTTGGGATTTCAGGA
Organism: Sediminibacterium sp.; assembly: GCA_040403885.1. Lineage (GTDB taxonomy): Bacteria > Bacteroidota > Bacteroidia > Chitinophagales > Chitinophagaceae > Sediminibacterium. The sequence goes on along the minus strand of JBBAJX010000040.1, from coordinate 7,264 downwards.
TGGTGTAGATTATAATGATAATATTAGTTACTTAAATTTAGCGGAATTCATAATACAGCAAAGTGCATCAGCTAAAGAAGACTTGGAACAATTATGGCGTAGAATTTTGTTTAATATTTTAGTTTCAAATACAGATGATCATTTACGCAATCATGGATTTGTACTTACTAATCAAGGTTGGAGATTATCGCCAGCGTATGATATGAATCCGAATGAGATGGGCAACGGATTAACGCTAAATATTTCAGAAAATAGTAACGAACTAGATATATCAGTGGTTATGAACACAGCCAGTTATTATCAAGTAAAAGTAGATAATGCGAATAAAATTCTAGATGAGATGCTAAAAGAAATTGCAAATTGGCGCATTATTGCAAAGAAATTTGGGATCAGTAACAGCGAAATTGAATTAACTAAGAACGCATTTAGGTTGGTGAAATAAAGGTATTTTTGATACGAAGTATAATCATCCAATCCATTGGAATTTTAATCCAATTTTTCTTAAGTTTTTTATTTAAATTTGAATTACCCCCAAAGGCTAACTTAAAACTGTATCTATGAAAAAAGTGCTATGGGCCTTGGGTTTGTTTATCTTCCTCCTCTTTTTAGCGGCTTGTAAAAAAACTGAAACTACAGTTGTTACGCCCACGCAAGTTACTCCGCCTACAAGTATTACCCCAGTGGTTACTGTGCCTATGGTATATCCCGTTAATACTTTGGACTCATTCTCTACTATCAATAAAACAACTTCTTGGTATACTACTACAAGAGCAATGACAAGCTTATTTGATGTGAATGCAAGTAAGTATTGGGGTTTTGAACTAATTAGTGGCGGCAGTTTAATGCCCTATAATACAACAACAACTAGTAGTTGGAATGCATCAAAAAGTTATTATTGGAACGACTTAGGTACTTATCTCTATACCGACTTTACCGGTGATGGCAAGAAAGACTTATGGGCCTATTATTGGAAAAATCCATGGCCAACCAATGCAACCGGCTTGCATTTATTTTCTGAATATGAAACAAATCCCAATGTATATGATTTACAAGTAGGGTTAACTCAAGTTAGAAAATGTGTTGTATCAGATATGGATAATGATAAGAAGCCAGATATAATGCTATTTTCTTCCGGTTATGATGGCATGCCTTTTCCTGGAGATTCATTAGGTATATTTTATCCTAAGGATATAAAGTATCAATTCTTATCTCAAGACATTGGTTATTATCATGGAGGCGCCACTGGAGATATCAATAATGATGGATTAATAGATATTATTGCATACTCAGGAGGCAGTGCAGTTATTCCAATTCATCCAACTAGTTACCTTAATAAAGGAAATAGAAATTTTGAATTAAATAAACAAATTTTTAAAAACTTTAGTCAAGGATCTGATAATTATTATACCGTTGAACTTTTTGATATTAATAAGGATGGTAATTTAGATTTGTTTTTAGGGTCCTCTAAAACATTAAGAGTAATTCCAAGTTCTAATGGAATTTTTGATAGATCAAAAGCCATTAATTTTCAAGTAGACTCTAATTTAGAATTAATGGATATTGCTTTTTTAGATTTTGACTTTGATGGGAAAATTGATGTCTTAACTATGAGCAATATAAATTACAATGGCTATGGCTTAAGATTATATTTAAATAAAGAAACTGGTTTTATAGAAAGTGCAAAAAATTATTTTGATGTAATTGATGAAACGGGTAATGGCGCCTGGATTAAGTGGATTCGATTATTTGATTATGATGGAGATGGCGATTTAGATGTAGTGGCAGACGGCTTATTTGGAGAATTAAATGGAAATAAAGGACGAAGAATATATTGGAAAAACGAATCGGGAAAGTTTAAGCAGGTGAAGCTTTGATAAGATGCTTTAATGCTAGCGTATCATAATCACCCTCTTATTTATTTTAACTTCTTGGTTTAATTTACTTCCCCTGCTTAACCAATTCCCCCGGGCTAAGTAGTCTAGTATGATCCAATAGCTCAATAAGCGCCATGGTTTTTTCTGTTTTAATATTGCTAATGCCATTAATTATGGTATAAGAGTCCTTTAATAAATAAAACACATTGGTGGTGAGATTAATTGTTTTATCATTTCTGTATAAAGAAGGGAGTATTTGATTTTGATAAATATTTTCAATTTCATTTAAAGCATTTACATATACTTGAATTTTTTTCTTACTGTTCTTATTAGTGCTGTTACCCTTATTAATGTCATTAATCGCGTTATCTCTTTCTTCTAAACACCATGCATTTAATAATATCATTTTTCGAGGGCTATTAACTGCAATCATATCGGCGCTTAATTGATACACTAAACCATCTAGTTTCCAGCGAAGCGTATTATAGTTGGCAAGGGCGCTGTCTTTACTTAAGCCTTGTTTTAACGCGGAACTTAAGTATAGTTCTGATGTATATTTTATTTCAATAAGTTTAGAGAGAAAGCCCTGCTTAATGGAAGGCTGTTGGGGCTGCGCCCGCGCAGCCCCAACAGCAAAAACTCCCAATACAAAAACAACTAGTCCAATATATATTTGCTTAGTTCTCATAAAGTGTTTTTTATTTTTCATTTTATCCCTTTCAATTTTATTATCATTCTTCTTAAATACTTTCTTATACAAAGAAAAAATTATTTTCAAGTAGCCCCTCGCTTTGTGGGCTTTGGTCGTATCCGTTTTTTGCTAGGTCCTTATTTACGAGTTCAATAATAGTTTTCATATTTTTGGCATCACTATACTTATGTAAGTTTCTAATTAAGTAATGCGTAAAGGCGCCATTAAACCTATTATTTATATAGGCATCGGCACTTAGTTCATGCGACTGACAGCCGCTTAATAAAGCCCCATTTAGTGGGCTTATAATAGGCGCAATTCTACCTATAGTAATATTGGCTTGGTCATGCGCTTCATCTTCACTCTTTTCAAAATGGGATAGCCCTGTAAAATAGCGGTAATGGGTTTCATCAGTAATAATAAGGTCTCTAGATAAATCCTCTGCATGACAGCTATCCGATATCCATACAAAATGCACGCCCTTGGGTATGCCTGCAAATAGCTGTGCAAATTCTTTATCTCTTAAACTTGTATTATTAGTTCCATCAAAATCATAAGGACAAATAATTTCATCTAGCCCATCTTTTTCTAAGGAAGTAAATAGGGTAGGTGCCTGTGCTCCATGTCCACTATAATGAAATAGTAACTGGTCTCCTGGTTCTGCACCTTCTATTAACCATTTCAATTGTATGAGTATTTCTTTTTTAGTAGCGTCTTTATTAGTGAGTTTTTTTATGTTCTGTTTGGGATACACTTTATTGGCATCAGTTATAAAATGCTCCATATCTAAAATATCATTCACGCATCCTCTTAATTCATTTCTAGGATCGGGGTATTTATTGATACCTACTAGTAGTGCTTTGTTTTTCATATTTAATATTTTATACAATGAATTTATAAATAAAATAGGCTGTTCCAAATTTTATTTTTACTTTTATTTCGTAAGCTGAAACGCTTTACTAGAAAGGGTTCTAATGAATTTACCGCAAACTAAATAGGCATCAAATGCCCTGCTATTTTCTAAGTAGAAAATACTCTAAAAAATATTTTATGAAAAAAGAAGCACCTATGAGTTTACTAATGAGTTTTTTACTTTTTTGCATTGCCATCGTCTTATTAATATTTACAACACCCATTGGATTTTTTTATGCCTTACTGCGTCAATTATTTTTTGGTAAGCTAAAAACACTTAGTGTATATTTTTTAGAAGTAGCTATTTCAATTGACAATACCGGTAATGTAATGATGCAACATTTATTAAATGACTTCTTACTTATTAAACAAAAAGAGACTTATTATTTTGGCAATAAAAAAGAAACCATTAGTAGTGTAATAGGTAAGAATAGTTTAACCAATACCTTAAGCCCTTTAGGCAAGGCCCTGAATGCTTTTTTAAATTGGATAGACAAAGACCATTCCTTTAACTCTATTATATATGATGTAAGGCTTTGGGCTGCTGGTAAAGAAAATGAGTAAATACAGTTTGGCCTATTCTTGAAAATTTGGTTAGGCATCAATTTATCTTTACCTTTAAAGACAGTATATTATACTTTCTATAATTATGGTTAAAAATAAATACAATATTTATATTTTTATTTTATTGATCGCTGGTTTTTTACTTAGATTATGGATGATTACACTAGACCCTTTCTTACATAACTGGGACGAACATTTTCATGCTTTAGTAGCAAAAAACTTATCTAATAATTTTGCAGTACCTATATTATTGAATAACCCTTTAGACAGTTATAAAATAGAGGCCTGGTGTGACAATCATATATGGCTGCACAAACAACCTTTATTTTTATGGCAAATGGCTTTAGCTATTAAAGTATTTGGGACTTCAGTTTTTTCAGTAAGATTTCCCAGCTTACTTATGACAAGCATTTCTTTATTAATAATTTATAGGCTTGCCTTTTTAGTTACGCAAGATCGTAAAAAAAGCTTAATAGCTTTAATTTTAGCAACTTTTTCAAACTTTCAGTTAAACCTAATTTCTGCAAGAATTCCCACCGATCATAATGACATTGCCTTTGGATTCTATATTTTGCTGAGCATTTGGACATTTGTGGAATATTTAAAATCAAAGAAAATTTATTGGGCCTTACTATCCGGCTTATTTGCAGGGGCTGCAGTATTAATTAAGTGGCTCATAGGGCTGCTAGTTTATTCATCTTGGGGAATTATTTCATTATATTATATAATAAAGAAAAAAAACTATTCCTTATTTTTAAATTTAATATTTTCTTTTATTATCTGCCTATTAATATTTATCCCATGGCAAATATTTACTTATTATAAATTTCCAACTGAGTTTTTATTTGAACTTGGTTTTAACCAAAAACATTTATTAGAAGTTGTAGAGGGGAATGGAGGTGGTTATTTTTTCTATATTAAAAGCCTAAGACATTACTATGGTTATCTTATACCATTCTTTTTTTTACATGGAATTTGGCTAAGCTATAAAAGAAAATATTTTGAAAATGAAATTAGCTTTGCCTTAATTTTCTATGCTGTGCTTCTTTTTTCTTTTTTCACTTTTATGGTACCTACAAAAATGAATGGGTACTTATATTCAATAATGCCTATTGGTTTAATATATGCATCAATATCTATTCATGAATTTATGCAAAAGTATATTACCAAAAAGGTATTTGTATTTCTGTTTATTTCTATACTAGTTATTGATACTTTGAACCCCTATGATATTTGGAAAAGAACCTTTAGAAATGAAGAGTATAGTAGAAAATCAAATAATACAGCCATTATTAAAAACGCCGATATTTTAATACCTAAAGATTATAATGTTGTCATTAATTTAAGTGATTATGAAAACATTGATCTTATGTACTATAATAAGAGACCATTTGCAGCCTATCATGGTGTATTTACAGTGGATGAACTAAATAAATTATTAGTACAAAAGGTTAAAATTGCTGCTTTTGCAGATCATGGGAAATATATACTCCCAGGCTATATTAAAAATTATCCTTTCTTATATATAATTGATAAAAAGTTAATGGATTAATTTCTACAATGTTTATTGTTAAAACATTATAGATTTTTTTACTTTTTCTTTCGTTTTCGACCCTAGCTAAATATAAAAATATTTCAATATCTTCAATAAGTATAAAAACTATTCCCAAGCATGATTAAAAAGGTAGCCATTATAGGAGCAGGTCCGGCAGGTTTAACTGCTGCGTATTTGTTAGGTAAAGCGCATCAGGACGTAACGGTATTTGAGAAAGATCCACAATATGTTGGGGGTATTTCAAGAACAGAAACCTACAAAGGTTATCATTTTGACATTGGTGGTCACCGCTTTTTTTCCAAGTCAAAAGAAGTGGAAGATTTCTGGACTGAAATTTTAGCCGATGAATTATTAGAGCGTCCAAGAAGCTCTCGTATATTTTACAATAAAAAGTTTTTTGCGTATCCTTTAGCGGCTTTTGAAGCCTTATTAAAGTTGGGTATTTTTGAAAGTTTCTTATGTGTAATGAGTTATTTAAAAGCAAAAGTTTTCCCCGTAAAGGATCCGCAAAATTTTGAGGACTGGGTAACCAATCAATTTGGTAAACGTTTGTTTAATATCTTCTTTAAAACCTATACCGAAAAAGTATGGGGCATCCCTTGTAAAGAAATTTCTGCCGACTGGGCAGCACAAAGAATTAAAGGATTGTCCTTAAGTAGTGCGGTATGGAACGCTTTGTTTAAACCCAGTGGTAAGAAAAGCAAGGGGGATGTGATTAAAACATTAATCGATTCTTTCCGATATCCAAAATTAGGTCCTGGGATGATGTGGGAGGAGTGTGTGGTAAAAAGCAAAGCATTAGGGGTAAAGATTGAAATGAATACCGGTGTTTACAAAATTGAACGCTTACAAAATTGTACATGGAATTTGCATACAAGTAACGACAGGTTGTTGGGTGGCTTTGATTATGTATTGTCTTCTGCACCTATGCGTGAATTAATTCCTGCAGTAGCACCTGCTTTTTCTCCAGCAGTATTACACGCAGCAAGTCAATTAAAATATCGTGACTTTTTAACGGTGGTATTAATTTGTAAGGATCAAGATGCATTTAGTGACAACTGGATTTATATTCATGAGCCAAATGTAAAAGTAGGACGTATCCAAAACTTTAAATCTTGGAGCCCTTTTATGGTGCCGGATCCTGAAATGGCATGTTATGGTTTAGAGTACTTTTGTTTTGAAGGAGATGGATTATGGACCAGTACCGATGCAGATTTAATTGCATTAGGCACAAAGGAAATAGATCAAATTGGTTTAACAAAACCATCCGCAATCGTAGATGGATATGTGGTTAGACAGCCCAAGGCTTACCCGGTTTACGATCATGGGTACAAGGAACATTTAAATCTAATCCGCGAAGCATTAAAACAATACAAAGGTTTATATTTAGTTGGTAGAAATGGGATGCATAAATATAATAACCAGGATCATAGTATGATGACCGCAATGTTGGCTGCAAAGAATATTATTGCTGGCACAGAAGTATATGATTTATGGGATGTAAACGAGGACGCGGAATACCATGAGGGAGGAGATCGTGGTGTATCCGATGGCATTGTAGGCCGCGCGGTTCCAGAAAAAATATCTTAAAATAAAGAAAAATAAATTTTTCTTTATAGAAAAGGTTTTTCCAAAGTACTAATTCGTAAACTAGCTATAAACTTTAAG
>JBBAJX010000039.1:0-10670 GCA_040403885.1 Sediminibacterium sp. | reverse complement strand
TCTACTAATTTAGACCTTTTTTAGTCCACTTTATGCTGACGTTAGACAGTATGATCAAAATTTATTTCAAAGGCTAAGACTTTGTTCTTGTCTAAGAAATATCCAAAACGATAATTATATTGAGGGATACTTAATGCTTTGGTAAATAAACCTTCGTCCCAACCCGGGTGGTCAACCAATAATGTATTCTTAAAATGAAATTATTTTTTAATTCAGGCTGGTTTATAGTAACATTCGAAAGTGTATAATATTATTTGTTATATCCCCAAGAAATTTAGAATTCTCCTTTTCTTTCTTTCTTTTGAGCGAAACTAGATTAAAATATAAAGGCAGATAATAATAGCAATTGGTACTTTTGCATAATTTTGGTCAATTGGCTAATTTTTGCAAAGTTAGGATTAAATTTTTTATTATTTCTTCCATTAAACCTTACTTTTGTATTTAGCTCTAAAAAGTATCTAATTTAAATGTATATTTTGAGACCTATTTTGAAGTATAGTATTATTGTTTTGTTGTTAATAATAAGCTCTTTTGAGTCAAAGTCTCAGGACAGTTCCTTGCATCCTACTATTTTACCAGCTTTTGGCTACTCTTTACAAACGAATTGGGCTGCAGCAGTAAATTATAATTTAGGTTTTTATACTGGTAAAATTCACGACTCGAATCATAAAATTTCCAGTATTAATACAAGTATAACCTACACTTTAAATAACCAAAAACTCATTCCCTTTCAATCTAATATTTGGTCCAAAAATAATAAATATAATTTCTCCACCGATCTAAGGTATTTGCAGTACCCATCAGTTACCTATGGCTTAGGTCCAAGATCATCTCTTGATAATGGATATAATTTAAATTATAATTATTTAAAACTACATCAAACTGTTTCTAAATATATTACAAAATATTTTTATGGAGGCCTAGGTTTTTATTATGACCATTATTGGAATATTGAACAAGTAGACAAACTTGTCAATACTAAAACCTCTTTTGATAGATATGGTTATACGCCTTCTGAAAAAGCAGTGGGCCTTGCGGCAAGTTTATTATACGATTCAAGGCTTAATTCAATAACGCCTTCGAATGGCATGTATGGTAAAATCACCTATAGGCCTAATTTTACTTTTTTAGGGAGTGATAATAAATGGAGCTCATTATTAATAGAAGCGAGAAAGTATATACATCTTTCAGAAAAATCCAAAAACGTATTAGCCTTATGGAGCTATAATTGGTTAACGCTTTCAGGTAAACCACCTTATTTATTTTTACCCTCAACCGGCTGGGACGATTTTTATAATACCGGCCGTGGCTATATACAAGGAAGATATAGAGGTAAAAATATGCTCTACTTTGAATCGGAATACAGATTTGGCATTACACCCAATGGTAAAATAGGGGGAGTTGTTTTTGCGAATACGCAGTCTTTTTCTAAGGATATTAAATCTGAATTAAATGTTATTGCACCCGGCTATGGTGTTGGTTTAAGATTTAAGATAAATAAGCATACGGACACCAATGTTTGTATTGACTATGCCTTTGGAACCGATGGCTCTAATGGTATTTTTGTGAATCTAGGAGAGGTCTTTTAATGAATTATTAAATTGGGCTATAAAATTTACTATTTTTTCCATTAGTTTAAACCTACGAACCTTTTAGTAGTCTAATATATATGAGCGTCTTTAATCATAAACGTTCAATTAATATCTTAAAATTATGGCTATGAAAAAGAGTATTCATCTAACCTTTTTAGTTATTTCCATTTTTATAATGGCCATTAGTTCGAGTTCCCTTCATGCACAAAGAGGTGGCAGAGGAGGAGGTTTTAGTAAAGGGGGATTTAGTGGTGGATTTAGTGGAGGTTTTGGTGGAGCTGTCCGTTCTGGTTTTAGGGTGGGAGTTGGAGTTAATAGAAATATATCTTCGATGGGCCGTTTTAGTGGAGGAGGCCAAAGGGTTTTAACTCGTTTACCAAGATCTTATCAAACACTAAGATTCGGAGGAATGCCTTATTATTTTTATAACGGTTTATTCTTTGATTATTATGGTGGTTATTACCGAAGTATTTTTCCTCCATTTGGTTTAAGTATTGGGTCATTGCCCAATGGGTATTTGGGTTTTAATTTCGGAGGTTTGCCTTACTATTATTATAGTGGTGTTTATTATCAACAAAACGATAAAAACTATCAAGTGGTGCAAGCACCAATAGGAGCCAGTGTTCCACAAATACCTAAGGAGGCTAAAGCCTTAGTATTAAATAATGAAAAGTTTTATGAGTATAATGGTACCTATTACAAAGAGTATGTAAAAAAAGATGGCACTGTTTGGTATTTAGTAGCAGGCTTAAATGGGGTTTTGAATACTGAAGTATCAGATTCTACAACAGTTAATAATGTTGCAGTTCCAGAAGTAACCATTGTTAAAACAAAACAATTCAATGTAGGAGATATACTAGATGCCTTGCCTGCAGATTGTAAAGCAGTGGTTATCAATAACAAGAAGTATTATGTTTCAAGCAATAGTGTTTATTTCGAAGAATTTATAGAAAACAATGCCTTGAGGTATAAGGTAGTAGGCAAATAAAAAATTAATATTTTAATTATTAGTAGCCAGCTTTTATCGGTTCTAATCGGCCACTTTTTTTTAAAGAAAGATTAAGCCCTAAGCAGTAGACGGGCCAGCCTTAATTATTATTTCCTTTTTTATAGTGGCCACTTCGGCTTAGTAAAACACTGATTTTCAATAAAGCATCCATATTTTTTGCTATTTAAGGCCGCCTGGCCTGTAGTTGCTCCCTGGTTCATAGAGGTTGTAAGATTAAAATGAACCTAAGGATGAGGTTGTAGCTCAGTTGGTAGACCAAAGGACTGAAAATCCTTGTGTCCCCGGTTCGAGCGCGGGCGGTGCCACAAACACTCAACGAAAGTTGGGGCTTTTTTTGTATATTTAATAACCCCAAGAGCATAAAATTATATTTTATGAAAAGAGTAATTTTTGTCTTGGTATTATTTACAACAATTTTTAATGAAGCTTATTCTCAAAAGTGGATTGTAAAAGATTCGGCAATTAGATTCCCATCAAATTTTGGCTCATGGATTCAAAGAAATATAGGAAATTATAATCCATATAACGAAGCTATTGGAACTAGAGTGCCATCATTTCAATTAAAAGAAATGTTTGATTTTAATAAAGATGGTTATAATGATTTATGTATGGAGCTTTATCTAAGGGTATTTGACACAAATAATCCATCTAATCCAGGTAAATATCAAGACTCATTAATGAATTATTACAAAGGGATATTCATTAATCAAAAAAATGGCACCTATCTATTGGATACAAACTACATCATACATGGTAGGGGAGCAATATGGGATGGAGGATTTGGAGATTTTAATAAAGACGGGCTAATTGATTATTATACTAACTGTTATGCATATGAATTTGATCCTAAAAATCAAGATCCATTATTATATAAATATGCAAATAAAAATTATAGCCCTAGTCATGTATACTTTAATAATGGTAAGTCTTTTGATCGTGTGGATCTAGATACTGTAGACATGATGTCGGGTAATTCAGAAATAATAGATATTAATAATGATGGTAAAGATGAAATTGTTGCTATTCCAAGTTCAAAGTTTATTATTTATGAATATGATAATAATAAAAAAATATTTCAAAAAAAGTTTAATAACGTTAATGATTTTATTGATTTGCAATATGGTAAACAGAATATCAAGTTTTTTAATTTTGAAAAAAAATTAGATAATAGTATTTTATTGACGATTTCTTATAATTCTACTGGTATTAAAGAAAATTGGATGATTGATATTCTTAAAATCAATCTTCTAGATAGCTCAATAAAAATTATTAATTCTTTCAAGCACCCTTTATATGCATTAAAAGATGGGACTTTGTCAGCAGCAGGAATTGCTGATCATAAAGGTGTATTTAAATATGAGGATTTAAATAATGACTCTAAAGAAGAATTAATATTTTTAGGTTATTTTAGTTTTAATAATTCACTCCCTTCTGTTTTTCAATCAACCGAGAGAATGGGTGTAAATATTATTGAAAATAATCAACTTAATACAAATAAATATTGGGACTATGATACAACTGAAATAGGCTTTAGAGTGGGAGGTTATATTAAAGATTTAAATGCAGATAAAGTTTCAGAGATTATTTCACATGAGTGGTTACTTGATTCAGTAAAAAAATATTTCGCATACTATTATTCTTTAGATTCTGGTAAATACAAGAAAATTTATATTAAACCACTAAATAAAAATTATACCCCTAAAAAAACATGGAATAATAAATATAATGTATGGTCTGATGATTTTCAGAAAGACGGCTTTGCTGATATATTAGTTTGGGAGCCAGATAACTTATTGAATAATTTTATTTATTATTCAATAAACTGTAATGATTATGTTATTAAACCATTATTTAACACAAGTAAATATTCAATCTGCGGCTCAGATTCATTAAAATTAAGCATAACTAATATTAATAAAGGAGACAGCTTAAGATGGTATTACGGAACTAAATCTGATCTAACTAATGTGACTAACAAAACATTTACTGACACTACTAAACTCTTTGTTACAAGAACTGATAGCTTGGGATGTGTAATTTCATCAGATACGATCAGTGTATTAAAATATCCAATCCCAACCACGCCAATTTTGTCCAGAGATACTGCTAGCAATCTTCTATCCAATTCAAGCATAGGTAATACATGGTACAAAGATGGAACCGCTTTAACAGATACAGCCCAAAAAATCAAACCAACTGCTCCCGGTGCCTATACAGTAAAGACAACAGTTAATGGATGTAGTGCAACCAGTAACCCTTATTATTTCATAGTTACAGATGTAATAAACCTAAGTTCAGAGGAGTTTATCAAACTTGCCCCTAATCCATTTACTAGTCAATTGAACTTCGATTTTGTGGTAAAAGGGTACCAAAGATTAAACTTAGATGTATTTGATATAGCAACCGGGGCTAAGGTGGCTAGTAAGCAAAATCTTATAGCTGGGATGCCCATTTATCTTGGGCAACTCTCATCAGGGACTTATGTGATTAAGGTAACTTCTAATGACAATAAAATAGCCTATCAATTTAAAATGCTAAAACTATAATTTTCCTTATTTTTGAGTACCCCCAAAGGATAAATTAAAAACTTAATCTATGAAAAAAGTAATTTTCGCATTGGGCGTTCTATTAGTATTTGCTTGTAGTAAAACAAGCACTACAACAACACAATCATCTCAACCTTCAATATCCACCCCGGTTATTGTAACTCCAACTCCAAACATAGTTTATTCTGTAAAAATGTTAGATTCATTTTCTGCAATAAATAAAACTACATCTTGGTATTTAACTAATAAAGCTTTTAGTGGAAATTTTTATGTTGACAAATCTAAATTTTGGGGGTTTGAAGAAGTTATTTCAAATAATGTATCAACTTATATTCCTTATAACGAAGGTACTAGTTTTTCATACTCTGCTTCTAAAACATATTATTTCCAAGGAAATGGATTGCATTTATATTCCGATTTAGATGGCGACGGGAAAAAAGATTTTTTGCTCCATATAATAGATACCCTCAAATGCAACTGATCCCTAATATTTTAATGTACTCAAATTATGAGCTTAACAAAAATTCTTATAATCTAGAGTTTGGATTAAAAGGTGCTAGAAAATTAGCATTATCAGATTTTGATAAAGATGGTATAAATGAGATAATGATATTTTCTAGCGGATTTGATTTTGCACCTTTTCCAGGCGACTCACTTGGAATATATAGTGTTAAAAATAAAAAGATGAGATATTTGACAGATGACATTGGCTATTTTCATGGTGGAGCTGTCGGTGATATAAATAATGATGGGCTTCCTGATATCTTAGGTTATTCAGGAGGCAGCGTTGTTATTCCGATTCATCCTATGTCGTACATTAATAATGGGAATTTTAATTTTACTTTACAGAAAAATATTTTTCAAGGTTTCACGTCAGGTTCGAATGATAATTTTTATTCAGTTGAGTTGATGGATTTAAATAAAGATGGGAAACTAGATTTGGTATTGGCAGGAAATGGTATAGGAATTGTAATCCCTCAAACTAATGGTATTTACAACAGAGCCAATGCCATTTCTTTGCCAGTTAAATCAAACCAGTTCCCAAATTCGCTTAACTTTCTTGATTTAAATGGTGACGGAAATTTGGATATCATTTCTGGTTATACTGTTAATTATAATAATTATGGGGTTGCAATTTATATTTATACAAATGGACAGTATGTAGAGAAAACATCTGACTATGTTGACGAATCTGATTTCCCAGGCCCTGTAAATGCTCAATTACCGAGTGATTGGATCATGTGGTATTATCTTTATGATAAAGATGGTGATGGCGCATTGGATATCGTAGGAGATGGTGTTCAAGGTTCTGGTTTAACAAACTCGGCTTCGCAGCCTATGAAAGAGATTTGGTGGAAAAATGTTAGTGGAAAATTTATGTATACAGTTAAGAACTTGTAGTTATACTTTACTAAAAGTAATATTGATTAACAGCAAATTATAAACCTGACCCAAACTGATGAAAAAATAGGGTAGAAACAACCCTATTGCTACACCTTCAGCTACAGGCATAAAAAAACCCCTTGATAATCAAGGGGTTAATTGTTTTAAAGCGGACCGGACGGTGAGTTCTCACTTAACCCCAACTCATCTCAAACCATCTAATTTATCAGATATAAAGGAGTTACAATTATATTTTTCTTGCTATAACAGCTCCAAATGGGGTTAAATAGGGGGTAGTAGCTACAGATTCTGCTACATTTTTATATTAGTATTTTATTTAAGAAATAGTTCTATATTTACACTACCCCAAAGGATAGTTTAAAACAATTAAACTATGAAAAGAGTAATCTTTGCTTTGGGTGTTTTATGTTTTTTCATTTCAATCTCAGCATCTTCTCAAATTATAAGAGAAAAGCAGGCAATATTACAAAAGCCTTTTCCAATCGTTTCCCAAAATGGCATTGTCTTGAATGATACCACTGGTGATGTTTGGGATGAATTTGGTGATTTATTTTTTGAAAAAAATGGTAAAACTTATTGGCTTCCAACTTTTACCCAAATAACCGGACCAACATCAACATATTATAGACTTTTTGAATTAAAACTTGATAGTGGTTTTGCAAGAGAAGTTACCAATGAAATGCTTGGAGGCTATTATTTCACAGGAGGATTAAACCCACCTTATTATTACGAGGATATTGATAACGATGGTATTAAGGATATATTAATTTTTGACCACGGGAAAGAGGAAGAAAAAAATGCAGGTAAGTGGGGGTCATATAATATATTTTTTAAAGGAACGAGCTCAGGCTTTATCAAAACTGAGATAAAAGGCATTACCGATTCATATCAATATTTTCATGCTCATTCAATAGGTGATTTTGATAATGATGGAGATATAGATATTGCTTATTCTTCTTCAAAACTGCATGTTTTTCAAAATAATGGTGCAAGTGGATTTTCTGAAATGAAAATTAACCATTATGATAGTTTAAATATGTATCAAGGGTACCAAATTTATTTAAATAATATTCCTTATCCAGCAACTGGCTTTAGTATTAAATTTGCCAGTCTTTCAAATAATAATACACTCAGTTTATTAACAAATTCCTCAGATCAAATATTAAGATTGGATTATGACAAAACTTCAAATTTATGGAACCCATCTTTATATGGTCAGTCTAAGCCCTTTACCACAAATCCTAATGCATGGTTAGGATGTGAACAGGTTTTAGATGTCTATAATAACAATAGTAAATCGACCGACCTACTTTTTAGAATAAGTACTTATGATAAAGTGCCTTATTCTTCAAATCAACAATACTTTGCAAAATTCTTTAAATCTACAAATTCAACTTTAATCTCTCCTTTAACTGTTCTAACATTTGATACCAGTTATGCTTACTACTTAGATCCTAAAGTTGCAGATATAAATTTTGATGGGGTAAAAGATATTGTTCATAAAGATTATGGCTATGGAGTTACAAAAACGCCATTAAATCAAAGAATATGGATTAATGATGGAAATAATCAATTTAATGGAAGTGGTATAAAATTTGATCCATTACTGAGTAAACAAATGTACTTATTTGTAAAAAATGACCCGGTGAAAAAGTATAGTTTATTTATGACCCTAAATGAAACTAAAATAAATAACAATACTACTAAAGTTATTTATAATCGATTCGACAGTCTAGTTTATCCAATTAGTAATGAATTTAATATTAAGCTTTGCGAAGGCGAAACAACAAAAACTCAATTAGTTAAAGTGCCTATTGGAATGAGTATTGTTAAGCAAGCACAGAAAGGAAAAATTAGTATTGCCGATTCAACTGCAAGCTATACAGCCAATGCTATTGGATTAGATACTGTTACATTTAAACTAAAGAACGATTTTTTTGAAAGCGCAGAGTATAAAATTATTTATACAGTAAATCCTAAGCCAACAACACCTGCAATAACTCGCGACACAGCTAATTACCTTGTCTCTAATGCAAGTATAGGTAACGTATGGTACAAAGATGGAGCTGCCACAAACGATACCACTCAAAAAATTAAACTCTCAGATCCAGCTAAAGTGGGCTCTTATACAGTTAAAACTACTCAAAACGGATGTGTAAGTGCATTAAGTAGCCCTTACTATTTTTTAGTAACCGATGTAGTTAATTTAAGCGCTAATGAATTTATAAAACTAGCTCCTAACCCTTTTATTAACCAGTTAAACTTTGACTTTGTTGTTAAGGGGTATCAAAGGTTAAATTTAGAAGTATATGATTTAGCAACAGGAATGAAAGTGGCTACTATGCAAAACCTTACAGCGGGCATGCCAATAAGACTAGGGCAGTTATCGGCAGGTACTTATGTGATTAAGGTAAGCACAACAGACAATAAAATATTCTATCAATTTAAGATGGTAAAACTATAATTTCTCTTAATTTAAATTTTATGAAAAGAGTAATTTTTGCTTTGGGGATACTTTTAGTATTCGCGTGTAGTAAAACAACTGAAAATAGCGCAACTATCATTCCTTCAAATCCAACCTTAACCACACCTGCTCCCGCCTCTAAGTTTATTATTAATAATTTTACAATAACAAACTTTTCTATACCAAATATTACTGGGGCTCAAATACAAACAGGAGTTAATGGAAGTATTTCAGGTACAATACTTTACTCAAAGGATAATGTTTTGAATTTAGTAATTCCTGCCACTTTATTTTTCACTACCCCATTAATACCTGCTATTCATTTAATAAAGTCAAACAATAATTGGCAATATGAATATAGTTACGAGGATGGAGCAATGGGTTGTGCTAGAAATTACGAATGTATAGATAGCTTAAATCAATCTTGGGTTTACGCCGATCATGGATTTGAACTTTCTTCTGGAACATGGCCATTTGGGAATATGATGCTAATGAAAACTACAGGTAACAAATTGTCATTTACTACTATTTCTATTGACAGAAGTTTTTACCATTCAATATCAACAGGAGATTTAAATAATGATGGGACTAAAGATGTTGTTGGTTTAAATATGGGCACAAAAGGTAATTGGTATGATAATCTACACACCTATCTTCAAAATAAAGATGGCACCTTCACCGAGAATAGAACAATCTTAGTAAGTAACTTATTTGGAGGAAGAGGAGCAGGAGCTGTATTAATAAAAGATTTGTTTGGTGATTCAAGACCGGAGGTAATTAGAGCTGACTATGGTTTTAATTCAAACTATCAAAAACAGTCAGATAGATATAGTTTTATGATTTTTTCTTATAATACAGCTACAAATAAATATGAATTAAGTAAAGATCCAGGGCCAATTGGTGTTTATGCAACTAATGATAGAGGTACTACAAGTATTAAAGCAGCAGACTTCAATAAAGATGGAGCACTTGATCTAGCAATTGCTACAGAAGGAACGAAATTCAATGGGATTGAAATTTGGATGAATGATGGTAAAGGTAATTTTACGCCAAGTAATCAAAAACTAGAATATACATTTGATCAACTTCAATTTCGAGAGTTTGAAGTATTTGATTACGATAAAGATGGATATCCAGATATATTTTTAAACCCTTGGTCTGGAAAACTTTTTAAAGACGGCAGTGCAGTCTTTATGGATAATTTAATTTGGAAAAATACAGCAGGAATTTTTGGTTCTATAACAAAAGGTATTACAATTCCAAATATAAATCCAACATTTATGAAAGCTTTTTTTATTAATGATCAGATTACTTATATGGGTATAAAAGGTAACTTAGATGGAAGTATTACCTTGAATGAAATTAATCCAAATTATTAGAAAATAATTTTAAATAGAATTTATCTAACTTTACAATACCCCCAAAGGATAGGTTAAAACTTAAACTATGAAAAGAGTAATCTTTGCTTTGGGTGTTCTATTTGTATTTGCTTGTAGCAAAACAGAAGTTCCTACTACACCACTAATTCCTGTTGTTCAAGAAGAAACAATAAAATTCACAACTAATCTTGATACTGGGACTTATAATGTAGCTGATACATTGCCGTTAGTTATATCGGTTAGTTCTGTCTAACGTCAGCATAAAGTGGACTAAAA
>JBBAJX010000038.1:0-11229 GCA_040403885.1 Sediminibacterium sp. | reverse complement strand
CACCAACACCAACACCTACTGCTACTCCTGTACCAACAACCTATACTCAATTCTCAGATTGTCCAGGAGGTAGATGGTATATACAAGGTGTTCAATACTGTGATGGCCAATCATCCTCAGTTACTGGTAATTGTCTATTTAACTTAGGGCAATCGTCATCACCTTCAGGAATAGAGATATTTGACTTTATATGCGCAGACTGTATATGTCCATAAGAGTAAAAAATTAAAATAATTTAGTTATGAAAAAAATACTCATTCTATTATTCTATTACAATAGACCAAATTTAATAAAAGTTACTTTAAAAAGTATTTTAGAGCACTCTTATAATAATTGGGAAATAGCATTTATAGATGATGCATCTGAAATTCCGGGCAAACCTATAGTAGAAGAGTTATTAAAAGAGCATTTAGGTAAAATAAAGTTCTATAATACTAATGATAGTATTGAAAATAAGTTAAGTAGAGGTCAAGAACATGGCTCTATTTTTGGAAAATATGCACAAATTGCAGTAGAAGAATCAGATGCTGACTATGTCATGATGCTTTGTGACGACGATGCCTTATACCCAGACTACCTTAAGAATTTAGACAGGTATTTTGAAGAACATACAGACGAAAATTATGTATATTCTCACATACACACTTACGATCCTCTACTGTCTCCCCTTGATACAAATCCTCCCTTCGAGAATCATCATTTAAATAAAACTTGGCCTTTAAATCCTCACTTCAATATCGATATGTCTCAAGTAGCATGGCGTAGAAAAGAGTTTTTAGATGCCGGTATAAAGTTTCCCTACCCTATGACTGCTAATTTAGATGCCGTTGTGTTTAATCAAATGCATAATAACTTTGGAGACTGTAAATTTTCCGGTTTTATTGGAGAGTATAAGGGGATGTATAAAGGAGGATATGATGATCAACTAAGTCACAGAATGGGAAAGAGACTTGCTGAATTAAACACTCCAGAAGATGTTTATAAAATTTCTATTAAGTAAAAGTTATGGTAGAATTATGGTTTTATAGTGGTAGGATAGGTAATTGTATGTTTGCCTATGCATTTAATAGATGTCTTGCTCATAGCCTTAAGACGAGATGTAGTTTACCTAAAGGAACGGAAATCGCAGCTTTTCCTAATATAGCAAAAGACGCCGAAAACATAAATCACCACGAACATAAACATCAAGTATACCTAGATTACCCTGAAAATGCAAGGACTATCGAGAACGAAAATGATAATATGTCTTGGCATATTGAGAAGCAATTCCAAGGGCAAAAGATAGAGAGCTTTGAAGACAACCTAACTATACAGAAAGTACTTTCTATACCAGACATTAGTAAAAAATGGCTCGTTACATTAGGTAATTTTGAAACCGGAAACCAGTACCTTCCCTATAGAGGACAGTTAAAAGAATGGTTTAGGTTTCCAACTATAGACTATAATAAATTTGAATTTTTTAAATTAACACCTAACAAAGAGGATTACTTTACTCGTTGTGAAAAACCAGAAATAGAAAAAGATGATTTAGTAATATCCCTAAGGTTAGAAGATTACACTACAGACAATAATAAAGATAGATTATTAGACTTTGACTACTTTAAAATTATTTTAGAGAGTAAGAAGTTTAATAAAGTAGTTATTATTACAAATCCTGGATGTATTAATCATCAAGAATTCTATTATAAGTTTTTTGATGCATTTAGAGAGTATGATCCTATTATTGTTAGATGTTATGAACCTGTAGTATCTATGGGATATGGTGCTTTATTTAATAATATAGCAATCTCACAAAGTACTTACTCGTGGTGGCTTGCATTTTTATCTAATGCAGAAAACGTATACTACCCAATTCCTACCGAAGGACCTTTTTCATTTAATGACGACCGTTATTATGGTACAGATCTAAGAATAGCAGCTCCTGATTTTAAATTTGTAGATTATGCAACTCGAACTATATTACCAGAAGATCAATATACTAAAATAGATTATAATAATAGAACATGGAAAGATTAGAAGTACACACTCTTATATGTAAAAGAGATATAAATTTGTTTATAGCAACAATAAAGCTCTTTGCTCACCACTCAAAGCTTGACTTTAATACTGTTATTCATGAAGACGGAAGCTTTGATAATGCTGACTGCACTTATTTAAATGAACATGTTCCTAACGTTTATATAATAAGAAAAGCAGAAGCAGATTCAGTAATGGGCGAGTTTTTAAAAGATCACGAACTCTGTAATCATTTTAGATTTGCCGAACATCATACTATCTTTCGCATGAAGCTATTCGATCAGTTTTATTTTACTAGATCTAATAACCTAATACAACTTGATGCTGATATACTTTTTTCTAAAACTCCACAAGCTTTAATTAATAATATTGTGAATAGAGAGGGAGCTTACCTTAGAGATACCTGGAGTGCTTACTGTGTTCCTTTTAGAGATGAAGATAATGATACTTTAGTAGATAGATTTATAAATGCAGGACTAAATTATTACCCAACAAAAGCTCATTATAGCTTAGATCATATTGAAAAATGTTTAGAGATACTATACAACCATGGTTCTAAAGGAGCAACACATCCCTTTTTAGAGCAAAACTGTATAGCTTATATGATAACTCAGTTAGGAAGAGAAGGAATTTCTTTTTCTCAATTACCCCATCCTGATTACTGTGTACCTACTTTTGGAGAATTTAAAGCAGAACATAATTTAACTACTCTACATATTAATAGTTCCCCTATTGTAGGAAAATGGAGAAAAGAACACTACGAATATGAGCTAACCAAAGCTAATATAGACTGGAAAATATAAAGTTGGAAATCTAAGATAAAATTCTTATAATATAAAAAACACTGTTATGAAGCAGCCTAAAATTTTCGTACAAATAGCAAGCTATAGAGATCCTGAATTGATCCCTACTATTAAAGATTGTATTGCAAAAGCAAAATACCCTGAAAGATTGACTTTTGGTATTTGTTGGCAAAGATCTATAGAGGATGAGTGGGATAACTTAGACGAGTTTAAGGATAATCCTAATTTTACTATTATGGATGTTCCTTGGAATGAAAGCAAAGGTTTGTGCTGGGCTAGACATCATATACAAAAAATGTGGAAAAAGGAAAAGTACACTATGCAACTTGATTCTCATCATAGATTTTTACAAGATTGGGACGAGGTTTTAATTGAAATGATGAACTTAACGGGCTCACCGAAGCCCCTTTTAACAGCTTATGCTGGAATGTATGACCCGAAAGAAAATAAATTTCTAAATACAGAACCATATAAAATGGTTCCAGATAAATTTACAGGAGGCGGTACTATTCTATTCTACCCTCACAGAATCGAAAATCACGAACAATTAACCAAGCCAATTCCAGCACGTTTTGTTAGCGGACACTTTTTCTTTACCCTCGGTGAACACTGCAAAGAATATAAGTATGATCCTAATATTTATTTTGCAGGAGATGAAATTAGCCTTTCTATTCGTTCCTATACTTTAGGTTATGATCTATTTCACCCGCACTATACTGTAGTTTGGCATGAATATACAAGGGAGGGAAGAACTAAGCACTGGACTGATTTTAATAATGAAACCAAAGAAGCAGGTTTGGTAGAAAAAGCATGGTGGGATATGGATAGCGAAAGCAAAAGACGTCTACGTCATATGCTTCAAGAAGAAGATAACGACATCGACTTAGGCCAATACGGTCTAGGTACATATAGGAGCCACTGGAACTATCAATTATATGCCGGTATACATTTTAGGTTAAGAAAATTACATCCAGACGCTATTAAAGGTATTGATCCGCCTACTACTTCAGAGACTGATGGAATGGATTGGGCATATGAAGTTAAAAGAGATCAGACTTTAAATATAGACTGGATAAACAGCTGGGATGCTGTAAAATCTCAAACTCGATGTACTTGTACTTTTGATTTTATATACCTTGGGGTAGAAAGCGAAGATGGAGAGGTACTTTATAGAGAAGATCTAACAGAAGAAGATTACCTAAGAGGAAGAGTTGTTACTAAAACAATTAATTTTACATCCAGTAAGGTACCTGCTAAGCTAGTTTTATGGCCTCATAAAAGAGACGGTGATTGGTTAGAAAGAGTAGATATAAAGCTATAATACATAAAGGGGTACAAAAGTACCCTTTTTAAATATTTATTAATATGCCAGTAGCTACTTCAACCGTACCGTATAATCTCGGATTAACTTCAGAAACAACGATTTATGTTAACGAAGTTAAGTGTAGAGTACTTGAAAATGACTTCAATTACTCACAAAATCCTTCTGTATTTAAGTATAGAACAGTAATTACAGGATCTCGTGCTTTACCTTTTTATAGCAGTTCAACAGCTATTATTACAGACGGTACTCTCATTGATAATGTAACCGGTTCCTCCTTTAATCCCTACGTAACTACTGTTGGACTTTATAATGAATCTAATGAGTTACTAGTAGTTGGAAAATTAGCAACTCCCTATCCTATTCCAGACAATACAGATATCACTTTTATTATAAGATGGGACAGTTAAAACCCTAAGTTTATGTCAAAAAAATGGTTTATATACGAAAATGGAACAATAAAAGAGTATGATTCCGTTGATAAATTTCCCGAAAACTGTGTCGGATTTGTGTATAAAATTACAAATATACAGACTGGAAAGTTTTATATCGGCAAAAAATCCCTTTATTCAAATATTAGAAAGAAGCTGACTAAAAAAGAATTAGCAGAATTAACTGGTCCTGGTAGAAAGCCTATTAAAAAACTAGTTACATCCGAGTCGAATTGGACGGATTACTGGGGTTCTAACAAGGGAATCTTACAGGAAATTAAAGAGTTAGGTACTGATACCTTTCGTAAAGAAATACTCAAATTCTGCTTTAATAAAAAGCAATTAACTTATTGGGAAGTCCATTATCAATGCATAAACGAGGTACTTCTAACCGATAAGTCGTATAACGATACAATTTTAGGAAAATTCTATAAAGGAGATTTAACGTTTTAGGTAGGTTATTTACTATTTATTTCTTTTATTTACTTCAGAAAAGATTTGGCAATCTCAGAATAATTTCTTATTTTATCCGTTAAAGACTGTATATTAATGGAGAATTCACGCCTAGTTTTAGGGCTCTTACATAGCGTTTTAGGTAAATCTAAGCCATCTACTAAAGGTAATCATGCTTTTCACTGCCCTTTCTGTAAGCATCACAAGCCAAAGCTTGAGATAGATCCTAAGACCGGCTTTTATCACTGTTGGACTTGTGAACCTGCTACAAAAGGTAGAAACCTAGTCTCATTACTTAAGAAAGTTCAAGCACCTACATTACAAGTTGCTGAGATGCGAGGATATTTCCCGGGAGGTAGAGGTGATACAGACGATAAGCAGTACGAAGTAGTAGAGTTACCGAAAGAGTTTATGTCTCTTACGAAATCAAGTACGAAACTAACTTATAGACAGGCTAAATCCTATATTATAAGTAGGGGTATAACAGATACGGATATTATAAAGTACGGTATTGGATACTGCGAGACAGGCAAGTATAAAAATTCAATAATAGTACCCTCCTATGATGCACGAGGCAGAATAAACTACTTTATTTCACGATCATTCGAAAGAGATCCAGGAAGAAAGTATAACGCACCCTCTTGTAATAAGAATCATCTCGTAGGTCTCGAGTATTTTATTAACTGGAAGGTTCCTGTAGTGTTATGTGAAGGAATTTTCGATGCAATTGCCTTAAAAAGGAATGCAATACCTTTATTTGGTAAGACCATTCCTGAAGCTTTAATGATGAAGCTTGTACAGAGCGATGTTAAGACAGTATACTTAGCTTTAGATAACGACGCTTTTAAGTCTTCTATTAAATATGCACAGCAATTGATTAATCTTGGTAAGGACGTCTACCTAATTGAGTTAGAGGGTAAGGATCCATCAGAAATAGGTTTTGAGGAAATGACAAAATACTTACATCATGCAAAGCAACTTACATTTAGTGAATTGCTTTTAAAGAAAATGAATTTATGATTATAGAACAACGTAGTGAAGCTTGGTTTGAACTTAGAAAAGGTAAAATTACAAGCTCGGAAATTTATAAAATAATGGGTAAGAAAGATCTTAGTGATACAGCTAAGACTTACCTATTAGAAAAAGTTTGCGAGTACTTTGGAGGGTTTACCGAACCAGCAGTAGGTGCTGCACTGAATTGGGGTACTGAATTGGAACCTATCGCAATTGAGCATTATCAAAAATTAACAGGATTAAAAGTAGAAAAAGCTTCTTTCATTCCAGCAGGAGAACATTACGGTGGATCACCAGACGGACTTATAGGTGAAGAAGCTATTATTGAAGTAAAGTGTCCTTATAAATCTGCCAATCACTTCAAGCATGGTTTAATCGACTCTCCAGAGAAGTTTAAAGATGTAGCACCAAGCTATTATTACCAATGTATTTCAAATATGGTTTGTGCAGGAGCACAGTGGTGTGATTTTATTAGTTTTGATCCACGAGTTGCAGAAGAGTATAGAATGTTTACTTTTAGACTTCATTTAGATGAAGCAGAAGCTACAGTAATGCTTGAAAGAGTGAAGTTAGCAGTGACATATATGGATCAACTTAAAAAAGACATAGAAGCAGCTAAGCCGAAGTTACTTCTCGGGTAGCTATTTATTAGTACTATGATAGATGCCATTAAAATAGGACAGAGAATTGCAGAAGCCATTGCAAACGAACCAGGTCCGTGCTTTTACCCTGGAAAATTTAAACCTCCACATAAAGGACACTACCTAGCTGCTACTGAATTAGCTAGTAGAAACTACATAACTGAAGTAATTGTACTAATAAGTAAGAAAACAATCAACGGAATTACTCCTGAAGACTCTCTTATGATTTGGAACATGTATCTTAAAGCAGAACCTAACCCTAAGATTACTGTAAAGATCTCTACTGCTAAGTCTCCTATCGTTACTATCATGCAATACTTAAAAAGTCATCCTACTAATACAATTTATGTTTCTATAGGTGATGATGAAGTAGATGATGCAGAGTACGGTAAAAACTTACAAGCAGATTTTAGAGATAAAGTAAAAATAATTTCCGTACACGAAAAAGCAGGTATTATTTCAGCACCATATGTTAGAGGTATTTTAGCAAGCGGTGACTTCGAGGCTTTTAAGGAAGCTGTTCCTGAAGCTGCTTACAATAAGGGTGTAGCACCAAAAATATTTAAAATGTTGGCTACTAAAGTAAAAGGAAATGGACCAGAACAGGCGTAATATATTAAAAGACTTTATTGCATTCTGTAAGACTGAATTAAATATTCAAACCTTACCTAAAATCTCTTTGATTAATAGCAAAGATTTTGTCGAGCAATTTAGATCTTACGGAGAGTACAATCCTCAAACCAATATTGTAAGAGTAGTTGCATTGAATAGAAATCTTGCAGATATTTGTCGAAGTCTTGCACATGAATTATGTCATCACAGACAGAATGAATTGGATATGATTTATAATGAATCAGGCGATACAGGAACTGATATTGAAAATGATGCTAATGCAATGGCAGGTATTATTATGAGAGATTACGGTAAAAAGAATGTAGCTGTTTATGATTTAGGTACAGAGTTAAATGAAGAAATTAAAATAGCTTTATATCCAGATAAGAAAGGAGTTGATGTAGATTCTAGCGACGAAGATATTAAAAATGCTTCTAAGGTACAAATACCCCTTGAAAGGTTATTTCGTAATGAACGAGCTATAAAGATGAAAAGTCCTGAATCTATTGAGAATATTAAGAACTTGGCAGTAATGTATAAGAAAGGTAAGAAGATAGATCCAATCTTAGTTCGTAAAAGAGGAAATAAATTTCAAATTTTAGACGGGCATCATAGGTTTACTGCCGCCAAGCTTGCAGGCCTAAAAGATATTACTGCTATTATAGTTCCTGATGAAAATATTACACCCGTAGATAAAGACGGTAATTTACTAAATGAAATTGGGGAAGGAACTAAGACATACTCTTGGAAGCTTGATGATCAAGATGCTGACGGCAACTACTTTTATTCTTTTAATACAGATAATAGTACTTATAGTGTAGGTATTGCTGACTTAGAAGACGGTATGTACGACTTGTCGTTTAATACTACTTCTAAGGACGGCGACCCTGATACTAGCTTAGATACTAATGAAGGAGTTCCGCTAAGAGTTTTGTCTACTGTTGTAGATATTGCTAAAGACTTTATTAACAAAGCAGATCCAAAAATTGTTATATTTAGACCAATTAAAACTAAAGAGGCTAATAGAGAGGATGATCAAAGACGCTTTAAAGTTTATGGTGCTTACTTAAGAAAGAACTTACCTTCGAATTATAATTTAATGACTTTTGGAGATACGTATAGGATAGTAAAAAAATAAAAAATTGTTATGAGTGGTGAATTAAAAAAAGAATTTGATCCTCGCGATGTGCAGAGGATGAGAAACATTATTACAGGTCAAACTGGTGATAAAACTCAAATTCAAACAGGTTACGAAAAGCATAAAGAAGTATATAGGGAGGGAGATGTTTGGGAAGAAAACGGTAGGAAGTGGACTATACTGAAAGGTATTAAGCAAACCGTAACCAAGCTCGATGAAATTAAGAAGTTAATAGTCTTACCTTTATCATGCCCAAATTGCGGCAAGTTAATGAAAGTAGATGAGTATAATAAAAAGATGTGGGCTATTCATCAAAAATGCTTTGATTGTGTAATTAAGATGGAATCTGAAATTAAACGTCAAGGTAAGTGGGAGGAATATTCTAGAAATATCGTAAATCTTAATAAAAATGCTGAGTTAGATGACTTAGAGCAGGCATTAGAGCAATGGGTAGATGAGAGAGATAGCTACGTTTCAGAATCAGGCGAGGTAGAGAAATGGGGCGGAGGCGATAAGACTGACGTATATAAGCAGGTGAAAGAGGAAATCGCTAAACTAAAAGGGCGTGATATTTATAATGGAGAAAATATATAAAAAGATGTTCCAAACTCATAAGAAAACTAAGACCAAAAGAAGTATTAGAGAAAACATGATGCCTCAAGAAAACTCGATGATGAACCAAGAGCCTTCACTAGGTATGCCTGACATACAACAAGCACAGTCTTGGGATCACCCAGGATGTGATGATAAAGTAGGTAAACTTTTCATAGTATTAAAGCCGTCTCCTGAGTCTTCTCCTGAAGATTTAGTACACCAAACACACGCTTTTGGTACAGGACAATTTGATCCTCAATCAGTTCACGGCGTTTACGGTGACGAAGCAGAGGCAGGTATAGTTGCGGAAGCAGCTACAGCCGAGTTCCATAAGCATTTGCGTAAGATCGAAGAGAAAAAACAACAGGTATTAAATAAAATTGATAAGCATATCGCTAGATATCAGAAAGAAATCAATAGTCATATGAAAGAAGCTACTGATAAGCCAGAATTATCTGAAGCACATCACCAACAAGCAGAGAGAAAAATGGGTGTAATTAAAGGTTTACGCGACAAACACAAAGCTGTTAAAGCAACTCAAAAGCAGCTACCTGAAAATCCATTAAAAGCAGAGAAAAAGTAATGAACGAATTTACACAATTAATATCAACCCTATTAGCTTCTAGAACGCAAGCTCATATCTTTCACTGGCAAGTACAGGGAATTGGATCAGATGCTGCACACAGAGCATTAGGGACTTACTACGACGAAATCGTTGAATTATTCGATGGTTTAGTAGAAAGCTTTCAAGGTAGATACGGTATTCAAAAAGGCTATACTTCACCTGCTTCCTTCAAAGAAGACGGTCAATTTACGACTTATTTTGAAGCTCTATCAAAGTATGTAGAAGCTATTAGAACTAAGATTCCGCAAGATTCTTATATACAAAACCAGGTCGACGAGGTAGTTGATTTAATTGAAACTACTAAGTATAAGCTTATAAATTTAAAGTAATGGTAGAAGCAAAAGGTACATGCTGTGGTAAATGTGGACATATTCACGTTAAAGGGACATCGTGCCCTAAACCTTTTTTAACAGGTAAAAGTCACTGTGGTAGAAAGACAAACGAAATGCATACAATGGGTAGCGATAGCGCAGATGAATTTCATCAAGTAAAAGTAGATTACGAAGAAGGACTAGAAAACCCTAAAGATAATCCATGCTGGAGAGGATATCATCCTGTAGGAACTAAGATGAAAGACGGAAGAGAAGTTCCTAATTGTGTTCCAGTTAATGAAGAGACTACCTTTGAAGGCCTTTGGGCAAATATTAATGCTAAGAAAGCTCGCGGAGAAAAGTCATCCCCTAAAGGCTCGAAAGAATATAAAGCAGCCGTTGCTGCAGGGAATAAACTAGACGAAGTAGACGAAATAAATGAGTATTGTCCTCAATGTTTAGCAGAGTACATAATGGAAAATTATAATAAACTAAGCGAAGCAGAGTATAGAGGTAGAAAGGTTAGTTTAGGTAAGCCTTTTCTAACTCCAGGCGGACCAAAGAAAAGATCAGTATATGTTAAGAATGCTAAAGGAAACGTAATAAAAGTTAACTTCGGTGATCCTAACATGAGGATTAAAAAATCTATTCCTGGACGGAGGAAAAGTTATAGAGCAAGACATCACTGTCAAAGTCCAGGACCAAGGACGAAAGCCAACTATTGGTCATGTAAGCAATGGTAAAGCTGATTGAAATATTAAAAGAAGTTCGTCAGGAAGAATTAGACGAGTTTAATGCTAAAAAAGCATTGGCAACTGGTGCATTAGCATTAGGTTTAGCTAGTTCTCCAAATATTTCTAAAGCTCAAGATAGAGTACCTAGTCCAACTACTCAACAGCAAGATACTTCGAAAACTGCATTTGCTACCTATACACATCCAAATGAAAATACAGCAAGAAGTCAAGCTACTGTTAAAGCAAGAGCAGCTTTAGCTATAAAATTAGGTAAACCAGAAGGATCAATAAGCGCTTCGGTAGTAGATACAAAAATGTACGAAGTAAATGGTAAATACGAATGCACAGTAACTGTAGAATTAAATAGTCCTATTAAAGAAGGAATTAATGATCCAGTCGAACCTGGAATTCTAAAAGATAGATTAGGCAAGCTTTCCTGTACAAGAGTGAGATCTGCAAAAGCTAAACTAAAGGATAAAGGAACACATTACGCAAAAGCATTACAAAGATATTTAAACTACCATTGTTAAAATGAT
>JBBAJX010000037.1:0-13620 GCA_040403885.1 Sediminibacterium sp. | reverse complement strand
CATGTCCAACTACAACGTTACCTGCCCTAAATGTCAACACAACTTCGAGCCTACCGATGCTATTAGAGAAGAAGTGGAAAAAGAACTGCGCGGTAAAATGACCGATTGGCAAAAAAAGAAAGAAGAAGAAACCAGCGTTTTATTAGCTGAACAAAAAATAGCTATTGAAAATGAACTGGCAGAGAAATTAAAAAAAGAGGTAGGTGCTCAGTACGATCATAAAATTAAGGTCATGCAGCAAAGCGAGTCTGCCATGAGTAAGCAGGTAAAAGATTTTCAAGAAAAAGAATTAGCATTTTTAAAACAAGTACAAGCCATTCAAGCCAAGGAAGCTGAATTAGAATTAGAACTACAAAGAAAATTAGTAAAGGAAAGAGAAACCTTAAAAGCGCAAATACAAAAAGAAGAAATAGAAAGAGGTTCTTTAAAGGATCAAGAGTATGTGTTGAAAGTAAAAGAATTAGAAAAACAATTAGAGGATCAACGCAAGCTAGCCGAAGAAATGCGACGCAAAGCAGAACAAGGCAGTATGCAAATGCAAGGCGAAGTGCAAGAATTATTATTAGAAGAACTTCTTAAAACTAGTTTCCCTTTTGATCAGATCTCCGAAGTGGGTAAAGGTGTAAGAGGTGCAGATTGTATACAACTAGTGCGCAATAGCCTTGGACAAGAAGCCGGTAAAATTATTTATGAAAGTAAAAGAACCAAAGACTTTAACCAAGAATGGATTGATAAATTAAAGGCGGATATGCGCAGTCAAGGTGCAGACATTGCAGTGATTGTGACACAAACCTTCCCTAAAGAACTAGATCGTTTTGGTGAAAAAGACGGCGTATACATTTGCTCTTTCCAAGAAGTTAAAAGTGTTGCCTTATTATTGAGAAATGCGATTTTAAAAATTCATGATACTAAAAAGAGTCAAGTCAATAAAGGAGATAAAATGAGTTTTTTGTATGACTACTTGACTAGTAATGAATTCAGCGAACAATGGAAAGCCGTTGGCGAAGGTTTTAGACAAATGCGTTCTAGTATTCAAAAAGAAAGAGACGCCATGGAAAAACTTTGGAAAGCTAGAGAAAAGCAACTTGAAAAAGTATTGCTCAATGCCATGCACATTAAAGGATCTATTGAAGGTATTGCAGGTGCTGACGCCATTCACTTAGATTTACTAGAGGATGATACCACACTTGGAATAGAGGAAGAATAACTATCTATGATGGCTTAACTATAAAAAAGAATTTTTAGTGATAACAAGTAACGCAGACATAATCATTTCCAAAGTGGTAGTCTAAACGGACATTGATTTCATTTCCTTTATGTAAAATCTCTGCTGGCACAGATCCCCTATCCCCATTCGTTAATTCAAGGATATTGTAATCCTTTGCAAAATCAATCCCTAATTGTTCATACTTTTTATACATAGCTTCTTTAGCTGCCCATAAAAATGCCAATTGATTCAGTTGGTCCTTTTCATCCAAACCTGCAATCATTTTTTTCTCCTGTTCATTTAAAAATTTATGCGCCACTTTCGCAATACGTGGGTGAATGATTTCAATATCTATTCCTACAGGTTTGTCATCTACTGCACAAGCAGCATAACCCTTACAATGTGAAAATGAAAAATGAAAAGGCAAGCCCATTAAGTAAGGTTTCCCATTATCTGCCATGACCATTTGATTCAAATCTGCTGCTGGCATCATTAATTTAAATAGTAACCTAACGGCCAAATGTTCTGTCCTTCTTTCCTCATTGGCAATTGGAATAGCAAGTTGAACATCTGTCTCAAAAAAAGACGCAGGTTCTTGAATAGACCATATAGCTAGATGAGCTGTCTCGTTAATATTTTGTTGATAAAAGAAAGGCATTTTGAATTAGATTGCAGTCTGTTTTAAAGACCGAAATTAAACATAAATCTATTAAGATGATATTATCAGATTCACGCATACTCGAAGAAATTCAAAAAGGAACCATCAAAATTGAACCATACGATCGCAAAGACTTAGGCAGTAACAGCTATGACGTGCATTTGGGCAAATGGTTAGCCACCTACGATAATGCCATTTTAGATGCGAAAGCACATAATACCATTACCTATTTTGAAATACCTGAAGAAGGTTTTGTTTTAGAACCAACTGGCTTTTATTTAGGCGTTACATTAGAATATACAGAAACACATGCGCATGTTCCTTTTTTAGAAGGAAAGTCTTCTACCGGAAGATTAGGTATTGACATACATGCCACCGCAGGTAAAGGAGATGTAGGTTTTTGTGGTTACTGGACTTTAGAAATTTCCGTAAAACAACCTGTTAAAATATATAAGGGAATGCCTATTGGTCAACTTATTTATTTTCCTGTAGATGGAGAGATTGAAGTGAAATACAATCAAAAGAAAAACGCTAAATATAGCGGTCAGCCGGAGAAGCCAATTGAGAGTATGATGTGGAAGAATAAGTTTTAGAATAATTTTTTTATACCTTAAGTAAAACTTATTTACGGCTTTGCTTTTTATAGGCTAATACCCATAAAAGCACTTCATCATAACTTTTTATTCCTTTAGCTTGTTTATTCCATTGTAAGAATTGATCATAAAGAGAGGTGGATGCAGGAATGAGTAAATGTTGTCTTTGTATAAAAAAATCTTTTATCTTTTTTCTATCCCCTATTACTTTAGCATCGAGTATGGATTTATTTCGATTCACTATTTTTTTCCAGTTTTCAAAATTGCCTGTTTTTGCAATTAAGCCTAAATGTTCGGATTGACAATAAGTAAACATTTGCAGTAACATAGAATAGCGCAATAAAGCATCATTAGATTCTGTCGCAACTACATAAGCCATAAAATTGGCTTCTGCCTCAGAGGCATAGCCCATTTGATGAGCTAATTCATGGCAGCTTGTATAGGGCAGGGTTAGAAAGGGAACATCGGTCCTAATAATAGCTTCTCCTGTTATGGGTTGATAAAATGCCATATACCCTAAATAATCACCCCAACTAGGAAAAGCAGCCTGTTTTAAAACGGGTTTATCTATATGAAGCTGAGGGAATCTGTTTTTTAGCTGTTTATAATCCAAAATGCTATTACTAAATACCTGGTCTACCTCAATACTTTGGACAAACGAATCTGTCAGTATTTGCCTGGTTTTATTCAAATTATCAATAAGATCCAAACTAAGGCTATCTAGCTGAAGGGCGGAATAGCTGGTATCGATTTTTAAATAAAAGCTTTTAGCGGGGCTAGATTGCTGATAATTTAACCCCCAAATAAGCATATAAACCACATATAACTGAAGCAGCTTTATTAAAAATTTCTTGCCAAAACCGAGTAAATAAGGTTTAAAGGTTTTGGTATTTATATTATTTTTAAGTTTATATAAACTTAGTATTATATTGATAATCAATAGTATAATTAAAAAAAGATAGATGTATTCACCAATTGGCATTTTAACGCCTCCGGTAAATGTTCTTATGCCTAGGCTCATGTATTTAAATAGGCCAAAACTGAAATAAGAAGCTACTAATGGAGGGTAGAATGAAAAGATGAGAATAGCCAATGCCATTAGCAGCCAAACTGCTTGATATAGGTTTATGATTGGAGCACTGCGCTTTATGAGGTCTTTTTTCACCTTTTGGTATTAATTGGCTGGTCGATGAATAGGTATTCAAAAGTAGGATAAACTTTGTCTTTTGATTGGTTTTTACTAACTTTGCCAACCTTATAAGTACGGATATGAACCAAAACAGGGCTTACGAAATAGCATTTGTGGGTTTAACACCCGGTTTACACGAGTTCGAATACCGTATCGAGGACCAGTTCTTTACCAGTTTTGGCCAACAAGACTTCTCTAATTGCAACACCCTTGTTAAGCTTAAGCTTGACAAAAAACAAGGTTTTTTCCAATTGCATTTTGATGTTGATGGCAAAATAGATACCCTTTGCGATCGTTGCGGCAATCCCCTAACGATTCAATTATGGGATGAGTTCAACATAATTGTAAAATTAGTGGACGACCCTATTACCATGAACAGTCAAGAAGAAGACGCTGATATTTTTTACATTGATAAAGGTGAAAATTATTTTTCAATCACTTCTTGGATTTACGAATTCATCAATTTAAGTATTCCTTTACAACATATTTGTAAGAAGAATGAAAAAGGAGAATCGACCTGCAATCAAAAAGTATTAGACCAGTTGAACCAATTCAAAGCAAATCCAACAGAAGTGAACAATAAAAACATCTGGAAAGGTTTAGAAAAATTTAAAGGATTGGATGATACGAATGAAGAAGAAGTAAGCAAGAATTAACAACGAATATTAAATAATAAATTTTAAAAAATAAGAGATGCCTAATCCTAAACGCAGACACTCACAACAACGTAGTGCTAAAAGAAGAACTCACTATGTAGCTCAAGAAGTTACATTAAGCAAAGATGGAACCACTGGAGAAATTCATGTACGTCATCGCGCGCACGTGCAAGAAGGTAAATTGTATTACAAAGGGCTACTAGTAAGCGAAAAAGCGCCACTAAAAGCTTAATTACCGATTCAATGAATATTGGCATCGATATGATGGGAGGCGATTACGCCCCACTAGAAGCCGTTAAAGGTGTACAGCAATATTTAGCAAAACCAGAAAATAATTTATTTTGTATAGGTGAAGAAACCCAGCTGAAAGAACTTTTTCAGACGCATGGGATTTCCTCACCTTTTTTACATATTGTACCTGCGACTGAACTGATAGGTTACCACGAACATCCTACTAAAGCCTTAAAAGAAAAACCGAACTCCTCTATTGCCATTGGTTTTAAACTATTGGTGAATGGCGAGATAGACGCCTTCCTTAGTGCGGGTAATACAGGTGCTATGTTAGTAGGTGCTATGTTTAGCATCAAAACCATCAAAGGGGTATTAAGGCCCACCATTGCTTCCCTTCTTCCTAAACTTAATGGTAAAACGGGTTTATTAGTAGACGTAGGATTAAACGCAGATTGTAAACCAGAACAATTAAATCAGTTTGGTATTTTAGGCAACTTATATGCCAAGCATATTTTAAATATTGAAAACCCTACTGTAGGTTTATTAAATGTGGGTGAAGAAGAAGGCAAAGGAAATATTTTAGCACAAGCCTCTTACCCATTATTAAAAGAAAATACTGCCATTCAATTTATTGGTAATATTGAAGGCAGAGATGTATTTAACGATAAAGCAGATGTCATTGTTTGCGATGGATTTACCGGTAATATTATTTTAAAAACTGCTGAAGCCATGTATGATGCAGCTAAGCATCAAAACCTAGAAAACGATTCTTTTTTTGGACGTTTCCATTTTGAAAATTACGGAGGCACCCCTATTTTAGGAGTGAACAAACCAGTGATTATAGGACATGGTATTAGCAATGCAAAAGCATTTTTAAATATGATTTTACTTGCTGAAAAAATGATTCAAACGCGCTTCTGCGAAATCATTACTAGCAACTTTGAGAATCTATAGTACAGTTCTATTTGTTTTCTACTCATTCTAGTTTATTTTTCCACGTATCACCCTTGTTTTCGTTCAAAACTTCTGTATTTCTTTATTCCTACTTTCTTATTAATTAGTTTATTTTTACTACATTAATAAAGTGAAATAAAACCTATGTGGTTAAATAATATTTTAGAAACCATCGGCAATACACCATTAATTCGTTTAAATAAAATTACGAGTGAACTGCCTGCTACTGTGCTTGCTAAAGTAGATTATTTCAACCCTGGCAATTCTATTAAAGATAGAATGGCTTTAAAAATGGTAGAGGTAGCGGAAGCGGAAGGAAAATTAAAACCAGGTGGTACTATTATAGAATGTACTAGTGGCAATACAGGAATGGGACTTGCCTTAGTAGCCATTGTGAAAGGATATAAATGCATATTCACCACCACCGATAAGCAGAGTAAAGAAAAGATGGACATACTAAGAGCGGTAGGTGCTGAAGTAATTGTATGTCCTACTAATGTTGCACCCGAGGATCCAAAAAGTTATTATTCAGTAGCTAGAAAATTAGCGGCCGAAACACCAAATTCTTTTTTCTTTAATCAATATGATAATTTAGCCAACAGACAAGCGCACTATGAAAGTACTGGGCCAGAAATTTGGGAGCAAACTGAAGGAAAAATTACCCATCTAGTTTGTACGGTAGGTACAGGTGGAACCATCACTGGCACTGCAAAGTATTTAAAAGAAAAGAATCCGAATATTAAAATATGGGCTATTGATCCTATTGGTTCATTACTTACGCATTACTTTCAAACAGGCATTGAAGACCACTCTTATGTTCAACCCTATATTGCAGAAGGTTTCGGGGAAGACTTCATCCCCGCTAATTATGATATGAGCTTAATTGACCATTTTGAACAAGTAGCCGATAAAGAAGGTGCTTTAATGACTAGGCGTCTGGCTAAAGAAGAAGGTTTATTCTGCGGTTACAGTGCGGGCTCTTGCATTTTAGGATTATTACAATTAAAGGATAAATTAAAACCAACCGATCTTGTGGTATGTATATTACACGACCATGGAAGTAGGTATGTAGGAAAAGTCTATAATGATGAATGGATGAAGTCTAAGGGTTTTTTATAAAGGACTGATTTTCAGTTAAAAATATGCGTATTCTTCCCTATTTTGTGGATTATTTTACCCTAAAACGGAGGCTTTAGCTAACATGCGTTTGGGCCATAAATTGTATATTTGCCACTCAATAAATAAACTATGAGCAAGTACAGAGCAGGGGTATTATTTGGTAAAGAATTAGAGACATTATACAACGACGCAAAAGCAAACAAGTTTGCCATTCCAGCAGTAAATACCACTGGAACAGATACTATCAATGCAGCTATTGAAACAGCCGCTAAAGTGAACTCTCCTATCATCATCCAATTTTCAAATGGCGGTGCTCAATTTATCGCAG
The DNA here is from genome assembly GCA_040403885.1 of Sediminibacterium sp. Taxonomy (GTDB): domain Bacteria; phylum Bacteroidota; class Bacteroidia; order Chitinophagales; family Chitinophagaceae; genus Sediminibacterium. The sequence goes on along the minus strand of JBBAJX010000037.1, from coordinate 6,685 downwards.
GTAAAGGAATGCCTAACGATAATTTACAAGCCAATATTCAAGGCGCTATTGCAGGCGCTTTACATGTGCACCAAGTAGCAAAGTTTTATAATGTTCCTGTTATTTTACATACCGATCACGCAGCAAAAAAATGGTTGCCCTGGATTAGCGCCTTAATTGATGCGGGCGAACAATATAAAAAAGAAAAAGGCCAACCTTTATTTAGTTCTCATATGTTAGACTTATCTGAAGAAAGTTTAGAAGAGAACATTCAAACTTCTGTTGAATTTTACAAAAGAATGGCACCTCTTGGAATGAGTATTGAAATTGAATTAGGTGTAACGGGTGGCGAAGAAGATGGCGTTGATAATAGCAGTGTTGAAAATGATAAACTATATACACAACCCGAACACGTTGAATATGCCTATACTGAATTAAGTAAAGTGGGTAACTTATTTACAGTGGCTGCTGCTTTTGGAAACGTGCATGGTGTTTATAAACCAGGTAATGTAGAATTAAGACCTGATATTTTAAATAATAGCCAAGTATATATTCAGAAAAAATTAAACACAGCAGAGAAGCCAGTGTATTTTGTTTTTCATGGCGGTTCTGGTTCACCACAAAATCAAATTAGAGAAGCCATTGGTTATGGCGCTATTAAAATGAATTTAGACACCGACTTACAATGGGCATTCTGGGAAGGTATTTTAGACTATTACAAAAAGAATGAGGCATTCTTACAAGCACAATTAGGTAACCCTGAAGGAGCCGACAAGCCTAATAAGAAGTATTATGACCCTAGAGTTTGGTTAAGAAAAGGGGAAGAGTCCTTTATTAAGAGATTGGAAGTAGCTTTTGATGACTTAAACTGTATTAACAGAAACGCTTAAACAAAATTTTAACATAGCTGCCTATTTATTAAAATGAGTGGCTATTCATTTTTTTATAACTTCATATAGAACTAAAAAATTGCTTAACTATTTGAAATAGAAAAAGAATTATGAGAAATAGAGAAGAAGATATTGAAGTAAACTTAACAGGTGAAGAAACCGCTGCATCTGAGGCTAGTAAATCAAGATGGTTTAAAAGAATAAGAAAGGGCATTACTACTTCTACTGCCGATAAAAAAGAAACACCAGAAGGCCTTTGGACAAAATGCCCTTCTTGTAATCATATTTGTACTAGTTCAGAATTAAAAGAAAATTTATTCATTTGTTCTAAATGTAATTTTCATCATCGTATTGGTAGTGATGAGTATTTTGATATTTTATTTGACGAAGCGCAGTGCACAGAACTTTTTGATAATATTAAAAGTAAAGATGCACTCAACTTTACCGATTTAAAAAACTATCAAAAAAGATTAGATGAAATTCACTCTAAAACTGATTTAAAGGATTCTATGCGTGTAGCAGTGGGTAAAATTAATGGGGAAGCAATGGTGGTGGCTTGTATGGACTTTGAATTTATTGGAGGTTCATTAGGCAGTGTGATGGGAGAAAAATTTAGTCGAGCTGTTGATTATTGTATACAACATAGGCTACCCTATTTAGTCATTAGTAAAAGTGGTGGTGCCCGTATGATGGAGAGCGCCTTTAGTTTAATGCAATTGGCTAAAACCAGTGGTAAGCTTTCTCAATTAAGTGATGCTAAACTTCCTTTTATATCTATGTTAACCGATCCTACCTTTGGTGGCATTTCTGCAAGCTTTGGTATGCTAGGCGATATTAATATTGCAGAGCCTGGCGCCTTAATTGGTTTTGCTGGCCCACGCGTTATTAAAGAAACCATCAAAAAAGATTTACCCGCAGGATTTCAACGTAGTGAATTTTTATTAGAACATGGCTTTTTAGACTTTATCATTGATAGAAAAGACTTAAAAAATAAATTATCCGAAGTGGCTTACTTATTCAAACATTAATCCATTTAGGAAGTCAATATTTAATCCTATTTTTGTTTCCCGGCGCTATATCAGTTCCGGGATTTTTTATGGCTAAAGCGAAACCAGTACAAGCAAAAGAATTGAATAATAGGCAGGCCTATTTCAACTACCACATAGAGGACAAATATGTGGCAGGCATTGTATTGTTAGGCACAGAGGTAAAATCGATTAGAGAAGGTAAAGTAAGTTTCAATGACTCCTTCTGTATGTTTGATAAAGGCGAATTATGGGTGCGTGGCTTATTCATTAATGCCTATACCCATGGCAATGTCAACAACCACATTGAAGTGCACGACCGTAAATTATTATTACAAAAAAGAGAGCTTGAAAAATTAGAGACTAAGGTCAAAGAAAAAGGATACTCAATTATTCCCTTGCGCATATTTTTTAATGATAAACATTACGCCAAAGTAGAAATTGGTGTAGGTAAGGGTAAAAAAGAATTTGATAAGCGTGAGACTATTAAATCGCGTGATATAGATAAGGAAATTAAACGACTGCTGAAGCGCTAATAAATTTCTTTTAAAATTTTCTTTTAAAAAATATTTTCATAGAATAATCACCTATATCTCACTCTCTGATCGCTTCGCTCACAAAGTTCTTTTGATATAGCATTTATTCTTTATTCCATATTTTTTCAAGCTTCATTCAAGATAAATTTTCAATTGCTTTATAACCTTAAGCAGTCCGATATACCATTTTTCTTTATTTCATGTTTTTTCACTTAATATTTAAGTTACCAACTACTCATACTTTTTCTTCGGCGCATCATCGCCTTTTAATTGCTCGGCGATGGCAGATGGATGTGGCTTATGAGTAGTGGCATAAGCAATGGCTAATAATGCAGCGAACCCACCAAAAGACCAGACTAGTTCAATGGGAATTAACCAATAGCCCCAGAATTTATTAACCACAACTTTTTGAGGGTCGCTTAATTCATAGATTAATTCTACCTTCTCTCCTATTTTAGCAGCGTAGTTTGCGCTATCTAATTCAAGCTTATAGTCTTTACCAAATTCAGAATAGACGGCCATTATCCTAGTCCCAGGCCCCGAACCCTCCTTTATAATAATGCCAGGAGCCCTTTCACTATCAAAATAATCAGGCACCCTACTAAAAGGTAGGTATAATAAAAAGCAGGAAAGAAATAATATAATAGCAGACTTAATCATTCAAAAAAGGTTCTACATTAAAAGAGCCCCTAGTATTACTACCAAGGACTCTTAAAGCGAATTTATAATATACTTTAGTTACTTAAACTTCTAAAGTCTACTGGTACTAATTTACTTACACCTGGCTCCTGCATAGTCACACCATAAATAACATCCACAGCACTCATAGTTTGCTTATTATGCGTAACAATGATAAACTGTGATTTATCACTGAACTTCTGAATCATTTGTGTAAACTTACTTACATTGGCATCATCTAATGGGGCGTCAACCTCATCCAAAATACAGAATGGGGCTGGCTTAATCAAATAAATAGCAAACAACATAGCAGTAGCCGTTAAGGTCCTCTCTCCTCCACTTAATTGACTAATAGAAGAAGGCTTCTTGCCCTTAGGACGAGCTACAATTTCTACTGCAGTGTCTGCCAAGTTTTCAGGATCAACTAATATTAAGTCACAAGAGTCTTCTTCTGTAAACAAGGCTTTAAATACCTTTTGGAAGTTTTCTCTTGCTTGATTGTATGTTTCTAAGAAGGCTTTATTCGCAGTGGCTTCTACTTCTTGAATAGTGAGCATTAAGCTTTCTTTTGCAGTCACTAAGTCATTTTTTTGCTCTAAGATGAAATCGTAACGCTTTTTAATTTCAGTATAGGCTTCAATAGCTGTTGGATTCACTTCACCCATATTCTCCAAACGCTTCTTCATTCTATCGGCGCTAGCTTGTAATTCCTCTAAGGAAATTTCAGTAGCTCTAGCTTCGTCTAAGATTTCTTCTAATTCAACTTTAAACTCGACGTTTAATCTTTCTTTCATGCCAGACAACTGTAATTTTAAATTATTCAGTTGGTCTTTAATTTCATTGATTAATTGATCAATTAATTCTTTAGACTTAATCTGTATTCTTAAGGCACTCTCTTTTTCTTGTAAATTTTTTCTTAAATTATAATAGGCCTGATCTGCTTCATTTAATACGGACTCTTCCTCTTCCTTAGTCTTTAATAGTTTAACTAAGTCTTCTTCCAATTGCGCTAATTCGGCACGACTTTCCACTATAGCAGCACTTGCTTCCGTTAATTGAACACTATTAGTTTGTATTTGAGCATGTAAATCGTTTAATTGATTTTCCTTAAACACCACTTCTTGTTGTAATGCTTCAATTTTGCTATACTGTTTAGTTAATTGCAAGTTCATTTCATTAAACTCACCAGAAGCTAAATGATAAGCCTGCTCTGCTGCTTGGTAAGCTAATTCAATATCATTTAAATTAGACTGAGTTTGTTGTAAAGAAAGATTCAATGCCTCTAAAGCAATTCTTGTATCCGCAATAGCAGTATGTTCTTCCGTAATCTTATCTTCATATTCCTTTAACTTAACAATAGCAGCTGACTGTGCTAGTTGTAAATTCTCTACTCTATTCTTATTGGCAAATACCTCATTAATTAAAGTATTCACGGCTTGTTCAGTCGCACGTATTTCGTTTTCTTTTAAAAGCTCATTAAACTGCAATACAGAGTTATGTTGAGATTGAATAGTGGCTTTTAAATCATTTACTACCTTTTCTTGCGCTTGAATATCTTCCAATAGTTTTTCTAAATTCTTGGCACGTCCTATTTTCTTTCCTTCAAATAAACCAACGCTACCTCCCGTTAATGTATACTTACCTCTTACATACTTACCCGTTTTTTCCAAGATAATACCAGCAAAATTGCCCGATAAGGCTTGTTCATTTTCAGCAATAAATACATTGCCTAATAAATGATTTGCCAAAGCACTATACTTACTATCAATTTCAATAACGGATAAAGCTGCAATGGTATTAGCTGGTGCCGCATTCGCTGAAGCCCCGTTTAATTGATCTAATAAAAAGAAGTTGGCCTTGCCCTTTTTATTGTCATCCAATAATTGTACGGCCTGCATGCCTTCTTTTAAATCATTGACTACATAATAGTTTAAATAAGGCTCAAGTACATTCTCTACCGCTGCACGGTAAGCTTCTTGTACATATAAGATATCTGATAAAATAGGCGCTTGATGATTCCAACCGGTATTCTTATGCAAGAACTTCACACTCTCCGGATAACCATCCATAGAATCTACTAAGCTCTTTAATAAATCGTATTCGTTTTTCTTCGCATCTAATTTTCTTGTTTGTTCTGCTAGTTCAGATCTTAGAATTTCTAGTTGCTCCTGTGTTTCAAAAATACTAGCTCTTGCATTATCGTGCTGTGTTTGTAAAGCAGCTAAATGTATTTTATTAGTTTCTAAATCGGCTTCTTTAGTGGCTAATTGAGAAGTAATATCCGCTATTTGGCCTACTCTATGATTTTGTTCCTCTTCTAATTGTTGATGAGATCTTTGAACGTTTTGAATAGAAGTATCGGATACCGCTACTTTCTTTTCTGCATCAAATTGATTTCTTTGAATTTGTTGATACGACTGACGCAGATTATCTAAAGTAGCTCTTTGGCTATCGAATGAATCTCTTTTTTCAGTTAAAGCTGTTTGAGATTGATCAACTCTAGTTTTAAAATCTTGGTATATTTTTTCTTCCTCTACTACTTGTAGTTTGGTGTACTCGATAGAATCACCAATGGTCTTTAATTGCCCTTCCGCTTTTAATAGAAACTCTTGTAAAGAAGCTTCTTTGTCATTTAAATAATCTAGGCGTTGAGCAGCTAAGTTTTTATCGTTCTCTTTGGTTCTAAGTGAAGATAAACTATCGTTGTATTGATGCTGCATAGCCTGCAAGCCCTTTTCTTTTTCAATAAATACCACACGTTCTACCTCTAAAGCAGCTTCTTCCAAAGCAATGGCGGCTTCTAATTGAAATTTCTTGTCTGTCTCAGCTTCTTGTTGATCGTTTAGATCCTTGTAGCTAATGTTAAAACCTTCTAAAGAAGCCTTCGCTAGTTCGATGGCAGTGTCTTTGTAATCTTTTTTGATTTCAAAATACTTCTCTGCTTTTTTAGCTTGGTTCTCTAAAGTTTTTAACTGATTGTTAATTTCAAATAATAAATCTTCAATACGGGCTAAATCTTGTTCAGTCGCATCTAATTTATTCTTTGCTTCTTTCTTTCTTGTTTTGTAAATAGTGATTCCGGCTGCTTGTTCTAACATTCTACGACGACTATTATCTTTATCTTTAATGATGTCATCCACCATACCTAATTCGATAATAGCATAACTATCGGTACTCACTCCTGTATCTAAGAACAAATTATGGATGTCTTTCAAACGACAAGCCACATCATTTAATCGGTATTCACTCTCCCCGTTTTTATAAAAACGACGCGTTACAGTTATAGTGCTAAACTCTGTTGGTAATAAGTTTTTAGTATTCTCAAAAGTAAGACTCACTTCGGCCATACTACTTGCTGATCTTGTCTTACTTCCGTTAAAAACTAAAGAATCGAGATTTTCGCTTCTTAAAGCTGAAATTTTCTGTTCTCCAATTACCCATCTTATGCTATCAATGATATTACTTTTACCACAACCATTTGGCCCGATAATGCCCGTAATTCCCTCATCAAAACTTACAATTGTTTTGTCAGCAAAGCTCTTGAACCCTTTGATTTCTAATGACTTTAGTCTCACTT
>JBBAJX010000036.1:0-18368 GCA_040403885.1 Sediminibacterium sp. | reverse complement strand
TGTATAGTATTTAGTAAGTCCTGAAGTGAATCTAGCAATTTGACTTTAAATTTGCAGCAAGAAAAGATACCCATGACAAATCAGAAAGCCGTTGCCGAAAAACTACTTCAAGTAGGCGCTGTAAAATTAAGCCCAAATAATCCATTTACATGGGCAAGTGGATGGAAAAGTCCTATTTATTGTGATAATAGAAAGATTTTATCTTTTCCCTATGTAAGAGATTTTATTAAAAGCGAAATGTGCAATGTTATTTTTGAAAAATTTGAAGGGGCCGATATGTTAGCAGGTGTCGCAACCGCTGGTATTCCTTGGGGAGCCATGGCAGCGGATCAATTAAAACTTCCTTATATATACGTTAGACCTAAACCCAAAGAACATGGATTAGGCAATCAAATTGAAGGCGCTTACGCTACTACTAATAAAATCTTGGTCATTGAAGATTTAATCTCTACAGGCAAAAGTAGTTTAGAAGTTGTAGATGTTTTAAGAAATGCAGGATTAGAAGTAGTAGGTATGGTTTCTATATTTAATTATGGATTTGCCCTTGCAGACGAAGCCTTTAAAGCAGCAGTAGTGCCTTATTATTCTTTAACTAATTATGCAAGCTTGATTGACTTAGCAGTAGAGAAGGGGGAAGTCGATAGTAAAACCCAAGAAACTTTAATGCACTGGAGAGAAAGTCCTAGTACTTGGAATATTTAAATTTTACAACAAGTATAATAATTAGATCAAATTATTTCATAATAGCTTCTTCTAAATTTAATTTCTGACTTGTCTCAAATTCAATGGGAACCGTTTTAGTGAACATACCTTTTGAAATAGTGGCAGTTCCCTTTATTCCAATTTTCATTGGCTTGTTGAATAAAATATCAACACTATTTTTTAATAAAGAACCTAGTTCAATTTCCATGGTAGCAGGCAGTACAAATTCAGCATTGGCTGGAATAGTGAAGTTGGTATCTAATTTATATTGAGTAAATAATTGATCATTGATAAATACATTACAATCTAATTTATTAAGTACTAGTCCAAAACCATTAGGATTTTGATAAGCAAATTCCGCCTTAAAACTATTCTTACCAAAACTGGCTTTCTCAATTTTGATTGATTGTACACCCTTAAAAATAAGTGGACTAGGCTCGGCGCAGGCTGAAAAAAATAAAACAACAGTTAATAAAAGGTAAGCAGTAGACTTCATAAAAGATTTCTTTAAAATTATTAAAAATTATTAGTTAATTGGAGAATGTAAAAATATATTTACATAAGTTTTTGTTAAGACATGATGCTAACCGATTATCAATATTTTGGAAACATTTGCTTTATAGAATTACTCTTTAAAGAAAAACAAGTTTGTTTTGACAGCCATGCGCCCTTTACTAAAATGAGTTTTAAAAATAGAATGGTCATTTTAAGCGCACAAGGGCCATTGAATTTAACTATTCCAATAGTAGGAGGGAGAGACCAAAAAACAGCTATTAATAATATTCGCATTGCCTATGATGCACCTTGGCAGGCACAGCACTTCAAGGCCCTTAAAACCTGTTATAAAAGAGCCCCTTATTTTGAATACTATGAAGCCGATTTAGAAAAGCTTTACACCACCAAAACAGAATTCTTAGTTGAGTTTTTAAAGGCCTGTCATCAATTTTTACAAAAAGCGATAAAGGGAAAATGGGAATTGATACAATTTAAGGAGTATGCTGAAAATATAAAACTTATAGAAAATATATCGAAAGACGATAAGGAGGCTAATTTAAATAGAAACCATAAAATCTTGCATCCTTGGCAACCTAATAATTATGAGCAGTTTCCTATTCAACATGAATACCAACAGGTATTTACAAGCCCTTCAGGATTTATTCAGAACCTAAGTATTTTAGATAAGCTATTCTGTGTGGGAGGAAAAGAAATTAGTAAACAATTAAGCGAGCATTTAAAGAAGCTAGAGTAGTAGTATCCTCAGGTAGAGGGTGTTTTTGCAAAAATTCAGCAGTCCACATTTCAAATTGTTGCATCTGTTTCCACTCTTTACTATTCATTATATAATCCATGGCTTCTTTTTCATTGGTAGCCTTGGTTAAACGATCATTTAAGATTTCTCTTTTCAATTGGTAGTTAGTAAAAATGGCTCGCATTACTAGTTTCTCTGCTATTTCTAAATCAACTTCTTCTTGCTGCTGCTCATAACTAGCAAATTGATTCTCTACTGCTCTTGTTTTTATCCACTGCACAGTTTTTCCCACCATCTCATCATAAGACTTATTTATCAAATTAGAAGGACGACCAACATCATTCCAATTCACCTTCACTATATTTTCTTCAGTATTTTTTTCAGGCTGAGGTTTATATTTATGTATTGAGGTATAAACAGATTTTGGCTTCTTTATCTCAACACTGCTAGAATTAAATTCAATGCTGCTAGGAAGTTTTATGGAGACCAATGAAACCTTTGGCTGAACCTTGGTCTCCAACTTAGTTTGGGCTTTATTAAATGGAATAAAAAATAATAAGCAAGCTATAAAAGAAGCCAAGATAAGTTGTGTAGAATGAATAAAATTAAATTGCTTGGTTTTAGTCAAAATTTTCACCCTGTACAAAAGTTCATTAGGTATGTTTAAAATACCCATTGTCCAACTATTTTGAATAGGGGCCTTCTTATTAGAAATACCAGTGGCTATTTTATAAATCGCATTTAAGTAATCTAACTTTTCAACACTTGCCTTAATTACGTAATTATCACAGGCTATTTCTCTTTGTAAGCTTATTTCTTTATTCAATAAATAAGAGAAGGGATTAAAAAATAATATTACTTGAACAAGATTAGTAATTATATTAATTAGATAATCGTTTCTAAGTATATGCGCCCTTTCATGCAAAATAATACTCTCTATTTCTTTCACCGATAATTGATTAACCAAGGCAATGGGCAAAAGTATAATAGGCTCTATCCAACCAAAGCTAATAGGGGTATTGATTGTAGTTGAAATGCCTATTTTTACTTTTTTACCTTTTGATGCATTAGGTAAACTATAAATAAAAGAACTATACTTAGGGGAGTCAGAAAAATTGGAAGTTTTTATTAAAGCAGTTAATTGATAGAATTGAATTGCCATTTTAATAATTAACCCGCCTAATACTATACAATAAATAAGTCCTATAAATGAAAGCCAACCAATAGGAGCCTGAGGAGCCTGCATGAATAAAGAACTTATACCCGTATTCACGAAATTTAAACTGGTATTTAGTATTTCTGAACCGAGCTTAGGATAAATTAGCAAAGCTATAAATTGAACCAAGCCCAAGCATTGAAAAATACTTGCCATACTAAATAGATAATCCGCTTTAATGGGAAGTATTTCTTTTTCCTGTAAACTTTTCGCTACCTGATATACCAAAAACAATAGAGCGGTAAAGCCTATATTATTAATTATTGCTAATGGTATATTGGTTAAAACTGACATTAATATTTATTAATTTTATTTACGTTCTAGTTTTTGAATCATGGATTTAATTTCAGCTAAATCACTATCGGAAGGCTTTTGTCTTCCTAAGGCCTGCATGACTAATTGAGATGTGCTGCCACTGAATAAGGTTTGTATCATTTTGCCTACAAAATGCTCCTGTGCTTTTTCTCTATTTAAACTAGGTGTGTAAATATGTGTTTTAGCACTTACATTTCTTGTAACAAGGCCCTTCTCGTTCATAATTTGCATAAGCTTAAGGGTAGTGGTATAACCCACTTCTTTAGTTTTTTGTACAACCTCATGTACTTCTCTAACAGTCGCATTTTCTTTTTCCCATAAAATGCTTAGAATGTCTAATTCACTTTCGGTAGGCCTAATAGTCTTATTCATATATTATACGATTGTATTCGTAAGCAATCTACGAAATAATAGGGAGGAACAAAAAAAATCCCCCCGAAAATATCGGAGGGATTCTGTTAATTTTTTTAAAAATTAGGCTTAAAAGCTATAAATGATTTGACTTTACGTGTAAAATTTTAATTAGCCTAAGTTTTTAATTTTTACTCTTAAGATAAGAGGAGAATTTAGCATTCTGCTCTGCGGTTAAGGCCTTACCATTCACAGTAATCTTACCATCGGTAATTTGAATCTTAACATTGTCAATTGGAGCAATACCTTCTTCTTGTAAAGCCTGTAACAATGTTTTAGTATTCGCAGATAGCGTCATAGTCGGTTCTTCATCGTTTATGACTTTAGCACTTATTGCTGTATCGCTATTAATAACTGAAATCTCAACAGTTTGAGATTTAACCTCCATTGCTTTCGTTGGGTGCAATTGCGCTAAACTAGGCGCAATAACCAATGAAACAATAGACATTAATTTGATTAAGATATTCATTGAAGGACCAGATGTATCTTTAAAAGGATCGCCTACTGTGTCTCCCGTTACAGAAGCCTTATGTGGCTCAGATTTTTTATAGAACATCTCACCATTTATTTCAACACCTTTTTCAAAAGATTTTTTTGCGTTATCCCAAGCACCACCTGCATTGTTTTGGAATATACCCATTAGTACACCACTTACAGTTGCACCTGCTAAAAAACCACCTAAGGCTTCAGGACCAATTGTAAATCCAATTAAAATAGGAGAGATGATGGTGATAGCACCAGGCAACATCATTTTTTTAAGGGATGCTTCTGTAGAAATGGCTACACATTTTTCATATTCTGGTTTACCAGTACCTTCCATAATGCCTGGAATGGTACGGAACTGACGACGAACCTCTTCTACCATGGCCATGGCCGCTTCACCCACAGCGCGAATAGCTAATGAAGAAAATATAAATGGAATCATTCCACCCACAAATAAAGCAGCTAATACATCGGCTTTATAAATATCAATATGTTGATTATCTGGCATCGCTACACCTACAAAGGCAGCAAACAATGCTAATGAAGTTAATGCAGCAGAAGCAATTGCAAAACCTTTACCGCTTGCAGCAGTTGTGTTTCCCACCGCATCTAAAATATCTGTTTTCTCACGCACTTCAGCAGGTAATTCACTCATCTCCGCAATACCACCAGCGTTATCTGCGATAGGACCAAATGCATCAATGGCTAATTGCATGGCAGTAGTAGCCATCATACCAGCAGCAGCAATCGCTACTCCATATAAACCTGCGCAATAAGATGCTCCGAATATACCAGCCGCTAAAACAATAATAGGCATGAAAGTAGATTCCATACCAACCGCTAAACCACCGATAATATTGGTTGCATGTCCTGTGCTTGATTGTTTGATAATACTCATTACTGGACGCTTACCCATAGCCGTATAATATTCAGTAATGATACTCATTAAAGTACCTACTATTAAACCAACCGCTATTGCACCAATGACACCATTTCTTGTAAATTCAATACCACGAAGTGACATTGTTTCAGGAAGAATATAACCCACTAAAAAATAACAAGCAATGGCTGTTAAAATCATAGAACCATAGTTACCCATGTTCAAAGCTTTTTGAACAGTAGCCGTATTTAAACCAGCGTTCTCACTTATTCTTACAAAGAAGGTTCCAATAATAGATAATAATATTCCTACACCTGCAATCATCATTGGTAATAAAATAGGAGATAAACCACCAAAGGCATCTACTAATTTTCCACCACCCACTGCAGTAACTTCTTGTCCTAATACCATAGTCGCTAATACTGTAGCCACATAAGAACCGAATAAATCGGCACCCATACCAGCCACATCACCTACATTGTCTCCTACGTTGTCTGCAATTGTTGCAGGGTTACGAGGATCATCTTCAGGAATACCCGCTTCTACTTTACCTACTAAGTCAGCGCCCACATCGGCAGCCTTTGTATAAATTCCGCCGCCTACACGTGCAAATAATGCAATTGATTCAGCGCCTAAAGAAAATCCAGTTAATACTTCAATAGTTCTTAGCATTTCAGAAGGGTCGCCATTTATATAGAACATTTGCTTCAATACTAAAAACAAACCACCTAATCCCAGTACTGCTAATCCAGATACGCCTAAGCCCATCACAGATCCGCCAGTAAAGGATACTTTTAATGCTTGCGCTAAACTTGTTTTAGCTGCTTGAGCAGTTCTAACGTTTGCTTTGGTAGCTACTTTCATTCCAATATAACCAGCCGTTGCACTAAATACAGCACCAATGATAAAGGAGATAGCAATACTCCAATGACTTTCTGCATTTTTAGTAGCCATAAATCCTAATAATAGGGCTACAATTACCACAAAATAGCCAAGGATTTTCCACTCTGCTTTTAAGAAAGCCATTGCACCTTCAGCGATGTAAGTGCTAATTTCTTTCATGCGGTCATTACCTGCATCTTGTTTAGATACCCAATTGAATTTCAAGAGTGTATACAATAAACCTACAATACCCATCGCCGGAACGGCATAAAATAGAAGATCTTTCATAGCAATACTTATTCTTTTGTTTAGATTCGTTTAAGGTCTGCAAAAATAGGGGGTAAAAGTCAAAAAAGGGCAAAAAAGGGCAACTTTACTCCACCAAGGCGGTGGTATCCACTTTACCAGTAAAAACAGAGGCAATTTCCTTGCCTTTATAGATGGATTTATTGAATTTATTACCCAAAATAATGATGGTAGCCGATTCATTAATTAAGCGGGTAAACACCGTATTATTCCCATGCCACCATCCATTATGGTAAATTAGCTTTTCTTCATTAGGTTTAGCTAAAATACGCCAGCCTAAACCATAGTTATGATAGTATTTATTAATGGGGCTCTGAGGTTGAAAAGCCATCTCTAAAGTAGACGCTTTTAAATAAGTACCTTCTGTTAAGGCCTTATCCCATAGATACATATCTCTTGCAGTGCTGTATACATTTTTGTCGCCATAAATGCAATCGTACTTTTCAATTTTATAAGGAACCATACGCGCATTATAAGAAGGGGTATACTTATCAATACTCTTTGCACTAAATATGTATGTGTTTTCCATTTTCAATGGCTTAAATAAAGTTTCTGCCATATAGGTAGGGAAGTCTTGACCTGTAATTTTTTCAATAATTAGGGCCAACATAACAAAGTTAGTATTGCAATATTTAAATACTCTGTCTGGCTTAGAAGCAGGTAAGGGATGTTTTGCCAACATATAGTCTAGTACATCCTGATTATTATACAAGCCTTGTCTGAAAGGGGTTTCAGCCTTTGTGAGTTGTAATTTTTTTACCCAACGGCCTCTTCTATTTTTTACTTTCACAGTAGTATACTTATTAGATTCCATGAAATAAGTATAGTCGGGTAGGCCACTACGATGCGAAAGCAATTGTTCAATGGTTACATCGGTGTAAGGAAAGCCAGCAAGGTATTTTGTAACAGACGCTTTCAAATTTAATTTGTCTTGTTCCCATAATTTAAGGGCGGCCATGCCTGTAAATGTTTTAGAAATGGATGCTAAATGAATAGGGGTTTCAGGGACTATGGCCGTTTTATCTGAGAAATTAGAAAAGCCTTTATAATCTTCGAAAATAATTTCTCCTTTTTTGGCAATTAATATCTCACCACTAAAGCCTTTATTTCCTAATAAGATCTCATATTTTGCTTTGACTTCTGCAATCAAACGCTCTTTTTCATCATTATTAATAACAGCAGAAGGCTGTGTATTATTTAGAAAACGGGGCCCTTGACCCGTGCCACAGGCAATGCTTAAAAAGAAAAAACCTAGTAAGAGGGAGAGTCGAATGAACATCTGTTAGTTTTATAAGGTGGCCATAACTATTTATAGCTACAAAAATAACGCTAGAATTACATAATTTATTGTTAATGAATACTAAACAGTTAATTTTTTTTAACTTTGCCGCATGAGTAATTTTGATGCCACCAGCTATCCTAAGGATAAAATAAAGGTCTTATTTCTTGAAAACATAAGTGATAAAGCAGTTCAGTATTTTAAAGAGCAAGGATATACCGATGTCAAAAAGGTATCAGGGGCTTTGAGTGAAGAGGAATTAATCAAAATTATTAAGGACGTACACATTTTAGGCATCCGTTCTAAAACCTTTATTTCGAAAAAAGTATTAGATAGTGCTAAAAAATTACAAGCAATTGGCTGTTTTTGTATTGGTATTAATCAAGTTGATTTAAAAGTATGTAAGCAAAAAGGGGTGGCGGTATTTAACGCGCCTTATAGTAATACAAGATCTGTGGCTGAATTAGTCATTGGTGCATCTATTATGCTTATTCGTAAAATTGTAGATAAAAATACTGCTGCCCATAAAGGTATTTGGAATAAAGAAGCCAAAGGAAGTTTTGAACTCAGAGGAAAAACATTGGGCATTATTGGTTATGGTAATATTGGTACACAGTTAAGTATTATGGCAGAAGCCATGGGCATGAAAATTCAATTCTATGATATTGAAACTAAACTGCCTCTAGGGAATGCGAAGCCCGCAAAATCTATAAAAGATATTGTAAGTAGTTCAGATATTATTTCTTTGCATGTTCCTGAAACCAGTCAAACAAAAAATTTAATTAGCAAATCGGTTATAAGTCAATTTAAACAAGGCGCTATTTTAATAAATTATGCACGAGGTGAAGTAGTCGACCTTGATGCTTTAAGCAAGGCCATTATTGATAAAAAAATAGGAGGGGCTGCCATTGATGTATTTCCTATTGAGCCTGAAAAAAATGGAGATGTTTTTACCACACCACTACAAGGCTTAGCCAACGTGATGCTGACGCCCCATATTGGTGGCTCTACCGAAGAAGCACAAGAAAATATTGGAGAAGATGTAAGTATAAAATTATATCAATATTTAGAGCGTGGAGTTTCTTATGGTTCTCATACCATTCCATCTATTAGTTTACCGCCTGTTGAAAATGCACATCGTATTTTACATATACACAATAATGTACCGGGTGTATTGAGTGCTATTAATACAGTGATGTCTAAAAATAAAATAAATATTCTGGGTCAATATTTAAAAACAAATGATGAAATTGGCTATGTAGTATTAGATGTCGATTCTAAATTATCTAAAACGGCTATTGCGCTTTTAAAAGAAGTGAAACATACTATTAGAGCGCGTATGTTGTATTAATAGATTTTTTACTTGTATTATATTTACTATTATATATACTCATAAAATTTTAAAGAAGCTAATTGTAAACAGCAGTTCAATTATAATTCTGCTAGCATTTTTTTAATTTCTTCTGCATCTACTCCAGTAGCTTGTAAACTTTCTTTCATAGAATCTTTTGTATACGACATTTTACTTGCATGCATTTGTCTTGCACTACTATGTATTTCTTTAGCAGCTGTTGCTTGAATAATTTCTTTAATATTATTAGAACGCACACCAGAACCTGGCATAATAATAATTCTATCAGCAGCTAGTTCTACAAATTTTTTTAATAAGGGTAGTGCATCTGCGGCATTGGGAACTTGACCACTTGTTAAAATACGTTTACAACCTGTTTCAATAATTGCTTCTAAGGCAATGAGTGGGTCATTGCATCTATCAAAGGCTCTATGAAAACTTATTTGCATAGAAGACCCCGCTATTTCCACTAGTTCTTTGGTTCTTTTTGTATCAATACTTCCATCTGCATTTAATAAACCAATGACAGCACCTAAAAAGCCTAGTTCTTTTATAATAAGTAAATCGGCCTTCATTACATCAAACTCTGATCTTGAATAAAAAAAATCACCTCCTCTTGGTCTTATAATTGGAAATACAGGTTGAGTAGTGAATGATCTTAAAGTTTTTAAACTTCCATAAGAAGGAGTAGTACCACCTTCTAAAGGGTTTTCACAAAATTCAATTCTATGGGCACCTGCTTTTAAAGAAGTGACTGCAGCTTCTACTGAAAATACAGCTATCTCAAGTTTTGTAGACATAGTTAATCTAATGAAGAAGATTCAAATAATTTATTACCCTCCTTAGTATGCACAGCATAATTAAAACCTTTATGTAAAGCATAGGCACCTGCTTCGCCTTTTCTATTCAGCGCAATAAAACAAACTTGAATATCCTTTGCTTTTTCTTTTTTAATTCTTCTTATTCTCTCCACTACAAATTTACAAGCCTCCGCAGGTGATTTACCTTGTCTCATTTGTTCCACTACGGCACTGGCACCAGCCACACGAATGACGTCTTCCCCTTGACCAGTGGCCACCACAGCACCCACTTCATTGTCTACATAAAGTCCTGCACCAATAATGGGAGAGTCGCCTAAACGGCCCCTCATTTTAAAACCCGCACCACTAGTGGTACAACTACCACTTAAGTTTCCAAAACTATCCAAGGCAATCATTCCAATGGTATCATGATTCCACTCTCCATTGCTTAATTTATGAGGTGCCATCAGTGAAGGATCTAATTGACTGGTAGCTTGTTTTCTTTCAATATTTATAACTGGTTTATACTCCGATTTTTTTAACCAATTTTCATAAGATGATTTTGCATCTTTTGATAAGGTATCTGGTTCTAAAGTAAAACCTTCAGACAAAGCAAATTGTTGTGCACCTTCACCCACAAGCATTACATGGGGTGTTTTTTCCATTACTCTTCTAGCTACAGATATTGGATGTTTAATGCGTTCTAAAAAGGCAACGCTTCCACAATTAAATTCATGATCCATAATAGAGGCATCTAAGGTCACATGACCATCTCTGTCTGGGTTACCACTTAAACCTACACAGCAATTAATTTCATCTTCAGTTATTTTCACACCATTTTCGACTGCATCTAAAGCCTTTCCACCTGCACCAATTATTTTCCAAGCTGCCAGGTTAGCGGCCAAGCCTGCATCCCAAGTAGCTACCACTACAGGATTCACCACTGCATTGATATTGCTAATTGTATTCGAACCACCAGTAATATCTTGTACTGTTTTAGGTATAAAGCCAGTAATGGTAAAACTTGAAATACCTAAACCACTTAGGTTCAAAAACTTTCTTCTATCCATGCTCATAGTTCTTTCATTTTATAGATTTCAAGGTACGAACAATGCGCAAATTTTTAGTACTTTTAAGTATTATATTTTATGCAAGCAGTCTTTAATTTATATGGTTGGAAGGTAAGTAGTTATGAACCCATTCAGCAGGGTTTAATAAACAGTACTTATTCTATTCAAACCCAAAATGGCAACTATATTTTGCAGTCTATTAATTATAATATTTTTAAAAGCCCTACTGCAATTGATGATAATATCAATGCTATTACAAAGTACTTGCAAAAGTATCATCCTAATTATTTATTCACCCATTTAGTACCTACACTGAATGGAAATACTTTAGTAAAGTGGGAGGGTGGCTATTACAGGGCCTTTCATAATATAGAGGGTTATGCTTTAAGTGTTTTAGAAAATGAAAACCAAGTGGAGCAGGCTGCTATGCAATTTGCAGGCTTTACATCAGTGCTGAAAAATTTTGAAACCAATCAATTAAAAGATACCCTTGCGGATTTTCATAACTTACATTTAAGGTACCATCAATTTTCAGAGGCCATAATAAAAGGTAATGCAAAAAGAATTGCAGATACCAAAGAAGCCATTTCATTTTTAGTATCTCATAAAAAATATGTAGATATATATTCTCATTTTATTGAGCATGCTGAAGTAAAAAAACGCGTTACCCATCATGACACTAAAATTAGCAATGTATTATTTCAAAAAAATAACGGTATAGAGAAAGCCATTTGCGTTATTGATTTAGATACGGTAATGGCGGGCTATTTTATAAGTGATGTAGGTGATATGTGCCGCACTTGTTTATGCGCCGTTTCTGAAGAAGAAAAAGATTTAAATAAAGTAGTAGTAGACCCCGCTAAGTGGAAGTCTCTAGAAAAAGGTTATTTGCATTTTATGCAAGATGAATTATCCAATTTTGAAAGGGACCATTTTTTCTATGCAGGACAATTTATGATTTACATGCAGGCGCTCCGTTTTCTAAGCGATCATTTAAACAATGATATATACTACGGCGCCAAGTATGAAGGCCAGAACCTAGTGCGTACGCTGAATCAAATACGATTGTTAGAGCAGTACAATAAACTGAATTAAAAAAGCTAAATTAAAGTATAGAAATACTAAAACTGGAATAACTATTTTTAATTATTTCAATAGTTTAGTTATCTCTATAATTTAAAGCAGGAGGGCGGTCTCCCAACAAAGCCTGGTATTTATAATCTCCTTTTTGCTTAATAAATTCTGCTTTCGCTTTTTGAATAGTAGCAGGTTGGGTATAAAAATCAATGGCGGTCATGGCCATTACTTTTGCAGCATTAATCATTCCTTTAGCAGCCATTTCTGTAGTGCCACAAGAAACGGCTTGCCAACTATGTGCAGGTGTGCCAGGCACCCAGGTAGCGGTACTCAAACCCACCGTAGGAATGGTATAACTCACATCGCCCACATCGGTAGAACCACCACCAGCAGTTAATTCCACTTTCATTGGGAAAACTTTTTGAGCATCTTCAATAGGAGGAATATTACCTAAAAAACTTTTCTGCAAATTCTTGGCGAATTCTTTTTCAGCTTCTGTATAAGCAATGCCTCCAACGGCTTCTAAATTTAACTGCATTACGTCGGCCAAGGTTTTATTCAATAATAAATCATGGGTGCCGTCAATAACTTCATACTTCATAGTAGTGCCTGTTCCTAAAGCAGCACCTTCTGCAGCCTTGGTCACTCTATTAAATATTTCAACTACTTTATCTCTTTTAGGATGCCTTACATAATAAAATACTTCTGCGAAATCAGGTACTACATTCGGTGCCTTACCGCCATTGGTAATGACATAATGTATTCTTGTTTCTTGTGGAATATGTTCACGCATCATGTTCACCATATTGTCCATGGCTTCCACTGCATCTAATGCAGAACGGCCTTGTTCTGGAGAAGCCGCCGCATGTGCCGATACACCATAAAATCTAAACTTCGCCGACTTATAGGCTAAAGCACTTTTCATGGTCACTTCATTTTTATTACCTGGATGCCAATGAATAGCTACATCTAAATCGTCCATCACACCCGATCTTACTAAATATACTTTACCACCACCGCCTTCTTCCGCAGGGCTTCCATAGACACGAATTGTTCCTTTAATTTTTCCTGACTCTATTAATTTTTTTATAGCAATACCTGCAGAAACAGAAGCGGTACCAAAAATATCATGACCACAACCATGTCCTGCATTTTTATTAGCAATAATTACTTTTTCTGAATTGCCACCTTCTTGTGCTAATCCTGGAAGGGCATCGTATTCAGCTAAAATTCCAATAATGGGTTTACCAGAACCATAACTTGCCATAAAGGCTGTAGGCATTTCACCCACACCAGTGGTTACTTTAAAACCAGCTTCTTGTAAATGTTGTACATGAATTGCAGCACTTTTAGATTCTTTAAAACCTACTTCAGCATATTCCCACAATTGTCTACTGGTTTTTTTATCTTGCTCGTATGTATTATTCAAAATAGTTTTTACTTCTTCTTTGGCTTTTTGAACACTAGGGTCAAGCTGTGCTTGCGCAGAAAAAGACAATAAGCAAATGCTTAAAATAGATAGGAGGGAAGAAGATCGATTCATAAAAACTAATTTTAACTAAATTTAATAGAGTAGGGGTCGGTTGAAAATTTTACTTATAATTTTTGAAAATGAACAAGAGCATAATTGCTAGTGTTCATAAATTATCAATAATCTTCATTGGTGGCAAAATCGTTCTTTCTGTTTTTCCATTTGCCTCTAGTGAAGTCTGGTATTAATTGCATCTGTCCATTTTCAGCAATCGATTTTTCAGAAAGTGGCGTAATCGCATACCAAGTAGCTAAGTCATATACATCTAATTGGAATGGGACCTTTCTTTTAATACACTCCACAAAGGCATTGTCTACAAAAAAGTCCATTCCTCCATGACCAGCACCCACAGCATCTGCCTCAAATTTTTTCCATAATGGATGATCGTGCTGCTTTAAGTAGGCTTCCGGGTTTTCCCATTGGTGTTCTTTGGGCGAAACGCCTTCTATATATATATGTCCCGCTGAGAATTCCCCAGAATGAAAGTCCTGCCATAAACCCTGAACCCCTTGAACCCTGAACCCTAAATTATAAGGACGAGGTGAATTGGTATCGTGGGTAAGTAACATGGTCTCCCCATTAGCCGTTTGCAAGGTGGTAGTTACTATGTCTCCTAATTTAAATTTTAATCTCGCATTAGGGTGATTATCACCACCTTTAGGGTGCTCAACTATATATTTATGTAAACCTCTTGACTTAGTAGCTACTGATGACAACCTAGTTAGAAGGTTGCCTCTATTAATATCTGTCATCATGGCTATAGGGCCTAAACCATGGGTTGGATACAACTCTCCGTTTCTATATAAGGAGTGGTTGGTGCGCCAAGCAGCTTCGCTAAAGCCTTTACCTGCTCCAAACTCAACACCAGAAGCACTATCAGAGGAATTAGGGCTATTAAATTTCACCCCCCTTAAATCGTGCTCATAACCACCTTGTAAGTGTAGTAATTCACCAAATAGGCCTTTTTTAACCATATTATAAACCGCAAGTACGTCTCTACGGTAACACACATTCTCTAAGCACATAACAGGAATACCTGCTTTTTCACTGGCATTCACTATATCCCAGCAATCGGATAGCTTAATGGCACCACAAACCTCTACACCAGGAATTATGCCATTTTTAATAGATGCTAAGGCCTGAGGAATATGCCATTCCCAAGGGGTGGCAATGATAACTGCATCAATATCATGTCTTTGTAATAGGTTTTGGTAGTCTTCATTGCCATTTTTAAACTCTACCGCAGCTGGTCTGCCTGCGTCTTTAAGTATCTTTTGAGCTGAGGCCAACATTCTAGGGTCTGGATCCGCAAAAGAGACAATAACGGTATCTTTACGCTGGCAAAGCATCTCTAAATGGCTTTGGCCTCTGTAACCTGTGCCTATAATTCCTATACGTACTTTATCCATTTTAGCACTTGATTGTGCCTTTATAAACTGAGGAGAAAGCCCCAAAGCAATAGAGGATAATCCTGCATTTTGTACAAACTTTCTACGACTTAAATTCTTTGCCATTGTATTTAGAATTAGATAATAATTAAATTATGAATTGATATACAAAATACTAATTTATGCTGAATAAATCCCTGAATAATTTGCTTGTTTATGGATAGTATCTTACTTGTAGGTAAGCCTTAAAATGGCTATATATCTTATATCATCCTTTGTATCTTAAGCATATCTTAAGCATACCTTACTATATCCAATAGCATTGATTTACAGCTAATTGACCCATTTAAACCTATTATTTGAGCTTATAATTAACATTATGTTAAATAGACTATTAGAAGTAAACCCCCGATGGCTCGAGGGTTACTATATGCGTTCATAAGTAGTTATTAAATAAGCATCATTAATGCTATTACCTTCCTACTGATACTTGTCGTGTAGCTTATCATAGGTATTGAATTTAACATCAAACTCATCAGAAGCTTTTTGATCCTTGCCTCTAGTTTTATCTCTTTTATAAGCGTACAATGTAGCCAGGAAATCTACCGATCTTGCAGCTACATTCTTTTCACCTCTTTCTAATTTCTCCTTGTCTTTGATTACATTGAAAGCTTTGTCAATCCATTCAATGGCTGCGTCCACTTTCTCTTTTATGGGTGCATCAAGACTAGCATTAATTTTTCTTACAGAATCTAACTGTGCTTTATAGAATGCATCATAAGCAGCCTTCTTTTTAGGGTCTTTAGGGGCAGCTGGTTTATTGGTATTAATAGTTTGTAAGGCTTTGATATTATCTGATACTTTCTCATCCAATACGGTAAACTGATTATAATAACTAATACCTGCGTTGAATGCAGCTGCAAAGTTCTTAGTATTCATGATATAAGCCTTTTTGTAAGCTTCAGCTGCTTTAGCAATGTATTTGTCTGAATTTGCTTGACTAACACCTTCTGAACTCTTACCTGACATAAACATATCTCCAAACATTTGACACTCTAACTCTGATATAAAACCACCCGCAACTAATTTATCAAACATGGCCACTTTTTCTTCAATGCTTAAGTTCTTATCTATATAGTCTGTGCCATACTCTACCCAACTTTCTTTTGGATAAGCTGCAGCAGACATTGCTAAATAAGTATCAAATTGTACTTTGTCTTTCTTGTTCGTTAATTGAATTAATAAGTATCTGTATACATCTACTAATTCTGGAGTAGCTACTTTGTTATCTACTAATCTTTTATAATAAAAAATAGTTTCGTCTAAATTACCTGCATTTTGATTAGAATAACCTGCATAAATTATTGCAGTAGTATCAAATTTTTGTTTAGAAGATGCCCAACCTTGCGCAAATATGATATCTGAGTATTTTACTGCATTTACAAAATGACCAGCTGCACCCTTCCAACTTTTTATATTGAAACTATCTACCCCACCTTTAAAACTTCTAATATATACATCAAAGAAAGGCTCTTGTCCATTGTCTTTGGCTAATTGTAAACTAGCATCAGCCTTGATATACTCATCTAATGAAGTTTTTACTTCATTGTAAGCATTCGGATTTTTTACAGCATCCTTATGGTAAGCACTATATATTTTAGACTTCCAATAATAAGCTGCTGCTGTACCTGCTAAGCTTGCTTTTTTAGTGATTATTTTATCATAATCGGCTTTGGCGTCGTCGGTTTTACCAATTAAAAGATTTGTTTTTACTTTATCAAAATCCTGTGCCTGCAATGTTTGCATTGCTAAGAAAATGGTTAAAACTCCCATTAATTTTTTCATAGTACTGTTTTTATTATAAATGTTTGCCTACTAAAGTTATAGTTAAAAAATATAGTTTACTAGTTATTAGTGTTGAATGGTTTTCTATTTTAATTACGATTCAATTATTCAACTACTGGTGTTTCAGGATTATCTGTTGCATCTGTGGTTTCAGTATCAGCTCCATCAGCATTCGCTGTAGGCTCTGCACCCGCTTCCAAATCTGCTGCAGATTCTTCTTGTTCTTCAATCTTAGAAGTAGCGGCAATTTCATCGCCCTCATCTAATCTAATTAAAGTAACTCCTTGAGTGGCACGACCTGCTTCACGAATGTCGGTAATTCTAGTTCTAATAGTCACACCCGACTTACATGTAATAATTATATCTTCTTTTTCTTTTACATCCATGATACCTACTAGACCACCAGTTTTCTCCGTTACATTAATGGTTTTAACACCCTTACCACCACGGTTGGTAATTCTGTATTCCTCAATAGCGGTTCTCTTTCCAAAACCTTGTTGACTTACTACAAGTATAGTTCGCTCTTTATCATCTTTATGAATACAAACTAGACCAACCACTTCGTCATTTTCATTGTCTACTTCAATACCCGCCACCCCTATCGCACCACGACCTGTTGGACGCACTTTTTCTTCAGGGAAACGAATAGCCCTGCCCGATTTCACAGCCATCATTACTTCAAAATTACCATCAGTTAAACGAGCTGCTAATAATTCATCTCCTTCATTAATGGTAATGGCATTCACACCACTTACTCTTGGACGACTGAAATCTTCTAAACATGTTTTCTTAATAATACCACGCTTAGTACATAAAATAATAAAATGGTTTTGTACATATTCTTTGTCATCCAACTTACGCACTTCAATAATAGCTTTTACTTTATCATCCGGTGGTATTTGAATTAAATTCTGCACCGCTCTACCCTTACTTGTTTTTTCTCCTTCTGGAATTTCATAAACACGCAACCAGAAACATCTTCCTTTTTCTGTGAAGAACAACATGGTATCATGTGTAGAGGCAATAAATAAATGCTCTACAAAATCCTCATCTCTTGTCTTGGTACCCATGGCACCGCGACCACCTCTTTTTTGTTGACGGTATTCAGAAACAGCTGTTCTTTTAATATAACCCAAATGAGAAATAGTTATAACCACATCTTCTTCTTCAATTAAATCTTCCAACTTCATTTCATCGGCTAAATATTGGATCTCAGTTTTACGTGCATCACCAAACTTTTCTTTTACTTCTAATAATTCTGTTTTGATTAATTCAAAACGTAAATGCTCGCTACCTAATAATTCATTTAACGATTTTATAATTTGCATTAAGTGTTCAAATTCTTCCTTAATTTTCTCACGCTCCATACCCGTTAAACGTTGCAATCTTAATTCCAATATAGCTTTCGCTTGAATATCAGAAATACCCCAACCTGCAGTCATTAAACTTTCTTTAGCTGCTTCTGGATTAGCTGAACTACGAATTAAACGAATCACTTCATCTAAATGATCTAAGGCAATTAAATAACCTTCTAATATATGTGCACGCTCTTGTGCTTTTCTTAATTCAAATTTCGCACGACG
>JBBAJX010000035.1:0-19021 GCA_040403885.1 Sediminibacterium sp. | reverse complement strand
TTTTAGTCCACTTTATGCTGACGTTAGACAATAACTACCTAATTGTCTTTTAGTAGTTCCAGCAGAAGTACCTGTAACAACTACTTCGTCTAATTTTGAATATTGTTCTACTAGAACAATATTGATATTCTTAGTAGCACCCTTGGTGTCTACTGTAATATCTTGACTTTTAAATCCAACGCCCGATGCATTTAATGTAATCACACCATTGGTATTCTGTGTAATAGAGAAATTACCATTATTATCAGTATTGGCGCCTTTATTGGTGCCCTTGATAACAATAGATATTCCCTCAATAGCACTATTGTCTTTTTGGTTCGTAACCTTTCCGCTTATTACGACTTGTGCAAAGCTGGTAATGGTTATACCTGACAACAGTACTAAAACCATCATAAGCCTGTTTAAATAAGGCTTTTTTGTTTTTTGTAGTTTCATAACTGTGTTTTAATTATTAATAAATGAGAATTTCATGTTTTTTATATGGATCAAGTTGGGGGTCGTTGGGATCCAATTCGGTAATTAAAATATCAATGTCTTTTAAGTCAGCCACTTTTATTTTTTGTTGAGAATTTAATTTTTCAGAAATACCAATACAAATAACTTTTTTAGAAGCTTTAATCATTGCTTTTTTTATTTGAACTACTTCCCAATCGTTTTCACTTAAGCCAAACTGTGTGTCTAGGGAGTTAATTCCAAGAATACATAAATCGGCTTGAATAGATTCAATGGCTTGTACAGCATTAGCTCCTGTTGTAAGCATAGAATCCTTAGAAACCTTATCACCAATCATGATCACTTCAATACTTGGATGATGGGAGAACTCAATGGCTGCATTCAAACTACATGTAAAAAAACTAGCATTCAAGTTCGGGTCTAATGCTTTTGCAAATTCAATCATAGAAGTACCACCAGAAGCTAAAATATACATCCCACTTTGAATCAGTGCCGCTGCCTTTTTTGCAATGATATTTTTATTTTCAATTTCATAGACCATCTCTCTGTCAAAAGCAGTATGAAATGATTTGCTCAATGCGCCTCCGTGCACTTTGATTAATTTATTATCAATGGAAAGTTCTTGCAAGTCTCTTCTAACTGTATCATCGGACACACCCATTTTGTTGCTTAAATCCGCAGACAAAACTTTATTATGCAGATTTAACTCATGTAATATGTATTTAAGTCGCTCTTCTTTAAGCATTTTGCGGTTTTACTAATACAATATATGCAGAAAACCGCAAATACGAACAGATGTTAATAAGTCTAGCCAAATTGTGGGTTTTAGGCGCTGGCGAGTGTTTTAAGGGCTACAACAAAGGCATCTAGTTCCTTGGTGGTAGTGTATACATTCGGGGTAATTCTACAGCCGTGTACATTAGCGTAATCAATAGCTACAGTAAATACTTTATGCTCAGTCATTAACCTCTTGGCTAAATCGGCAGGTAAAATACCTTCAATACCTACATTGGCAATACCACAGCTTCTCTTAGCATCAGCAGGTGTATTAATAATTATTTTAGGTAGATTTCTTACTTTACTTGTCCAATAGTTTTGTAAAAAGTACATTCTGGCTTCCTTGCGCTCTGCACCTATCATTTCATAGTAATCTATGCAATCATTAATGGTGAGGTCGGTATGAACAGGGTGGGTACCTATATGGTTGAGCCTAGTAATTTTATTAATGTCTTTTTCGCCATCTGCAAGTAGGGGCCATAAGTTTTTTGCATTATTTTTTTTAACGTATAACATACCTGCACCTAATGGGGTGCTTAACCATTTATGAAGTGCTGCTGCATAGTAATCGCAGTCTAATTCATCAAGACGAAAATTAATATGTGCAAATGCATGAGCGCCATCTACAATAACTTGTACACCCTTTGCATGCGCCATATCGCAAATTTTACGAATAGGTAAAACCTGTCCAGTAATATTAATCATATGACTTACGAATATGACCTTTGTTTTAGCAGTAATGGCACTCGCATATAAATTCACAATTTCTTCGTCATTTTCAGGGTGATTCGGTACCGATAATTTAATATTCACCACACCATATCTGTTATGAATTTGATCAAACATATCTAACATGGCGCCATAATCTTGCACAGCCATAATAGCTTCGTCGCCGGCTTTCCAGTCAAAGCCACCAATGACTAAGTCTAAAGATTCTGTAGTGTTCCTTGTAATTACTAGTTCTTCCGCTAAGCAGCCTCCAATGCCTGCTAGTCTTGCAGCTATATTTTTTTTATTTTCGAATTGAACGGTTCTCATATAATAAGAACCTTGATAATTTACTTCTTTTATATGTTCAATAAATTTATTCAAAATAGGTTGAGGTAAAAAATTATAATAACCATTCTCTAAATTGATATAGTCTGGCTTTAATAAATATTGATTACGAATACCTGTCCAAAAATCTTCGTCTTTCGCTAATACTGTTGCTGGCAAATATGCTTTTTGTTCAAAGCTTTTTGCCATACCTGCAATACCCAATGGGGTAGCAATACTTGTTAAAACGATGTCTTTAATAAATTGGCGTTTGTTCATGTTAAAAGATTTGCGTGTAAGTCCTACTCATCATTTAAGAATATTACTCATACTAATTATTGAATCATTTAAAATCAATTCTTGACAATCCTGCATCTGCATTTTTACTAAACCAGCCTGTGCCGTACTCTAATACATAAAAACGACCATCAGGACCTATTTCAATATCAATGGCAGAATGAAATTTAGTATTTGGCATAAAAGGTTCCATTCTATCATAGTCTCCATTGGCCTTCATGGTTACTGCTTTAATATAACCACGCATCCATTCATTGAAAAAGAATTTACCATCATAATAAGAAGGGTACCTAGTTTCTTTTGGATACAAATCGCTGTAATAAACAGGTCCCGCCATGGCAGTACGTCCACCTGCACCTAAAGAAGGAAAGTCCATAGTTGAAACACCATATGGATACCAAATAAAGGCTGGTTGTGCTGGAGGTAATTCAGTTAAACCAGTATTGTTTCTTGAATTATTAATAGGTTTAGCAGGATCAAATGCAGGACCCGATTTACCTGTTGCATAATCATAAATATGGTAAGGATAATTATTACCAATAAAGAAAGGCCATCCAAAGAAACCAGCCTTTCGCGCTTGGTTTACTTCATCATAACCACGAGGTCCTCTTGTGGCAAGGCTATCTTCATTGGCATCAGGGCCTACTTCACCCCAGTATAAATTACCATTCTTAGGATCTACGGAAATACGGTAAGGATTACGATTTCCCATTACATAAATTTCTGGTCTTGTTTTATCGGTGCCTTTAGGGAATAAATTTCCTTCAGGTATTTCATAAGTTCCATCGGCTTTAACTTTAATGCGTAAAATTTTTCCTCTTAAATCGTTGGTGTTGCCCGAGCTACGACGCTCGTCATATTGAAGATGACCAGGACGGTCATCCAATGGGGCATAACCATGACTTGCATATTTTTGTTTAGGCTCATCAAATGGAGTGGTATTGTCACCTGTAGAGACAAACAATGTTTTGTTAGGACCAAAGGCAATAGAGCCACCTGTATGACAACAAATATCGCGTTGCTCATAAAATTGCAAGATAATTTTTTCAGAACTATTCAATATAGTATCGTTTTCTAAAGTAAAACGTGATAATCTATTCATAGGAGAATCTGGAGCTGAATAGTACATGTATACAAAATGATTTTTTGCAAAATCGGGATCGGCTTTCACACCTAATAAACCTTCTTCAGAATTGACACCCGGTGCATTGGTTTTCCAATACACATTTAAAAAACCTGCTTGCTTAATTTTTTTAGAACTATTATTATACAAATAAATTTCACCACGACGTTGAACCACTACTACATCTAAATTGGGAAGTACTGAAATTTCAGTAGGCTCGAAGAAGGTACCTGTGACTAAATCTGTTTTGGTGAAATGACTTTCATCTGGCGCAAATACGCTGTGCGCTTTGCTATAGTCGGCTGTATTGTCTCCGATAGCATACTGAATACCCCCTAAAATATGTTTTAAATACATAGGGTCGGCAAAAGACTCGTCGGTATGACCAAGTTCAGTATAAAATACTCTTCCACCATCAAAACTATGGTACCAAGCCATTGGATGCTTGTCTCCATTCTCTCCACCTTGGTAAGATTTTTCATCAATGCTAATAAGTATTTTAACATCGGGGTTTAAATTTTTGAAATTATACCACTCATCTGTTCTAGTCCAAGTAGCAGGAAGGCTATCGGTAGAAGGATGATTTTTATCGTTAATAATTAAAGTAGCTTCTTGTTGTGCAGGGTGACTTTTAAAAGAAGCGCCAATCATATTCACATACCAGTTCCAATCATATTCAGCATCTGCAGCGGCGTGAATTCCGACAAAACCTCCACCTGCTTGCATGTATCTTTCTACTGCAATTTCTTGGTTACCCGATAATAATTCTCCAGTGCTACTTAAGAAAACTAAGGCAGCATATTTCTTCAAGCTATCTTCTGCAAACTTACCAGCATTAGTAGTAGTGTCTACATTAAAACCATTTTTTTCCCCTAATGCCTGAATGGCTTTAATGCCAAGAGGAATAGACTCATGGTGGTAGCCTCCTGTTTTAGAAAAAACCAAAACGGTAGGTTTACTACTTCTTTTATTACTACAAGAAGCAAGGGTGATGAACAAAAAGCAAAATAATGCAATGGTTTGAACGGTAAATTGGATTGTTTTTTTCATTTGTTTAAGCGTTGTAAAGGGGTTGATTATGACAGTTAATTTCCTACTTTTTTTGCTTATGGCAAAATAAAGATGGATTAGTGGTAATTATGATAATTTGGAGGGTTAAAGGCAGTATTTTTGTAGTATGCTCCTCAAACATTTAGACAGCCTTTTAGCAGCTATATTGGGAATGGCAGCTGTTTTATATTTAACGGCGCATGGGGGTGTGGGTATTTCTCCCGACTCCATTTATTATATAAGTGCTGTGCAAAGTCTGAGAGAAGGGCATGGTTTTATGCAGTTTGATGGTTCTGCTTTTGTTTTATTCCCATTAGTATATCCAAGTTTTTTAGCCTTAGTTGAATGGGTAAGTGGTAAAGAAATTGTTCAAATGGCTCCCTATTTAAATGCTATTTTATTGGGGGCCACCATTTTTTTAAGTGGAACTATGCTTGAGCGAATGAATCTTAGAAAAGTAGTAAAATGGTTTTTGTTAGTTTTAATTGCTTTAAGTGCAAGTATCTTAGAAATATATACCATGCTTTGGTCGGAGACTTTATTTATTACAGAAATTATTATTTTTATTTGGGCTTGTTTTTATTATTTTAAAAATAGCACAATTAAAAATTTAATAGGACTAGCATTTATTGCAGCCATTGCTGCGGATACAAGATTAGCAGGCATTACCGTCATTGCCACAGGAGGCTTATTGATGTTATTGTCTCATGATACAAAGGGTTGGCAGAAGTGGAAACATATTTTATTATACGGTATAATTTCCTCTTCTTTATTAGCTGTTAATTTACTGCGTAATTTTTTAGTGACCACCTCATTTACCGGTGCAAGGCAAAAAAGCGATACTTCTTTTTTAACCAATGTAAAATATTTTGGTGAAGTCATTGGTGGATGGTTACTTTTTTCAACCATTCCTCATTTTAATGCCTTACTATTAGGTTTAGTATTTATTATAGTCATTGCTTCTATTTTTATCTATAGATATTTGAAGAATAAAGAGCATAATTCGTTTGAAAAAATTGCAGCTAGTTTTACCTTGGTGTATTCATTGTTTATGTTGCTATCGGCTACTTTTTCTAAATACGAGACCATTAACAATAGGTTATTAGCACCTTTTTTTATTCCTTTATTATTTACCATTGGCTTTTATATCATTAGTTTTATTCAGTGGTTGAAGCGTCCGCTTTGGAAACAATTATTCATTGGTTTTTTTGCTTTGGCCGGATTATTTTTAGTTTTTAATTATGGTAAAGCAGTAGCATCCATGCAAGCAGAAAATAAGCAAGGGGGTATTGGCGGCTATAGTGAGGATGGCTGGTTGTATAGCGATTTATTAGGTACTCTTAAAAAAGATAGTCAATATTTCAATAAGGGCATTCCAGTATACTCAAATGCTAGCCATGCTGTGTACTTTTTTATCAAAAGGCAGTTGGCTATCTTACCTGAAACCAAGCATATAGAAGACTTGCTAAAGTTTTATCAATTGCCTCAAAACATACTTATTTGGTTCAATAATGAGGATAATCCTGCTATTGATAGTCTAGCGGACATTAAAAAGCATAAAAATTTAACGGTTTTGAAGCAGTGTAAAGACGGATATATCTTCCTCTGTACTCCAAAATAGGTTTAATTTTGCAGTAATCTATGAGCCCCCATTCACAAATTTTTCAGTCGGCCAATAAAACCAGATGGCAGAGAACCAAATGGGTTTTAAGAACCTTTTTATTTTTACTGCCCATTTTCGCAGCTATTTTTTTTATTGGAATATATTTAATGGATAAAAATCAGCCTAATATTCCATTAGAAGGGGCTGCTATTAAAAAAGTTTTAACCGATTCAGTACCTTCATATAGAGAAAGTAAATTAGAAAGAGAGTATAGAGGTTTTAAAAAAGCCATAGGAAATAAATGGGCAAAGGGGCAGGGTTGTGGTCAAACTAATACACCATTGAACTTATCTAATTCAAAATATTTTAGTGATAGTTTAGGAATAAGGGCTGCCTTTTATGTGAACTGGGATGCGGCACAGTCGTTTAGTTCATTACAAAGAAATATTAAAAATGTAAATTTAATTATACCTGAGTGGTTGTTTATTGATCCCAATACCGACCAATTGTACAATACCATCGACCCTAAGGCATTAAAAGTAATGCAATCGGCAGGCGTAAAAATTATGCCCTTGCTTACTAATAATTATAAAACACTTTTTAGAGGGGAGACAGTTAGAAGAATTATTACTAGTCCTATTAAAAGACAGAAACTTATTGATGATATTATTACAATATTAAAAAAATATAAGTTTGTAGGAATAAATATTGATTTTGAAGAATTGGTCTTAGATAATGATAAGCCCTTGATTGATTTTCAAAAATTATTATACCAACAATTACATGCCCAAGATTTTTTAGTATCTCAAGATGTCATTCCTTTTAACAACGACTATAATTTTAGCGCCTTAAGTAAATACAACGATTACTTGATACTAATGGCTTATGACCAACACCATGCCGAAACCAAGCCTGGCCCTAACAGTTCTCAAAAATGGATAGAGGCCGCCGTATTTGATATTGCAGCTAAAGTGCCTTCTAATAAAATTATTTTAGCAGTGCCTGCCTTTGGGCATGATTGGAAAACAAAGAATAAGAAAATTATTAGTGTTTCTGATGTTACTTACCAGCAAGCTATTGCCAATGCAAAAAGTAGTGAGGTTAAAATAAATTTTGACAACGATAGTTATAATTTAGACTACACTTATTACGATAGTGAAAATAATTTACACCAGGTTTATTTTGTAGACGCAGCTACTAATTTTAATACCATTCGATTTGCTACAGAAACTAATTTAGCAGGAACCGCTTTATGGAGGTTAGGAGGAGAGGATGTAAGGTTATGGTCTTTCTATGATAAACCTATGACCAAAAAAGCGCTTAGTAAGTTTGATTTTATAAAATTCAATGAAATAAAAGCTGGCTCTGCACCCGATTTTGTGGGTGAAGGAGAAGTACTAGATATTATTGCCTCTCCTAAGGACGGCTACATTAGAAGTGAAGTAGATGCTAGTTCTATGTTAATTAGTGAAGAGTACTATGATAAACTTCCTTCCACTTATGTTATTAGACGTTTTGGTGCTACTACCAAGAAAAAATTAATTCTCACATTTGATGATGGTCCCGACCCTAAATTTACCAAGCAAATTTTAGATACACTTGCATTTTATCATGTACCAGCTGTATTTTTTGTAGTAGGGTATCAAGCTGAAAATAATATTCCTCTTATTAAAAGAATTTTTAGAGAAGGCCATGAGATAGGGAATCATACTTTTACGCATCCAGATATGAGTAAGGTGAGTGGTATTCAAGCCTCTTTAGAAATGGATGCTACCAGGCTTTTAATTGAGTGTATTACTGGGCATAGTACTATTTTGTTTAGGGCTCCTTTTAATGCAGACAGTGAGCCTGGTAAGTATGAGGAACTAGCGCCCATTGCATTGAGTAGACAAAAAAATTACATTACAGTAGGCGAAAGTATTGACCCTGAAGATTGGCAAATACCCATTAATGAATATAGGAACGATACCATTTTTGATAGAGTGGTAAAGGATTATCAAAAAAAGACACATACAGGTAACCCGGAAGATACTTCCATTGCAGGAAGTATTATTTTATTACATGATGCAGGAGGGGATAGAGAAAACACAGTCAATGCAACGGGCAAGATTATTAGGTATTTCAGAAAGGAGGGCTATACGTTTACTACGGTAGCCGACTTATTAGGAAAGAAAACCAATGAATTAATGCCACCTACACCTAAGGGCAAAGAGTATTATTGGTTACAAATAAATTATATAATTGCAGAAGGTGCTTATTTAGGCGGGAATTTTTTCTTTGCCTTATTTATGACATTCTTAATACTGAGTACTATAAGAATAATGATTATTGGGGCCATGGCTTTACTAGAAAAGAAAAGAAAAATGGCATTGACGCAAATTGAAAAAACTTTAGACCATCCCTTTGTATCAATTATTGTTCCTGCGTATAATGAAGAAGTGAATGCAGTATCTTCTATAGAAAATTTATTAAAATGTGATTACCCTGCTTTTGAAATTATTTTTATTGACGATGGAAGTACCGACAATACTTATCAAAAAGTAAAGGAGGCTTTCCTTCATAATGCACTTGTGCGTATACTTACTAAAGAAAATGGAGGTAAGGCTACGGCCTTGCAATTCGGTATTGAAGAATCAACGGCCGATTATGTAGTATGCATTGATGCCGATACCCAATTAGCCACCGATGCGGTTTCTAAATTAATGCGTAATTTTTTAAATCCACTGAATAAAAATAGCCATAAGATAGGAGCAGTAGCAGGTTCAGTCATTGTGGGCAATGAGGTAAATATTTTAACTAAATGGCAGAGTATTGAATATATTACTAGCCAAAATTTTGATAGAAAGGGCTTTGCTTATGTAAATGCTATAACTGTTATTCCTGGTGCCATTGGGGCCTTTAAAAAAGCTGCTTTGATAGAAGCTGGTGGTTTTACTTCCGATACTTTGGCAGAGGATTGTGATATAACAATACGTATAATGAAGGCAGGCTATATTGTGGCGAATGAATCAAAGGCCTATGCCTTTACAGAAGTACCCGAAAATTTAAGACAGTTTTTAAAACAAAGAGTAAGATGGAGTTTTGGAGTGATGCAAACATTTTGGAAGCATAAGGACATGTTATTTAATAATACTAGAAAGTCATTAGGCTGGGTAGCACTACCCGATATGCTTTTGTTTAAATATATCATACCCTTCTTTACCCCCTTTGCCGACTTATTTATGATTTTTGGTTTACTAACCGGCAATGCCGATAAAATTGGGTTTTACTTTTTAATTTATGTAATAGTAGATGCCCTTATTGCAGCTACCGCTTTTGCATTTGAAAAAGAAAACCCTGCTAAATTAATTTGGTTAGTGCCTCAGCGATTAATTTACAGATGGTTAATGATGTATGTTTTCTTTAAAGCCATTAAAAGAGCTATCAAAGGGGAGTTGCAAACCTGGGGTGTACTCAAAAGAACAGGGAATGTAAAAGATACCATTGGAAATGGTTATCGTAATCAATTATAAATTCACTCATTTTAAATTTATTCATTCTAGAATTACCTATTCTAGATCATCTAGGTTTAATGCTGTAAGGGTTACTTAACAGTAAATATTTTTTCTTGATACACTGGCTGACCTTCTTTAGTAATGCCTTGAAGTACAATGGCATATTTTCCTGCTACATCAGAGGTATAAAATGAAGTATTTATTTTCCCTTTCCTGCTAGTATTAATATTAGGAGACCAATTTAATAAATGTCTAAAATCGGGGCTACGGCTATCTATTTGAGCTTGATTTTCATAAACAGGTGCACTGAACTCTCTTTGTAACTGAAGGCCTTTATAATCAATTAGCGTAGCTCTCGGATCTAATTCATAGCCCTCCATTTTTCCTTTATAGGTAATAAAATTAGCAATACCATTGAATGCCATATTGCCTGAGAAATAGGTTCTTGAAACTACTTCTAGTTTTCTAATTTTTAAAGGATCGTATTCAATAAACTTATCCATATTCACAATAGGCACACCATCTAATAAAACAAGGGGTGCTTTATCGAAGAAATGCTTGTTTTGGTCATCATAAACAGCTAATTGGAACCTGCCTTCATTTTTAGTTAAGGACAAAGGAGTTACATACTCTCTAATTACTTCTTCCATAGTGGTAAAACGAGCGTATAAGTCTAAATAGTATGTATAGTCTGGTTTATAATAAAAGGCATTGGTATCTAATACAGTAGCTTGAAAGAGATTTTGATAATCGGCTTTGAAATGGTTTTGAATTTCAATATTGCTATTTAATTGCTGTACATTTTCTTTATTCAATT
This sequence comes from Sediminibacterium sp., assembly GCA_040403885.1. Lineage (GTDB taxonomy): Bacteria > Bacteroidota > Bacteroidia > Chitinophagales > Chitinophagaceae > Sediminibacterium. The sequence goes on along the minus strand of JBBAJX010000035.1, from coordinate 8,372 downwards.
TTGTCAAAAGAAGCGGCTCGCTATTTTGGCTACTATTTTTACTACTAAAAAAGGGGTTGTCAATTTCTATTTTATGAAAATTATATTTACTACTATCGGCTTGCACTATCACTTGGCCATCATTGTATAAATGAGGCAACACAAATTTTATATTGCCATTCTCATCGCTAATGCCTGCTTTAAATAATGTATTCTTGCTTGGCATAGAAATAAAACCTGCAATATCTTTTACGGGGGTAGAAGTTCCTTTCTGAACCACTTTCCCTGTAATAATGCTACCGGCCAATTCTGGAAGGTATTTAAAACTAGGTGTTGTATTAGTTAAAACGGTTTCCCATTTATAGCGGCGCCATCCGTTCACAAGCATTAATTCATCCAAGGCAAGCAAGGTATTGCTATCATTGTGTTGAAAATAGGAGGCAGGATTTTCAATACGGCCTACTAAGTCAGAACTTAACCAAATATAATTTTGAATATTGGTGGGCTCTATGTTTTGAATAGAATCAATTTTAAATACCGCCATAGATAAGTTGGCTTCTGTAAAACTATTATTTACTTGTTGGGTAGCAATTTGAAGGTTTACTTTATTTCTCTTGTCTAAAAGTGGACTTTCCAAACTAATACTAGTTTCAACATTATTTTTAGGATAATTAAAATATAAACGCTCGCATACAGGTTGATGAGCTTCGTTAAATAAGGTCAAAATATTAATACCATCACTTAATTTATTTTTATCAATTTGGAAATGAACAATACCGTTTTCTATTTGGGCGCTAAGGGTAATAGTAACCAAGCCTCTTGCATGCACTAATAAATACACTCTTGTATTGTCTAGCTTTTTACCTACAACGTTAATATTCAAAGAAGCGGCATCAGGTAGACTGCTATTCGTTATACTTAATGCATATCCTTTTTCATAGGGAGTAGGTAGGACTTGAGTAATTATTTTATCGTCACTAGTTTTAATAGATAAGCTATAACTGTGATTAGGTTGAGGTGTAAAACTAAAACTACCCATACCCCCATCGCCGATGCCTAAAGAAGAGGTGGCGCATTGGGTAATAGTATCGCCTTTTTCATTCATTAAGTATCCCTTTGCTTGAATTCCTTTGCCCCATTGGTTGGCAAGTTTAAAAGCAACTTTAGAAGCAGTTTCTGCTACTAAATTGCCTCCTTCAGGAAATACTTGTAGCGTATATGTTTCTTTAATGGGGGTATAATTATTTTCTTGAGACAAGGAAGGGTTAATAATGGAGATTTTTTTCTCGAAGAAGAAACTAGCATTAAAGTTCTTCATCCAATTGGTATAGGCTCTAAGTGTATAGTTGCCAGTAGCAATGGATGTAGGTATTAAAATAGATCCGTTTCCAGTTCCTTCATTTAAAGCTATTTTTTCTTGAACAACTGCTTTGTTATTATTGTCTATTAATTCTATATAAGCAACCTTACTTATATTCAAAGGCTTATTTAAAATAGCATCTACATTATAAATTTTCAACCAGCAAATTTCATTTGCTACATAGATATTCTTATCGGTATGAATGAAAAGCTTTTCTTGTAAATTATTTTTGGTATAATTTTCTAAACTATTTTGTAAAAAATTCAACTCTTTATTTTGCCCAACAACTTCTAAGCTAGTTGTTACTAATGCAACTATGACTAAACTAAATAAGCTATTATATATATACTGCTTCATAGAGTAGGTGGTTTATTTCCAAAAAGAGGGTTTAATATTAGTGCCACGTAATCTGCAGTCGACACATTCAGGAGGTGCTGCATAAAAACTAATTATAGCACCACTCATTGGATTGATATCTTTATAGTTAGTAGGTAGTAAGGTCAAAGATTTAATTTGAATACTATCACTATTATTAGTAACTGCAATTTCAGTACAATTAGGTTTGTACAACCAATAAGCCCAATTAGGCACTTGATAAGGGTTTACAAAAATTCTTTTTTCTTGCACAGGGCAAACGTCAATATAGCCAATGACAGGGTCGTTATTAGTAGTACAATGAATATTACCTGTTAATTCAGAAGGTTGCGCGTCAAATATAGAACCTGTACCTTCTGTATTCTTTTTCATTCTTTGTAAAAACTCATAGCGGCCCTTGCTTAAACTATATTGTCTAACATTAATACTATACAATACACCTAGTTTCCAAGAAGCAGGTGGAATGGAATTAATAGGTAGGTGAATAATATCACTACTCATAGTGGCCGTAGTACCGGTAAGAATTGAACTTGAATTTTCTGTTTTCCAGCAAATGTATTGGCCCATATCCCATCCAAATCTGGTAGAATCGGAAAACACTACACTGTATTGTTGTCCTTTAGAACCGTTAACTATTTTATACTTTAAATAAGTTTGATAAGTGGAATGAAACTCCCATGTTTCGGTATAATCCCATTGGTAATATTTTGTATTATTAGAAGGGTCGTGCGTGTCTACATAAAACTGTAACCCTTGTGATTCTGTTTTATAATTAATACTATCAATAGGAGGGTTGCTTTTCACTGCAGCAAAATCCGATAAATATTTTTTGCCATCTAAAGTGGAAATATTAACTCTGTATTTTTTGGTTGCGTTTAAATTTAATTTGGCTGCAGTATAATGTCCTTTAGAAATTTCACTCAATGGGTAAAGACTATTGTCATCTCCTTCTACATTTACTTTAGCACCGCCTTCGTAATTAATGGCATTGGAAGACAAGGCCACTGTTCTGCTAAGTATTATATTCGTTTCACCCACACCGCTATTAATAATACCTTCTACCACTAAATAACCAGTACTTGGAGAAATGACAGGGGAAATATATTTTTCCTTGCATCCCCAAAGGGCGAAAATAAATAAGCTATAAATAATTCTCTTTTTCATAGGGTCTTATTTAAACTTAATATTTAAATTAATATAAGGTATGGCATTACCAAAAATGGATAGTTTATATCCATTCACCATTCCATTTTCAGAAACATAATAAATGGAATAAGGGTTTTTACGACCTGTTAAATTATACACTCCAATAGACCATGAATTATGAAATACCTGATTCACTTTATGGTTGCCTTCAATATTCATAGAGAAATCGGTTCTGAAATAATCGGGTATACGGTAAGCATTTCTGTCGGCATATAAAGTACGCATAGAACCACCGTAGCTAAATAAACCAATAGGTAGTGTAATAGGGCGGCCGGTACTATAATTACCATTCATAGATACGCTAAAGCGGTGACTAAAGCGGTAATTGGCAATTACTGTCACATCATTAGGCTTGTCATAATTACCAGGATAAAACTGGCCCTTATTAATTATTTCACCAGCAGTGTGGTCGTTCATACGAAGTAAAATACGAGACCAAGTATAACTAATCCAACCATTTAATTTACCAGAAAGTTTCTTTACTAATAATTCTACTCCATAAGCTTTCCCTTTGGTGCCAATCACATCTGTTTCTATATGATGGTTCATGACTAATTTAGCACCACTCTTGTAGTCTAAATAATTATCAATGTTTTTATAATATACTTCTAAAGAAGTTTCAATGGTGTTCGATTTTAAATTCTTGTATAAGCCAAAAGAAATTTGATCTCCCATTTGTGGTTTTATATTCGGGTCACTTAGTTTCCAAACATCGGTAGGGGCCATGGCCGTGGTATTGGACAAAGAGTGAATATATTGGCGTTGGGTATTGTAAGAAGCTTTTAAAGAAAAAGTTTCATCTATTACATATCTTAAAGCCAATCGATACTCGGGGCCTCCATAGGTTTTAATCACAGCGCCACTTGCATAGTTCACCGATCTTAAAATATTTTCTTCTGTTCTTGGAATACCTGCAGGATATTCATTAATGGACTGAGGACCTAATAAATTAAATACAGAAAAACGAATACCTGCATCTAATTTAAGGGCGCTGGTAATGGTATAATGTTCGCTAGCATAAAATGCGCTTTCTAAGGCTTGTTCTGTAGGGATGATGTCCGGCTTAATGAGCGATTTTTCACCCAGTGGTGTGTAGTTACCAGGGTTTAAAGAATAGTAAATTGAATTAACACCATAGTCAATACTATGCTTACTATTAATATTATAATTAAAGTGTGCTTTGAAATAAGATTGATTAATACTAAAACCTAATTGATAAGCACTTAAGGGAAGTTTCTGGCTATTGATAGCATAATTGTAGTTATCATTTCCAAATGTAATTAAGCTATTTAATTTAGTAGTATATATATGTTTCCATTTAACAGAAACGTTTTTATTGCCATAGCCATAAGCTGTATCACTGTTTAAATTAAAATGGTCATTACTTATATAGCCGGTGAAATAAAGCGTATTATTTTTATCAATTTGATGGTTGACTATAAGGTTAAGGTCATAAAAATCGGCTCTGCTATTTTTATATTCTTCTGGTAAATAATTAAATAACCAATTAGAATAAGTAGTTCTACCACCCAATATAAAGGAAGACTTATCTTTTACTAAAGGCCCTTCTACATTTAACCTGCTGGTTAATAAACCAATGCCCGCTGATCCTGTAAATTCTTTTTTATTTCCTTCTCTACTAGTTATATCTAAAACGGAAGAAAGTCTTCCTCCGTAATTCGCAGGTATACTAGCTTTATACAGTTCAACGGAATTGATTAATTCAGGATTGAATGCGGAGAACATGCCAAAGAAATGCGCAGGATTATAAATAGTAGCGTCGTTAAATAAAATTAAATTCTGGTCTGAAGAGCCACCTCTTACATTTAAACCAGTACTTGCTTCGCCCACTGTTTTCACACCAGGAAGGGTAGTGACTACTCTTAATATATCGGCTTCTCCAAAAACAACGGGCACTTGCTTCACTGTTTTAATATCTAATTTTTGAACACCCATTTGAGTGCCTCTCACATTGCTCATTTTTTGGGAAGAGATAACTACTCTTTTAAGTGACATAATACTGCCTTGTAGGTCCATATCCATATTGCCATCGCTATACAATACTACTTGTCTTTTCACATCGCGCATTCCAATACTTTGAATATTAAGTATATGACGTCCCTTGGGAAGAGAAATAGTGTAAAACCCATATTGGTCGGTAGTAACCCCAATTCTTGGTTTGTCAATATATACAGAAGCACCTCCCACAGGCTCACCCGTTTTATTATCTTTTATAAAACCAGCAAGTGCTATAATATTTTTTGTGCCACTCAATGCCTTGTCTCCAATTTCATATATTTTTTTATCTACTAAGGCTTCTTGTAGTGGGCCAATTTCTTCAGTGTCAAATGCAAGGTCTTTTATTGCATTGCCAGTTGTTTGTTTTTTGCCTGTAAAAAAGTTATCACTTATTTGAAGGCTAAGTAGTTTCGACTTTGTTAAAAAAATATTGTTTTGATTGTCGAAATAAAACTGAATGCCCAAAGGGGTAAATATTTCTGCTAGAGCAGTGGTTATTTTTTTGGGAGCGGTTGTATAGGATATTTCAATATTACCAAGCGTTGCGCTATCATAGTAAAAATGAAAATAAGTTTGAGATTCGATATTTGTTATTAAGCTACTTAGTCCTACTTTATTTAGGGTAAGGCTTATTTTACTGCTAGTGTCGGACTGCGCAAAGCTATTGCTGGCCATAAACAATGCCATGATTATAATAATATATTTAGAAAACTTTGTCAATCTATTTTTTAATTTCTGTTGGAGGTTATTTGATCATAATAGGCAACAATCTTAGTTAGGGTATTGTCTTTATCTTTTCTAAAATTCAAACGCTCATTACTTATAAAATCATTTAAATCTTTACCCTTATCGTTTAAAATCTTCAAAAAATCTTTCTTTTTTACAATAGGGTAAAAACGATTTCCTCTTTTGATATAGTAGTAATATACTTTTTCAAACAAAACAGATAATTCGGGGGTATTGGTAAATTTTTCCGTAATAATTTTTACTTCCTTTTTATATAATTTTATTTCTCCATCATACAATACTTGATAAAAGCCAGTGGATACAATAGGGGTAAGGGCATCTTTTTCTAATCTAACAAAGGGCTGATTAAAAACAGTGAAGCCTTGTAATCTTTGACTTACTAATTGTATACGGTGGGTGCTGTCTTGTAAAATAACCCAGTCTTTTACTTCGTCATATAATAATTCAACATTATCAAACACCACATTATCATAAGTAATGCTTCCCTTGCTTAGTTCTTGTTTGAAAAAATAGGGGTGACCTTCATAAAATGAAACGGTGTAACCTGCATTTTGACTGCCGTTGTATTTCCCTGTTTGGTCGCCAATACTTTTATGATAGGTGGCTACTAGATTTTTAACAGCAGTCGTATACACTAGACTATCTTTTGCAGAAAGCTGCGCATGTAATGCATTCAAAGGGCTTAGAAATGCAACAAAAACGATAATAATTAAAAACTTCTTTAACATCTTGACAGAACTTGTTGGTATTCCAGTTTCAAAATTCCTTTACAAGTTATTCTTAAATGTCTGAATTAATGCGTGTTATGAAAAATGTGGGTAAGATAATTACATGAGTGGTAGGAGCATTAGTTTTGGTTTAGGCGCCCTTTAAACTTATGTTTTCTAGGATGAGCCACCTTCGATTTGGATTGAAATTCGCTACTTATTACACTTATATTTCCATCTACTTCTAAAATGGCAAGGTCTACTTTTTGAATATCTCTAGCCCCGTGTTCTCGAACGGCTGCTTCTAATTCCTCAATGGTAATTTCTGCTTTTTTGCAGTTTTCCATATTGACTACTCCCTCATATATTAATAGTATTGATTCTCCTTGTACCATTTTGCTAAAGCTTTTACTTTTATAGAAAAGGTGCTTAAGCGTGTAGTTGGCTAAAAATAGGGATCCCGCAGCAATCAAACCTCCTGAGAGTGTGGTGTCAGGCCCTACCATGGCATTTTGGACCGAGTTACTAATTAAGAGTATGAATACCAAGTCAATAACCGATAATTGAGCCAGCTCTTTTTTCCCAAATAGGCGAATGGCAAGGATCATGAATATATACACCGCAAGGGTGCGTAGAATAATATCTAAAATGGGGTTATTCAATGAAAAATTAAGGGTATTGACTATAAGCATGGCAGTAAGGGTAAATTAGAGTTAAAGCTAAGCAAACTAATTAAAATTCACTATGAATTCATTTTGTACTAATTTAGTAAAATATTACCTTTATTCTTAAAAACATCCATACTAATTAGACTCAATATGAAAAATTATAAAATTTTACTCGTAGCCCTTCCTTTTATGCTTATTGCATGTAGCAAAGGGGGGGATTCTCCTGCGCCAATAACACCGCCAGTAGTGATTGTTCCAGAAGCAGATATTGCTTTTAAAGTAGAAATTCCAGCAAGTACGGAAATTGATTATACAAAGATATATGGAGCCATTGGTGGTTCGCAGGCTATTAATGTAAATATTACCTCTGCCTTACCTAAGGACGGCGTTACTATTGATGTTAAAGTGAATAAGGATGTAGATAATACTTCTGTATTTACTAATAATATTACAAGTACTACTGCTGCATCGAATGCCATTACTATTTCTAGTTTATCACCAGGTGTTTTGTCAACTGCAACGGTGGTAGTTACTTCTAAGACTAAGAGCACTAATACTTCTACCAAAACATTCAAAATAGCGGCTAAATAGAATTTGCGCTTAGTTTTAAGTTTGGAAAAAATACTAAAAAGAGGCCCCTAGCAATAAGGGTCTCTTTTATTTTCACAGCTTTATTTTTTTCGAAGTTCGTATCTCACTGAGTCGGGGTAGCCAATAGCATCTACATAAATCACATTTTTATTTTTATCAAAATAAAATTTCATGGCTTTTTCCTTAATTATTTCAAATTGGTTTACATCTAGTCTAGGTTTAGCCGAACTGGTTACATAGGTAGTGGGCTGAATAATTTGTCTATTATTACCAGCATTTGCATTAGGCTGATAATTTGTAGGTGGCTGTGCTTTTTGTGGGGTATGATCATAAGAGCTATAGTCGAATAATAAGATATAGCCCTTTTCATTCAAGGTTTTAGTCTTGTAGGGGCCTAGTTTCGATATTACCAAGGCCTCGGGCTTATCTATCCAAATGTCAGTTTGAAGCATACTCATAGGAATGACGATCTTCTTATAAGGGGAGCAAGCAACTAATAATAAGAAACCAATAAGTATTAAGTTTTTCATAATTGATTAAATATAATCTTTTATATTCCGGCTATTGTGTAAGTTTAGCAAGTGGGTAGAATTTTAGTCTTAGGTTTGTAGATTCCTCTAAAACTAAGAATATACGATGGCCAGTGTGACCTATCTGAGACTTTAGGGTATAAAAAAGCCTAAGTTATTGATACTTAGGCTTAACTGCGGACCGGACGGG
>JBBAJX010000034.1:0-20092 GCA_040403885.1 Sediminibacterium sp. | reverse complement strand
AGCACGGTGCTCATTTGTGATTTTTGTTCGGTCTGTTCTACTACTAAATCATCTTCTGTTAAATTAAATGTATCAATACCATGATTAATTTGTGCATTTTTAATACTTTCTGTTAAAGAAATATTTTCAATATTGTCGCCAAAATTAAATTCTTTGAATTCTCCATTTTTTTCATCGCCCTGGCCCAAGGTTTTTGTTTTATGATTACCCTTACCTGCAGTTTTTAAATCTCCGAAAATATTATTCAGTGCAGTTTGCCTAATGGCCCTTTCTGTTTTTGCCGTTATTTTTGTTTCTCCATCTCCTCCACCATCTTTAATTTCTTGTTTGATATAACCTTTCTTCTTAAGGTCTTCTATAAAATCATCAATGGTATATTTTTCGTCCGTTAATTTATATTCCACATCTAACTCGCGCATCCAACTAATGGCCTCGTCAAAGTCGCCAGAAGTATGCACTATCAATTCCTTGAATATTTCAAACAATTTATCAAAGGGCGATTGATTTGGAGCTTCGTATGTTTTAAACTGGAATCCTTTCATGATGTTAGCTGTGTTACCTAAAGGGAGGCTATATTATGAATAAGGCTTACGAATTAGGAGGGTGTAAATTTACTTGTAAAAACTGAGCTTTTAGCAATTTGTTTAAGGCTATGATGGGCTAGAAGGCAGTATTCAAAAACAAACGAAATCGATTGGCCAAGAAGCCCTATTTTTGAAGCCTAAAACAAAACAAAATGGCTACTAAAATTACAATTAACAATAACGGGTCAATTAAAGTAGAGGGCGATTTTACTATTGAAGATCGCAGTGGAAATACATACGATTTAGCGGGTAGAGAAGTAATTGGACTTTGTCGTTGTGGTTTAAGCAAGAACAAACCTTTTTGCGATGGTGCCCATAATGGCAACTTCACACATGAGGCTACTGCTTTTGCACTTCCTCCTAAAAAAACAGTTTAATACTGAAATAGTTGTTTAATCAATTAAAGTAGTTGATCAAACTCGTAATTAGCCTTTCAAACTTGCTAAGTCAATTACAAAACGGTATTTCACATCTCCTTTTAACATTCTTGTATAGGCTTCATTGATGGCTTGCATAGGTATTATTTCTATGTCTGAAACAATATTGTGCTCGGCACAATAGTCAAGCATCTCTTGTGTTTCCTGCATACCACCTATAGAAGAACCAATTACACTTCTTCTATTAGTGACTAATGAAAAAGGCTGTACTTTCGGAGATTCTATCGGAAGGCCTACTACCATTAGCTTTCCGTTGGTAGCTAATAAATTTAAATAAGTGGTAAAATCGTGATTAGCAGAAATAGCGTCTAAGATTACATCAAAATAACTATTGTATTTTTTCATAGCAGCTGCATCGGTGCTAATTAAAAAATGAGTAGCGCCTAATTTTTTAGCATCCGCTTCCTTGGAAGGGGAGGTACTAATAACAGTTACTTCTGCTCCAAATGAAACGGCGAACTTTACTCCCATATGGCCTAGTCCACCTAATCCTACAATGGCTACCTTCATTCCTTTTTTTACACCTGCAAAGACTAATGGAGAATAAGTAGTAATACCTGCACATAATAAAGGTGCCACGGCAGCTAAATCTAATTTAGGTGAAACGTGCAATGTGTAACGCTGGTCAACTACTATTTGTGTTGAATAGCCACCCATGGTAATACCAGATCCGTTTCTTTCTTTGGCATTATAAGTACCCGTCATGCCTTCTGCACAGTATTGTTCCAAACTCTCTTGACAATTCTTACAAGTTTTACAGCTATCAACCATGACACCTACACCTGCTAAATCGCCTATCTTGAATTTGCTTACACTGCTTCCCACTGCGCTTACCTTACCAACAATTTCGTGGCCTGGCACCATGGGATAGACAGAACCACCCCATTCGTTTTTGGCTTGGTGTAAGTCGCTATGGCAAACACCACAGTATAAAATTTCTACTTGTACATCGTTTTCACCTAAGGTTCTTCTGTCAAAAGAATAAGCTTCTAAAGCAGTTGTAGCACTTAAAGCTGCGTATGATTGGGTATGGGGCATGTTGTTAATTTGAGTGTTAAAGTTAAGTAAGTATTTATGAGCAACCTTGGTATTTATTTATTTTTTTAAAAATCTTATATTAAATTTAGGCAACCTTATACTTCAAACATTTTATATTAAAAATATCCTATGATTCAGCCAACTACCCTGCAATTTTTAAAAGCACTCAAAAAGAATAACAATAGAGATTGGTTTGAAAAAAATAGGCCTAAGTATGAAACTGCTAAACAGGATTATTTGCATTTTGTAACTGAAGTGCTTGATGGGATGAAGTTAAAAGATAAAACCCTTGAATTTTTAGAACCCAAGCAATGTGTTTTTAGAATAAACAGAGATGTTCGGTTTAGTAAAAACAAGGACCCCTATAAAACCAATTTTGGGGCAAGCTTTAGTAAGGGCGCCAAAAAAGTAGACTGCGCAGGCTATTATTTTCATTTAGAGCCAGGGGCCTGTTTTATTGGAGGCGGCTTATGGATGCCCATGGCACCTGAATTAAAAAAGCTAAGACAAGAAATTGATTATTGCTTTAAAGAATTTAAAGGCATCGTGAATGAGAAAAAATTTAAAACTAATTACGGTACCTTAACCGAAACTGAAAAACTAGGAAGGCCGCCCAAGGGCTATGAGCTAGATAATCCAGCCATTGAATTTTTAAAATTAAAAAGTTTTGTGGCCACTATGGAAATTAGCGATGCCGATGTTTCAAATAAAAACTTAGTGAAAAAAGTGATTTCTTGTTTTGAGTCCATGTCGCCGCTCATTCATTTTATGAATAAGGCTATTGATTTATAAATATTTTTTGAATTTATTTTAAAATATATTGCCCTGCTAATTCGGTAAAGCTTTCTACTTCTGCTGCTTCCCAACTTTTATCATTATGTAAATAAGTTGCCATTATACTTGCTACCATAGGTGCTAATGCTATGGCTAGTCTAGCATCTAAAAATAATAATCTAATTCTTCTGGCTAAAATATCTTCAATGCAGATAGCCATTTCAAATTTTACGGCGTATACTATTTCTGCTTTTGTAAAAGGATATTTAGTATGAATTTTTTCGGCTAATGATGTATCATCTTTCAAAATTTCTTGTATTCTATTTTCTTTCTCTAGCTCATCACCTATTTTAGTTTCAGCAGTGCTACATTTTTCTTTATTTAATTTTCCTATAAAGGCTGCATTGTCTACTGCATCAGCAGCCATTTTTCTATAAGTGGTCCATTTGCCTCCAGTAATAGTAATGAGCCCGCTTAGCGATACGCTTAAATGATGTTCACGCGAAATAAGTGCCGAGCTAACTTTAGTTTTTTGTTTCACTAGTGGGCGTAAGCCAACATATACAGAATTAATATCGGCTCTTGTAATGAGTGTTGTACAATACCTATTAATATGTTTTATGATAAATTCTATTTCTTCTTCTAATGGTTTGGGTTCAAATGAAACAGCATCAACGGGCGTATCAGTAGTACCTAAAACTACTTTATCATGCCAAGGCACAGCAAATAATACACGGCCATCATCTGTTTTAGGAATCATCATGGCATCTGTACCGGGAAAAAATTTCGCATCTACTACTAAATGAATACCCTGCGATGGGCTTACTAAATCATGTTCTAATTCGTTGTCCATTTGAACAATGGCATTGGTAAAAACACCTGTCGCATTAACAACTACCTTAGTTTTAAGCGTATATTTTTTTTCCGATAGTACATCTATACATTCTACCCCTGTAATTACATCATTGGTTTTTATAAATCCTGTGGCCTTGCAGTAATTAAGAACAGTGGCTCTTTTTTTAATAGCAGTAGCTGCTATTTCAATAGCCAACCCGCTATCGTTGAACTGACCATCATAATATAATATACCTCCAGCTAATTTTTTGGCATTAATGGAAGGCAGGTGAGCCACTGTTTCTTTTTTAGAAAGTATTTGCGTATCACCTAATGATAATTTACCAGAAAGTAAATCGTACACTTTTAACCCAATGCCATAAAATAATTTCTCCCACCCACTAAATACGGGTACAATAAATGTTTGCACCGATGTTAAGTGTGGAGCATTTTTTAAAAGATAGCCTCTTTCACGCAGGGCTTCTCTTACTAATTTAATATTGCCTTGCTCTAAATACCTAACCCCACCATGTACTAATTTAGTAGACCTACTAGAAGTGCCCTTGGCAAAATCATGTCCTTCTAAAAGTAGGGTTTTGTATCCTCTTAATGAAGCATCGAGTGCGGTACCTAGTCCTGTAGCGCCTCCTCCAATTACAATAATATCCCAAATAGTATCGGTTTCTAGGGATTGTAATTGTTCGCTTCTGTTCATACTATTTCTTAATAGAGTGCTGTAAATTTACTTATATTTATTAGTATTAAAATGACCTTGTTCAATGGACTATTGTATAAACCAAAAAATTCCTTACATGAAAATTATAGTAAACTTTCTATGTTTCTACTTTTTTGCTCTTCAACTGAATGCCCAAATTCCAGAAGGTAAAACAGTCACTAGTTCTTTGTATATATATACGCTTGAAACTGGGAAAGCGGAACCTATTCTAAAAGAAAAAAGACATTTTGAAGCGCCCAATTGGTCTCTTGATGGTCAATTTTTATTGATTAATGCATCGGGTATATTAGAAAGAGTAAGTATTAAAGGAGAAAAACTAGGTGTACTTCCAACAGGCGATATAACCAATGCCAATAACGACCATGGCTATACTTTTGATGGTAAAACTTTATTTATATCAAGCAGTTTGCCTTCAGTTAAAGAAGGCTCTTCCTTTATTTTTAAAGTGGCTAGTGAAGGGGGCAGTCCTATAAGACTTACTGCCAACACCCCTTCTTATTGGCATGGCGTTTCTCCCAATGGTAAAACTATTGTCTATTGTGCTGAACGTAATGGCAATTATGATGTGTATGCAATGAGTACTGAGGGCGGCGTAGAAACAAGATTAACAGATGCAGAAGGTTTAGATGATGGTCCTGAATATAGTCCTGATGGAAAATATATTTATATGAATTCTTATAGAACAGGCAAGATGCAAATTTGGAGAATGCATCCTGATGGATCAAAGCCAGAGCAGGTGACTTTTGATAATTATTCTAATTGGTTTGCGCATATTAGTCCTAATAGTAAGCAAGCCACTATTATAAGTTATATGGAAGATCAAGTGCAGAAACATCCCTTTGGTATGCAAGTGAAATTAAGGCTCGTTAACCTAGAAGATAAAACCATCAAGGATTTAACAGAACCATTCTTTGGAGGTCAGGGTACGATCAATGTTCCTTCATGGTCGCCCGATGGAAAGAAATTTGCTTTCGTTAAATACGAATTAGAAGACAAAAAATAACCTATTAAGTTTATTAATAGGTTATTTAGAATTTTATATTAAACAAGTTTCATTCCAATTGGATCCCACAAAATAGGTTTATTTTGTTGTGCACTTAAATTACAAGCAATGGCAGGTGCTGCAGCTCTTAAACCAAATGAGGCATCTTCGTATATTTTGCTACCAGTTCTTATAGCATTGAAAAATACTATCATGTGGTCTAATCTATCATCGTAATTATTAGGGGCTTCAAATTTAGTTTCTTTTCCTAAGTCATAGCCACCATTTGTATCATTGCCATATTCAGATTGATACCACTTTTTAAAATCTTCTTTTTGTTTATTCGAAAAACTTTCAAAAGAATCGTAACCACCATAACCAGGTGCAGCGCGTCTTTTCAAGGTTTTCACGACCAAGCCATTACCAAAGGATTCTATCACGCCCTCGGTTCCAATTAATTTTATACCAAAAGGGCCCTTGCCTTCTCCATCGGTTAAGTTTACTCTTGTTACTACATGAAATGCATTATGTTTCTCAGTGGTTTTATAATTCATCACTGCATTTATAATATCAAAAGAGTCTCTGCCATCTTTCCATAATTTTAAATCGGCAATACTCATAATTTTTTCAGGACCCACCGCGCCCGTTACTGTATGTATACCCGTCAATAAATGCACAATTAAATCTCCAGCAGCACCCGTTCCATAAGCACCATAATTACGCCATCTGAAAAAGCGCTTTGCTTCAAAAGGTACTTTAGGGGCATTACCTAAGAAAGTATCAAAGTCAATGGTTTCAGGGGAGGCGTCTGTTGGAATAGAATAAGCCCAAGCACCTCTTGCATCGGAGCGGTCACAAAAAGACTCTACCATGGTTAATTCACCAATAGTGCCTGCAGCTAATAACCTTTTGGCTTCTAATATACCTACTGAACTTGCCATTTGACTTCCCACTTGAAATACTTTACCCGTTTCTTTCTGTGCATTAATTATGCCCCAGCCTTGTTCAATTTTTTGTACCATCGGTTTTTCACAATACACATGTTTGCCAGCACGCATCGCATCAATTGAAATTTTTTGATGCCAATGATCAGGGGTACATATTAAAACTGCATCAACATCTTTACGTGCTAATAATTCTCTATAGTCTTGCGTAGTGAATAAGTTATTACCCCAGGTTTCTTTAGCGCCCTCTAAGCGGCCTTTGTATAGGTCACAAACAGCTACTATTTCTACGCCTGGTACTTTTAATGCTGTATTGGTATCGTAATGTCCAATAATACCAGAGCCTATTAAGCCAATTCTAATTTTATCGTTGGCAGCTACCTTAATTTTTGAATTTAAAATAGAAGCAGCGCTTGTATTTGCGCCAGCAGCATTGCCTACAGCCAATAATGCCATTGAGCCTCCAATGTTTTTTATAAAATTTCTACGATTATTGCTCATGATTTTCTGGATTTAAGTGTTTGTGTAATCTCTATCGTAAATTTATTAATAAAAGTTTGAATTTTTATATAATTTTCTTATCCATTACATAAGCGGTTTACTACTTTCCGCAGGCCAACTATTTGATGCACAAGGACATGAGGCATGATCAAAGAATGAATTAAGGCATTAAGAAGATATTGAGTTACCTTTACGCCATTACAAGCTAATACATTGTAAGCAAATTTTAGATCTAACTTACTAGCATATGAAATGGAGCCTTATTAAATTATCCTTCTTAGTTTCTTTATTTATTTCAGCAGCATTAACTGCGCAGGATAGTACCCTAGGCCACCAGTCAACGCATAAAAAAAATGTTTTTACTTTGGTTTTGTACAAGCAACCAGGTATAGACTCCATGGTGGACTTTGTGGATGGCTTGTACCGTGTTTTGAAAATAAATAAGGTACGCAGCCAAGATGAAAAGCAGAATAAAACCTTAATTACTTTTATTCCTGCTCCTGAATACAGCCTTGTAACTGGTTTCGCTACTTCGCTGAATGCAGACATTATTTTCCCCACTAAAAATAGTACCGATAATCACTCAAGTGTTTCTTCTACCTTAAAATATACCCAAAATAAACAAGTCATTACACAAGTAGTGTCTAATTTTTGGATGAAGAATAATGCTTTTAAAATAACTACGGATTGGAATTATTTAAAATTTCCTCAAAAAGATTTTGGTTTAGGAAGTGGTAGCAATTTGAAATTATTTAACAATTTGGATTACTCTTATATTAAAATGCATCAATCTATTGTAAAAAAGATAGCACCTAATTTATATTTTGGACCGGGCTTAAACATAGACTACCATTGGAATATAACAGATACAACTAAAATAAATAAACCTTTAGTAGGCTTTAATGAATATGGTTTTACAAAAAAGTCTAGTTCTATTGGAGTAACGCTTAATTTATTATATGACACTAGAAAACAAATTACAAATCCTGCCCCTAATAGTAGTTATTTGAATTTAATTTATCGTAATAATGCAAAATTTTTAGGAAGCGATCAGAATTGGCAGTCTATTACACTCGATTATAGAAAATATATTCCTTTTCCAATGGGCAGTAAAAATATTTTAGCGTTTTGGTCTTATAATGTTTTTACCATTAAGGGTAAACAACCTTATTTAGATTTACCTAGTACTGCCTCAGATACTTATAACAATACTGGAAGAGGGTATATACTAGGAAGGTTTAGAGGAGATAAATTAGTTTTTGCTGAATCTGAATATCGTTTCGGTATTACGGAAAATGGACTTTTAGGTGGAGTTGTATTTGCCAATATGCAATCTGTTTCTGAAATGCAGGGCAAACCATTACAAAGTATTTTACCTGGTTATGGCGCAGGTATTCGTATTAAATTAAGCAAACATTCCAATACCAATGTTGCCATAGATTATGGAATTGGGCAAGGAGGGTCAAAGGGAATATTTATGAACCTGGGAGAAGTGTTCTAATATAGAGCTGCTCTACCTTGCTGCGCGCCCAAGGCGTTTTACGTAAAAATTTTAAGCTGGATTGAATGCTGGGGTTGCTATTAAAGCAATTAATGGGGATATGCTGACCAAGGTCCTCCCAGCCGAAATACTTCACTAGTTCAGTGACTATATATTCTAGGGTTTTGCCATGTAAAGGATCGTTGGAAGCTTGTTGCATATGCAATATTAAGTAATTTGCTGCTATGCAAGCTCATCGATATTTTATAGTGTATAAGCCCGTGAATATGGTTTCACAATTTGTAAGTACACATCAAGTTAATTTATTGCATCAATTAAACTTTGTATTTCCTGAAGGTACGCATGCCATTGGCAGATTAGATCAAAATTCAGAAGGCTTGTTACTTCTTACCACCAATAAAAAAATTACTAAGCTTTTATTTCAAGGCCCTGTGCCTCACAATAGAACCTATTTAGTGCAAGTAAAAAATATTATTGCTACAGCTACTGTAGAAAAATTAGCAAGCGGCATTAAGATAAGTGCCACCAATGGACAAATTTTTAAAACTACTACTTGCAAGGTGACACTTTTAGAGCAGCCGCTACATTTAGCTGCAGCAGAAAAACCCTTACATAAAAATGTACAAAGTTCCTGGTTAGAAATAATATTAACGGAGGGTAGGTTTCATCAGGTGCGAAAAATGGTGGCTGCGGTAAATCATAAATGCATTCGACTTATTAGAACAAGTATTGAAGATATTCATATTGGCACCATGCAACCGGGTGAGGTGATAGAATTCAATGAAAACGATTTTTTTAGACTACTTAAGCTAAACGCGTAAAATTTCTGTGTTAAATTTTAAATTGCTGTATTTAAGAATAACTATTAGCAATAAATCCGTACACCATTTTAGCGCAAAGAATAATAACGACTATACCTAAAATGAGTCTTAAGGTATTAGGATTTGACTTTTGTGCAGTGCGCACACCCCAGCCAGTAGTGGAGAATACACCTATTAATACAGGTGCTGCAATAAACATAGAAATATAACCTACTTGCATAGGTAGGACATGCTTCATAACGGACCTCGCGTCAATACTCAAATAACTTATACTAATAGGCAGCGCCAACATGGCCACCACCCCAATAGAAATAGAGCTTGCTTTTTTTAATGGCGTTTTTAATATATCTGTTAATATAGGTATTACAATAATGCCTCCACCAAGCCCTGATAAAGAAGAAATTAGCCCTGCTGTTATTCCAATGATAGGAAAATAAGGTTTGTTAAAATTGTTATCTGAAATAGGCGGGGGCGGTTGTTTAAAAAACAACATTCTTATAGCTAGTATTAATAGTAAAGTAAAAAACACCAAGTCAAAATCAGATTTATGATACCAGTTTCCATTTTTAATAAATTCAGTCAGAAAAAAAGCAGTAATCATACCGGCCACACTTATGTATATCACTTCTTTTACATGTAAATTTTTGACTTTAAATTGTTTGTAGCTTACACTTAGGCCTGTGAAGGCAGTAATGAAAAAAGAATGCGCTATCATAAACTTTACAACCTCGGTTTCAGGAATTTTTAAATAATGAAATAGAATATCAAATACAGGAATGAGAATGATATTACCTCCTGTGCCAATTAATCCTGAATAATAGCCTACAATGGCACCTATAATTAATAGTATAAGAAATAAGGTAATCGTCATTTTTAAAATTAGCTATAATTGAGCATATAATGAATGAAAAATCTTAATTTGTTAGGGATTCAAAACTTAGTTTAATTATAATCATAATACCTATTGTATGAAAAAACTGCTTCAATTAATATGCGCTGCCCTCGTTTTAATTTTGACAACAGAGTTCACTGCATTGGGTCAAAAAATAGATTATGCTAAAGTAGAGGCTACTATTAATAATTTAGTTGCAAAAAATAAATTTAGTGGGGTAGTGCTAATTGCTGAAAAAGGCAAGATAAAATATGAAAAGGCCAATGGCTTAATAGAATATGTAAATCAAACACCATTACAAAGTTCTACCATATTCGAACTAGCTTCTGTAAGTAAACAGTTTACGGCCATGACTATTATGATGCTGCATGAAAAAGGATTATTGCAATACGATGAACTAGTAGAGAAGTATATCGATATTCCTTATAAAGGCATTACCATTAGACAATTACTTACGCATACCAGCGGCCTTCCCGATTACCAGGCCATCATGGATGAACATTGGAATAAGTCGAAAGTGGCTAATAATACCGATATCATTACTTATTTACATAAGTACGCACCTCCAAAATTATTTGAACCAGGAAGTCAATACTTATATAGTAATACCGGCTTTGTTATATTAGCAAGTATTACAGAAAAATTAACTGGCCGCGATTTTATTGAATTTTGTACTACTGAAATATTTCATAAACTAAAAATGAAAAGTACGGCGATAAGAACCTTGGAGCAAAAAGCTGCTATTGCAAATTTTGCATTAGGCCATGTATTTGTGCCAGAAAGAAATGCCTACATAAGAGCCGACTCTTTCCCTTCCTCTAATTATACCATTTGGTTAGGCAATAGAAAAGGTCCAGGAAGAATTAGTTCCACCGTAGAAGATTTATTAAAATGGGACCAGGCCTTGTATACCAGTAAATTAATTCAAGCTAGTACTTTAGCCGATGCATTTACGCCCATGAAATTAAGTACTGGGAAAATTTCTAATTATGGTTTTGGATGGGAGTTAAGACCCCAAGAAAATATTGTTTGGCATAATGGAGATAACCCAGGCTACAAAACTATTATAATACGCTTTCTAGAAAATAGAGCAACGCTTATTATTTTATGTAATAATGCCACAGATGAATTTGAAAATCTGACGGCCGATCTTAAAAAAATCATACTTAATTAAAATTGTTAATTGAGTACTAATAAGATTACTTGAATTTAAATTAATAAAAAAGCCTTCTTCTATTTAGAAGAAGGCTTTTTTATTAATAGTCTTATGTAAGCTTTTCTAGTATATCTAAACTCTAAAATTATTATTAGCAAGTTCTAATTACTATTCATTCGACTTTAATTTTTTAATACTGGTAACTGAATCACAGAAGCGTCATGGTAAATACGAATAGTTGCTTTTTTAAAGTCACTATCCTTGGCTTTGTAAATATTCATAAACTGTTGTGGGTTTCTGTCTGCAAGCGGGAACCAGCTACTTTGAATTTGAATCATCATGCGGTGGCCTTTCTTAAAAGTATGCGCAATATCAGGTAAGGTAAATTTAACGGCTGTAGGTTTGTTGGGCACAAAGGCTTCTGGCTTTTCAAAACTATTTCTATACTTCCCTCTCATTATTTCTCCTCTTACAAGTTGCTGGTAGCCACTCATTAAATAATCCTTCTTATTATTCTCGTATTCAAAATTATCTGGGTATACATCAATTAATTTCACTACAAAATCGGCATCAGTGCCAGACATAGCCACCATTAAGTCGGCTACTACTGGCCCACCCAAGCTGAGGTCTTCGTTTAATACAGTTGTCTTATAAACAAGTACATCGGTTCTTCTTGAAGTAAACTTTTGGTCGTCATCCATGTATTCTCTGTAATGTCTTGCAGGTTTACTTTTCATCATATAGTTATCTGAAATATAAGGAACAGGTTTAGCAGGGTCACTAATATATTCTTCATAACCAGCTACAGTATTAACTTTATTACCTGCTTTTAAATTTCCATTATTACTCAATAAATAAGATTGCATTTTCATATCAGCTACTGGCCAGCTAGGTAATTGTCTCCATTCATTAGATCCTGAGAAAAAGATATTGGCTTCTTTAATTTTGTCTACGCTTCCTTTATTTTTTAAATAATAATTAAAGAAGGGTAGCTCTATATTTTGACCATACCATTCACTGGTATTAGATCCAAATTGCACATTGCCTAATTGCGAGCCATCGTTACTTGCCCATTGTCCATGGTACCAAGGACCCATTACTAGTTTATTATTATTTTTGGCTTTTGCTTCAATGGCTTTATATAAATTCCATGCACCAAAACAATCTTCTGCATCGTATAAACCACCTACCACTAATGTGGCAATATTTGGGTTAATGTCTTCTACATGTTTTCTTGTATTTCTAATTTGCCAAAACTCATCGTAATTAGGATGTGCCATTAAATCATTCCAGAACTTAATACTATCGCCCATTATTTTTGTAAAATTAGTGATGGCCCCTGTTTGTAAATAGAAATCGAAGTTATCGGGGTTAGTAAAATTAAATCCTGTGGGTCCAACAGTGGTTGGTTTAGGTCTTGGCTTTCCAAATCCTGCATAAAAGGCAAAACCATCTGCTAACATAAAGGCACCATTGTGGTGAAAGTCGTCTCCAATAAACCATTCTGTTACGGGCGCTTGTGGGCTTACTGCTTTTAAAGCGGGGTGATTACTTAGTGAAGCTTGTGTAGCATAGAAGCCAGGATAAGATATACCAAACACACCCACATTACCATTATTATTGTTTACATTTTTTACCATCCAGTCAATGGCATCGTAAGTATCGGTTGCTTCATCTATTTGGCCTGTTTTATTATTAGGGATATAAGGTCTTACATCTTCAAAAATACCTTCACTCATCCAACGACCTCGCACATCTTGAATAATAAGAATATAATTTTCTTTTAAAAAGTATTTTCTGGGAGAGTTCCAATAAGACTTATAAATATTAGCACCATAGGGTGCACAAGAGTAGGGAGTTCTTTCTAATAAAATAGGGTGCTTCTCTGTATCATCCTTGGGCGCATAAATAGTGGTAAATAATTTAGTACCATCACGCATGGGCACCATAGTCTCTGTTTTGGTATAGTTATTGACTACCCAAGAGGAGTCGATGGTTTGCGCAAAGGATAAAAAGGGAATAAATGCCAGTAGTAAAGAAATGTACTTTTTCATGCAATGTATATTTAGGTTAACTAAATATACTAAAATTAAGACTCCACCATATCATATAAATGATGAATGAGTCCGTCGGCCAAACCTATTTTAGGCACATGCATTTCATCGATATTTCCCCATTTGCAGATGGCATTATATATTTTCAAGGCAGGCACAATTACCTCAGCCCTGTCTTCTTTAATGGTATACTGCTTCATTCTTTCTTCCACAGTTAAAGGCTCCATCTCTTTATAAATATCCTTTATTTCATCATAGGTCAATGATTTACTGGGCTTTGCACCTGCAATGGAGTATACTTTATTGATATTGCCACCCGAACCAATACCTATAATATTATCATATTTTTTAGCCAATTCCTTCAAGGTTTCTTTCATTTCCTCCCAAGTACTATCCTTTACTTTATTGGTTAATAGGCGAACGGTCCCAATATTAAATGACTTTTGAATAATTACTTTGCCTTTATGGTATAAGGTAAGCTCGGTACTACCGCCGCCTACATCCACATATAAATAACTTTTATTGTTATCTAAAAATTCGGCAATATGGTTTTCATAAATAATTTCAGCTTCTAATTCACCTGTAATAACTTCAATTTCAATACTTGTTTCCGATTTAATTTCTTTGATAATTTCTTTGGCATTTTCTGCATCGCGCATAGCGCTGGTAGCACAAGCCATATAATGATCCACCTCGTATACCTTCATTAAATTATTGAAAGACTTAATGGTGTTAATGAGCATTCTCTTTTTTTGTCCGCCAATGCTTCCTTTTTCAAAAACATCAAAACCTAGTCTAACTGGAATTCTTAATAAGTTTAATTTATTAAAAGTGACTTCTTTTCCTTTTTTTATGACTTCACAAATAAGTAACCTTGCTGCGTTACTTCCAATATCTATAGCTGCGAGTATCAATTTGATTCTATTTTTTTCCTATTAAATAATGGTAGGTTTCTACCTGAGATTTCACCTTTTTCGTTCTAAGGGAAGATACATAATTATTGTTTAAATCTGTATCCAAAATTCTAGCTTTTTGATTATCCTTTAATTGAATGTTAATAATATCAATTAATTCTTTTTTTATTTTTACATCTAGAATAGGAACAGCTACTTCAATACGGTGGTCTAGGTTTCTTACCATCCAATCGGCACTTGAGATATATACTTTTTGTTTTCCCTTGTTATGAAATATCATCACACGCGCATGTTCTAGGTATTGGTCCACAATACTAATGGCATTAATAGGATTTTTTGATTTCTCCATGCCTTCTTTTAAAGTAAGTATACCTCTAATAATTAAGTTCACTTTTACGCCAGCTTTAATGGCTTTTTGAAGATGGTCTAATAAAATATGATCGCTTAAAGAATTGAGTTTAACTGTAATTTGAGAAGCATGCCCTTGCTTTGCAAATTTTATCTCTTCATTAATTAAATGAATAATACTATTACGCATACTAATAGGGGATATCAATAAATGCTTACTTTTTTCAATAGGCTTGTCGCCTAATTGCCAATTAGTTAAATAAGTAAATACTTTATTCACCTCCATTAATAAGTGCTTATTGGCTGTTAACAAACAATGATCGGCATAAACCCTTGCCGTTTTTTCATTTAAATTACCTGTACTAATAAATCCGTATTGTACTAACTTGTTTTGAACCCTTTTTTGAATAACACATATTTTAGCGTGCACTTTTACATTGGGAATACCCACTAATACCTTAACGCCTTCTTCCTCCATCATGGTTTTCCATTCTAAATTCGCTTCTTCATCAAATCTTGCTTTTAATTCTAAAAATACAGTCACCTCTTTTCCATTTCTAGCTGCATTAATAAGGGCATTAATGACTTTAGAATTACTAGCTAAACGGTAAGCGGTTATTTTAATAGAAACTACATCGTCGTCCATGGCAGCTTCCCTTAGCATGTCAATCACTGGGTCGAAATTGTGATAAGGGAAGTGG
The DNA here is from genome assembly GCA_040403885.1 of Sediminibacterium sp. GTDB lineage: Bacteria > Bacteroidota > Bacteroidia > Chitinophagales > Chitinophagaceae > Sediminibacterium. Next base: position 4,875 of record JBBAJX010000034.1, on the reverse strand, counting down.
AGCATCACATCTTTTTTCAAAATCACTTCAGAGACTTGCGTTTTATTTCTAAAAGCAGGATGCGCAAAAGGCTTAGGTCTTTCTTGTTTTTCTACGAGTACATCAGGGAAGTCCATGAAGTGTCTGAAATTGTGAATATGCCCTCCTGGAATAATACTGCTTTTACGGGTAAGATGTAATTTTTGTATTAAGTAGTCAAGTAGTTCGGCGTTCATGTCTTTGTCATATACAAAACGAACTGGCTTTCCTTTTCTTCTATTTTTTATACCCTTGGAAATTTTTTCTATAAAATTTAATCCTACTTCTTGGTCTAAATCAATTTCAGCATCCTTGGTAATTTTAAATACATGGGCATCAAATTTATTAAATTTGAAATGCGAAAATATAATGGGTAAATTAAATTTAATAATATCTTCTAATAATATAATTGATTTGGTACCAGGAGCAGAAGGCAAAATCACAAAACGACCAATGGATTTAGAAGGTATTTCAATTAAAGCAAATTTTTCATGATAAGCATTTTGATTATTTCTCATGACAATGGCTAAGTACAAACTCTTATCACGTAAATAAGGTAGTTCAGGTAAATTCTCAATCATCAAAGGAATGATATAAGGACGTACCACATTGTCAAAATAATCCTTTACAAATTCTTTTTGAACCGCATTTAATTTTCGTTCATTAATAATGAAAACTTTTCTTTTAATAAGCTCCTTATTAATATTAGTCCAAATTCGAGAAAATTCGCTTTGCTGCTTTAGTACCACTCTTTGAATTTCATCTAAAATGAATTGAGGGGATTCAACTATATCTATATTAGTACTTTTCTTCTTGTCAATTAATTCCACCATTCTTTTAAGTGTGGCTACACGCACGCGAAAAAACTCATCTAAATTATTGGAGAAAATGCCTAAAAAACGAATTCTGTCTTTTAAGGTAACGGTGGGGTCGTTGGCTTCTTGTAAGACACGGGCATTAAAGCTAAGCCAGCTAATGTCTCTAGGTATATAATTGTTCTTCATTTGTATCTGAGTTTCAATGTAAAATTAGGCTATAAAATTAGCAAAGATCTGTTTAGTAACATTCTGGTTACAATTTGGTAATACTAAGTTAATAATACCGACATATTCAAGTTATACGAATATTCGTTTTTTACATAAACTAACACCCATGGACAAAAGACCAATGGAAATATGTATCATAAGTGACTTGCATTTAGGCACATTTGGTTGTCAGGCGAAAGAATTATTAAATTATTTAAAGAGTATTAAGCCAAAAACACTCATTTTAAACGGTGACATTATAGACATTTGGCAGTTTAACAAGCGCTATTTTCCAGCAAATCATATGGCGGTGATTAAGCAAATTTTTAGTATGGCCAGTAAGGATACCAAGGTTATTTATATTACAGGCAACCATGATGAAGCCTTGCGCAAATATGCCGACTTTGAAATGGGCAATATTCAATTAACCGATAAGATTGTTTTTGAAATTAATGGAGAAAAGAATTGGGTATTTCATGGGGATGTATTTGACAGAACTACAAAAGGCGGTGCCAAAATAATAGCAAAATTGGGCGGCTATGGATATGATTTACTAATACTTATTAATAGTTTACTGAACTGGAGTTTAAAATTAATGGGAAAGGAAAAAATGAGCTTGAGTAAGAGTGTAAAAAATGGGGTAAAAAAAGCAGTTTCTTGGATTAATAATTTTGAACAAACTGCAGCAGAATTAGCTATAGAAAATAATTATCAATATGTAATTTGTGGGCATATTCATCAGCCACAACAGCGTGTAGTTACTACCGATAAGGGCAGCGTTACCTATTTAAATAGCGGCGATTGGATAGAAAATTTAACTTCCTTAGAGTATTATGATAATGCTTGGACTTTATATCATTATGACCCAAAACAATTTGAAGAAGAAAAAGGAAGCAAGAAGAATAAGATTATCAATTTAAGAGAAGAGTTAAGTGTAATGACCAAAGAAGTGGCATTTCAAGTGTCCATGTAATTAAGTTGATTCATGAAAATATTTTACGCAATACAAGGAACAGGTAATGGCCATATTAGTAGGGCAGAGCAGTTATATCCCTATTTAAAAAAGTATGGAGAGGTAGACTTTTTCTTGAGTGGTTCCAATGCGCAATTACAAACACCCCTTCCCATTAAGTATAAGAGTGATGGTATTAGCCTGCATTATAAAACTACAGGTGGTATGGATTATGGTAAAATTTCTAAATCTTTAAGTTTTAATATTTACAAAGAAGCCAAGGCCATACCCGTAGAAAAATACGATGTTATTATTAATGACTTTGAATTTATAACCTCCCTTGCATGTTCTTTAAAAAAGAAAAAAAGCATTCAATTTGGTCACCAAGCAAGTTTTCAAAGTAAATTAACGCCTAGGGCTAATACCTTTAATCCTATTGGAAATTTAATACTTGATAAATTTGTAAGAAGTACAGACTACCTGGGCTTGCATTTCGAATCCTATGATAAAAATATTTATAATCCTATTATCAAAGACGAAATTATAAATGCAACACCTATAGACAATTCGCATATCACTGTTTATTTACCTCAATATTCAATTGCTGTTTTAAGCCCTTATTTATTGGCACAGTCAAAATTTAATTTTGAAGTTTTTACGAAAGAAGTGAAGCAAGCAACTAATTATAAAAATTTAACACTACTTCCTATCGACAATAAAACATTTACGCATAGTTTAATACAATGTCATGGTATTATAACAGCGGGTGGTTTTGAAACGCCGGCAGAGGCTTTGTATTTGAAAAAGAAACTTTTAAGTATACCTATATTAAACCATTTTGAACAAGAATGTAATGCAGCTGCCTTGCAAAAATTGGGAGTTACCGTTATTAAAAAAATTGATAAAAACTTTAATCAAGTATTTGCTGAATGGATTCAAGCTGAGAATACCATTCCATTCAAATTAACCCATTCAACAGAAGAGATTGTGAATCTATTAATGCAACAAATTCCGTATAATCAAGTAGCTTAGGACTTAATTTTGTGGAATGATTGGTTAAAACAAGCACTAAATGATTAACAAGCAAACCAACTATCAAACTAACTAACTACCTCTATAACTCTAATTAACCACTTAATTTTCACTATGTATCTTATCCTAAATCAAAACAAAGAAACGGTTGCTTATATTCAAAATATGATGATATTGGATGTAGAGCAAGAAAAAGTGATTGGCATTTTAATTGGAGATTGTTTTTTTGGCAAAAACAATAAAGTAGTGGGTAAGATATTTCATCAAACCGCCTATTTATTAAATGGAGAAATCGTTGGGAAAGTGGAGCTGAATAAAGTCTATAAAAATTCAGCCATTAAAAAAAGTTTAATGTCACAGGCCTGGGATATTCTTATGAATATTACAGAGCATACAGGTGCTTGGATAGTAGATACCAAAAAATGGAGCAAGACTGATCTTGTCAAAAATTTAGAATAAGCCCACCGGTAATTACTACTTTACCATACTTCCGTAAATGATTCTTTCAATTTTATTAGTTAGATCGCCGTGTGAATTAGGCGAATGCTGTGTCATTATAAGTACAACTAAATTATCTACTGGGTCGGCCCAGTAATTAGTTCCATAATATCCACCCCATGAAAAAGAGCCCTTATTTCTTGAGTTTAAACGAGCCGATTTTTCAGAAGTAATAGAAAAGCCTAAACTAAAATCATCATTGCCATTAGTTTTATAATCCATTTGTGGACTTATCATAATAGCTGCAGTTCTGGGTGCTATAATTTGTTTGCCATTGTATTTACCTCCATTCAATATCATTTGTAAGAAGATAGCATAATCATAAGCTGTAGAAGATAAACCAGCCCCTCCTGAAAAATAAGTTTTAGTAACTAAGGGATAGTTAGGATTTAAATTTCTAAAACTGGGTCCCCATTCTATAATTTGGTTAGCTTCATTTTCGGTATATACCGTTGGCATTCTACTACCTTTAGAAGCGGGTACATTAAAGTAAGTATCCTTCATGCCCAATGGGTCAAATATATTTTTTTGAAAATAATTTTCTAAGGTGCTGCCGCTTACAATTTCAACAATACAACCTAGTAGGTCGGTATTAAGACCATAGGTGAATTTCTCTCCTGGTTGATGCACCAGAGGAAGCGATCCTAATTTTGTCATTTTATCCAATAAGGTTTCTTTGAACTTACCAAGTCCTGAAGGCACGCCTGCCTTGGTATATATGGCACTCATATATTTAGAACCAATATCGGTATAGTCAATGCCAGAAGTATGGGTGAGTAAATCACGAATGGTTAATTCTCTTTTAGCAGGAATAGTGGTATAACTAGAATCGGCTTCGTTAAAATCTTTTAAAACTTTTGGGTTTTTAAAACTTGGAATAAAATCTGAAACCTTCTGGTTTAAATTTATTTTTCCTCTTTCATACAATTGCAAAACGGCCAAACTAGTAATAGCCTTGGTTTGACTCATAATTCTATAAATAGCATTTTCGTACATGGGCGTTTTACTTGCTTCGTTAGCATAGCCAAAACCTTTATGGTATACGACCTTATTATCCTTCACTACAATTACAGTAGAACCTACTAGCCAATGGTTGCTTACATATTTATTTACTTCAGCATCTATCAAGGCTAATTTTGAATAATCAAAACTGGCACTTTTAATAGTTTGATAAGAAAGTACTTGACTAAAAGATTTAATCGCAACTATAATAGTGATAGCAACGAATAATAATTTTTTTGTCATAGGTGAAAAGTTTTTTGTTCTTAAATATTTTGGTGCAAAGTATTTTTTCATTTTAGTAAGTTTATATTTTTTAATATTTTAAGATATTAATCTTTTATATTGTAT
>JBBAJX010000033.1:0-20635 GCA_040403885.1 Sediminibacterium sp. | reverse complement strand
ACTGTTGCGGGTACTTTTACTTATACGGTACCAGTATGTGCACCGGGTCAAACAAGTAATTGTCCAACAACAACTATTGTATTTACAGTCATTGGTAGTCAACCACAAGGTGCCATTCATCTAAAATACGATACTTTACTAGCATCAGATTCTGTTCATGTAAAATTGAAAGCATATGATGGAATAGGACCATATACAATGATCTTTAAAAACTCAATCAATAATAGAATTGATACAGTTAAGAATATTATTGATAGTGCAATGGTGATGTTGCCACCATCTAGTAATGATGCAATATTTACATTGATAAAAATTATTGATAATGGAAATAATACTAGATTAAATAATTTTGATAAGGATACTGCTAGATTAACCATTTTAAGACCAAAAATTTTACTGACATTAAAAGCAGATTTACCATTAAAATTGCCAGATAATAGTTTTAAGACCAAGATTGTAATGAAGATTAAAAACAATGGAGCATTGTATTTACAAAATGTACAAGTAAATGCAGATCTATCCAAGGTTTTTCCAGCTGATATGCAATTTATTTTAGATAGTATAAAAGTGGCTTCTGGTAATTTAGCGTTGAATCCAACCTATACAGGGTTTGGTATTCCAAAAGCACCTCGTTATGTAGCCAAATCAGTGAATGGTTTTTCTATTAAATACAGAACACTTGCTACCTTATCTGGTTCTGATTTATTCAATGATGGCGTAAATCTAGATATCAATGAAGAAGGTTCAGTTGTTTTCTACCTGACTTTAAAGCCAGGGGTAAATATTGAGCCATTGGTGCTTCAGTTCACATCTGCAGGAGATGGTGTATTGGTACAAAAAGATGGTAACAAAAGTATGCAACCAACCACCTCAATTTCTCATGATAATTCAAATGTAAATGCACATCCATCGGTAACAACTATTGGTCAACCTTTACCTACATATATACCATTCTTTTTGATAAATGAAATTGGTGCAAGTTTAGAAGCATCTCTGCCAGATACAGTAAATAATGGTTATGTGTTCCGTTTCAAATCAATTATTAAAAACTATAGTAATTCCAACCTAGATTCAGTGGCTGCATCATTTGATATCAATCAATTTATAAAGACTCCAGACGCTGCAAGCATTTATGGAACGCCTACGGTTGCTGGTACTACTTCATTCAATACGAAATTTGATGGGAAAAATGATATTCAGTTTTTTAAAGGAGTGAGTCAATTAAAAGTAGGAGATTCAATAAAGATTGCCTTTGATCTATTTGTTAAAACAGATAAGACAAAAGCAATATGGCCAACTTATTTAATTGCAAAAGGAGTCACTACAACAGGAGATCTTAAAGTAACCGATACATCCACCAATGGATCTAATCCAGATCCTAATGGAAATAAAATCCCTGATGAAAGTATAAGGACATTGATAGGTATTGGAATTGATCCACCACCAGCACCTGAAGTGATTGCTGCAGTGTATGAGGTAGATGATAAACGCAATCCTAAAAATATTAGTCATTTAATTAAGAAAATACCTATTGGTACAGTTCCTACTTGGTGTAATATGGATGGCACAGCTTGTTCTTTTAATCCTCCTCTTTTACCAAACATAGTGGGTACTTATATCTGGTGTGTGAAATCTTTAGATACAATCACCGGATTGTCAAGTAAACCTTGTGTCTATGATACAGTTAGAATTATACCAATCAATAAGTATAGTAAATACGATATAATTAAGTCTGCCAAAAATATAGAATATGATTTAAGCGGTACTGTTATTGTAGGATTTAATATTAAAGTGGTGAATAATACTGACCGTCAAATTGATTATATTCTTATTCAGGATGATTTGACTAATACATTCAAAAGAGCGGATGGTTTCAAGTTACTTAGTATTTCTAGTTCAGGAACCTTGGTCACAAACTATAATTTTAATGGTATAAGTAATATTGAAATGCTTCAACCTGAGTCATATTTAAAAGCCTACAGTACAGATTCAATTGTCTTTAAAATAATGATTGAATCAGCGAGTATTGATGGTGACTTTAATAATTCTGCCAATATGAAAATAAGGTCTGATTATGGCATGCTTGATTTATTAAGTAATGACACAGTTGTTAACAAAAATGGTTTAACCAGCCGAGTGGCAACTAAATTTAAAGTCCCAAAAATTGAATTAAATATTCCAGGTGGATTCTCTCCTAATAATGATGGCATTGATGATGCATGGTTTATCAAAAGGCCTTTTGGTACAAAAATAAGTGTACAAGTATTTAACCGTTGGGGTAATGAAGTGTACTCAAATTCAGATTATAAAAACGATTGGAGAGGAATAGGGGTGAGCAATTTTATGGGAGAAGATGTAGTAGAAGGTACTTATTTCTACATTGTATTAGCCACTGATATGGATGGAGCTATCAAGAAATTTGCTGGATCCTTAACCATTGTAAGATAATGATAACGATAAATTATAAATGAGTATAAAGTTTAAACATATTAAAATTTTAATGTTGCTGACGGTTATGCAATTTGCTTATCAAAAAAGTATTGCGCAAACTGAACCCATGTATTCTCAATATATGTTTAATATGTTGGGTGTTAATCCTGCCTATGCGGGTAGTAGAGAAGCTTCAAGCTTTAATTTCTTTCAGAGAAGTCAATGGATTGGTTTGCAAGGTGCTCCTCAAACTACTTCATTTAGTTTTGATCAATCTATTTTAAATAAAAGTGCAGGCTGGGGGATTCAGTTTTATGATGATAAAATAGGGGTGGAGAAAGCCGATGGAATTAATATAATGGGTTCAACAAAAATACAAGTTTCAGAAAACGGCATACTCTCTGGAGGATTAAGCTTTGGGTTGATGAATTATAGAATTGATTTAATGAATGTGACAGGTAGGTTTACGCCTAATGACCCTGCATTTTATTCTAATTTAAATAAATGGACGCCGAGTCTTGGACTAGGTATTTATTATAATACAGATAATTTTTACGCAGGGGTTTCCATACCTACTATATTAAAATCAAGGTTAACTGCTTTTGATTTAATACGTTCTGGTTTACAAAAAGTAAATCAAAAACATATTTTTCTTACAACAGGTATTGTAATTCCTATTAATGAGGACCTTAAATTAAAACCCTCTACTATGATCAAAATGGTGGAAGGCGCTCCCATAGAAGCAGATTTAAATACCAATGTTTGGTTAAGAGATATAATTGGTCTAGGTGTGTCCTATAGAACAGGAGATGCAGTAATTGGTATGGCTGAGATTCAGGCTAATCAAAACCTTAGGTTTGGATATGCCTACGATATGACTATTTCACCTTTGAAATTTTATAATAATGGATCGCATGAAATTATGATTAGATATGAGATAGGTAATTTCAAAACTAAAATTAAATCTATTAGATACTTCTAAAGTATGATCCTAATGAATAAAATAATATACATATTAATTTTCTTAATGGCTTTTCAACATAGTAGTGCGCAATCTAGAAAAGTAAAAAAAATATTAAGAACTGCTAATTATGAAATGACTTCTTTAAGATATGCTTATGCCATTCCTTTGTATAAGTCTTATTTATTGAAAGGGGGAGCAGATACAATTGCTTATAAAAATATAGCCACATCTTATTTTAAAGTACATCAGTATGATAGTGCCTTAAAGTATTATCAAATAGCTGAAACTAAAGGTGCTATTGTCACTAATAAAGTACCAGAGCTTTACGCCATTTTAGGTAATTATAATAAAGCAAAGGAATTGTATACAAGCTTACAAGCAGAAAATAATACTTTAATTACTAGTGCGAGAATATATGGTTTCTCTAATGCAGATAAGTTTAAAAAAGATTCACTAGACTATAAAGTTTACAATACCAATATAAACACTCCTTATAATGAATACAATGCTGTACTTTATAAAGAAGGCTTGGTATTTGAATCTAATCGAGTTAATAAAATTTACAAAAATAGAAAGAGTAAAAAGAAGAAGAGGATATTTAAAAAATATGAGCAGGAGTTTGCTTGGGATGGGGCTGGTTATACTAAATTATATTTTATCCCTAGTATGGATAGCATTCATAGTGATTCTATTAGTACCAGCTTTTACAAAGAAAAAGTCTTTAAGTATGCTATTGACGATTATTCGCTAAATACGAGTAATGATGCTAAAAAAATTCCAACAACCTATGATCAAAAAGCAGTTGATTTCCCCAATACTGTTAATGCCGAAGTATTCAAGCCTTTTCATAATAATTTAAATATTGGCAGTATTAGCTTTACGCAAGATGGCAACACTTCTTACTATACGAAGAACCAAGAAAAATCGAAAGGAGTTTATCAATTAGAAATTTGGGAGTCAAAGTATATAAATGGAATTTGGACTAAAGGATCTAAATTATTTATCAATAATGCAAATTATAGTTTTTTCCATCCTGCCATAACCCCAGATGGCAAAAGGCTTTATTATGCGTCAGACGATCCTAATGGTAATGGCGGCACTGATATATACTATATTGATAAAAACGAAGATGGTTCTTGGAAGCCCACTCAAAGTGCAGGGCAAGATATAAATACAGAAGGAGATGAATTGTTCCCTACATTTTATAATGGCAGCCTTTACTTTAGTAGTAATGGCCATCCTGGACTAGGCGGCTTAGATATATTTAAAGTAGAAAGAAACAATAAAATTGGTATACTTATTAAGAATATGGGTTATCCTATTAATAGTTCCAAAGACGACTTAGGATTCTCTATAAATAAAAACACAGGATTTTTTAGCTCCAATAGAAATGGCTCAGATGATATTTATAGTTTTGATTTTATACAAGCAAATGTAAAGTTAAAAGGAAGCCTAATGGTTGATAGTAAATCTATAAGCAATAAAAAAGTATATCTATATCAAACCAACCCAAATCGCAATGAAGTATTAGTAGATAGTACAGTGCTAGATAGTGAAGGTAATTACCAGTTCAATGTTAGGCCTAATCAGAATTTTTCAATAGTTGCCAATGATTATGATGGTAATAAAATAAGCTATCCGCTGAATTCAAACGACTATACTAAATCCAACGACAACTATACTAAAAATATGCCGCTAATTAATTTGCCCTTACCTAAAAAGGTGTTGGAAGATCGTTTAGCAAAAGAGAAGACCATTCAATTAGCAGAAGAGCTGGCAATGTCTAAGACATTTAAATTAACTATCGATTCTTTGAAGGCTTTGACCAAGGACTATATAGAGCTACATCATCCATTTGATCAAGTCTATGTAGTGAAAGAAGATCTAAATAATTATTATAAAATTATTGAAAGGGTAAAGCGCATGAAGGGCAAGAAAATAATTATTGTATCTGCTGCTGACTGTAATGGTTCATTTGAATACAATGAAAATTTATCGGAACGCCGTGCGAAACGTATTTATGCAACCTTAGCTAAACTTTCTAGTAATAATATAATTATTAGAAATGTAGGGGAGAGAGAATTAATTGAGGCTTGTGATAAAGCAAGTAATAATAAAGCATTACAAAAAGTGAATAGATATAGCTATGTATTCATTTTAGATAAATAATTCGAAATAAAATTGATTTTAATTACAAATTAAAAGGAACATTATGGACAGAAAAATTATTACAAAATCGACAACTACGCTAGCAGCTAGAGAAAGAGAGGTTTTTAATTGCCTTATAGAAGGCATGAAAACCAGTGATATAGCCAAAAAATTCGATATAAAACCGAATACGGTTTCTACCATTAAGAAGGTAATATTTCGTAAATTGCGTATCAACTCGCCTATGGAGTTATATAAAATTGCGATTCAAAATAATTTAATTCAAATATAAAAGAATAAAAATGAAAAAGATATTTATTACAGTGCTTATGTTTTTAGCAGTGTTAGCTGTAAAGGCCCAGACCAATACAACGCCTGCTCAAGTTGATATAGCTAAGGTTTTAAAGTTCACCAATGACAATTATGATATGGGTAAAATTGCTTTTGGAAAACCTACTGAATTTACTGTAAGCATTCAAAATATTAGTAATTATAATATTAGTTTAGACAATGTAATGGTGGGTTGTGGTTGTACCACACCAAAATATACCAAGGATCAAGTAATTCTTCCTGGCGCTACCGCGACTGTAGTTCTAGGCTTTAATGGATCTTCGGTAGGTATGTTTTCAAAGTCGGCTACCTTATTTTTCAGCGGGAATTTGAATAAAACTGTTTCCTTTCGTGGAGAAGGGGTGCAGTAGGGTTTCGTTCGCTTTTTAAGTTTTTATAATAGTAGAGGTAATTGATATTATTGTGAGATATCATAATTCTTAAAACCAATTTTATTTCTTTTTACTGGGTTGGCATCTTTTTCTATTAATTTTTTTAGCACTAAAAATATATTTTCTATATCAATACTATTCCCTTTGACTTCTTTTTCGAGTTTGACCAATTGTATTAAAATGTCTTTTTGAGTCAATGTGAATGACCTTAATTTTGTAAAAACTCTAATAATACTAATATTTACTTCAATAGCAGTCTCACTATTCAAAATACTCGATAACATTGCTACTCCTTGCTCTGTAAATGCATTTGGTTTTCTCCTGTTTCCTCCCCAACTTGAAGTCGCATTTTGCGACCTCAAGTGCTGAGTCTCTTTTTCAGAAAGTGTAAACATAAAATCCTTTGGAAAACGTTTTAAATTTCGTTTAAGTTGTTCATTTAGTCTTTTAGTTTCGACACCATACATTTCAGCTAAATCAAAGTCCAGCATTACCTTGTGATTTCTAATCACATGAATCTTATTCATTATTTTTTCTTCTTCAACTAACCTGACCAATGAATTTTTTGACATTAAATGTATTTTTTGTGAATTTAGATGGAAGTCTTGAAACAACTTTAATTAGAAGGATAGATAGTTTTCTAAATTTTTAAATTAGGATGCCGTCGCTTTGCTCCGGCAGCCCTTAGGTGGAGCGAGAATGAACAAAAATGGCGAAGCGCCATAGTTTTCATGCCCAAAAGCAAATGGCTGCGCCATTTTATGTCTTACTTCAAAACATTCGCATTAAAGCAAGCTTTATGCTCCGTTTTTTGTAATCCATGCTCACTCCGTTCGCTTTTGGGTATTAAAAAAGGGGCTAAAAGCCCCTTTTTTTGTTTATTCTGCGGAGAGTTAGGGATTCGAACCCCAGGACCTGTTACAGTCAACAGTTTTCAAGACTGCCGCATTCGACCGCTCTGCCAACTCTCCGCGGCAAATGTAGGAAGGGAAACCCAATTATGCAAAAAATACTTGTATTTATTGGCCTCAAACAAATGCGCTAATTAATTGACTACCATGTATCTTTACAAAAATGGTCTAGGTGAAAGAATTGTCGGCACTGAATGTGTTTTTTTGGAAGTATAGGTTCCGGTTTTTTACTGGAATTCTACTGGTTATTGCTACCAATTACCTGGCCGTTTTAGCTCCCCAAATTACCGGATATGTGGTGGGTTTGGTACAAGCTAAACTTCCTGGGGGCAAACCAGCTCCTTCCTTACACAATGAAATCATTGTCAATTGGATTAGTGGTTTAAGCACTAGTTATAATTTTAGCTTTGCCTGGTTAATTACTTTTTGTAGTGTTACCATACTCGTTTTGGCCATTGTAAGAAGTGTATTTATGTTCTTTATGCGTCAAACCATTATTGTAATGAGTAGGCATATTGAATTTGATCAAAAAAATGAGGTGTATGCCCATTATCAAAAATTAGATACTGAATTTTATAAGACCCATAGCACAGGTGATTTAATGAGCCGTATTACAGAAGATGTTAGTAGGGTAAGAATGTATACTGGACCCTCTATAATGTATTTGATTAATTTGGTTTCATTAATAGGGTTTTGTTTGTACAATATGTTTAGTAAAGATGTTCGCCTTAGTTTATATGTATTGGCACCGCTTCCAATACTTGCCATTACTATTTATTTTGTCAATAGTATTATCAATAAAAAGAGTGAAGAAATACAGGGACAACTTTCAGATTTAACCACTAACGCGCAGGAATCTTATTCTGGTATTAGGGTGATAAAATCTTTTGTACAAGAAAAAGCCATGTTGGGTTTTTTTAAAACCAATAGTGAGCTTTACCGTAAAAATGCAGTAAGCCTCGCCAAAGTGGAAGCCTTTTACGCACCCACCATGGCCTTGATGATAGGACTAAGCACTTTATTAACTATTTATTTAGGAGGCCTAGAAGCTTTAAAAGACCCTCGAAAAGTAGGCACCGTAATTGAATTTGTGATTTATATTAACATGCTCACATTCCCAGTAAGTGCTATAGGTTGGACAGCAAGTATGATACAACGTGCAGCGGCTTCTCAAAAAAGATTAAATGAATTTTTGTCTATTGTCCCCGTTATTTCTACAAAGAATACAAAGGTCATTCCTTCTTTTGAGGGAAATATAGAATTCAATAATGTTGGATTTGTGTATCCACATTCAGGCATACATGCTTTAAATAATTTTGATTTAAAAATTAAAACAGGTCAAAAAGTTTTAATACTGGGTAAAACGGGTGCTGGAAAAACTTCTATTGCTCAATTAATTACTAGAATGTATGAAACTAATACAGGTAGTATTAGTATTGATGGAGTGAATGTAAATAATATCAATACCCAACAACTTAGAAAAGAAATTGGCTATGTGCAACAGGATGTTTTTTTATTCAGCGATTCTATTGAAAATAATATTCGATTCGGAGTAGATGCTAGTTTTACGCATGAGGACCTTGTCAAAGCCACACAAACGGCACATGTATTAAATGAAATTATTAATTTGCCAAAACAATTTGAAACCTTGGTAGGAGAGCGTGGCACTACTTTAAGTGGAGGTCAAAAGCAAAGGGTGGCCATTGCGCGTGCTTTATTAAAGAAGCCCAATATTTATATTTTTGATGACTGCTTAAGTGCGGTGGATGCCAATACAGAACAAATTATTTTGTCTAACTTAAAAAGCTATATTCAGAACAAAACTGCCCTTTTTATTACTCACCGAATATTTTATAGCTTTCAATTTGACCTCATTATTTATATAGAGGACGGTAAAATTGCAGAAATGGGCACCCACGATAGTTTGTTAGCTAAAAATGGCCTTTATGCCGAATTATATAGGGTTCAACAAACCCAAGAGCAACATTAAATTAACCTGAAAATTTTACTTTTTCAATAACATTTTATATTTTTAAGAATATTAATAGTAAAGGAATATGGAACAAGAGAATTTCGAAAACAACAACGACCGAAAAATTGAGAGTGTCTATAGTACCCGTGTGCGTGCAGGCAAGAGAAGAACTTATTTCTTTGATGTAAGAGCTACGCGTAGTAATGATTATTTTTTAACCATTACAGAAAGCAGAAAGCGTTTTGATAATAATGGTTATGACCGCCATAAAGTGTTTATTTACAAAGAGGACTTTAATAAATTTATCAAAGCAATAAACGAAGCTATTGATTTTGTAAAAACAGAATTAATGCCCGACTTTGACTTTGATGCGTTTAATCATGACGAAGCATATAACCCGGAGGAGTCTAATGATAGAGATGCAACTCCTTCTCAAGAACAACCGGTTCAAGCGAATACGTCTGAGGCAAGAGTAACACCTCCTTCATCTCCTTTACCAAACACTTCTGCACTAGAAACAACTGCTAATCTGATTGAAGAAACGCAAGACGATAAAGACCCAATAGAAATTACAGAGAAAAAACCTTTAGAAGCAAGAGATAGTAAAGCAAGCGAAGGAGATAATTTAAGTGGGGAAGAAGTAGATAAATGGTAATATAAAATTTACCTTATTATTTATTGAAACGCTTATAATTTTTTTAGCATCCAAATATCACAGCCATCGTGACCGCTATTGCCTAAGGCACGGTTTAATTTTTCAAAGCCTACCTTTTCATAAATACTAACTGCTTTGGAAAGCTCAGGCATGGATTCTAAATACACTTGTTCATATCCGTTTTCTTTAGCCCAGTCCATTGCTTTTAATAATAAGGCTTTGCCAAGACCAGTGCCTCTTGCATTTTTATCTAAATATAATTTTACAAGCTCACATGTTTTTTCAGGTAAGGCTTCTGTGGGGAAAATACCACAGCCTCCTAATATAGTTCCATTTCGTTCTGCTACATAATAGACAGAACCAGGGGCTTTAAATAATTCATATAAATGGTCGGTGGTAGGATCAAAAAAAACAGTGCCTGGTTTATTGGCACCAAATTCTGCTAAGGCATTTCTAATAACTGCAGCAATGGCCAGATTATCGGAGGGTTCAATATTTCTTATTTGAATTTCAGTTAACATTAGGCTTGCTTTTTCCAATTCTTATATTGGTTCATTAATCCATTGGTAGAACTATCGTGGCTATTAATTGCTTCGCTATTTTCTAATTCAGGTAAAATTTTATTCGCAAGTTGCTTTCCTAATTCTACACCCCATTGGTCATAACTAAATATATTCCATATTACCCCTTGGGTAAATATTTTATGTTCATACAAAGCAATTAAAAAACCTAAAGTAGAAGGTGTCATTTTCTTTACTAAAAAAGAGTTGCTAGGTTTATTGCCTGCAAATACTTTAAAAGGAGTAAGGAATTCAATTTCTTTTTCAGTTTTTTTACTAGTGCTTAATTCTGCTACTACTTCCGCATTTGTTTTTCCATTCAACAAGGCTTCAGTTTGCGCAAAATAATTACTTAATAATTTATCATGATGGTCGCCTATAGGGTTGTGGCTAATAGCAGGTGCTATAAAATCACAAGGAATAACTAAAGTGCCCTGATGTATTAATTGATAAAAAGCATGTTGGCCATTGGTTCCAGGTTCACCCCAAATGACTGAGCCTGTGCTATAATTTACAGCTGTTCCATTACGGTCGATATACTTACCATTGCTTTCCATATTCCCTTGTTGGAAATAAGCAGCAAAACGGTGCAAGTACTGGTCATAGGGTAGTATGGCTTCCGATTGTGCGCCAAAGAAATTCGTATACCAAATACCTAATAATGCCATTACCACAGGAATATTATTTTCAAACTTTTCAGTTGCATAGTGTTTGTCTGCATCGTGTGCACCTTTTAATAAAGCTTCAAAATTATCATAGCCAATAGTTAAGGCAATAGATAAACCAATGGCACTCCATAAAGAATATCTTCCACCCACCCAATCCCAGAACTCAAACATATTTTTACTACTAATACCAAATGCATTTACCAACTTTTCATTCGTACTTAAGGCCACAAAATGCGTTGCAATATGTTTTTCATCTACTGCCTTTTCTACAAACCAAGTTCTTGCCGTATGGGCATTGGTCATGGTTTCTTGAGTGGTAAAAGTTTTAGAGGCAATTAAGAATAAGGTTTCTTCAGCATTTAGTTTTTTCAAAGTTTCTGCAATATGTGTACCGTCTACATTGCTTACAAAATAAACTTGAATACCTTCTACCCAATAAGGCTTTAAGGCTTCGGTCACCATTACAGGACCAAGGTCAGATCCACCAATACCAATATTTACAATGGTTTTAATTTTCTTTCCTGTATATCCTTTATGCTCGCCACTATGTATAGCATTACAAAAGGCTTTCATTTGCTTTTGCACTCTTTTAATTTCAGGAAGAATATTTTTTCCATCTACTAAAATACTTGTATCCGTAAAATTGCGAAGGGCTGTATGTAGTACCGCTCTATTCTCTGTTTCATTAATGGCATTGCCTTCAAACTGTGCTTTAATAGCATTTTCAAGTCCGCATTCTTTGGCTAATTGTAATAACAATTGCAAAGTCTTATCGGTGATAATATTTTTCGAATAATCAAATAAAAGTTCGGGTGTGGATATAGAGTATTGTTCAAACCTAGTTGGATCCGCTGCAAATAAATCTTTCATTTGCTTACGGTTCATCTCTTCCTCAAAATGCTTTTTTAATACGAACCAGGCCTGTGTAGATGTTGGGTTTATTCTTTCTAACATGTTTATAAGTTCTCTTTTATATTTTCTCTTTTATAATTTCTATTTATAATTTCTATTTATAATCTCTTTTATAATTTCTATTTATAATTTTTCTATGGTTTCTAATGTGCTTGCTAGCATCTCATTTGTTATATCTAAATGAACTACAAAGCGAATAAGTGCGGGGGTCATAGCTATTACTAAAATATTTTTTTCTTTTAAAGCAGCTGCCAATTGAGTAGCATTGTATTTTCCTTCAATATGCGCAATCACTATATTGGTTTCTACTTCAAAAATTTCTTTTACAAAATCCTTCTTCAACAAAGCATCTTTAATTTCTAAGGCCTTGGTATGATCTTCTTTTAATCTTTCAATATGATTATCTAATGCATAAATTCCCGCTGCTGCTAAAGAACCTGCCTGACGCATACCTCCTCCAAAAACTTTACGCCAACGTCTTGCTTTTTTTATAAATGGGGTAGATCCTAATAATACACTTCCCACAGGGGCGCCTAATCCTTTGCTTAAACAAATAGAAATAGAATCAAATACTTTTCCATATTGTGTAGGGTCTTCTTTTTTATGCACAACGGCATTGAATATTCTGGCACCGTCGAGGTGTAAGCCTAAGCCATTAGACTTAGCTACTTTTTGAATGGCTTCTATTTCTGAAAAATCATAACAAGCACCTCCGCCCCGGTTGCAGGTATTTTCTAAGCTTACTAACTTAGAAATAGGCTTGTGGACATCATCTGGGTGAATGGCAGCCAAAACTTGATCTGCAGTAATTCTTCCTCGGTTTCCGCGAAGTAATTTAACCGATGCTCCCGAATTAGAAGCAATACCTCCGCCTTCGTATTGGTAAATATGGGATAATTCCTCACAAATAACTTCGTCACCTGCCTGGGTATGGGTTTTAATGGCCAATTGATTGGTCATCGTGCCGCTTGGGCAGAATAGACCTGCTTCCATTCCAAATAAACTAGCTGTTTTAGCTTCTAATGCATTAATACTTGGGTCTTCCCCGAATACATCATCACCCACTGGAGCAGCCTGCATATAGGCTAACATAGCAGGGGTGGGAAGGGTTACGGTATCGGATCTAAAATCTATCATGTTGCGAAGATAAATCTCGAAGGGTGATTATCCTCATAAATTTTGATGAATTCACCCCATTTTGGCCTAAAAAATGTGTATAAATGCTTTGTAATCAATATTTGCATAATTAATCTCAAAATCGTACCTTTACAGACTGACATTGTTTAATTTATTCATATATTAACTAATTGTTGGCACAACTTTTTTAGACATTTCAACGTTATACATTTAAATAAATTCTTTGCATGAGGCAGCTTAAAATTGCTACACAGATTACCAATAGAGATTCTCAAGCGGTTGAAAAGTACTTACAAGAGATTTCTAAGATTTCAATGATCAATCCTGAAGAGGAAACTACTTTAGCCCAACGCATTAAAATGGGAGATCAACGTGCTTTGGACAAATTAGTTCAAGCAAACCTACGTTTCGTAGTATCTGTTGCCAAACAATACCAACACCAAGGCTTGTCTTTATCTGATTTAATCAATGAAGGAAACTTAGGCTTAATCAAGGCAGCACAACGTTTTGATGAAACCAAGGGTTTTAAATTCATTTCTTATGCTGTTTGGTGGATACGTCAATCTATTTTGCAAGCTTTAGCGGAGCAAGGTCGTTTAGTGCGTTTACCACAGAACAAAATTGGTACTTATAATAAAGCCAACAAAGCCTATATGGCTTTTGAGCAAGAACATGAGCGTGAGCCATCTACCGAGGAATTAGCAGGCATATTAGAAATGTCTGAGACAGAAATTAACAATATTTTTCAGTCGAATACTCGTCATACTTCTTTAGATGCACCAGTGCATGAAGCAGAGGATGTAGCCATGGGAGATTTATTAAAAGGCGGAGATGAAACCGACGAAGATGTGATGAAAGATTCTTTAAGAGAAGAAATTCGTCGCGTACTTAAGTCATTGAGTCCTAGAGAGGCAGAGATAGTTAACGCGTATTTTGGTTTAGATGGAGAGAATGGTGTTACCATTGAGCAAATTGGAATTAAATATGATTTAACGAAGGAAAGAATAAGACAAATTAAAGAGCGTGCTATTAAACGCTTACAAAAAGCAAGATATAGCAACGCACTAAAGGCTTATTTGGGCTAGTAGTATACAATATTATAAAGCCCCTTCAATCCGAGGATTTGATGGGGCTTTTTTTTAGCCAAGATTTTGTTGATGATCTGATAATGAAGAAAGTAAAAGGATTGAATAGGATAAAATAGAATTTTGAAGAATAAATAAAGTTTGAATAAGTAATACAGAAGATAATAAACAAGTTATGGAAACAGAAAAAGTAAGCATTTTAATTATAGGTTCAGGACCTGCAGGTTACACAGCGGCTATTTATGCAGCGCGTGCCAATATGAAACCATTATTATACCAAGGTATTCAACCAGGTGGTCAATTAACCATTACCACTGAAGTAGAAAACTATCCTGGTTATCCAGATGGTATTCAAGGCCCTGAAATGATGGTGCATTTTGAAAAACAAGCGGCACGCATGGGTACCGATATTCGTTATGGTTTAGCCACTAAAGTAGATTTTAGTGGAACCGTAAAAAAAGTATGGATTGATGATGAAAAATTAATTGAAGCCGACGCAGTTATTATATCAACAGGGGCGAGTGCAAAATGGTTAGGTATTCCTAGTGAAGAAAGATTAAATGGTTTTGGCGTAAGTGCATGCGCCGTTTGTGATGGATTCTTTTTTAAAGGAAAAGAAGTAGCCATTGTGGGTGCAGGAGATACCGCAGCAGAAGAAGCACTTTATCTATCTAAGATGTGTACCACCGTACATATGTTTGTGCGTAAGGAAGCCATGCGTGCAAGTAAAGTAATGCAGGATAGAGTATTAAAGACACCGAATGTTAAAATCTATTTTAATACCGAGACCGATGAAATTTTAGGAGAGAAGAAAGTGGAAGGAGTGCGTATTTTAAATACAAAAACCAATACTAAAGAAGTAATTCCAGTAAGTGCCTTTTTTGTAGCTATTGGCCACACGCCTAATAGCAGCATATTTAAAGACTATGTTACCATGGATGAAACAGGTTATATTCTTACAGAACCTGGCACTACTAAAACCAATGTGGAAGGTGTATTTGCATCGGGTGATGTACAAGATAAAAACTACCGTCAAGCAGTCACTGCAGCGGGTAGTGGTTGTATGGCAGCTCTTGATGCTGAGCGTTACTTAACTTCAAAAGGACATTAATGTCTAACGCCCCTCATATGCGCATTAGTTTAGACAAACTAGTATTTTTTGGCTATCATGGATTGTATGCAGAAGAAAAAAAATTAGGCAACACCTATATTGTTGATGTAATTATTGATTTTACGCCGAAGCAATCAAGCATTCATCATTTAGAGCAGACCATTGACTATGTGCATGTATATGCCCTAATAAAAAAATGGATGGCCATACCAACGCCTTTATTAGAAACCTTGGTGGGCAATATGGCCGATGATATTTTAAAAGAACAGTTACTTGCAGAAAAAGTAATGGTTAAAATTACCAAACAACATTTACCCATAGCAGAGTTTGAGGGAACCGCTTCGGTCTCCATAGAAAAGTCTAGAGTGTAGATAATACCGACATAGTTATTCTTATACGCTCTAAAATTATATTTTCTTATTTCTCCAACGCATAGATTGCATATACAAATAGGAGGGTACTAACAAAGAAATCCAATAAATAATTTCACATATCCAGCCAATAGTAATGGGCAATTGGAAATACTCAATAGTTAAGTAAGCGTATATAATGTAGATAATAATAGCTAGAAATTCAATGGCTAAATTTATTTTTGACTGACCCGATCCTGTCACTGCATTTAACCAAATAGTAGCAATAGACATAAGTATCAATGCAAAGGAAACCACTCTTAAAACCGGAATACCATCTTGCATAAAACCTTCTCCTTGTCCATAAATGGAAAGAAAAGGTCTTGCAAATACATTTAATAATAAACATACCATTAAGGCAAAGCCTACACTCCACTTTACAATTTTATTAATTAAGGGAATGACTTTATCCTGCATGCCCTGTCCAATAATATTACTGACCATGGTATTAGCAGTAGCTGCAAATGCCCATGTAAAGCTTCCAAAGAAACCGAATATATTACGCATGGCATTAGATACCGCTAAAGCTTGTTCCCCTCTATGTTCAATTAAAATATAAAAGAACTCCCAGCTTATAATGCTAATCATATACTGCATCATAATAGGAGAAGACTGTACTAAAATTAACTTTATATAGTCCCACTGTACTGAAAAGCTTTTGAATAGTTCAAAGCGGGCGCCAATTTTTTGATAGTGAATGACTAAGTATATAACTAGTAGTCCCATCACTTCAGATATAATGGAAGCATAGGCTGCTCCATTTAGTCCCATGGATGTAAAACCAAAATGACCAAATATTAAACTGTAATCAAAAAAGATATTAAAAATAGCTTCTGTAGCCGTTCCAATAATTAAAAATTTACTTTGATTGGTGCCCACAAGAAGGGCATTACGCATTTGATAAATAAATAGAAAGGGGATACCCCAAATTCTAATTTTTAAAAATTCAATAACTTTATCGGCTCTTTGCGTATCGTGCAGTACACTATGAAATATACTAGGGGCAATAAAATAAGTAAATAGAATACCTACTACAGATAAGAACAATGAAATAATAACTCCTTGAGAAAACAAGACCCCAATTTCATCCACTCTATTTTCTCCAGCCCTTCTAGAAATAAGGGCTTGTAAGCCATTGTTTAAGCCCTGACCCATCACCCCAAAAATTAAGTAAAAGACCCCCGTTATACCTCCAATAGCCAAGGCCTCAGAACTTAATGCACCTAAGAATATATTATTAATGACAAAGTTCACTTGAGGCACCATAATAGCTAAAGCAATGGGCAAGGAGATAGCTAAAATTTGCTTACTGCTAACGGTAACTTGCAACGAAGGGGTGGCTTTACTCGAACTCATATTTTGCAAATCTACAATTAGTTTTAGCAAAGAACTGCCTCTTTTTTTATATCATTGCATAAGAATTAGCACTATGGCCAACAAGAAAATAGGATTTTATGGGAAATTAGAAAGCAACGCTAATAATAAGGTAGAGAACTTATATATCATTGTAAATAATAAAAGTATTGTTTTTGTTGTAAAGCATTTAGTAAGCAATAAATTCGTATCTGTTGAACATTTTGAACAAACCGAAGAATCTAGCAGTTGGAGCCCCTTATTAGCTTACTTGCAAAATAATTCAAGCCTTATTCAAAACTATTATAAAAATATATTTCTTGTAATTAATAGTAATAGGTTAATACTCTCTCAAACCGATGCTAAAGAAAATCTTATATCAGCAGCACATGAATTAGAATTAATACATGGTCATAAATTAGACGAAGAAATTTATACCAGCTCAGTAGGAGATAAGCATTTTTTAATTTATGGTATAGCAGATGAATTATCTTCAATATTGAATAGGTATTTTCCTTCAGGTAAATGGCAGCATTATGCTAGTTCTTTCATAGGTAATGTGCTTGATAGTGAAGTGCAGGTAAGAATTTTTGAAGATTGTTTTATTGTATACATTGTTGAAAATGGCATCACCAAGCTTTTGAATTATTATCCGTTAGAAGGGGAAGAGCAGAATATTTATACAGTACTCAATAGCTGTATCAATTCAGGAATTAATACCAATACTTTTTTGCTTAAAGTTTGGGGATGGGAAGTAGGTAAGCATAATTTCATTACTAAAATAGCGCCGTATTTTGCAGCCAAGCAAATCATTCAGATTGAGCAAGTGCCTAATGCTTATTCATCTTATTTTATATTTTAATGAGAATTATTTCAGGCAAATATGGAGGTAGAAGAATTAGTCCTCCGGCTAATATGCCTAATACAAGGCCTACCACCGATGTGGCAAAGGAAGGACTATTTAACATTTTACAAAGTAGGATTAATTTTGACGGTGCCAGTACCTTAGACTTATTCGGCGGCACTGGTTGCATTAGTTATGAATTAGCTTCAAGAGGGGCTGCTGCTTTAACCATTGTGGAGAAGGATAGTCAAATGCTTGATTTTATTAAAAAAAATATTGAACTGCTTAAAATAGAAAATGTACAAATAGTACGCATGGATGTTTTTCAATATTTAAATACATGTACCCATCAGTTTAATTTCATTTTTGCAGGCCCACCTTATGCCTTAACCACCATTGATGATTTGCCTAAAATTATTGTAGAGCGAAAATTAATTTCTCCAGAAGGGTATTTTATTTTAGAACATACGCCTCGTAATAATTATGAAAGTTATGCAGGTTTTAGTTTTCAAAGAAATTATGGTGCTACAGTATTTAGTTTTTTCGAATAGTTAAAACGAAATCTATGTTAAAGTCAGTTGCTAGAAAAGAATTATTAGCCAAAAGAAAAAATTTGACTGCAAGCGAATGCCTTAAATGGGATGACTTACTACTTATACAATTTCAAAAAATCGACTTTTCGAATGTACATATAGTGGCCAATTTTTATCCACTTGAAAATCATAATGAGCCTAATAGTTTATTATTTACACGTTTCTTAAAATTGATGATTCCGGGTATACAAATGGTTTACCCAGTGGTTAATGCTGTTAGTGCGACCATTAACTTTTATAAAGAATCAGAAGAGATTCAATACAATGATTGGGGAATTGCAGAACCTACTAGTACTGAAATGGTGGAGCCATCCATCATTGATGCAGTCATTGTGCCCTTAATTGGATTTGATCTTAGAGGACACCGTATTGGATTTGGGAAAGGATTTTATGATAAATACTTTGAAAACTACCCTAAACATAGGCCTAGAATTGGGGTTTGCTATTTTGAGCCCCTTTCAAATATTGAGGATACCCATGAATTTGATGTACCTTTAACTCATTGTATTACGCCTTGGAATAATTATGAATTTTAACAATGTATTTTTAAAATCCTTTAGAGTTTTACTTTTACCATTTGCACTTATCTATGGTTGGATTGTTTTTGTAAGGAATTGGATGTATGCTAAGCAGTATCTCAAATCAACTTCATTTAATGTTCCCCTTATTTGCATTGGTAATTTATCTATGGGAGGGACGGGTAAATCGCCGATGGTAGAACATCTGCTTTCCATCCTATGCGAAGAATATAAAATAGCTACTTTAAGCAGAGGGTATAAAAGAAAGACCAAAGGATATGCTTTAGCCAACGAAGCTTCCACCGCTTTAGAAATTGGAGATGAACCGATGCAGTTTCATTTAAAATTTCCAAATGTAGCCGTATCGGTAGGAGAAAGACGCATAGAGGCAATGGCGCAGTTAATTCAAGATGTCCCTAAAGTGGAAGCCATTATTTTGGACGATGCTTTTCAACACCGAGAAATTAATGCGGGATTTAATATTTTGCTAACAGAGTATGACAATTTGTTTTGTGACGATTTTTTTATTCCTACCGGAGATTTAAGAGACGATAGAAAATCGGCTAGAAGAGCAGATATAATTATTGTTACCAAATGCCCCGCTAGTTTAAGTTTGGAAGAAAAAGATGAAATTACAGAAAAAATAGACCCTGCTTTGCACCAGCGTTTGTTTTTTACGACCATTGCTTATGGAACACCTTATCATATTTACAACCCTTCCGATCAATGGGTTTTAACTTTGAGAGACGAAGTATTATTGGTTTGTGGAATTGCCAACCCCCTGCCTTTAAAAAATTATTTACATGAAAACACCAATACGTATTATCAATTAAGTTATAACGATCATCATATTTTCTCTATTGAAGACTTACAAGAAATAAAAGAAAAATTGGATCAAATTCAATCAAAAAGCAAACTAATATTAACGACAGAAAAAGATGCTGTAAGACTGGTAAAATATACAGAGGAGCTACATGCTATGCCTTTATATGTATTACCTATAAAGCCAAAATTTTTATTTGAAGCGGAGACTATTTTTAATGAACTCGTTAAAAATTATGTTGCACAATTTTACAAAAAAATAAATGGGAACTAGAAAGAACGAAAAGAAAACAAAGAATACTAAAACAACGACAAAGCATACACATATCGTTACCTCTTATAAGGGGGTGCTAGATATTGCGAAATCGGGTATGGGATTTGTTATGGTATCAGGTTTGGAAAACGATATATTGGTTTATCCAAACGATTTTAATACAGCCTTGAAAGGCGATGAAGTAAGTGTTAAGATCACAAAAATTAGACAATCCTCAGGTAAAAAAGAAGGAAAGATATTAGAAGTACTTAAAAGAAAACAAGTTTCTTTTGCGGGCACTATGCAAGTAAAAGAAAAAATTGCTTTTTTTATTCCAAGTACGGTAACACCTATGCCAGACATCTTTATTCCTATGGGGAAATTAAATGGGGCAAAGGATAAAGACAGGGTTATTGTTCAATTAACGAAATGGGAGAAGTCCTCTCGAAAGCCAGAGGGAGAGGTGTTAAGAATATTTACACCAGAACAGGAGAATGATTTAGCCATGCAGTCAATTGTGGCGGAAGCTGGTTTTGCATTAAGCTTCAGTGATGAAGTAAATGCTTT
>JBBAJX010000032.1:0-21063 GCA_040403885.1 Sediminibacterium sp. | reverse complement strand
GCCCACTATGGGCAAATATGCGGATGTAATCAATAAAATTGTTTCTTTCTGACACTTTGTAATTATGAATGGCAAAGTTAACTAAATCTTGCGTCTATAGCTAGATTATTATAACGAGTAAGTTATTATAACGAGTAAGTGATTATGATTGTAATAGTCGACTCACTTGAGATAAATTCAATCTTTATTTAGTAGATTTTAGTCCATCAATTAAAATAGCTACCATGTTTTGTTCTAATTCGGCAGCATTTATTTTTTTAGTAGATCTATGCCAGCTTTCAATACCACTAACGGCATGTAAAAATATTAATACAACAGTGGGAGCATCAATAGATTTTATTTCTTTATTGCGAATTCCTTCTTCAATAATGGCTGCAATCCTTTTGCGGTATACTCTTCGTTGATTCTGATAATTCGATAAATAAGGGTCTGATAAATGTTTCCATTCTCTGTCACTTACATATACTTCTTCATAATGGTGAATCATTTCGCTAATATGAAAGCGTAATATTTTCTCCATTTTTTGCAGTGAACTTATTGGCTCAGATTCTATCTCATCCATTTTCAACACAAATCTATTGGCTACATTAAAAACTAATTCATGTAATAATTCACTCTTTGATTTTATATGATTGTATAAACTGGCGGCTTCTACACCCACGGCCTCGGCTAGGTCACGCATACTGGCTGCCTTATATCCTTTCTCTCTAAACAGGGTAGCTGCTTTACTTACAATGACATCTTTTCTAGACCCGTTTTTCTCTGTTTTAATTCTAGCCATGACCAAAAATTTGAATGTTTGTTAGTACGAAATTATAGATTTAATTCTTTAAAAACCCTTATATTCTTAAATAAACTAGCAATTTCGTTAGTTTTATGATTATCAAGTACTTACTGCCTTAGTAGGTATAATTTGAGGTGCGCAGAAAGATTTCACCTTATTAATCGTAGTTTCGCAGCTGAAAATTAAAATCATTAAACATGTCATTAGTAGTTGTTGGATCGATGGCCTTTGATGCCATAGAAACCCCTTTCGGAAAAAGCGATAGAATTATTGGAGGTGCCGCTACCTATATAGCTTGGTGTGCCTCTAACTTTACCACTGTTAAGCAAATTTCAGTAGTAGGTGGAGACTTTCCGCAGTCTGAATTAGATGCCTTAACGAAAAGAGGGGTAATCCTAGAAGGTGTTCAAATTAAAAAAGACGAGAAAACATTTTTCTGGAGTGGTAAATATCATTTAGATATGAATACCCGTGATACATTAGAAACTCAATTAAACGTTTTAGAAAATTTCGAACCCGTTGTTCCAGATAGTTATCAGGATTGTGAAATTTTAATGTTAGGTAATTTAGTACCTGGTGTACAAAGTAGTGTCATTAAGCAAATGAAAAAGCGTCCAAAGTTAATTGTAATGGACACTATGAATTTTTGGATCGAAATTATGATGGACGATTTATTACATACTATTAGTTTAGTAGATGTGTTAATGGTGAACGATAGTGAAGCGCGTCAATTAAGTGGTGAGTATAGCTTGGTAAAGGCTGCTAAAAAAATTATGGCCATGGGTCCTAAATATTTAATCATTAAGAAGGGAGAACATGGTGCTCTTTTATTCCATGGAACGGAAGTGTTCTTTGCACCTGCTTTACCTATAGAAGAAGTATTTGATCCAACTGGTGCTGGAGATACTTTTGCAGGTGGCTTTGTAGCACATCTTGCAAAAACAAAAGACTATTCTTTTAATAATATGAAGTCGGCCATTATTGTTGGTAGTGCTCTAGCTAGCTTCTGCGTAGAAAAATTTGGAACGCAAAGATTAACGGAGATTAGTCCTGCAGATATTAAAGAACGCATACAATCCTTCGTTCAGCTTGTGAATTTTGATATTGAATTAGTATAAATTATGAGAATTGCAATAGTAGGTGCTACCGGTTTAGTAGGCACCAAAATGTTAGAAATATTAGCGGAAAGAAATTTTCCAGTGACTGAATTAATTCCTGTGGCATCGGCACGCTCAAAGGGTAAGGAAGTAATGTATAAAGGCAAGGCATATAAAGTAGTAACTATGGAAGAAGGCATTGCCGCAAAACCAGCGGTGGCTTTATTTTCAGCAGGGGGTAGTACTTCACTTGAGTGGGCGCCTCAATTTGCAGCTGCAGGCATTCGTGTCATTGATAACTCTTCTGCTTGGAGAATGGACCCCACTAAAAAATTAGTCGTACCTGAAGTGAACGCTTCTGTTCTAACTGCAGATGATTTAATTATTGCCAACCCTAATTGTTCTACTATTCAAATGGTAGTGGCCTTACAACCTCTTCATGCAAAATATAAAATTAAAAGAGTGGTGGTGAGTACTTATCAAAGTGTAACAGGTACGGGTAAAAAAGCAGTTGACCAATTAATGGAAGAAAGAAAAGGCAAAAAAGTAGACGCCGATGATATGGCCTATAAATATACCATTGACTTAAATGCCATTCCTCAAATTGATGTTTTTTTAGAAAATGGATATACCAAGGAAGAAATGAAGATGGTGAAAGAAACTTGTAAAATTATGCAAGACGATACTATTAAAGTAACTGCAACTACCGTGCGTATTCCAGTAATGGGTGGCCATAGCGAAAGTGTGAATGTGGAATTTGAAAATGAATTTGATTTGAAGGAAGTCATTGATGTACTTGCTGCTGCACCTGGTGTGGTGGTGCAACAAAATGATGCAGATCAATTTTATCCAATGCCACTTTGGGCCCATGAAAAAGATGATGTATTTGTAGGTCGCTTAAGAAGAGATGAAACACAGCCAAAAACTTTGAATATGTGGATTGTAAGTGATAACCTTCGTAAGGGCGCTGCTACCAATGCCATTCAAATTGCTGAATACTTAGCTTCTAAAGGAATTATTTAGTTTCTATTAAAATATTAAAAAGTCAAATACTTTTTATTCTTCACTCTCGTCATTACGCTAAAATATATAAATACGAACTAAAAGTCTGAACTCGCACTTCGTGCTCAGACATGCAGACTTTTTAAACGTTCGAATTTATATATTTCTTTACGCTATGATTCAAAGTTCAGAATCAAAATTGTATTTAACTTTTTATTTAATAGAAAGTATATTTGAGGCCCCTTAATAAATAGCAATAAAGAAATTCAATTTTGAGTGAACTTTGAGAGAATCGATAGAGAGCGAAAAATTAGGATTTCGAATTGCTATTTATTAGCTCCACAAAATCTGCTTCAGATATAATTTTGATAGAAGCTATTTTTTTAGCTTTCTCTAATTTGCTTCCTGCATCTTCGCCTACCACTAAGTAATTCAGCTTACTACTAACACCGCCAAGTATATGGCCACCTCTTGATTCTACCATGGCTTCAGCATCGGCGCGTTTTAATTGAGTAAGTGTGCCTGTAAATAAAAAATTAAGTCCTGCTAAATTACCATCTACAGCGGTATCATTGGTTTGAATCATATTTAACCCCAAGTTCTCTAAGCTTTGTATAAGTTCAATATTTTTTGGCTCATGGAAGAATTGATAAATACTAGTGGCTACTTTAATACCCACATCATCAAAGCTTTGTAATTGTTCTTCTGTAAAATCTTTTAAATCTAATAGGTGCTGAATATGACTGGCAATGGTCTTGGCGGTGGTTTCTCCTACAAAGCGAATGCCTAAGGCATAAATTAACCGGTATAAAGGTTGGGTTTTTGAAATCTCAATGGCGGCATTCAAATTATCAATACTTTTTTTACCAAATCCTTCTAAGCCGGTTATTTTACTAAAATCAAGTTGGTAAAGTGAAGGAATATTGGTGAGCAAGCCTATTTCATAAAATTTTCTAATGTTAGCTTCTCCAAAACTTTTAATATCCATCGCGTCTTTACTCACAAAATGTATAATGCGCTCAATTATTTGGGCGGTACATAAAGGGCTATTGCATCTCCACACAGCTTCTGCTTCTTCTTTTTCTAATAATGCATTACACACAGGGCACTGCGTAGGAAATTGAATAATTTTTTCTTTGCCTGTTCTTAATTTTACAATGGATTGTACAATTTGTGGAATGACATCACCTGCTCTTTCAATAATAACGGTATCGCCTAGTCTTAAATCTTTTTCTTTAATGTATTCTTGGTTGTGCATGGAAATACTGGATACCGTTACGCCCCCTAAGGCCACCGCTTTTAATTTGGCCACAGGTGTAACGGCGCCGGTGCGTCCCACTTGAAATTCTACCGACTCTAAAATGGTAGTGGCCTGCCTTGCTTTAAATTTATAGGCAATGGCCCATCTTGGATGGTGGGAAGTCATGCCCAATTTTTCTTGCAATGCAAAATCGTTGACTTTAATAACGAGTCCATCAATTTCATAAGGAAGCGAATCACGCTGCGCTTCAAATTCGGTACAAAATGCGATGACCTTCTTAACTCCTTTTATAATTTTTCTTTCTTTTTGTGGTGACCTGAAACCCATATTCCAAAGTAATTCTAAAGAACCACTATGACTATTTAATAAGGGGCTTAGTGTAGTTTTGGCTGCGGGTAAAAAATAACTGATATGATAAATGAAGGCATCTAAATTTCTGGCAGCTACTTCTTTTGGGTCCTTCATTCTTAAACTACCTGCTGCTGCATTGCGCGGGTTAGCTAGTGTGGCAATTTGTTTTTCTTTTAATTTTTCATTAAAATCAGCAAATGATTTTTTACTCATAATCACCTCACCTCTAATTTCCATTTGTTGAATTCCATTTTCAAGTAAAGGAATACTTAAAGGAATGGATCTGATTTGTTTTATATTACTAGTAATATCTTCTCCTGCCACTCCATCACCTCTAGTGCAGGCACGCACTAATAAATCGTTTTCGTAAAGTAGTGAAATACTAGCACCATCAAATTTGGGTTCCACACAATAAGTAATTTCATCAAGGCTAGCTCCTTCTTTTGCTTTGCGATCAAAGTCAATTAAGTCTTCTGCATTATAGCTATTTTCCAAACTTAACATAGGCACTAAATGTGCTACTGTCTCAAAAGAATTATTTAAACTATTGCCTACTCTTTGACTAGGGGAGTCTTTTGAAATCAAGGACTGGTTCGACGATTCGAGCGTAATTAATTGCTGATATAATTGGTCGTATTCAAAATCGCTAATGAAGGGCTCGTTGGCAACATAATATTGGTACTCATGAAATTTAAGTAAATTTCTTAAGGGGGTTAATTCGATGGTATGGGGCTGCGCAAGGTAGGTCGCGGTAAGGGACTGAAAACTTTGTATTTGGGAGGTATTGTACATGCTCTAAAATGTCTGCTAAAATACAAATTGTTTTATTCTTTTATTTCGTATTTTGAGGATAAGAAATTTTTATTTCTTCTTTTGCTTATGCTTGAACACTCTACATCTGTCTCTATAGCCAATGCTGCCCATACCAAGGAGGCGGTATCCTTGGTGGAATCTTATCCTGCAGTACCTCTAACGGTTGATTGTGTGATATTTGGTTTTGACAAACATGTACTCAAGGTTTTACTTATCAAGAGCGATTTAGCCCAGTTTGCAGAGAAATACTCTTTATTAGGTGATAATGTTAAATCTAAAGAGGATTTGGACGATGCGGCAAATCGGGTACTATTAGAGAGAACAGGCATGAAAGATGTTTATTTAGAGCAGGTACACAGTTTCGGTAAGCCCCAAAGGCATCCAGGCGGCAGGGTGGTGACGACTGTGTATGCTTCTTTATTAAATGTTAAACACCAAGCATTATCTATCACAGACCATGAATTAAATTGGCATCAGATAGACCAGCTGGGCGAGATGGCCTTTGATCATAAGGAAATATTAGATGCCTGTGTACATTGGTTGCAAAAGAGAATTCAAGAACATCCATTGGCCTTTAATTTACTGCCTAAAAAGTTCTCCTTAAGACAGTTGCAAAATGTATACGAGGCCATCTTAAATTGTCAATTGGACCGTCGCAATTTTAGAAAAAAATTTGCAGCGATGGGCTACTTAAAGGACACCAACGAAATGGAAGTAAATGTGACGCACCGCCCTGGTAAATTATATACTTTTGACTTTGAAGCGTATCAACAGCGCAAGAAAAATGGAATAGGTATTGATTTTTAAAAAATACGATTGCTTGCCTATAATTTAATACCTTTATTCACTATTTAAACAGGTATTATTATGTTATATTCAATGACGGGATATGGTCGCGCTGAAGCTACTTTTAAAGACAAGACCATTTTAGTGGAAGTGAAATCGCTGAACGGCAAACAATTTGATTTGCGTTTGAATATTCCCTTCATGTTAAAGCCTTATGAAGTAGAGATAAGAAATAAGTTAAATGAAACTTTATTAAGAGGAAGTGTGGAATCTACTATAACCATTAAGTCTAATGGCATTTCTAAGCCGGTAACAGTCAATAAAGAACTAGCTAAATCCTATTACCAGCCCATTGTGGAACTAGCCGATGAGTTGGGCATACCTAAAGAAAATATTTTAAGCACTTTATTAAAAATGCCCGATGTGGTTTCATCTAGTAGTGAAGTATTGACTGAAGAAGAGTGGAAGCAAATTCAAGATTTATTACAAGAGGCCATCAAGGCTTTAATGCAACATCGTTTAGAAGAAGGTAAGTCGGTTGAAAAGGATTTATTAGAGCGTGTAGCAGCTATTGAAATGCATCAAGCAGATATCGAAAAATTTGAACCCAATAGAAGAGTAAAGATTAAAGAAGGTTTAGTTAAATTATTGGAACAACATGTAGGCCCCGATAAATATGATAATAATAGACTAGAGCAAGAACTTATTTATTATATAGAAAAAATAGATATTTCTGAAGAAAAAGTAAGGTTGAATAATCATTGCACTTATTTCAAAACAGTTTTAAAAGAAGCAGAGCCCTCTAAAGGCAAAAAGCTTTCTTTTATTTTACAAGAAATGGGCAGAGAGATTAATACTACTGGCTCTAAGGCCAATGACATGGAAATTCAGCAATCGGTGATTTTAATGAAGGATGAATTAGAAAAAGCAAAAGAACAAATTTTAAACGTTTTATAAAATGGGTTTATTGAAAAATAAAATAGCCTTTATTTTACTAAGTATATTTTTTGTTTTGTCTGGCTGCGAGACCAAACAACTTTTTGAACAAAGTACTATTTACCCCAATCATAACTGGCCTTCTAAACAAGCTACAAAGTATCAGTTTATTGTTACGGATACAGCAGCTACTTATAAAGTATTCTTTGTCATCAGACATCACCATGCCTATCATTATAAAAATATTTGGTTAGACCTTATTATTAAAAGCCCTACGAATGCCATTACTAAACAAGTAGTTAATTTAAATTTAGCGGATGATGCGAAGGGTTGGCTAGGATCGGGAATGGATGATATTTATGATCAAAGAATTCCGATGTCTATGGTACCCATTCACTTTCATAAGGGCGTCAATGAAATAAGTGTTCAACATACCATGAGAGAGGATCCCTTAGAGAATATTTTATCTACAGGCATTAGAGTAGAAAAATTAAAACTATGAACTGGAAATTAGTAAAAATCAATAAACTAAAATTAGTAAGTCTTATTTATTGGGTTTTTCTCACTTACATGATTGCAGCCTTTATTTGGTGGTATGTATCATTGGAAAAACAAAACAATGAAATTGCGGCCATTAAATTTCAATCTATTCAATTAAGCGACCCTTCCTTAGCAGCCAAAACCCATTCCATTCAAGATTTTCAGCTAAGAAAGACAAAGCAATTTGTAGGAGAAGGCCTAACTTTTTTACTCTTATTTTTACTAGGCGCCATTTATGTCTATCGTTCCTTGATGAAACAATTGCGTTATGCCGACCAACAGCAAAATTTTATGATGGCTGTTACCCATGAATTAAAAACACCCATTGCTATTTCACATTTAAATATAGAGACGCTTTTAAAAAGAGAATTAGACAGTCCGCAACAATTAAAATTATTAGAAGCTACTTTAAAAGAAACAAAAAGATTAGATCATTTAAGTACTAATATTTTATTAACGGCCCAACTGGATATGGGCCAGTACGAGGCCAATAAACAATTAGTAAAACTGTCTGAACTGGTGAGACAAAACATTAAATCTTTTCTAGAAAGGTACCCTGCTAGAATTTGTAATACCATTATAGAAGACGGTATGGATATACAAGGAGAGCCTTTATTGATACAATTATTAATTAATAATTTAATCGACAATGCCAATAAGTACGCGCCCGTCACGGAGCCTATTTATATTCATTTACAATCGCATCAAAATACTGTTCAGCTTATTGTCAAGGACCAAGGACCAGGCATTGCAGCTGCCGATAAAAATAAAGTATTTGAAAAATTTTATCGTGTAGGAGCTGAAAGTACCAGAACTACTAAAGGCAGTGGATTAGGCCTTTACCTTTGTAAAAAAATTGCTGAATTTCATAATGCGACCATTCAATTAGCTGCCAACACACCTACTGGAAGTATATTCACTGTTACTTTTTTTATCTAATTACATGACAAAATTTGAAATATTATTGGTAGAGGACGAGGAAAATTTACACGATGCTTTAAAGCTGAATTTAGAGATGGAGGGCTATAGTGTGAGTTCTTCTTATGATGGGGCAAATGCCTTAAAGCAAATACAAACGGCACATTTTGATTTAATTATATTAGACATTATGCTTCCCTCTTTAGATGGTTTTGCTATCACAGAAACAGTGAGGCTACATAATATAGAAACACCCATATTAATTTTAAGTGCTAAAAATACAAGTGCCAATAGAGTGCAAGGTTTAAAATTAGGTGCAGATGATTATTTAACCAAGCCTTTTAATTTAGAAGAATTATTATTACGGGTTTCTAAATTAATTCAAAAAACAAATACTTCGAAGCAGCAAGCGAAAATAGAGGAGTATAGTTTTGCAGGGCATACATTTAATTTCAAATTACAAGAAGCCATTAATAATAAAGGGGAGAAAATAACTTTGACCAAGAAAGAATCTATGCTGCTTCAACTACTTATTGAAAATAAAAATACAGTGGTCACCAGAGAGAGAATTTTACAGTCGGTATGGGGTTATCAAGTTTTTCCTACCACCCGAACCATCGATAATTTTATTCTAAGCTTTCGTAAATATTTCGAGCAAGATCCCAAAACGCCGGTTCATTTCATTTCTATAAGAGGCGTGGGCTATAAATTCCTAGATTAGTCGCTTTTGAATGCAATCTTTTGCTGCTTTTCGCGTTAATATTAGTAGTTAACATTTACGCATGTCATTGAAATCTATCTTAGATTATTTAGAACCTATTAATTTAGACCTTCTTTCCAAGGATGAAGGCTATCGGGATACCCAATTGGGTAAGCATATCAAGGCCAATGAAGGAAGTCTTCCCGATATTAGCCAAGCAGATATGGTCCTTATAGGCGCCGGGGAATGCAGGGGTGGAGGCTATGCATTAAATGGGCATGAGGCTGCCAATGCAGTAAGAGGGGCCTTGTATTCTCTTTATTATTGGCATACCCAGGTTTCTATTGTTGATTTAGGCAATGTAAAATTGGGCCAGTCTATTCAAGATAGTTATGCAGCCCTTAGAACGGTTATTTCAGAATTATTACTACAAAATAAGAAAGTGGTTATCATGGGTGGGTCTCATGACCTTAGTTTAGCTCAATACCATGCCTATACTTCCATACCTACCTTGGTGAACGCCGTAGTGGTAGATGCAAAGATTGACTTAGACCTAGAAGCCAGGCTTCCAGCCGACCATTTTTTAGAGGAACTTTTTACAGGGCTTCCGAATCATTTAAATCACTATGCGCATATCGGATTCCAAAGTTATTTTATGCATCCGCATATGTTAGAGACCATCGATAAACTAAGATTTGATTGTTATCGTTTGGGTAAGGTGAGAGAAGATATTGAAGAAATGGAACCTGCCATTCGTGATAGTCATATGATGAGCTTTGATATTAGTGCCATTCAAAATGCACAAGCTCCTGCTAATTTAATTACGCCGAATGGTTTAAATGGAGAAGAGGCTTGTATTTTAATGCAGTATGCGGGTATGAGTTGGAAAACTAGTACCATCGGGCTATTTGGCTATCAGGCTGAATTAGATAATAATGGATTGACGTCTATTCAAATGGCTCAAATGATATGGTATGTAATAGATGGTATTCAGAAAGGGAAAAAGGAATCGCCCTTGTCGGATGCAGAAAGATTTAAAGAATTTCATATTGCCTTTTCAGATATAGAAACTAATTTTTTACAAAGTAAGACCACTGGAAGATGGTGGATGCAAACACATAATAATCAATGGGCCCCTTGTAGTTATAAAGATTATTTAGTAGCTTCCAATAACGAAATTCCAGAAAGATGGCTAAGAGCATTAGAAAGGGAATAAATTTTCCCAGCGTATTTACACTCATTTTATTGTTACTGAGTTCTG
The DNA here is from genome assembly GCA_040403885.1 of Sediminibacterium sp. Classification (GTDB taxonomy): domain Bacteria; phylum Bacteroidota; class Bacteroidia; order Chitinophagales; family Chitinophagaceae; genus Sediminibacterium. The sequence continues at coordinate 10,614 of JBBAJX010000032.1, read as the reverse complement.
CTTGTTCTGTTCGCCAGGCACAGAAAACATTATTAGCAGACCCTGCTTTAAAAGGAGCCCATGTGGGTGTGGCAGTCTATAACGTTTCTAAAGAAAAATGGGTAGACCGTCACTTAAGTGATTTATACTATACCCCTGCAAGTAATACTAAAATTCTTTCTTGTTATTTAGGTATGCGCTTTTTAGGCGATTCTATACCTAGTTGGAAAATGGCAGAAAACAAAGACAGTATTTTTTTATTGCCCTTAGGCGATCCTAGTTTTTTACATCCCGATTTTGCATACCAACCTATTGCCGATTTAATTCGCCAAACAAAAAAGCAAGTGGTTCTATGTTTCCCCGATAAGGCCGATGACTTTGCGATGTATGGAAAAGGTTGGGCTTGGGATGATTATCCATATGACTATCAACCCGAAAGAAATAGATTAAATATTTATGGTAATGTACTTACCGTTACTAAATCAAAAAACGGAATACATATTCAACCTAGTTTATTTACAAAAAATCAGGCAGCGCCAAAAGAGTATACGCAGTGGTCAAGAGATAAATTGTCAAATCAATTTTTTGCCACGGGCAGAACTATTAAAGACAGCTTGCAACAAATTCCATTTATTACCGATACAACTTATGCCTTAGCAAAAGCCTTATTAGAAGATACATTGCATCCTGCCTTTCCTATTGCTATTCAAAAAGGTTGGCATCAAAATAACGGGCATATTGTCAAATCAGTTCCTACCGATAGTTTACTAAAAATTATGATGCACCGTAGTGATAACTTTTTTGCAGAGCAAGTTTTTTTAATGGCAAGTGAACAAATATTGGGCACCATTAATGACGAAGCTTTAGTGGATACTATTTTAAAATCAGATTTTAATTTTTTCCCTCAAACTCCACAATGGGCCGATGGAAGTGGACTAAGCAGATTTAATTTAAATACGCCTGAAAATTATGTGGCCTTATTGAAAAAAATGGAAAACGATTTTAGCCTAACGCGTATTAAAAGTATTTTCGCGCAAGGAGGCAAGGGTACTTTGTCTGCTTATTATAAAAATATTCCTGGAGCATTATATGCAAAAACAGGTACCCTAGGAAATCAAGTTGCTTTGAGTGGTTATATCATTACCAATAAAGGAACTCATTTATTATTTTCGGTTCTAGTAGCAAATCATGTAAGCCCTAGCAGTTCCTCAGTAAGAAAAGCGGTTGAAAATTATTTAACCAGTATAATGAAGTTGAACTAATTATTTACTAAACAAGCCATCTAAATAATCTTCTTTTAATTCAACATAGGTAGGGGCTCCAGAAGCGGTGATAGTTGGAATATCGCAGTCTGACAAAGACTCAATCAAGGCATGCATTTCTTTATGACTTAGTGCTTGGCCCGCTTTAATAGCCATTTGACGCGCCATGCAGCGAATCAATTTTTCTCTTTTGCTAAATTTAATATCGCCACTAAAATGTTTAAACTGTTCTAGTAGTAATTCAATCGCATTTTTTTCATTACCTGAAATGACGTCTGCAGGAATGCCTTGTATAATAAAACTATTTTGACCAAAGGGTTCAATCTCATATCCAATAAGGGCAAGGTCTTCCATAATATCTTCTAATAGTATGGCATCACTCACGCTTAATTCTAATACCACTGGAAATAAACTTTTTTGAGTCGCATGAGGCTGTACGCTGGCCTTTTGGAATTTTTCGTACAATACTCTCTCGTGCGCTAATTGTTGGTGTATAATAATTACTCCACTATGGGAGGGCGCTAATATATAAGTTTGATGTAACTGAAGCAGACTTGCCGTTTCTTCAATTTGAAGTGGGTTGCCTTCTTTATATAAACCCATGGAAGAGGCTTTTACGATATAGGATTCACCAGCTTTATCCAACCCATCATTTGAAGAGGGGATGTCTGTAAAAAAACTTTTCCAATCTTGTTTAGCAGCATTCCCAGTTCTTGAAATTAAATGCGCTTGATTTTTCTTACTGAAGCCTTCATACAAAGACTGCTTCGTAGTATTATTATACTTTTCGTCGGTAAAAGGTTTTTGAATAGCATCTAATTGTTGAATATTGGCATCCAAAGAAAAATCCAATGAGGGGGCTACACTAAATTGTGCTAATGCATGTCTAACGGCTGCTTGTACAAAGGCGTAAATTATTTTATCGTCTTCAAATTTTATTTCTTGCTTGGTAGGATGTACGTTAATGTCTACTTGTGCCGGATCTACATCAATGTATAATAAATAGCTAGGAAAATTTTCTTTAGCAATCAAACCTTCAAAGGCGTTGGCTACTGCGTGGTGTAAGTAAGCGCTTTTAATAAAACGACGGTTTACAAAAAAGTATTGGTCGCTTCTTGTTTTTTTAGCAGTATCGGGTTTGCCTACAAAACCTGTAATGGTTAAGTAGTCGGTTTTTTCACCTACTGTTACTAGTTTAGTTTGATAGGCATTACCTAAAACTTGTATAGCTCTTTGTTTAAAACTACCACCTTCCCAATGATATACATCTTGTCCATTGCTAGACAAACTAAAATAAATTTCCGGGAATGCGAGGGCTACTCTTGTAAATTCTTCAATGATATGTTTAAGCTCGGCGCTATTACTTTTTAAAAAATTTCTTCTAGCAGGTACATTGAAAAATAAATTTTTCATACTTATACTAGTACCCACTGGACAAGCTACAGCACTTGTATCTGTCACTTTACTATTTTCAATTTCAACAGCGGTGCCCATTTCGTCTGCCACTCTTCTGGTTTTTAAACTTACTTGAGCGACTGCAGCAATGGAAGCCAAGGCCTCTCCACGAAAGCCCATGGTTCTAATTTGAAATAAATCTTCGATGGTACTTATTTTACTGGTGGCATGACGGGCAAATGCATTTTGCGCATCGTTGGCATTCATGCCTTTTCCATTGTCAATGACCTGAATCAGGGCCTTACCCGCATCATTGACTAGTAATTTAATTTCGGTGGCATCAGCATCTACCGCATTTTCTAGTAGTTCCTTTACCGCGCTGGCAGGTCTTTGTATAACCTCACCTGCCGCTATTTGATTGGCAATGTGGTCTGGCAGTAAATGAATGGTATTGGGCAATTTTAGTCACTTTTGAACTGTGTAAAAGTAGTAAATTTGCCACTTAAATTACCATATAATGACAAGAACAGCAGACATTCAAAAACTAAGCCATCAGTTTCTACCTACCGATGCTGTTATAACCCATTGGGAGGGCCTAGAGCCTTATTTCAAGACTTTATTAGCCCAAGATTTAGATTCGGTAGTCACCCTTGAAAAATGGTTAAAAAACTTAAGTGAACTAGAGGCCTTTATAAGTGAGGATGCTTGTTGGAGACAAATCAAAATGACCTGCGATACCACCGATAAATCTTTAGAAGAATCTTTTAATTTTTTCTGCATGGAGATACAACCCAAAATGCAACCTTATGCAGATGCACTGAATAAAAAATTAATCGCCTGTCCATTTACTGCAGACTTAGATCAATCTGCTTATTTCACCTATTTACGTTCGGTTAAAAAAAGCATTGAACTTTTTAGGGAAGAAAATATTCCTATTCAAGCGGAGCTAAGTGTATTACAACAACAATATGGAACCATTGCAGGAAAAATGACCATTCAATTCAAGGAGCAAGAATATACATTACAACAAGCAGCTCAGTTTTTAGAAAATCCAGATAGAGCTATTCGTGAAGAAGTGTATCTTAAAATTCAAGAGCGTCGTTTGCAAGATCAAACTAGCATGCATGATTTATTTTCTAGCTTAATTCAAAAAAGAAATCAGGTAGCCACCAATGCAGGCTTTGCCAATTATAGAGATTATAAATTTCAAGAGTTGGGAAGATTTGATTATTCCAAAGATGATTGTTTTCAATTTCATCAAGCCATTAAATTACATGTGCTTCCACTCATTGATAAAATTTATGCACGCAAAAAAAAGAAATTAGCACTATCTACTTTAAAGCCTTGGGATACAGAAGCAGAGCCAGCAGGCATAGCCCCTTTAAAACCATTTACAGACGGCAAGGATTTATACAATAAATCGGTAGCTTGTTTTGAAAAATTGAATCCATTTTTTGCAGATTGTTTACGTAAGATGGACGACTTAAAACATTTTGATTTAGAAAGTAGAAAAGGAAAAGCGCCGGGTGGATATAATTGCCCCTTAGCTGAATCGGGGGCGCCTTTTATTTTTATGAATGCAGCTGGACAAATGAGTGATGTCACTACCATGGTGCATGAAGGTGGTCATGCCATACATTCTTTTTTAGCACATCCGCTTTCTTTAACGGCCTTTAAAGAATATCCAATGGAAATGGCTGAAGTGGCTAGTATGTCAATGGAATTATTTACCATGAATCATTGGCAAAGCTTTTTTGATAATGAAGAAGATTTAAATAGAGCAAAGGAACATCAGTTAGAAAGAACCATTACTATATTTCCATGGATTGCCATTATTGATAAGTTTCAACATTGGGTTTATGAAAATCCTATGCATACCATAGAAGAGCGCACTGCTTCTTGGAAAAATATTGTAGCAGAATTTTCTACCGATAGTATTGACTATACAGGCTTAGATATGTATAGAGCTATTGGATGGCAAAGACAACTGCATTTATTTGAAGTACCTTTTTATTATATAGAATATGGTATTGCACAATTAGGTGCTATTGGCATGTGGATGCAGTATCAAAAAAATCCAACAGAGGCTTTAGAGAATTATATGAATGCATTAAGCTTGGGGGGAACTAAAACCTTGCCTGAATTATATAAAACCGCAGGCATTGAATTTAATTTCTCACCCCATTATGTAAAAAAATTGATGGATTTTACAAATCAGGAACTAGAAAAATTATACGCTTAATTAATTTGCGCTTGGATTATTCGGTCCGTTACCAGGTCTATTAGTCGGTCCGTTAGTTGGCCCATTGTTAGGTCTTGGACCATTATTAGGTCTTGGTCCGCTATTAGGTCCATTATTAGGTCTATTGTTTGGTCCGTTGTTCGGACCATTATTCGGACGATTGTTTCTATTATCTGGACGTTGATCGTTTCTCTGATCGTTTCTTTGTTGAGGACCATTGGTTGGTCTATTATTTGGTCCGTTATTAGGACGGCTATTGTTTCTTTGTTGGTCTTTTCTTCTGCGATCATTCTTTTCCAATGAACGTAAACTTATCTGACCTACTAATTCTACAAATTCTGGTTCTACCTCTTTATTTTTACTGGTAATTTCTACTGCTTCAAGTTCCTCTACTGCAATACCTTGTTTATTTAATTTTTTAATTTCAATAACACGGTCAATGGTTAAAGGGTAATGCTTGGTATTATTAGGAAGGGTGTACCACATTAAATTTTTGAAAATATCTTTCTTAATTAAAAAGGCCTGACCCATTACGGTTTGAAGTGTATCTGCATAATCGGGGAAACCTTGTAAGGCATCTAAATAAGTATCTAATTCAAAATTCAAACAACATTTTAACCTACCACATTGACCACTCAATTTTGTTTGGTTGATAGATAAATTCTGATAACGAGCAGCTGTGGTGTTTACGCTTTTGAAATCGTGTAACCAAGTACTACAACAAAGCTCTCTTCCACAACTTCCAATACCACCCACTTTAGCGGCTTCTTGTCTAATACCTATTTGACGCATTTCTACTTTCACTTTAAACTCACCCGCAAAAGTTCTAATTAATTCTCTAAAATCAATTCTATCGTCAGCTGTATAAAAGAAAGTTCCTTTTTTACCATCGGCCTGTAATTCTACTTCACTTAATTTCATTTCCAATCGAAGGTCTCTGGCAGCGGCACGACTACGGGACAACATGGCGGCTTCTCTACTTTTGCTAATATGGTAGGTTTCTAAATCTCTTTCGTTACTAGGTCTTAAAATCTTTTTCATTTCGGGACTAAATTCATCGGTCCCTCTTTTCTTTAATTGTATACGCACTAATTCACCTGTCAAGGCAATTTCCCCTAGGTCAAATCCATTGACGCCTTCTACGGTAACGTAGTCGCCTTTTTCAAAATGTTCTGCGCTGGTGTTTCTAAAGAATTCTTTTCTACTGCCTTGTTTGAAGCTAACTTCTACTACTTTGCATTGTGTAGCGGCATCGTCGATAGGTAAATCGCGTAACCAATCATGGACATTCAGTCTGTTACAACCTCCTGTACTGCAGCCTCCGTTACTTTTACACCCGTTTGGTGTTCCTGTTCCACAAGATCCACATCCCATATTATGTAAGTTCTACTGTTAATGAATAAAAATACCGTGCCTTGCTTCTTTTCTCTGATTCTCTCGCTTACTTGCTAGGCTTCTGACAAAATTAAGGTTTTGTTCTGAATGATATGATACAACTTGATGCCTAAGGCCATAAATAGCATTTTGGGGTTGGCATTTCTCTCAATATAGTAGGTAGCCTTGTCAATTTCTTGAATAATGGCCTCCATTTGGCCTACACTAGCTATCTTATTGATTCTTAAGGCGAAATCCTTTAAATCCGGGTCCAAAGGCAGGTCGGTGCCTAGTATTTTTAGGCGTATGCTTTGCTCTAGTAAGTGATTAAAATACTTCAAAAACTGCTTCTGCGGCTCCCTGCCCATCTTGCTGGTTTCATCTACCCACTTCACCTGGGCAACTGGCCCGTTTTTCAAGATGGCATTTAACCACTCTCTTATTTGGCTTAGGTAGTCGGCATCACTATGTTGCAATAAATGAAGGGCTTCTCTATAATTACCATCCGACATAGAAGCAATTTGTGCAGCTTTTTCTTTTTCAATTTGTCCTTTACTCATTAAGGCAGCTTCAATTTCATTACTTGCTAATCGCGGCACTTTAATAAATTGACATCTGCTTAAAATAGTAGGTAAAATATTTTCTTCACTGGCAGCTACTAAAATTATAATAGTGTTATCTGGGGGCTCCTCAATAAGTTTTAATAATTTATTTCCTTCCTTGCCCAAGTATTCGGGCATCCACATCACGAGCACCTTATAAGCACTTTCAAAACTTTTAAAAGACAATTTTTTAATTACTTCTGCGCACTCATCGGCACTAATATTACCCTGTTTGTTTTCAGCTTTAATAAATTGTAACCAATCAAAAACATTACCATAGGGATACCCCACAATAAACTCTCTCCACTCTTCAATGTAATTGGCGCTTAAATTTTTTTGCCCTGGCTTTTCTGTAATGGAAGGGAATGAAAAATGCAAGTCGGGGTGCATGAGTTTACTAGCTCTATGATAAGCTGGTAAATTTTCTATTTGACTCGGTGTGTAGAAAGTATCTGTTTGAACTTCTGTAGCAGCAGTTCCAAATAAATCAGCTGCTGCATTTTCATTGGTAGCTGGAAGACTTACAATGTATTGAGCAAAGGCAATGGCTAAAGGCAGGGCCCCTGCGCCTTCTGGGCCAGCAAATAATAAAGCATGACTTAGTCTTTTTTGTTCTACTAAGTGAACCAACTGCTTTTTTAAAGCTTCCTGTCCTATGACTTCGCTAAATAACATGGAACGAAGATAATGGATAGTTTATAAAAGCCGGCTAAAAAACAAGGCTCTACAACTATTTTAAATACTTCAAAATATCTTCACTATCCGGCTTAGTGTTGCTTGGAAAATAAGCCATCATTTTTCCATTTTCATCTATCAAAAATTTATTAAAATTCCAGCCAATACTTGCATCTAGAATTCCGTTTTTTGATTTCATAGTAAGCCATTGGTAAATAGGTGCGATATTGTCACCTTTTACATCAATTTTATCGGCTAAAGGAAAGCTTACACCATAATTCTTTTTGCAAAAAGAAACTATTTCTTCATTGGTTCCTGGTTCTTGTCCACCGAATTGGTTACAAGGAAATCCTAGAATGACTAATTTGTCTTTATACTGCTCATATACTTTTTCCAAGCCTTCGTATTGAGGCGTATAACCACATTTTGAAGCTGTGTTTACAATTAATATTTTTTTGCCTTTGAAGCTGGCTAAGTTTAAGGTCTTACCATCAATGCTTTTTACGGTAAAACTGTGTATGCTTTGTGCGTTGGTAGTGAGTACGGTGGCCATAAGTAAAATGCTTAATAATGTTTTCATAGAGATTAATTTTATACTATTATTTTTTAAGTCGTTTATATTTATTGTAATATCGGTCAAATTTGTAAATTCAATCATTAAATATAACAAATTTATTTAGAAAAAGTTGACTAGATCGTATAGGCAGCAGCCACCACGCTAAGGGAATGAGGCCTAGCCACGCTTAGTAAATACTTACATACAGATTCAATGGTGGCTCCCGTGGTAATTACATCGTCCACTACTAAGACATTTTTTTCAGCTATTTGCGCTGCATTAATAATGGAATAGCTTTGAGGGCTTACCTGTGTTCTTTGAATTCTATTCTTACTCGTTTGACTGACAATATTTTTATGCTTCAACAGCAAGGGAAGAATTTGAATATGTGGAAGTTTTTCTTGAATGCCTTCGCAAATAATGAGGGCTTGGTTATAACCTCTTGCCCTTTGTTTCTTTTTACTGAGAGGAATGGGAATCATGCAATCGATATTTTTAAATCTTTGGCTATTAAGCATGTCTTGTCCAATGATATTACCTAGTAACCTACCTACTTTTTTTTGATGTTTATATTTTAAAGCAAAAACTAAAGACTGCACAATACTGTCTTTAGTAAAAAATAAACTGGCGCCCGCTTCATGCAAGGGCACTCTTCCCCAAAATATTTTTTCAATGGTATTTTTTTCAATAGAAAAAAAATGAGTGTAGGGTAAATTCATTTCACAAGGCTCACACAAGACGCTTGCTGCTGCTAGCTCTTCGCTACCACAATGCATACAAATATGTGGGTAGAATAAATGTAAAAATCCTGCGCTGTAGGCTTGGATACGATTCAGAAAGGGTCTGATGAATTTGAATCTAATGAATCTGGGTCTAATGAATGTATGCTTAGGCATTGAAGAAGAGCTTATAGGCTTCTTCCACTGTTTCTACTGCCACCACACTAATGCCTAATTTTTTAGTATCAATTCCTTTTTGATTAAAGCTTGAAATAATTATTTTTTCAAAACCTAATTTTTCAGCCTCAGCAATTCTTTGTTGTATTCTATTGACTGCTCTAATTTCTCCATTCAGTCCTACTTCTCCAGCAAAGCAAATGCCTTGTGGAAGTGGTAGGTCTTCAAAAGAAGAAAGTAAGGCAAGTATAATGGCCAAGTCCATCGAAGGGTCTTCTATTTTAAGCCCACCTGCAATATTTACAAAAACATCCTTCATGCCAAAAGCAAAGCCACCTCTTTTTTCTAAGACAGCTAATAAAAGTTGTAATCTTCTTAAATCAAAGCCTGTAACGGTTCTTTGGGGTGTGCCATAAACACTTTGTGTAACTAGGGCTTGCACTTCTATTAATAAAGGACGCATGCCTTCCATAGAAGCGGCAATAGTGCTTCCACTTAAAGCATCATTTCTTTGGGCTATTAAAAAAGCAGAAGGGTTCGTTACTACTTTCATACCCTCGCTAGTCATTTCATAAATGCCTAATTCACTGGTACCACCGAATCTGTTTTTTAAAGTGCGTAACATTCTATAGGCGTAATGTCTGTCTCCTTCAAATTGCAATACGGTATCTACCATATGCTCTAATATTTTTGGTCCTGCAATGGTTCCTTCTTTAGTAATATGTCCAATTAAAAAAACGGGTGTGCCTGTTTCTTTAGCAAAGCGTTGAAACTCTGCAGCAGTTTGTTTTATTTGAGAGACGCTGCCAGCAGCCGCTTCAATGACATTGGATTCCAATGTTTGTATAGAATCGACAATAACCACCGTGGGTTTTAATTTTTTAATGGCTTTAAAAATAGCTGCAGTATGTGTTTCAGTTAATAAAAAGAATTGATCGTTCTTGATATTTAATCTATCGGCGCGCATTTTTATTTGCTGAATACTTTCTTCCCCGCTGATATATAAAACCACTTGTTCCTTCATTAAAAGACCTTGTTGTAAAAACAAAGTACTTTTTCCAATGCCTGGTTCCCCTGCTACAAGAATAATAGAGCCAAGTACAATACCGCCTCCTAATACTCTGTTTAATTCAGCGTCGCCGCTATCAATTCTTTCTTCTGATAAACTATTGACTTCGTTGATGGCAATAACGGTAGTGCCTTTTTGATTCGTATGATACTCTTCCCAAGTATTTTCTTTTTCCTTGCCGCTATCAATTAATTCTTCGGTAAATGTATTCCACTCATTGCAAGAAGGACATTTGCCCGCCCACTTGGTGGATTCGTATCCACAATTATTGCAAAAGAAAGCTGATTTAGATTTACTCATAATAGTAAAGATAATTCGATAATCCATTTTGGGGTAGGTATTTACCGAAAATTGACGCCTTCTTTTAAAAATGGGCTATTTACATTTTAAAAGAAGGTGGTAACTACATTTTTGTCAAAATAATTCTTTTAAAAATGTTCTAAAAATTAAACAGAACCATTAGTTTTAGCAGTTTGCACAATAATTGGCTACAAGTAAAACAAGCAACTTATTTTTAATTGAATATATATTTAATTTAAAAATATATGATTTTTAATATTATAT
>JBBAJX010000031.1:0-21866 GCA_040403885.1 Sediminibacterium sp. | reverse complement strand
TAATTATTAACAATGACAGGTTTTCACGGAGAATATCAATCAACTATCGACGCAAAAGGGCGTTTCCATTTACCTGGCAGTCTTAAAAAACAGCTAGCGGAAGGGGAGAACCATTTTATCGTTAGTAGAGGCTTTGAGAAGTGCTTGACACTTTATCCATTGAAAAGCTGGCAAAGTATATTAGATAGAATTAGCCAGTTGAACGATTTCGATCCAAAAGTGCGTCAGTTTAGACGTCAATTTCTTGGAGGAGCCACCGAAGTAGAATTGGATGCAGCAGGAAGAATTTTATTGCCACCTACTTTACGTGAATTCGCTTTACCAGGTAAGGAGATTGTTTTAGCCGCCGCTTTAGATCGTTTTGAAATTTGGGATGCAAGTAAGTACAAACAGCTCTTTGAAGATTTCTCTGCAGATGCATTTAGTAATTTGGCGCAAGAAGTAATGGCAGGAATTAAAAATCAAGATTAAGTAAAAAAGATGCAAAATCAAATCATTGATTCCAACGCATCTAAAGCTTTTGCTTCTTCTTATCATATTCCAGTATTATTTCAAGAATGCTTGGCTCATCTAAACATAAAACCAAATGGTATTTATGTAGATGCCACATTTGGTGGTGGGGGTCATAGTAAGGGTATCTTATCTATGCTTGGCCCTGAAGGACGACTTATTGCTTTTGATCAAGATGCCGATGCGCAACAAAATTTACCGAAGGACAATCGCCTTGTTTTTATTCCAGAAAATTTCAAGTATCTACAACGTTTTCTGCGTTTAAATAAAATAGATCAAGTGGATGGTATACTTGCCGACTTAGGCGTAAGTAGTCATCAGTTTGATGAAGGGACAAGAGGCTTTTCAACCAGACATGATGGTCCTTTTGATATGCGCATGGATCAACGACAAAGCCAAACAGCCGCTCAAATTATTGAATCTTATGCTGAAGCAGCACTACATAAAATGTTTGAGCAATATGGCGAGGTAACGAACTCTAAAACTTTAGCCAAGCATATTGCCACACAGCGTAAACATGTTAAAATAAATACAGTTCAAGATTTTAAAACATTTATCGCACCTGTAGTCAAGGGAAATCCTAATAAATATTGGGCACAAGTTTTTCAAGCCATAAGAATAGAAGTGAATGAGGAGATGGATGCGTTGAATGAATTTTTAAAGCAGCTTCCTTTAATAGTAAAGCCAGGAGGTCGAGCGGTCATTATCACTTTCCATTCCATCGAAGATCGTTTTGTAAAAAATGCTTTTCGAGTGTCGCAAGAAGAAGCCGAAGATGCCCATCCTTTTTTATCCGTAGAAAAGGAAGTTTTTTGGAAAATCATTACAAAAAAACCTGTAGTGGCTTCTGAAAAAGAGATGAAAGAAAACAATCGAAGCAGAAGCGCAAAAATGCGTGCTGCCGAAAGAGTATAATAGTATGTCCGAACCCATTAACCCAGCCCCTAAGAATACCCTAAAAAGTATTCTTAATTATCAGTGGATTGTTATGAACATTAGTTTCTTTTTGTTCCTAGCATTCATCGCTATCCTTTACATAGCGAATGGGCATCTTACCGACAAAACCATCCGTCGAATTAACACCACGCAAAAAGAACTGAAAGAACTTCAGTTTGAATATAAGACCATCAAGTCTGAATTAATGCGTCGTAGTCGTGCTATTGAAGTACAAAACGCAATGGCACCTTATGGTTTAGTGGTTTCTAAAGAAATGCCTATCAGACTAGCAATTGAAAATAAAATTAAAGCCCCCCATAAAAACTAATAATGGACGTAAAACGCGACATATTATGGAGGGTTTACTTAAGTTTCATACTTATTGTATTAGTATGCATCCTTATTTTAGGGAAGGCCTTCTACATTCAGCAAGTTCAAGGAAAGTACTGGAGAAGCTTAAGTGATAGTTTGCATCAAAGAATTGTAGAAATTCCTGCAGCGAGAGGTACTATCTATAGTGAAGATGGCCAAATGCTAAGTACCAATATTCCTCAGTTTGATATTTACATTGACTTTAGAGTTAGTCCACTACACGAAAAAACTGGTATTCTATTTAGAACCCATATCGATTCATTAAGTATAAGTTTAGCAGATTTATTTAAAGATAAGTCGGCAGATAAATATAAAGAGGAGTTAACAAAGGCGTATGAAGCCAGCGAAGGTAATTATGAGTTGAAAAAGAAAATCTCTTATAGAGATTACTTGCAATTAATAAAATTTCCATTATTTAAATTAGGTAGGTATAAGAGTGGTATGATTGCAGAGGAAAAAAATATTCGATTAAACCCCTATGAAAATATTGGCTGTAGAACTATTGGACTTGCTAGAGATGAAAATAAAGTAGGCTTAGAAAAGTCTTATGATACTGTTTTGAATGGTCGCAATGGTCGTCAATTAGTGCGTGCTATTGCAGGCGGCGTAACGGTTCCAGTGCAGGAAGGTGAATTTGAAATTGCGCCTGAAACAGGTAAGGATATAGTAAGTACTATTGATGTTTTTATACAAGAGGTAACGGAGAATGCATTGAAGAAGATGATGATTCAAAATGATGCGCGTTCAGGTGTAGCCATGGTAATGGAAGTAAAAACAGGGAAAATTAAAGCTATTGCTAATTTGGGTAAAATAGGCGATGGTGTATATACTGAAGATTTAAATTATGCTACAAGGGTTACTGAGCCAGGTTCTACATTTAAATTAGTCACTTTATTGTCGGCCTTAGAAGATAAAAAAGTAAGCTTAGATTCTAAAGTAAATTTAGAAGGAGGTACTTGGAATTATGCAGGACGTGTAGTGAGAGATGCAGAAAATCATGGCAAGCATGAGGCCACTGTTTTAGAAGCATTTGAGGAAAGTTCAAATGTGGGTATGGCTAAATTAGCTGTTACTTATTTTAATGATAATCCACAAGCATATTTTAAACATCTCTCTAAATTAAGAATTGATACCACTTCGGGTATTGATTTAATGGGAGAAGGTTATCCACTTCTCATTAAACCGAATAGTAAAAGATGGGGGCCCACTACACTTCCTTGGATGGCATTTGGTTATAATATTGCTATTGCGCCTATTCAAACTTTAACAATGTATAATAGCATTGCTAATAATGGCGTTATGATGCGCCCCTATTTAGTGAATGCTATTAAGGAAGAGGGGAAAATTATAAAAACCATGAGCCCTATGGCCTATGGGGAAATGGTTTGTTCGCCTTCCACTATTAAAGACTTACATAAGGCACTAGAGGGTGTGTGTACCAATGGTACAGCTAAAAAATTATTTGTAAATAGCTTGTATAAAGTGGGTGGAAAAACAGGAACAGCCTTAGTGGCCGATGGAAATAAAGGGTATGCCGATGCAATTTTCCAATCTTCTTTTGTGGGTTATTTCCCAGCAGACAATCCACAATATACCATTGCAGTTATTATTATTAATCATCCACACGCGGCTAATCATTTTGGCGCCTCAGTAGCTGGCCCGGTATTTAAAGAAATTGCTGACAGGTTATACTCTACTTATATACAAAACAAATTAGATATCGCACCTGTATTCTCAGTGAAGGATAGTTCATTATTTAATTATAGTGTTTCAAAAATATCATTACAAACTATAGCCAAGCAATTATCCATTCCTTATCAAGACTCTTCAACAGCTTCAAATAATTGGATACAATTAGAAGGGAAAGGAAAAAATATAAAAGCAGCCACACAAATTATTTCAGATACGACCATGCCTAATATGACGGGTATGAAATTGCAAGATGCATTGTGGCTTTGTGAGAAAAAGGGATTATTAGTGAAATGTGTGGGTAAAGGAAAAGTGATTAAGCAAAGTATTGCTCAAGGAGAACTTATTATTAAAGGACAGCAAATTCAAATTGATTTAAATTAATGAAATCATTACAATCTATATTATTTGGGGTGGCTTTAAGAGAGGTAGTAGGCACTACTCAACAAGAAGTCATCACTATACAAATAGATTCAAGAAAAATAGTTAAAGGCGCTGTATTTGTTGCTATCAAAGGTTTACAATCAGATGGCCATTCTTTTATACCTACTGCTATTGAAAAAGGAACTACTGTAATTGTTTGTGAAAATAAACCAGCAAGTTTAGTGCAGGGAGTTACTTATATAATGGTGGAGAATGTACAAGAAGCAGTAGCTATTATGGCAAATCAATTTTATGATGAGCCTTCTACGCATGTAAAATTAGTAGGTGTAACGGGCACCAATGGTAAAACGACAGTCGCTACCTTATTATATAAATTATTTTCTTCATTAGGGTATACCTGCGGCTTAATAAGCACAGTACAAAATCATATTGGAACAGAAATTTTAGAAGCAACGCATACTACACCAGATGCCATTCAATTAAATGCATTATTGCAAAAAATGGTAGAGGCAGGCTGTACGCATGTATTTATGGAAGTGAGTAGCCATGCTATTGTTCAACATCGCATTACTGGATTACAATTCGTAGGAGGGGCTTTTACCAATATCACCCACGACCATTTAGATTATCATAAAACTTTTGAAGCTTATATAGTAGCTAAAAAAACTTTCTTTGATAAGTTACCTGCAACTGCTTTTGCATTAAGCAATTTGGATGATAAAAACGGGGCTGCAATGCTTGCGAATACCAAGGCCACTAAATTAACTTATGCCATTCATGCACCTGCTAATTATAAAGGAAAAATTTTAGAAAATCAATTAAGCGGACTAGTGATGCTTGTGAATGATATTGAAGTGCATTGCCGTTTAATTGGCACATTTAATGCGTATAATTTATTAGCAGTCTACGGAATTGCCATTCAACTGGGTGAAAAAACTACAGAAGTATTGACTGTATTAAGTGCTTTAACAGGTGCAGAAGGACGATTTGATTATATCGTAAGTACAGAAAAAATTATTGGCATTATTGATTACGCGCATACACCAGATGCATTAGAGAATGTTTTAACCACTATTGCTAAATTAAGAAAGGGTAATGAAGCAGTGATTACTGTAGTGGGTTGCGGAGGAGATAGAGATAAAACAAAAAGGCCCATTATGGCGCAGGTGGCTTGTGACTTAAGTAATAAAGTATTTTTTACCAGCGACAATCCTAGATCAGAAGACCCTAATCAAATTATTAAGGATATGGAAGAAGGCTTAACTAGTGCTGCTAAAAGAAAGTACATCAATATTGTTGATAGAAAAGAAGCCATAAAAGCGGCCGTAAGTTTTGCAAAATCGGGTGATATTATTTTAATAGCAGGTAAGGGGCATGAGAAGTATCAAGATATTAAAGGAGTAAAACACGATTTTGATGACAAACAAGTATTAGCCAACCAATTTAAAGAATTAGAAAAATAATCAATATGCTGTATCAATTATTTTCTTGGCTTGACAAAACATTTAATATCCCAGGTTTGGGGGCCTTTCAATTCTTGACTTTTAGAATTGCCATGGCAATATTATTATCTTTGTTTATTGCCACTGTGTATGGTAAAAAAATAATACTCTTTTTAGAGAAGAAGCAAATTGGTGAAAGCGTTAGAGAACTGGGTTTGGCGGGTGAACAACAAAAAAAGGGAACCCCTACTATGGGAGGTATTATTATATTATTAAGCATTTTAATTCCTACTTTATTATTTGCCAATTTAGATAAAGTCTATATCCGTTTAATGATTTTATGTACAGTATGGTTAGGCCTTATTGGTTTTTTAGATGATTATTTTAAAATTAGAGCAAGAAAGCAAGCGCAAGCACAAGCACAAGGGGCATCTTATAAAAAGCAAAATAGTGATGGGTTGGCAGGTATTTCAAAAATTATTGGTCAAGTGGGACTGGGTATTATTATTGGTGTGACACTTTATTTTAGCAATGCTGTCACAGTGGAAAGAGAAATTATTTCTACTACTATTTCTGAAAGCTTACAAAAAGGGGAGAAAGTAGCAAAAGGTGCTGATATAATAGTAAGAAAAATTAATGGAGTAGAAAGACGTTTTGTAAAAGTTAAAACGCCTATTACCACTATTCCTTTTGTAAAAAATCATGAATTTAATTATAGTAAAATAATTAGTTGGATAGGACCAGGCGCTGAAAAATATACTTGGATTGTATATATTCTTATTGTCACTTTTATTATCACTGCTGTTTCTAATGGAGCGAATTTAACGGACGGCTTAGACGGACTAGCTGCTGGTGTATCTGCTATTATTGGGGCAGCGTTGGGCATATTTGTGTATGTAAGTGGTAACTATGTATTTGCTGATTATTTAAATGTAATGTACATACCTAATTTAGGTGAGTTATCCATTTTTGTAGGTGCCTTTGTGGGAGCCTGTATTGGTTTTTTATGGTACAATGCATATCCAGCGCAGGTTTTCATGGGCGATACAGGAAGCCTAGCCTTAGGAGGTATCATTGCCTCGCTTGCCATTATTGTTAGAAAAGAATTATTAATTCCTATTTTCTGCGGTGTTTTTTTAATAGAAAACTTATCTGTTATTATTCAAGTGAGCTATTTCAAATACACGAAGAAAAAATTTGGAGAAGGAAGAAGAGTGTTTTTAATGAGCCCACTACATCATCATTATCAAAAAAAAGGATTTCACGAAAGTAAGATAGCCGTTCGTTTTTGGATCATTACAATTTTATTAGTAGTGGCTTCTATATTAACCTTGAAAACAAGATAAAGCATTGGCAAAAAAATTAGTCATATTAGGTGCAGGTGAAAGTGGAGTAGGTGCTGCTTTGTTAGCCAAACAAAAAGGCTATGAAGTATTCGTATCCGATGGCGGCGCTATCAAGGCTAATTTTCAAAAAGAATTAGAAGAAGCTAGTATTGAATTTGAATCAGGGGCGCATAGTGTAGAAAGAATATTAGCATCGGGCGAAGTGATTAAAAGCCCAGGCATTCCAGAAAAAAATGAAATGGTAAAAGCCATAAGAGCCAAAGGCATTCCAGTGATAAGTGAAATTGAATTTGGTTATAGGTATAAGGGCAGTAGTAAAATTGCAGCTATTACAGGAAGCAATGGTAAAAGTACAACGACTGCTTTATTATATCATATTTGTAAACTAGTGAATGAAGATGTAGCCATGGTAGGTAATATTGGTTATTCATTTGCAAGGCAAATAGCCCAAGCCCCCAAAGCCTTATACATTATTGAAGTGAGCTCTTTTCAATTAGATGATATTCAATATTTCAAACCAGAGATTGCCATTTTGTTAAATATTACAGAAGATCATTTAGACAGGTATGACCACCAGTTTGAAAATTACATTAAAAGCAAGTTTAGAATTATAGAGAATCAAACTGCAGAAGATTATTTCATCTATTGTATAGATGATGAAACCATCTTAAAACATCTAGAACTACTAACCATCAATACTAACCCACTACCATTTTCTATGAAACAAGAAGTAAAAAAAGGAGGCTACATCAAGAACGATCAAATGATGTTAAAAATCCAAGAAGAACGCGTTACCATGAGCATTTATGATTTTGCCTTAAAAGGGAAGCATAATGCTTATAACACAATGGCTGCAAGCATTGCAGCTACTACCTTAGGTATCAGAAAAGAAAAAATTCGCGAAGCAGTAAGTAATTTCCATAGTCTAGAACATAGAATGGAATTTATAGCTACTGTAAGAGGCGTTGATTTCATTAATGATAGTAAGGCCACTAATGTAAATAGTACTTGGTATGCCCTTGAGAGCATGCAAAAAAGTACTGTTTTAATTTTAGGCGGTGTAGACAAAGGAAATGATTATGAATTAATAGCCGACTTAGTGAAAGAAAAAGTTAAGGCCATTGTTTGTATGGGTACTGACAATAAAAAAATTATCGAATTTTTCAAGGATAAAGTAAAAACTATTGTGGAAGTAGATAGTGCTAAAAAAGCGGTGAATGCTTCTTTCAAGTTAGCAGAAAAAGGCGATTTAGTACTTATGAGTCCTGCTTGTGCTAGTTTTGATTTATTTAAAAATTATGAAGACAGGGGTCGTCAATTTAAAGAGTCTGTAAAAGAACTATAATTTCTGTAAAAGAATCATCATTTATGTTTAACGATACTACAGACAAACTATTTTCACAAATGCCCACTATTGGTGGGATGAAAGAACATTTAGATCAAAGAACTAGGGGTGATAAATACATTTGGGGGTTAGTCATTTTATTATCACTTATTTCTATATTGGTAGTATATAGCGCTACTGGTTCATTGGCTTATAAAATGTATCGTGGAAATACAAGTGTGTATTTAATTAAGCAAGTTATATTTACTTTAGTAGGCCTGGTAGTTATTTTTGGTTTGCACCGTGTAAACTATACTGTCTTTTCTAAAATAGCCACCATTTTATTTATGTTGTCTATTCCTTTATTAATATATACTTTATTTTTTGGTGCTAAAATTAATGAAGGAAGTAGGTGGATCAAATTACCTATTATTAATTTAACTATTCAGACAAGTGATTTAGCCAAGCTGGCTTTATTCATGTATTTATCTAAGATGTTAAGCAAGAAGCAGGAAGTTATCAAAGATTTTAAAAACGGATTTTTACCAGTCATCACACCTGTTTTAATTATTTGTGCTTTAATTATGCCTGCGAATTTATCGAATGCACTTTTAACTGGAGCCACTTCATTGTTACTTATGTTTATTGGTCGAGTAAGCATCAAGCATATTTTATTAACTATTCTAATGGCCATGATACCAGTGACTATTATTGTGGGCGTAGCGATGGCTACGCATTCAAGTAAATCGGTAGAAGGGGGACCTGTGGTTGCTGAGAAAATGAAAAGCTTTGGTCGTTTTGGTACCTGGGTAAGTAGAGTGCAAGATTTTATGTATGCCAAGGATAATGAAGTACCCTATCAAGTGCAGCAAGCAAAAATTGCCATTGCGAATGGAGGTATTTTTATGGGATTAGGTCCGGGTAATAGCAGACAAAGAAATTTTCTTCCACAAGCCTATAACGATTTTATTTACGCAGTCATAATTGAAGAATATGGATTACTAGGCGGTGCCTTTATTATTTTTATTTATATCGTTTTCTTATTTAGATGTATAAGAATATTTAGAAGATGTCCCTATGCCTTTGGTGCCTTTCTAGCACTGGGATTAAGTTTCACTTTAATTATACAAGCTATTGCCAATATGGCGGTGAATGTAAATATAGTACCTGTAACTGGTGTGACATTGCCACTTGTAAGTATGGGAGGAAGTTCTTTCATCTTTACTTGTTGTTCCATAGGACTTATATTAAGTGTGGCTAGAAACGTAGAGCAAATGGAAGGTAAGGCACCAGAAGAAACAGAGATTGAAATACCAGCTGATAATATTGATATAGATACTGAAAATAATGCCATTGAAGCAAAAGCATAATATATTACGCATCATCATTGCAGGTGGTGGCACGGGAGGGCATATCTTTCCCGCTGTTGCTGTAGCGCAAGCCATCAAAGCTTTAGCACCTGATGCTGTTATTTTATTTATGGGTGCTTTAGGCAAAATGGAAATGGAAAAAGTGCCCCAAGCAGGGTTTGAGATTAAAGGTATTACCATTGCGGGTTTTAATAGGTCTCAGTTATTAAAAAATATTTCTTTGCCTTGGAAACTTTTAAAAAGTTTTTTTCAAGTAAGTACTATTTTTAAATCATTTAAGCCCAATGCGGTTTTTGGAGTAGGAGGCTATTCTAGTTTTCCTGTTTTAAAATATGCACAAACAAAAAATATTCCTACTTATATACATGAGTCTAATGCCTTTGCAGGCAAGGCCAATACTTGGCTAGCTAAAAATGCTATTAAAATATTTACGGGTACTTTGGGTATGGAAGCTTTTTTTCCTGCGGCTAAAATTTTAGTAACAGGTAACCCCATTAGAAAAAATATAATTGAACATTCTTATACCAAGCAAACTGCTTTGCAGGTATTTCATTTAGAGGCGACTAAGAAAACTATTTTAGTTATTGGTGGAAGTTTAGGGGCTAGCTCTATTAATAAAGCCATTCAAGCTAATTTAGTTGCCTTCTTTGATAAAAATATTCAATTGATTTGGCAAACTGGAAAACCAAATGCTGAAATGTACGCGCAATCGGCGCATAGTTACGAAAATGTATTTGTGCATTCATTCCTAGATAATATGAGCGCCGCTTATGCTGCAGCAGATATAGTCATTAGTAGGTCTGGTGCCATGGCGGTTGCTGAAATTTGCATTACGGGTAAGCCTGCAGTGTTTGTGCCTTATCCACTTGCTGCAGAAGATCATCAAACGTTTAATGCCATGACGCTAGTGAATAAAAATGCAGCTGCTATAGTGAAAGATAAAGAAGTAGGCAATGATTTAATTCCTACCGTTTTACAATTATTAGGAAATGAAGAGCAAATGCAAAAAATGAAAAATAATATACAGGCTTTTGCATTTACGAATGCAGATGAAATAATTGCGAAAGAAATTTTGAAACAAATAAATGAATAGTTGAAAGATGAATCCGTTAACAAATTGTAAGAACATTTATTTTATTGGTATTGGAGGCATTGGTATGAGTGCTTTAGCTAGGTATTTTAATACACAAGGTATGGTAGTAAGCGGCTACGATAAAACCCCCACACTATTAACCGACGCTTTAATAGAAGAGGGGATTCAAATTCATTTTGAAGACGATGTAAACAAGATTGATAAAGCGGCTAACCTTATTGTATATACGCCAGCTATACCAGCTGAGCATGGTGAATTAAATTATTATAGAGACAATGAATATTTGGTCGTAAAAAGAAGTGATGTACTTCAATGGATTACGGAGAACGCTTTCACTATTGCCATTGCAGGTACGCATGGTAAAACGACGACCACTTCTATGACTGCGCATATATTACGTCATACAGGTTATGGCTGCAATGCATTTTTAGGGGGCATAGCTACTAATTATGATACTAACTTTTGGAGTCATGAAAAAAATGTAGTGGTAGTAGAGGCCGATGAGTACGATCGTAGCTTTTTAAAATTAGCACCCAATATTGCAGTCATTACTGCAGTAGATCCTGACCATTTAGATATTTATGGCACAGCAGAAGAAGTAGTAAAAGCCTTTGGTGAATTTTCTGATAAAATAAAACCAGGCGGAATACTTATACAAAAGTGGGGAACTGCATTTAATACCAAAACAAG
This sequence comes from Sediminibacterium sp., assembly GCA_040403885.1. Classification (GTDB taxonomy): domain Bacteria; phylum Bacteroidota; class Bacteroidia; order Chitinophagales; family Chitinophagaceae; genus Sediminibacterium. Next base: position 10,710 of record JBBAJX010000031.1, on the reverse strand, counting down.
TAATAAAACTGTGCTTTCTTATGGGTATAATCATAATGAAGCCTCATACCATACTATTAATTTGAAAGTGGTAGAAGGTTCATATCATTTTGATTTAGTGCATCCTGCAGGTATTTGCAAAAATATAAAGCTGAATATGGGTGGCTTGCATAATGTTGAAAATGTAAGTGCTGCCATAGCTATTGCTTTAAGCTTGGAAATTGATGAAGTAAAAATAAAAGAAGCGGTAGCTAGTTTTGCAGGCGTGAAAAGAAGATTTGAGTATAAGGTAAAGACAGCGAATAAGGTATTAATAGACGATTATGCGCATCATCCTGAAGAATTAAATGCTTTGATAAGCGGTGTGCGCAGTTTATATCCCCATGAAAAAATGGTACTTGTATTTCAGCCACATTTATACAGCAGGACCAAGGACCAATGTGATGGTTTTGTAGCCACCTTAGATAAGGCAGATGAAGTCATTCTATTACCCATTTATCCGGCCCGTGAACTTCCTATGGAAGGGGTGAGTAGCGAAATGTTACTGGGTAAAATGAAACTGAGCCATAAAAAAATTATGTCTAAAGAAGAATTATTTGCATGGGCGGTTACTACAGAAGACAAACTTATTGTAATGGCAGGGGCCGGCGATATTGATACTTGTATTTTAAAAGTTCAAGAAATTCTTACAAAAAAATAAATGAAGCACTGGCAAACCATATTAATTAGAGTTCTTTGGAGTATAGTAGGCGCAGCACTTATTGTATTATTTGTAGTTGCCTGGAAAGCCAAAGAAGAAAAAAAGTGTAGTTCTATTCAAATTGAATTAGTGGGTGAAAATACGGCTGCCTTATTTATGGATGAAAAAGAAATTTTACAAATAATTCATGAGCAAGGTGTCAAAGAAGGTTTACCTATTGGATTGGTGAATTTAAATACATTAGAAAAGTATTTACAAACTATTCTTTGGGTAAAACATGTAGAATTATTTTTAGATAATACACAAGTTTTACAAGTTAAAATTGAGCAGCGTATTCCTATTGCGCGCATATTTACAGCCTCTAGTAATTCGTTTTACATTGATAAAGAAGGTTTTAAATTACCACTGAAACAGCTTACTGTACTACGTTTGCCGGTTTTTACTAATTTCCCATCAGATCAAGAAAAATTATCTAAACCAGATAGTGTATTATTAAATGATATTTTGCATTTCACTAAAGCAGTGCAAAACGATTCTTTTTTTATGGCACAAACAGCACAAGTAAATATTGCTGTCAATGGCGATTTTGAATTGGTGCCTACTGTTGGGGATCATCTGGTCTTAATTGGTTCTGTTGAAAATATAGAAGATAAATTAAATAGGTTGTATACTTTTTATAAAAAAGTGTGGGTGCAAAGTGGATTGAACGCTTATCAGGTAATAGATTGTCGATTTGATAATCAAATTGTAGCCCTTAAAAAAGGCATGCAACCCATTCAGTTTTTAGCAAGTGATTTACCAATGAAGGACACAGTAGCAGCTCTAGCTGTAAAAGCAGATACGGTTAAAACTACTGTTAAAATCTCTGTCACTACTACTAATCCAGCTACACTAAATACCCCTAAAATTGCCCCAGTAACTAGCCCAAAAATGGCTACAAAAACAGTGGTCAAAGCTCCTACCAAAACAGCGGTCAAAAACTCCTCTACAACAGCTGTAAAACAAGCTCTAAAAAAAGCCCGTAAAAATCTAGCTAAAACAAGTAGTAAAATAAACAATAAATCGAAAGCAAAATCGTTAATAAAAGTGAAGCCGTCTGCCAAGGCGTTAATGCCCCAAAAGAAGGCTTCCACAACAAACAACTAAAAAACAACAAAATGAGTCAGCACGAATCACCCATTATCGTAGGTCTTGATATTGGAACCACAAAAATCGCTGCCATCGCAGGAAGAAAGAATGAGTTCGGTAAGTTAGAAATCTTAGGATTTGGGCGTGCCAACAGTAATGGTGTTCAACATGGTCAGGTTTTGAATATCGATCAAACCATTAAAGCCATTCAACAAGCACTTCAAAACTGTCAATTAAGTAATCCCGATTTAGAAGTCAATGAAGTATATGTGGGTATTGCGGGTCATCATATCAAAAGTTTACAAACAAGAGGAGATCAAGTGCGTCAAGATGCCGAGAATGAAATTCAAGCTTGGGAAATTGAGCAATTAATTAACAATCAAAGAAAAACATTTATTCCTGCTGGAGATCAAATCATTGATGTGATTCCGCAAGAATTCCATGTAGATAATAACCAAAACATCAAAGACCCAGTGGGGGTGAATGGTGTGAAAGTAGGTGCTAACTTTTTAATCTTAACTGGAGATAGAAACGCGATTAGAAATATTAATCGTTCTGTTGAAAGGAGTGGTCTAATCACCAAAGATTTAGTCTTACAACCTTTAGCTTCTGCAAGTGCGGTGATGAGTGATGTTGATATGGAAGCAGGTGTAGCTATTTTAGATATTGGTGGTGGAACCAGTGACTTAGCTGTATTCTATGAAGGTGTATTAAAACATACAGCAGTGATTCCTTTCGGTGGTGAAAATATTACCAATGATATTAGAATGGGATTGGGCGTATTGAAAAGTCAAGCAGAAGCTATGAAGGTTCAGTTTGGAAGTGCTTTAGCCGATGAAGCCAAAGCCAATGCCTATGTAACTATTCCAGGTTTGAAAGGAATGCCCGCTAAAGAAATAAGTGTTAAAAGTTTAGCAGGTATTATTCAAGCAAGAATGAGTGAGATACTTGATTTTGTTACTTATCATATAAAGCAAGTAGGAATGGATAGCCGCATGTTAAATGGAGGTGTGATTTTAACAGGGGGTGGTTCTCAATTAAAACATTTAATTCAATTAACTGAATATATTACTGGTTTGAATGCAAGAATTGGACTTCCCAACGAGCATTTAGCGCCTAATCATATTGAAGAATTAAAAAAACCAATGTACTCAACTTGTATTGGTTTAATCTTAAAAGGATATAACGATTACGAGCAAAATTATAAAGTATTTACTGAAACATTTAAGAAAGTAGAAGTACCTAAGTCTTTAACTGTAAATAATACAGGATCTGCGAACGGATTAACTAGCCAAAGAGTAGAACCGAAGCCAGTTGCCACTACTTTAACGCCAGAACAAATCGAGAAAAGAAAGAGTAAATTCTGGGATCGATTCAAGAACAATCTCATTGAAATATTTAGTGAGGAAGATGACAAATTATTGCCATAATATTTACCCACATTATGGTTATAAATAACAAACAGCATAAAATCTAAAAACGGTAATTTCGATATAACTAACTAAGAACGAACCATCTAACTAACCCATCTAAACACAAAAAAATGATTCAATTTGACTTGCCAAAGCAAAAATCATCCATCATCAAGGTCCTAGGCGTAGGCGGCGGTGGAAGCAATGCTGTCAACTTTATGTTTAATCAGAATATTGAAGGAGTTGATTTTATTATCTGCAACACCGATTCAAAAGCGATTGAGCAAAGTACAGTGCCTAATAAAATTCAATTAGGACCACATTTAACGCAAGGTTTAGGGGCGGGTGCCGATCCTTCAGTAGGAAAGTTAGCAACAGAAGAATCTTTAGACGAGATAAGAAAAATATTAGAAGTCAATACCCGTATGGCATTTATTACAGTAGGTATGGGTGGTGGAACTGGAACAGGGGGTGCTCCCATTATTGCACAAATTTGTAAAGATTTAGGCATATTAACAGTGGGTATCGTAACAACTCCTTTCGGATTTGAAGGACCACGCAGACAAGCACAAGCAGAAGAGGGTATTAAGCAATTAAAACCTTTAGTAGATACATTATTAGTTATATCAAATGATAAATTACGTGTTCAATACGGTAATTTAAAAATGAAAGAGGCTTTCACCAAGGCCGATAACGTTTTAGCCACTGCAGCAAAATGTATTACAGATGTTATTAATAGTCGTGGACATATTATAGTAGATTTTGCAGATGTGTGTACTGTCATGAAAAATGGCGGTGTCGCTATTTTAGGAAAAGCAGAAGTAGAAGGAGAGAATAGAGCACAAAGAGCTATTGAAGAAGCTTTGAATTCACCATTATTGAATGACAATGATATTAGAGGTGCAAAATGGATCTTATTAAATATTAATAGTGCAGAAGGAGATTATGAGTGTTCAATGGATGAATTAGAAACCATTAATAATTTCTTACGCGAGCGTACTGGAGAAAATTCTGATGTGATTATGGGTATGGGATATGATGAAACGTTGGGTCAAAAATTAGGTATAACCCTTATTGCGACTGGTTTTGAACATAAGGATCCATTCCAAAAGCAAACACCAAAAAAAGCTGAGGCTCCTGTTGAAGACAAAATTGTGATGACATTGCTTTCTGAAGAAGCAAACAATGATACAAGCAATTTAATGACTGCAGCTACCGAAGTGGTAGCCGAAACTCCAACAGATGAGCCAAGAACAGAAGAGCCTACAATAGAGGAAGAACTAGCTGCAATAGTAGAAGAAGAAGTGAAAGAGGTAATGAGTGTGCATGAATTAGATGAAATTTCAGAGAAAGAATATGAAGCTGAAATAGATGCACAAATTAGCATTGCAGCAAATGAAGTGATGGAAGAAATGGTAAGTCAACCTATCGTTTTTGAAATTAACGATGTATATGAGGGTGAAGATTTGGAAGAAGAGGAGGAAGTAGTAGTGAATGAAGTGGAAGAAGAGGGTATAGTGGCAAGTTTTCAAGAAGAAGACTTGGAAGAAGAGGTAGCAGTGTTAGTGGAAGAGAAAGTAGAAGAACAATTAGAAGAAGAAGTAATAGTAAGTGAATTACTGGCGCCAGTAGCTGAGACGAATCATTTGGTAAATCATTTCATATTAACGAAGCCTACTAATATTTATGCAGCGCATACTGAAGAAGAACCATTATTAGAAGAGATGGAGGAAATGCCTGTCATAGAAGAGATGGAGGAGATGGAAGAGTTTGAAGAAATGGAAGAAGAAGAAATGGGGGAGATGGAAGAGATGGAGGAAATGGTTATGCAAGATGATTTAGCTGTTACTAAGCAAGAAATAGTTGAAGAAGAAATAGTGGAAGAAGAAATAGTGGAAGAAGCTGAGATAACTATGCAAGCAGTTCCTGTCCAAGAGCCTGTTGTATACGAAAGTTCCTTTAGAATGGAAGAAGAGCCTACTATGCAACTAGTGATGAGAGAGGAGTCTTCTTTTAATGCTAATCAAAATACTTCAAAAAGACATCCTTCTTCATTGGATATGCCAATGGATGATGCAGAAGAGCAAAGAAGAAAAGTTGCTGAGCGTATTCAGAAATTAAGAAACTTATCTTTCAATATAAACAGCGCCTCTGATCCTAATAATGAATTTGATGCAGTGCCTGCTTATGTAAGAAGAAACTTGGATTTATTTGGTAATACTATGGCTTCTGTAGAAAACTATTATAGTAAGTATACAGTAGAAAAAGATGAGAATAACCAAACACAAATCTCTACCATTAATACTTTTTTAGACGGTAAAAAACCAGATTAAACTTGTTTTTTGTGTACAGTTGATTTTAGTTGTAATCCCGTTCCGATTTATTGGAGCGGGATTTTTTGTTGTTAATTTTGATGTACTTTTATACCATGCAAACAGTACTTATTACAGGTGGAACAGGAATGATTGGCCAGGCATTGGCAAAGCAATTACTAGCTACTGGCTATGAGGTTATTATATTATCTAGAAACCCTAAAAGGTCTAGTAGACAGCATTTATCTTATGCAAAATGGAATATAGAGAAAGCAGAAATTGATCTTGAGGCTTTAGCCAAATCAAATATAATTGTGCATTTAGCAGGGGAAGGCGTGGCCGATAAAAGATGGACGGTGAAAAGAAAACAAGCCATATTAGATAGCAGGGTGCAGTCAGGTAATTTATTAGTAAAAGCTTTAAGTGAAAATAAACACCAAGTAAAAACATTTATAGCAGCTTCTGCCATTGGTTGGTACGGTCCAGATACAGCTGCAAGTTTCGAAAATGGATTTATAGAAACCGATACCCCTGATAATTCCTATTTAGGCAATACCTGTCAGTTATGGGAGCAAAGTACAGCAGCCATAGGAGGTATGGGCATAAGACTAGTAAGATTAAGAATTGGTATTGTATTTAATAAAAAAGGAGGAGCACTTGCTGAATTTTTAAAGCCCGCTAAATTTGCTTTAGCTACCATACTGGGCAATGGTAAGCAAATAGTAAGTTGGATACATCATCAAGACTTATGCAAAATGATTCAGTATGCGATTGAAACGCCTGCTGTACAAGGAGTGTATAATGCAGTGGCACCGAACCCTGTGACGAATAAAAAATTAGTATTAACCATTGCTAAAAATAGGTATCCTATTTATTTCCCTTCTTTTGTACCTGGCTTTTTACTTAAAATAATACTAGGAGAGATGAGTATAGAGGTATTGAAAAGCACGAAGGTGAGTGCGCAAAAAATACAAGCCGCAGGTTTTGTATTTGACTATCCCAATTTGGAAGAAGCCATTATTGACTTAATAAAATAAGTGTAAATACTAATAGTAGAAAAAATATTTTAATCTAAAATACTTTTCTAAGTTTAATTAAGCTGTAAGTAATTAACAGCCGTTACTAATTTCTGATAGGTCTTCCTGAAGTAATCACCGATTGTATTCTTTCCAAGGTTTTTTTCTGTCCACATAAACTTAAGAAAGCTTCTCTTTCTAAGTCAAGTAAGTATTGTTCGTTTACTAAGGTAGGTTCACTTAAATCACCACCACACATTACATAGGCTAATTTTTTAGCCACTAATGCATCGTGATCAGTTGCATAACCTGCTCTCCACATACCATTAATACCTGCGTAAAGTGCACCTAGGCCTGCTTTTCCAAGTACTTTAATATCTTTTCTTTGTTGTGGTTGCGTATAGCCAGCTTTGAATAATTGTAGTGCTTGTTCTTTTGCATTGGCAATGCGGCGTGATTGATTAAGTACAATAAAATCTTGTCCTTTTCTTAATATACCCATGTCCATGGCTTCACTTGCAGAAGTAGCTACCTTGGCAGTAGCAATACTCATAAATCTTTTATTCAAGGTAATAGTTTCTGGTTCGTCTGAATGCATTTCATCAGAAGCGCGTAAAACAAATTCTTTAGTACCGCCTCCACCAGGAATAACACCAATACCTAATTCTACTAATCCTACATAGGTTTCTGCTGCGGCACAAATACTATCGGCGTGTAAATTCATTTCACAGCCACCCCCTAAGCAAAGTCCATGTGGAGCAATGACTACAGGAATAGAAGAGTATCGCACACGCATCATTGTATTTTGAAAAGTACGAATGGCCATGTCTAATTCTTCATAGTCTTGTTCAATGGCTAACATAAATATCATTCCCACATTCGCACCTGCACTAAATAAATTACTATCGTTGGCAATAACGAGTCCATTATATTTTTCTTCCGCAAGCGCAATAGATTTATTCAAGCCTTCTAATACCTCTCCTCCAATACTATTCATTTTGGTATTCCAACTAAAACCTGCAACACCATCTCCCATATCTACTAAATGACAAGTACTGTTTTTCCAAATAGTTTTTTCTTGGAAGTCAGATAAGATAATAAATGAATCGGCGCCTGGTATTAATTTATACGATTCCGTAGCTACATCATAATAATAACGTTTGCCATCTTGTACTTTATAGAAGCTTAATCCTTTTTGAGACATCTTCTCCACCCAAGCTGCCACTGCGTATCCGCCTGCTTTCATGTCGGTAATAACAGTTGCAATATCAAGTGCATCCCAGGTTTCAAAAGCGCCAATCTCCCAACCAAAACCTGCTTTTAAGGCGTCGTCCAAGCGGTACAATTCATCACTAATTTCTGGAATTCTATGACTCACATAAGAAAATAAGGCAAAATGAAACTGTCTTACAAATTCTCCGACTTTATCTTTTGCTTGGTATAAAGATTTTATTCTGCCCGGTAAACTTTCAATGGCTTTAGCAGTTCCAATAGATGCCATTTTAGTTTTTACGCGCGGCTCGTATTCAAAAGTTTTTAAATTCAGTGTTAATATTTCTTTAGAAGTGGCTGTTTTAATTTTCTTAAAAAATCCTTGGCCTGTTTTATCCCCTAACCAATTTTGCGCTACCATTTTTTCTAACCAAGGGGGCAGCGTAAAAATATTTTTAGCTTCATCATTAGGGCAATTCGCCGCTACACCTGCAGCCACTTTTACTAAAGTATCAATACCAACTACATCGGCTGTTCTAAAAGTGGCCGACTTAGGACGGCCCATTAATGGTCCTGTGATAGCTTCTATTTCATCAATACTTAATTCTAATTTTTCCATAATATGTAAAACACTCATCATGCTGAAAACCCCCACCCTGTTGGCGATAAAGGCAGGTGTGTCTTTACATAACACTGTAGTTTTACCTAAAAAAACATCTCCATAATGCATATAAAAATCAATAATGGCAGGATCGGTTTTAGCGGTAGGAATAATTTCAAGTAATCTTAAATAACGAGGAGGATTAAAAAAGTGCGTTCCACAAAAATGCTTTTGAAAATCTTCACTGCGTCCTTCCGCCATTAAATGAATGGGTATACCAGAAGTATTAGAACTCACTAATGTACCTGGCTTTCTAAATTTCTCTACTTGGTCGTAGATGAGTTTTTTAATATCTAGTCTTTCAACTACTACTTCAATAATCCAATCAACGTTTGCAATTTTAGCCATATCGTCGGTGAAATTACCGGTACTAATATTAGATGCAAATTTTTGTAAGTATAAAGGAGAGGGGTTAGATTTAATAGCTGCTTGCAAAGAACTATCTACCAGTTTGTTTCTTTCTTTAATATTCTTGCTTTCTTCAGTGCCCGAATTCAATATATCTAATAACAATACTTCTACACCCACGCCAGCAAAATGACAAGCAATGCGAGATCCCATTACACCACTTCCTAAAACGGCTACTTTTTTGATTGAACGTTGCATATATAAAGCATTTTTGTAAAATTAGTTAGTTATGCAACTATTTTCAAAAAAACTTTCCATTTTCAGGTATTTTTTTTGCCACTGGTTGCGTCATTTGACCTTTTAACAAATGCGCCTTGTAGGTAGGGGGCTTTGAACTACATTTGTATTATGCAAGTTGATAGTAAATTAGTTAGCCATTTGGCCCATTTATCGAGGTTGAATATAGCGCCTGAAAAAATGGACAAACTAGTAGCCGATATGCAGGATTTAGTCGGTTTTGTAGAAAAATTAAATGAACTAGACACCACAGGTATTGCACCTTTAATGCATATGGGTGATGCTAAAAATGTGCTGCGAGAAGATGAGGTGAAGGGGTCTATTTCAAGAGCCGAAGCCTTGCAAAATGCACCAGCTACAGACGGAACATTCTTTAAAGTACCTAAAGTAATAAGTAAATAAAATAGTATGTCATCAGTTATTGAATTAAGAGAGCTTGAAAAAAGTTATTTCATGGCGGGTCAGGCCATTCCAGTATTAAAGGGCATTAACCTTGATATTCTTAAAAATGAATACGTGGCTTTAATGGGCCCATCGGGTAGTGGTAAGAGTACGCTTATGAATATCCTAGGTTGTTTGGACTCACCAACAAATGGTATGTACAATTTAAATGGACACGATGTAAGTAAAATGACGGATGATGAACTAGCAGGCATTAGAAATGTGGAAATTGGTTTTGTATTCCAACAATTTAATTTATTACCTCGTTTATCAGCAGCTGAAAACGTTGCCTTGCCTTTAGTATATGCAGGTATCTCCAAAAAAGATAGATTAGAAAGAGCCTTGGTGGCACTTGAAAAAGTGGGATTGGCAGATAGAAGTCATCATAAATCCAATGAATTAAGTGGAGGTCAAATCCAACGTGTGGCTATTGCACGCGCCTTGGTGAATAACCCTTCTATTTTATTAGCAGATGAACCAACCGGAAACTTAGACTCTAAAACTTCGGTGGAAGTCATGGAGCTTTTTGGAAAAATACATTCTTCAGGTAATACAGTTATTTTAGTAACCCACGAGGAAGAGATTGCACATTATGCGCATAGAGTGGTGCGTTTAAGAGACGGTCATGTGGAAACTGATACCGTAAATAAGAATGTTTCTCATTTCTAGTATTCCTATTTGAACTTTATTTTATTAGTTTTGTTAGTATCAAAACCCCGGGAGTCTTTTACAGATTTTTAAAGCTGGGTTTATAATAGCATTATGAAAATTTATACAAAAGCAGGCGATTTAGGTAGTACCTCATTAATAGGAGGTACCCGTGTTCCTAAAAGTCATATTCGTATTGAATCATATGGTACAGTAGATGAGCTTAATTCTTTCATTGGCTTATTAAGCGATCTACTTACTAATGCAGAAATTAAAATAGTTTTAAAAGAAGTGCAGGACAGATTATTCACAGTAGGATCTTCTTTAGCCTGTGATCCGGATAAAGAACCTGCTTTAAAAATTCCCGATTTAAAAGAAGAAGACATTACTTATTTAGAATCTTTGATAGATAAAATGAACGAAGTCTTGGAGCCGATGAAATCTTTTATTTTACCAGGGGGTCATCAAGCTATTTCTACTGCCCATATTGCGCGTTGTGTGTGTCGCCGTGCAGAGCGTTGGTGCGTGAATTTACAAGAAGAAGATTTATTTGTAG
>JBBAJX010000030.1:0-21952 GCA_040403885.1 Sediminibacterium sp. | reverse complement strand
ACTACGGATGAGGGGGTTTTAGGTTTGAATCCTAACGCGGTCACTAACTAAAAAAGCCTCCTTGAATTGGGAGGCTTTTTTAATCAAATAAGCTTTTCAAATTATCTGAATGTTTACGTCCCAAAGAAGTGGATAAAGAGAATTCAATGGTCTGAGGTCTTAAATTAGAGGAAGTCAAGCTATTGCTATAAATATCATAAGTCAATCCTAATTTATATCTATTATACATTAATCCTAGATAGGGAATTAAGGCATCCTTAGTTCTGTAAAAACAGCCCATATAAAACCGATTCATTTCATTATTAAGGGGTACCCCTACCGCAGCACCTGTATAAAAAAACTCTTTTTCTAATCTATTCTGGTAGTCTGCATGAAATATTAGCGTCTTATTGTCTGCTAGCTGATATTCAAGATTAAATAAAGCTAAAAATTGATAATTTTGATTGGGCTCATTGGTAATAATAGTATTGGTTGTTCTATTCACTAGAAATTCACTTGCTCCTATCTGGAAATAACTTTTTTCAGATTGATATCCATACATAAAACCTGCATTGGTGGTATATTTAGTGGGGTATTTACTTATGGCCTCTAAACTGGAAGCATTAAAAAGTCTTCCGGAATAATATTGATCTCCAAAACTTAAGAGAGATGCATCTAATGTTCTTGTCAAAATAGAATATCCAATGCCTAAAGCAAAATAGGAACTCTGTTTCTCGTTAAAAAATATTCGGTAAGCCAAACTATTAGAAATTGAATTGGTTTGTAAAATTCCATTTAATACTTTTTCTGAGACTGCTTGTATACCATACCCAAAACTATTATTAGGATTTTCATTACTTTTAAAAAATCCGAAGTCAACTGCAGCGCCCGTCGTATAGAAGGGGTCACCTACTCCCGCATATTGAGTTCTAAAAAAACTTTGAAATCTATTGTTCATACCAAAACCTACTGTAGCAGGGTTGAAATATTGAGTAGACATAAACCCTTGAGAATTATAGGGCGTTTGCGCATGTCCTATGCTAGAGGATAAGCTGAAGAAGATGAAAACTGTGTATATTAAATTTTTCTTCATTTATCTTAATAGAATAAAGGAGCCCGTTTTTGAAACAGGTTCATCTTTATAAGTTATATAGCTTATAAAATAAGTATAGGCATCCATTTCCTGGGGATTACCATTCACATTGCCATCCCATCCTTGATTTAAATTAGTTGTTTGAAAAACCATATTGCCCCACCTATTAAATATTTTTAAAAAATGGAATACCTTTAATCCTGCCCCGTATTCAATTTTAAGTATATCATTTAAATTATCCCCATTAGGTGTAAATGCTTTAGGTATAGATACTACAACAAGGTCTGAAACATCCATTTTATATATATCTTCTACTTTACAAGCAGTTAATACTTCAGTTCTTGTTAAAATATAATTAATCGATTTATTACTTCTAAATAGCGGGTGCTCAATTAAGGGATTATTTAAATAGGTAGATGGGTACCATTCAAATTGAGTATAGCCAGGATCTTTTCTCAGTGGACTTAATACGGTATCTATATCTGCTAAAACAAATAAAGTAAAACTGGAAGGCAAAATGGGTAAAACTACTTTAACTGAATCCCCTTTTAAAAATTGTTCATATTTAGGACAGTAGTCGTTGGTGATGGCTAACTTTACCATATAGGAACCAGTGGCAGCATAAGAATGGCTAATTGCTTTTGCTTTATCGAATGTTTGAGTGTCGCCAAAATCCCATTTAAAATATATATTTCTAGCATCTTCAGCATTGGTATTTAAAGCCAAGGAAGTATTAATACAAATAGCTGGATTATAATTTAATGTATATTTAGGAATGACTAATTTCCTAATAAAAATAGGGTCTGATAGAAGCGAATTACATTTTCCATCATTTACTTTTAATTTGTAAAACCCTTCAAGACTAGTTGAAAATGTATCAGTTTTACTTGTATACAGAGACGCTCCATTCAATACCCAATTAAACAAATAGGATCCCTCCCCATTCAAAGTAATAGGATCTTCATTGCATATTATAGTATCTTTTGCTTTTAAAATAGCTGTTGGAATGTTTTTTACCTCTAGCAATTTTAAATTATTAAAGTCATAAGTACATTGTTTTATGTCTTTTGCTGTAAGCGCTATGTTCACATTACCAGGTGCAACCCCATTTAAAATATTATCTTTAAAAATTGCTGCTGCATTATCAGTTTTCCATTGATAGGTAAAAGGTCCCAGCCCTCCTTGTATGGCTGCTCTAAAAGAGAGCGTATCATACAAACATGAATAGTCTTTAGCAGATGCAATGGTTAATGAACTGGGAGGCGGCACAATGGTAATAGAAGCGGCCGTATCATCTGCGCAAATTCCTCCTGAATACGCCATTATTTTGATGGTAAAATTCATTTTCCCAGGGTATACAAAATTTTTATACAAATGCTTGTAGGACTTGTCAAAACTTGGATTCTGATCTACGGTCGTATCTGATAAGTTTCTATCATAATCCCAAAATATAATTAGCTTCCCAATACTACCTAAATCCACAGTCGACTTATTAATTATTTCCACCTCTTTATTGGAACATAATGCTGTATCATTTACTACTTTAAAAGTAGCATTAGGGAAAGTACCATTTACTGTAAAGGGAACTGCGGTAGAAGCTACGCAACCTGCTTTACTGGTAACTTCTAAGGAAACTGTATAATTACCTATATTGAGATATTTATGCTTAGGGTTCTGGGAAGTATCGGTATTGGGAGTATTTGTATTAGAGGCATCTCCAAAATTCCATTTATACCTGAAACTATTAGATAAATCTACAATTTTAGTACTGTCTGTAAACTGAGCAAAGGGATCTAATAAACAAACCTCCGGTAAGATAAAACCAACCTGCGGAATAGGATTATTTTTTATAATTTGACTTTGCTTGGCCATACAGCCATTTTCAGTAATAACCGTTAAAGAAACTGTATAATTTTTTAAAGAATCAAAGGCATGTGCAACCGATTTTTTTGAAATATCTATAGTATCAATTACTGAATAATCACCAAAGTCCCATGCTAATTTTTTTAATACAGAGGCTCCCCTTGCTGATGAAGCATCGGTGAAAGTAATTTCTTGTTTTTGGCACTTCAAAGCAGAAGTACCAAAAACTACCTTTGGAAGACTGTCAACTAATATTTCTTTAGAAATGGTATCACTTATACACCCCACATCATTGATTACAAAATACTTAATAATATATTTACCTGCCCTATTGGGCAAGAATTTAAAAGATTTAGCATTTCCTTGAACGCCGCCTTCAACATTCCAAATAAAAGAACTTAATCCTCTTTCGTCAGCTGCTAATAAGGTATTATCTTTCAAAGTAATAGAATCGGAAATACAATTTGTTGAAATAATTTTATTATCCACCTTAGGCGCACTGGTCACCAATAAATCGAAATTTAACAGTTGCTCTCCGCTACATCCATCTGCTGTGGGATTATTAGCAATTACACTAATATTATATGTACCTGCAGAATCAAATTTAATAGGTGATTTTAAAGTGTATTTGAATATCAATTTCCCCGAAAGTGAGATATAAGAAGTATCTGCTTGAGGACTTACATCAACAATAGTATCATAATTAGGTATGATCCATTTTAAAGGCAGATTCCGATTAAGTTCATATGGCAAAGTTATGGATGGTGTAAAAACTGTTCCTTTACAAGTAATGGGAAGTTTAACTGAGGCATATTTATTTTCTACGGTCAACTGCTGATTTAAATCTCTAACATTAGTACCAGCATTGTATCCATAAGATTCTGCAGCACCATAACCGTAGGCAATTGCATTGAATCCAGAATCAGAAACAATAGTATGATAACCCGACTTAAGAGGATATTGGAAATAAACATACTTACTATTGTATGCATTTAATTGGGGATTAGTTAAAGCAATATTATCTACTTTTAATGAAGCAACCCCCTCTTTAGGAATTACAATATTTACATAATGTAAGGAATCTACAATCCTAGCAAAAGGTGTAGAATTGATGGTAACTTTATTGATTGTTTGCTCTAAGGGACTTAAATAAATCATTTCAGGATCACCGTTATTACTAATATTGGTATTTCCATAAGCACCCGTAGTAGTAATGTATTGTGCAACATTAATAGGGAAATCTGATTCAATCAAATTAGATTCACTGGATTGAAATTCATAATAAAAATTATTTATTAATGGATATTTAGTATTGATATCTGTACCATTTAATTTTACTTTAGCTGCTTTATCACTGACCGCAATTCTATAAAAATTGAGTGGCATTTTTGCAGTTGGAACAGTAATATAATTTTTACCCCATGCACTTGATGGAAGGCTTTGCTGAATAAGGTTATCCGCAGATGTAGATCTTGTATTATCAGAAATGGTGATCTTACCTGAGCCAGAAAATACAGCAATTTTTTTACATGGATTTGCTGCTGTTGCCACAGATCTTATTATAGTACCCGTTAAATCTTCGCCCGTAGTTGTATTAATTAATCTTCCAAATATATTATAGATTTCTCCTTTTTTCAAAGTCTCTCTTATAGTATCTCCTGCTTTATAATTGATAGTGTTTACACTAGGAATAATCTCAATATTTGTATTGTCTTCTGTAGCTATTATAAAAGCAAAAGAATAAGAATAATTATTATTTGATACCTGTTTAAAGTTTAATGAATAGTAAGATTGCCCTAAGGTATTTGTTGGAAACAATAAGCTTGCCCCTGATATGCTATTATTGTAAATATGTGCATATGCAATGATAGGATAGTCAGATGTAACATGAATTCCTGTTTTTAATTTTCCTTCAGTGGCAATTCTTGCATCTTGATCACCAGTTTTAGGAATAGCAAGGGAAGAAATGACAGTATTTGCAATTAGTTTATAGGTTTGTTTATAACTTACACCTGGTATTTCAACAGTGATATTAGCATCATGATCAGAAGTAAAATATAAAATCATGTCTTGTGCACCTCCTGTTGAAACTATATTACCCGAATTATCATACATGGAAACATGACTTCCATATCCTACCCAAAAGTCTTTCCCTTTATTAGAAAAATCTTGACTAAAAGCTGAAATGCTATTAATGAGTATTAAAAATATTAAAAATAATCTATATACGAAATGACGCATTCAATTGGGGTTGGATATGCTAAAATATATATAAAATATCATTTTGTTCTTATCTACCAATGATTTATATTTAATATTAAACTTAAAAATATTTTCATTGAAAATAGCTTTTATCTCTGTTGGCAAGGCCCACGAATCTTATATCAAGGAAGGGGTGCTTAATTTTACACAAAGAATAAGCCATTACTACCCTGTCGACTGGCTATTAATAGCCCCCGCAAAAGCCACTGAACCCAGCCAAATCAAAAAAGCCGAAGCCCAAAGTATATTGAAAGCCCTACAACCAACTGATATACTTATACTTTTGGACGAAACAGGTAAAATGTTAAGCTCACCAGGAGTAGCTAAATTAATACAACAGAAAGCCAATCAAAGTGCGCAAAAAATTGTGTTTTTAATTGGAGGTGCTTATGGAGTGGAGGAAGAAATTAAAAAGCGCGCTCAGTTCACATGGTCATTATCAGAGCTAGTATTTCCACATATGTTGGTTCGTTTAATTTTAGCAGAGCAAGTGTACCGTGCTTGTAGTATCTTGGCCAATGAAAAATACCATCATCAATAATTATATACGTCAATGAGCATTACTTTATATATCACCATAATTACTGTTGCTGTTTCCGTTTTAGCTATGTATAACCACGCATTAATGGATAAGCTTATTTTTCATCCCTACTCCGTACATAACAATAATGAATGGTACCGTTTTTTTACTTGTGGCTTAGTGCACGCCGATTTTATGCACCTTGCTTTTAATATGTTTTCCTTTTATATGTTCGGCGATTATATAGAACAATATTTTGCAATGATTTTTGGAAGATCAGGCTCCTCCATGTATATCATATTATATGTATCCTCCTTATTAGTTTGTTTAATACCTACTTACCTGAATCATTACAAACAATATAATTATAATAGCCTAGGGGCTTCAGGAGCTGTATCGGCCATTGTATTTGTTGGTATCTTCTTACAACCTACTATGCAAATTGGATTTTTTATCATTCCTCCCATTATACCTGGCTTTATATTTGGCCCTATTTATTTAGGCTTAACAGCTTATTTAGCTAAAAGTGGACAAGGAGGAATAAACCATAGTGCCCATTTATGGGGATCTCTTTATGGAGTAGTGTTTTTAATTATTACCAGTTATTTTATGGGGAACTTTAATGTACTAAGCGCCTTTGTAGAACAAATTAGTGTTTATCTATCGAGGTAATCACTAATACATTTTTTGTTTGATCGGTAATTTTAAAACGGTCATCAATTCTTTGTCCTACCACCCATACTAATTTATCGCCCATACTCAGTACAGCTATTTTTTGCTTGATAGCGGGACTTAGCTTAAGCCCTCCTAAAAAGTGATTTAATTTTTTCTTTTTGCATAGTCCTAAAGGATAAAAATAATCGGTGGCTTGCCAAGTTCTAAATAATAATGGCCATTCTAATTTATCTGCATCTAAATAGGCATATTTTGATTCTTTTTTTATTTCATTAGGTGAAATAGCCTCTTTCATTTCAAAATGTAATACACCATTATTCACTTGTAATTCCCCATCTGCAACATGAATAATAATATGCTCTTTCTCGGTATTGTTATCAATGATTTGAATAGAATCATTAAACTTAATAAAGCGGTGCGAAGGAGTAGCAATATAGGCGCCGTTGACAGCTGCTAATAATTTATGTACTTCACTAATTTGTTGTGGCTTGAAGCCATAATTTTTGATTAGCCCCCAAGTATAGGTAAAATTATGATTTACTTTTTTCCAATGCTTTATTGGAATAGTCAAAATGCCTTTTTGTACTCTTAGCCCTTTTTTCCAAAAATCCGACACAGTAGACTCTACAATGGCTTCCGATTCTTTTAATCGATTTATTGTATCTAATACATTCTGCGTTATATTAGGAATGACTTCTTGAATAATAGGTACAATTTTATGTCTAAATAAATTACGGGTATAATCGTCCTTGCTATTCGAACTATCTTCTACAAAACTTAAATTATGCGTACTAGCAAATTGGGTAATTTCTTCTTTAGAAAAAGCAAGTAAGGGTCTTGCAATTGATAAAGTATCTTCTCTTCTTTCTGGAATCCCGGTTAAACCATGCAAACCTGTTCCTCTAGCTAGTTGCATAAATACCGTTTCTACTTGGTCATCGGCATGATGCGCAGTGAGTAAAACCTTTTTAGTGTTGGTTTGATCTAATAGTAAAGTACTAAACCAAGCATACCTCATTTCTCTAGCGGCCTCTTGAATACCCATCTTATAAGTCTGGGCATAAGCTGCTGTTTCAAACTTATTCAGCGCTAAGGGAATGGAATATTTTGCTGCAAAATCCTTTACAAAATTTTCATCTCTGGTGCTCTCTTCCCCTCTTAATTGAAAATTAGCATGGGCCATACTTATAGTAGCACCTGACTTATGCATTAGATAAGCAAGTACAATGCTGTCTACCCCACCACTTATGGCAATAATAAATGTCGATTTCTTTATTGAAAGCGCTGGAAATTTTTTTTCCCAATTTCGTGTAAAGGTTTCGAGCGTTAACATTCAATAAATTGATTGGATTATTTTTTTTGCTCTTTGGCCCAAGCATCTTTAAGCGTGACCGTTCTATTAAATACAAGTGCATCTTTAGTGATAGAAACATCTTGGTAGAAATAACCTTTTCTTAAAAATTGAAAACGTACATCTAATGCATCTGATACCAAGGCAGGTTCTGCCCAGCCATTGGTTTTCGTTAAAGATTGCTCATTAATATAGTCTTTAAAATCGCCTTCAGCACTGGCCACATCTTCTACTTTAAATAAGCGGTCATATTCATTCAAAACCACAGGTACTGCATGCTTGGCACTCACCCAATGAAGGGTTCCTTTCACATGAATACCTGAAGTGTCTGATCCACTTTTACTTTCTGGAACATAACTCACATATACAGTTTGCACTACTCCTGCTGCATCTTTTTCAAAGCTGTCGCACTTAACAATGTAAGCACTTTTTAATCGCACCATTAAACCAGGCCCTAATCTAAAATATTTTTTAGTAGGCTCTTCCATAAAATCGTCTCTTTGAATATATAATTCATTACTAAATGGAATAGCTCTTAGGCCGCCTTCAGAATCCTCTGGATTGTTTTCCGAATATAGTATCTCTTCTCCTTTATCATAATTAGTAATGACTAATTTAATAGGATCGGTTACCACCATTCTTCTTTGTGCAATTTTATTTAGATGCTCTCTCACACAAAATTCTAATAAACTAAAATCAATAATATTTTCTCTTTTAGCAATACCTATTCTCTCACAAAAATCTCTGATACTTTCTGCAGTATACCCTCTACGACGCATACCACTAATGGTAGGCATACGAGGGTCATCCCAGCTAGTAACATGGCCTTCTTGTACCAACTGCAATAATTTTCTTTTACTTAAAATAGTATAAGTAATATTTAAACGAGAAAATTCATATTGCTTGGAAGGAAAAATGCCTAAGTTTTCAATGCCCCAATCATACAAGGCTCTGTGTGGAATAAATTCCAAAGTACAAATAGAATGGGTGATTTTTTCAATAGCATCGCTTTGTCCATGGGCAAAATCGTACATGGGATAAATACACCATTTGTCCAAAGTACGGTGATGATGCGCTTTTTTAATACGGTATAAAATAGGATCACGCAAAAGCATATTAGGATTGGCTAAATCTATCTTAGCCCTTAAAACTTTTGCACCATCTGCATATTTACCCGCCTTCATATTAGTAAATAATTCTAAATTTTCAGCGGTACTTCTATTTCTATATTCGTTGCCTGTGCCTGCTGCAGTGGGAGTCCCTTTTTGCAAAGCAATTTCTTCCGCAGTACTATCATCTACATAGGCTAATCCCTTCTCAATTAATTGTACAGCAAAACCATATAGCGTATCAAAATAATCTGATGCATAACATTCCTTCACCCAATGAAAGCCTAACCATTTTAAGTCGGCCTTGATACTATCTACATATTCAGTTTCTTCAGTAGAAGGGTTGGTATCATCAAATCTTAAATTCGTGCCACCTCCAAAATGAGCAGACAATCCAAAATTTAAACAAATACTTTTAGCATGCCCAATATGCAGATACCCGTTAGGCTCTGGTGGAAATCGGGTTAAAATTTGGTTGTACTTACCCGATGCCAAGTCCTGGGATATAATTTCTTCAATAAAATTTAGATTCTTTTCCTCGCTCATGATGGTAATTAGTATGGGGTAAAGATACAAAAACCTGCCCCAAAAACCTACCCCAATGCTTAACCCTTGAAGCCGTAGAGCTTTTGTAATTCTAAGACAATTTTTTCAATGTCTTTATCCTCTCCTTGGGGTTCATATTGTTGCTTTAAACTGCTTCCAAAAACATAGGCCACCGTTTGCCAAAAACCGGCATTAAAGCCTCCTTTATATTCTTTAATTATTTCATAACAGTTATTACCTGTTTCTCTATTAATTAATTTCATGAGTACTTTTCCTTGGTACACAGACAAACTAGTTACTTTATCGCCGAAGTCTCTTTTCATTTCCTTTTCTCTCGACTTAATAATTTTTTTTCTTTGTCCTTCGTCGCTGATACCCACCAATTGATTATTTACTTCTGTAATTAATTTACTCGCAGTTTTCGCATAAGGATAAGTCACATACACTGCATTGCGAAGCCTGGTCCAGTTTCTCCAATAGTTTTTCCAACGAGCCGATTGTATAGCCCTCACTTCAACTGTAGGCAACCATGATTGTGGGATGGTGTCTCCTTCGGGCGTAATAAAAGCTTCCACACGAATGGTGTCATTAGAACTAGTTTGATTAGGGATGACTTGCGCATTAGACTTTAGACTAGTAAAGCCAGTCAAACCAAAAAACATAATATAAACAAAGCCTTTTTTCATATAACTATTTGAAATATTCCTATCTCTATAATTTTAATACACTAATCTATGAAAAGTAACCTTTAGAAACTAGAAATTTCTTGAATTTACTTTTCTTTTAACTTACTTACCCTGCTCCAAGTAGCTACTCCAAAGCCAAATGTCATAATAATCACCCCCAACCATAATAAGTTAATAAATGGGAATTCATAGGCCTTTAAAGTAATTAAGTTAGTTAAAGCTGCAGATTCCTTTATACCTATTTCTAATGTGCCTTTTTGTTGGTCTATTACTTTATTAAAACTAAGTACTAAGTTTTGTGCCTTTACGGTATCTACATTAGACTGTAAATTCATGCCTTCTAATAAAATACCAGGGCTTGCAGTATACTTTAAACCTTCTTTAGAAGTGATGGCTAATTGTAAAATTAATTCATTAGTGCCTGCGGGCCTTTTCGTATTCGGATTCACCAATACTTTTTCTAATTTAATATAACCATTGCTATAAAAAATAGAATCGCCTAATGTTATTTGATGTGGCTTGAAACTAGTGGTATCTTCTTTTGAATTATCCTGAAAAGAAGTTACATAAACGAAAATGTCTTTATTCCAATAATGTTTAGAAGAAGGATTCGCTGAAAAACCTTCCATGCCTTTATTATTTTTTAATACATCAGGGTATAAGAAGAACTCTTCACTTGTTTTTTTCTCTTTGAATTTTAGTTCAAAAAATCTTTTATCTAAAACGTCAAATGTATCACGCACATAGGTAACCATGAACTTACCCATATCGGTGGCAATGCCTTCAAATAAAGTAATATTTTCTCTAGGATTTCCTGCTGGATTCTTTTTAGATTCCTCGCGAAGTGGACTAATACCAGTTGTATTCCAGCTTAATACTGTTTTATTAGAAGAGGATATTAAAATACCCAATAAAACCATTCCAAAACCAATATGCCCAATAGAAGAGCCTGCCGATTTTAATTTTCCTTTTTGCATCGTCATCCAAAAGAAGATATTAGCCACTATGGTATAGATAGAGGCAAATAAAGCCACATAAATAGCCCCCTCAAATCCAATGCCTTTTTCTTTAAAAGCAACGCCTACAAAAATATATACTATCGCAGTTAAAACAATTGTTACTAGCAAAGGCATTGTAAGCTTCTTTACTAAAAATGCTTTAGGGGTTCCTTTGTATTTTAAAAACTGACCCGTTGCCGTTAATACACCAATTATAATAGCTACAAATACTTGCACTTGATTATGCACAAAAGCAACATCTTCAGGAGGCGCAATTTTTGTTCCAAATATTTTATTAAATACCGGGATAGAGGTAATAGAAATAATAACCACCGCCGATAAAAATAAAATAAGGGAGCCTATCAACATCCAAAACTCACGACTATCAATGGCTTCTTCTTTTTGCGGCTCGGCCATATGCTTAAACCTTGCAAAGAATAAAACAAAATAAGGTATTACGAAAATTAATAAAAAGCCCAATAGTTGACCATTCATTCCTAAGTCTGTAAAGGCGTGCACCGAAGTATCTCCTAGAATGCCACTTCTTGTTAGAAAAGTAGAATACAAAACCAGTAAAAAGCTAATG
Organism: Sediminibacterium sp.; assembly: GCA_040403885.1. Taxonomy (GTDB): domain Bacteria; phylum Bacteroidota; class Bacteroidia; order Chitinophagales; family Chitinophagaceae; genus Sediminibacterium. The sequence goes on along the minus strand of JBBAJX010000030.1, from coordinate 10,284 downwards.
CCGAAAAATAAATAAGTTAGTTTTAAACTAGACCCTGTTTTTCTATAGATAATACTAGCATGAATGGCCGATACCAATGTCAACCAAGGAACGAGGGAAGCATTCTCTACTGGATCCCATGCCCAATAACCTCCAAAGGTTAAACTCTCGTAAGCCCAGGCAGCACCCATCATAATACCTAATCCTAAAATACCTGCAGAAAAAGTGGCCCAAGGTAAACAGTTGTCCATCCAATCATGCTTCTTTTTAATTAAGCCAACGACAGCAAAACTAAAAGGAATAGTAGTAGATGCAAATCCTAAAAATAAAATAGGAGGATGTATGACCATCCAATAGTTCTGTAATAATGTATTTAAGCCTGTCCCATCTTTAATAAGGTGTAAATAATCGGGTCTGGATAAAATAGGCCAGCTCATTTCTTCTCTTAGTAATACAAATGGACTGCTTCCCAATTTCATATCAAAAATAAATAAACCCACTATCATGGTGGCTAAACAAAATTGTACAAAGCATAACACCATCATCACTCCAGAAAAAGAGCTTCCCCATTTCTTTTTGGTAGCAATTAATACCAAGCCTAATACACAGTGCCAGAAACTCCATAATAAAAAGCTTCCTTCCTGCCCTTCCCAAAAACAACTTAATAAATATTGATAGGGTAAGTTTTTATCGCTATGAGTATAAGCATACTTATACTCAAACAAATGATTAGAAATAATATAAAATAAAACCACAAAACAAGAAAATACCGCTACTGATTCAATAACAAAAGCAATCTTAGCTAATTTTTCCCACTGATTTTGTGCAATAAGTTCTTTTGAAAAAAAAGCTTTTGCAAATGAATAAGTAGCTACTAAGGAAGCGACTAAAGAAAGTATGGTTAAAAAATAGCCTATTTGACCAGGAAAAAGATGTTCGTCAAGAAACTTTGTAGTATTCATTTACCTAATTGTATTTTTTTAATTGCTAAGGGTAACCGGTTGGTCTTTCATTGCGTTGGGGTTGTCCTTGTATTTGGAAGGACACTTCATCACTATTGCAGAACATTCAAAATGATCACCTTGTACTTTTCCTTTCAACACTAATCGCTCCGATTTTTCCATATCGGTGGGCATGGTATTATGATAGACCACACTAATTTTACTGCCCAAGCTATCTTGCACATTAAACGCTAATAAATTGGGGTCTTTTACAGGGTCATATTGAACAGGAATGGACTTGTCCATTTTGACTATCAAATTCACGAATTTTCCTTCTTTTTGCCTAGCAGAAGCAACTGTTTCGTAACTACTTAAATCGCCTGTATAGCTAATAAGCACTACGATGGCGGCAGCGATTAATACCAATAATGCAATATGTGTTTTCTTCATGGTGCAAAGTTAACCAAATGAGCTTAAATTGCACCAAATTTTATCCTAATCGAAACCTATTTTTATGCGTGAATTTGATTATATCATAGTTTGTAGAAGCCCTGACTTTAAAAATGTAGATCGCATTAGTCAATTTATGTTAATGATATCCTTAGTGGCTTTTGGCTATTCTATTTATTTAGGCTTATTCCCAAAGCCTGCACTCATTTTTGCTATCATGACTGCCTTTACCAGCTGGTGGATATTTTGTGTTTTTCAAGCGAAGAGAGGTGTTTTGCCTTATTATAGATTAGGTTTATTATTGGCTTCCTGGGGATGGTTTTTGCAACCTAACGGCTTAATCATAGCAGGAATTTTTTTAATAGGCGCCCTATTTGAAAGACAGGTTAAATTCCCCTATGAAATTGCATTTGATCCAGCAGGTATTGTAATTAATACCTTTCCTAAAAAACACTACCCTTGGGGCTATGTAGAAAATGCCATTATTAAAGACGACCTTATTACCATCGACTTTAAAAACAATAAACTCATTCAAAAACAAATTAATGAACCAGTAAGTATGACTATCACTAATGAATTCAATGCATTCTGTTCAGAACAAATTGCGCATTCAAGAACAAGTCAATCTTAACAAGTCAATCTTAAAGTCAATACTAAACTTATACTCAAACTCAAACCTAATTGATACCTTTACAATATGTCATTACAATTTTCCCCTTATATTTTATATTCCGATGGCAAAGGCCAAATATTTGAAGACACTAGTTTGTATGTGGCAGGCCGAGCTGGCTGGGACGCTTATCCAATAGATCTTGATGATTGGATTGAACTTCCTAATGGAGGAAGTTTGTATGAATTACCTGAAAGAAGAGGTATTGGTATTGATGTAGAAACAGGTGAAATGCGTATTTGTGAAAAAGGTTGGGCAGTGGCAGCCTTTATTCCTCCTGCACATACTGGATTATACATTGCTGCTTATGAAACCTTACCCAATGCACCTACCTTACCTTTATTTTGTTATACAGCAGTAGGCTGGCAGGATGGGAAAAATTATGTACCCGCTGTAAGAATTGAAAAAGATATTAGACAGGATTGTGAGGGATATGATCAAAAAATAATTGAAGCAGGCACTAGTAAATTACTAGAAACTTATAGTCATAATAGATTAGTCAAACATTTAATGGAAAATTGTTGCATGACTTATCATTGTCCTGCTGCAAGAAATTTTGCCATGGACAGATGGGAATGTCCTATTCCTATTTCCCCCGCTTGTAATGCCAATTGTATTGGATGTATTTCTTTTCAACCGGTTGAAGAAGAAATTTTTTCAAATCAAGAACGATTAAGTTTTAAACCTACCGCCGCTGAAGTAGTAGAATACACAGTACCTCATTTAATGACAGCCCCTTTTCCTATTGTAAGTTTTGGACAAGGCTGTGAAGGAGAACCCTTATTAATGTGGGAGACAATTAAAGAATCTATTATTGAAATTAGAAAGCATACCGATAAAGGAAGTATCAATATAAATTCCAATGGCTCTGATCCAAAAGCTGTAAAAATATTAGCAGCAGCGGGTTTAGATAGTTTAAGAGTAAGTACTAATTCGGTGAGACCTGAAATTTATAATCCTTACTACCGACCGAATAATTACACCTTTAATGATATTGTAGAAAGTTTAAAAGAAATGTCGACTGCAGGTAAATGGACAAGTATAAATTATTTTGTTTTTCCAGGCATGACGGACAGTGTTGCAGAATATGAAGCCTTAAGAAAATTTATCAAAGACACCGATTTGAAAATGATTCAATGGCGTAATTTCAATATTGATCCCGATTGGTATTTAGGTAAAATTGGTGTTACAGAAGTGGGAGAAATTATGGGTGTTAAACAAATGATGGACTTAATTGCAGAAGAATTTCCGAATTTAAAATTTGGCTATTACAACCCTCCTATTGAAAGAATAAAAGGCAACTTTACTCAAAATTTTGCACACCATTGAGAAAACAAAATCAAATAGGCGCTGCACTAGCTATCACCTCTAGTATTATCTGGTCGGGTAATTTTATTGTGTCTCGATATGCTATTCATTTATCAGGCCCAGTTAGTTTAGCTTTTATGAGATGGACGGTTGCTACTCTATGTATGTTTCCTTTTGCCTATAAAAATTTAAAAAATGAATGGCCCATTTTCAAAGCCAACAAGGCTTATTTTTTTTGGATGGGTTTAGTAGGGTTTTCCGTTTACAATACATTAATTTATACAGCAGGACATTATACCACGGCTATTAATATGGCCTTATTTGGATCCACGGTACACCCTATTGTAGCTGCACTGCTAGCCGCCTATTTTGTAAACGAAAAATTACATTGGAAAAATATAACAGGCATTATACTTGGCCTACTTGGCACTATCTACTTATTAACCAAGGGGCAAGTTTCCAATATTTTACATTTCCAAATAAGTACCGGTGATTTATGGATGATTGGTGCAGGTATTTGTTTTGGCGTATACAATGTTTTTGTGCGCAAAAAACCAGTAGGCATTTCTAATAATAGTTTCTTATTGGTATTGTTTGCTATTGGTGCTATTTTATTATTACCTGTTGCTGTATACGAAATGAATTTTGTTCAGCCTGTGATACTCAACACTCATTTATTATGGATAATACTATACATAGGCATTGGTAATTCTACCATCTCTTATTTAATATGGAACAATGCCATTCAAAGAATTGGTGCAGGTAAGGCCGCTTTGTTTGGCACTTTAATTCCACTATTAAGTTCAATTGAAGCTGTATTTTTTTTAGGAGAAAGCTTCTCTACTACTCAAATAATTAGTGGCTGTATTATCATAACAGGTATTGTTATTAATACTTGGCCTAGTCCTATTAAACCCATTATACAGCCATCTTAGTGGATGTCAAAATTGGGTTTTAATCTATTTTTGCATTAATTTTATACTATGCAATTAAGCTTTGAACAAGAAAAAAATATGAAGGCAGGTGTTTACACCTTACTTATATGTATTGCCTTGTCTTGCTTATTTATTGTCATGCATTGGCAGCAACCTGCCGCCACCGTTATTCCTCCTGCAACTGCTTATATGGAAGTAAACTTAGGCAATACTACAACAGGCCAAGGAGATATTGCCCCTCTAAGTAAAGAAGCTCCTGCTCCAGCACTCGGAGCTAGTAAAAGAGTGAAAGCGACTGCTATAAATAAGTCGGTAAAAATAAATGCAAGTAGCAACGATCCTAATGACGAAGCCATAAAATCTTCGAAAGCAAAAACCAATATTAAAAACCTACCCCTTCCTCCTGCGCCTAAACCAAAGGCTTTAATGGGAAAGTATGCTGGGGGTAATGGCAAAGGGGGTAATAATCAAGATAGTTATAATGATGTAAAAGACCAAGGTATTGCAGGCGGTAAAGGCGATCAAGGGGTGGCGAATGGAAATATTAATGGGAAAAATTATGAAGGAACAGGCGGCCCCTTTGTGACAAAGGGCGACAGAAGAGTCACAAAAGCGTATTCATTTAATGGAGATGTAGAACCTGCTACTATATATGCAGAAATTGAAGTGAACCCTACAGGCGTTGGCCGTTTTGTACAAATTGTAAAAGGCTCAAGCTCTAACGATGCTAAATATAAAAGAGCCATTGTTGAATACTTAACTAAAATAAGTTTCAATAGTTCCGATCATATATCTAATGTGACTGTAAAGTTTAAGTTCGAAAATAAATAATTCCTCTGCTTTGAACGATTATCAAAATACCATTGACTATTTATATAGTCGTCTTCCTATGTTTAGTCGTATTGGAGCGGCTGCCATAAAAAACGATTTACATAACACTCAATTAATTTGTTCTTTCTTAGGTAATCCTGAAAATAAATTTAAAACTATTCATGTTGCAGGCACCAATGGCAAAGGCTCTACTAGTCATATGCTTGCAGCCATTTTTCAAAAAGCGGGCTATAGAACCGGTTTATATACCTCACCTCATTTATATGATTTTAGAGAAAGAATAAAAGTGAATGGAGAGATGTGCACCAAAGAATTTGTAACCTCCTTTACGAATAGAGTGAAATCATTGATTGAAGAAATAGAACCTTCTTTTTTTGAAATCACAGTAGGCATGGCATTTGAATATTTCGCTGTTGAAAATTGTGATATTGCTATTATTGAAACAGGATTAGGCGGAAGATTAGATAGTACCAATGTTATTCAACCTATTCTAAGCCTTATAACCAATATTGGCTGGGATCATATGGCCTTACTTGGAAATACACTTGAAGCCATTGCATCAGAGAAAGCAGGTATTATTAAAAAGCAAACCCCTATTGTAATTAGTGAAAGCATACCTGAAAGCAAGACGGTATTTATTCAAAAGGCTGCATTAGAAAATGCACCTATTTATTTTAGTGAAGATTTTATTCAATTAGACGCCTTTGAAAATAATTGGAATACGGCCAGCTTTAGTTTTAGTCAACCCTTATTTCATTTATTAAGCAACCCTTTATTTGATGTAAAGTTTATGATTAGCGCTGACCTTCCTGGAAAATACCAATCTAAAAATTTAAAAGGCGTTTTAGTAGCCGCGCAATTATTAGCAGCTATGGGTTGGAAATTGACAAGTGAAAATATTAAGCAAGCAGTTCTTGAAATTAAAGCCTCTACTGGTTTAATGGGAAGATGGGAATGCATACAAGCTTCTCCAAGAATTGTATTAGATGTGGCGCATAATGAACATGGGATAAAAGCAATGCTTGATCAATTAGTTACTACCCATTACGAGCAACTATATATTGTTACAGGAATGGTCAAAGATAAAGATATTGATGCAGTGCTTACTTTACTTCCTAAAAATGCAAACTACTATTTTACACAATCAAATTTGCCAAGAGCACTGGCAGCTCAAGAGCTAGCAGAAAAAGCAAATGTGTTAGGACTAAAAGGTGAAATATATAGCGATGTAAATATTGCATTACAAACAGCTTCTGCAAAAGCTACTGATAAAGACCTTATCCTTGTTATTGGAAGTGTTTATTTAGTAGCAGAAGTTGACAGAGCCTTGTTTAAAAAATAAACTAAGTCTACTTACAAGCCTACTACCAACCCTTTCGCTTACACAAATTAGTAATATGAGCTAAATGGTGTTTACCATGCCATGAGTATATTGCTAACATATCCCATAAACTTACTTCTGCATTTCTACCTGGATGAAATAATTTTCTTTGAAACTGCTCATCGGTCATAGATTCTAATAGTATTACCCAACGCGCATGTAAGGCATGTAATAATGTAGTAGAATAATTGATAGGCGTGTTTAAAGAATCGGCAGTATTTGCAAATCCTTTCTCATCATAAGCTTTAATGGCAGGCACTTCTTCTGTTAATGCCATTTTAAAACGAAGAAAAGCATTCATATGACTATCGGCCATATGGTGCATGACTTGATGAATGGTCCACCCCTCTTCTCTGTAGGGAGTTTCTAACTGGGCTTTATCTAAATGTTGCACAGCTATTTCTAAATTAGCAGGGGCTATTTTAATAGCATGAATCATCGCTTTTTTATTGTCTTCTGTAAAAGGCAAATATTCAATTTTACCAATAGGGTATTTTAAATCTTCCATTTTTATTATTTATTATTTACTCTTCTCTCAGCGCCTTACCCGTTAAATGTATAAATACATCTTCTAGGTTCGCTTTTTTTACTTCTTTTACTTTTTCAAAACCAGTTTCCACTAATTCATCAATTAAATGATTCGGGGTATTTATGGCAATGATTTTACCGCTATCAATAATGGCTACCCTATCGCATAAAACTTCTGCCTCATCCATATAATGGGTAGTGATAATAACGGTAGTGCCATTGTCTCTAATTTCTTTAATTAAATCCCATAGGTTTCTTCTTGCTTGTGGGTCTAAACCAGTGGTGGGCTCATCTAAGAAAATAATTTTAGGTTTATTTATTAAAGTAGTGGCTATAGAGAACCTTTGCTTCTGGCCCCCACTTAATTCTTTAAACTTTGCTTTGGCCTTGTCTTGTAAGTTTACTTTTTGTAAAAGCTCGTTAGCATCCATTTCATTTTGGTAAAGCCCCACAAATAAATGTATAAGTTCAGTTAAATTTAAATTAGGGTAAAACCCGGCGGTTTGAAGTTGTACGCCAATCATTTTTTTGATAGACTCTGGTGACTTATCTAAATCAAAGCCATTCACCATGACTGTACCACTTGTTTTCTCCCTTAAAGTTTCAATAATTTCAAGGGTGGTTGACTTTCCTGCACCATTGGGGCCTAGTAAGCCAAAAATCTCCCCTTCTTTTACTTCAAAGCTGATGCCTTTGACAGCTTTAAAATCGCCATAGGATTTTACGAGGTCTTTTACAATAATAATGGGCAGTGCTGACATGATACCTTAATTAATGACTAGATGATTGATGAATAGATGAATATGTAGGCAAATTTAATCTCTTTTCAGCGCTATGCAAAATGAAAACTTGTCCAAGAACCTTATCTTTACCAAAAGATTATAAAATGAAGTTAGGCATTTTAGGAGGGGGTCAATTAGGGCGTATGTTATTACAAGCAGCCGCTAACTACGATGCAATTACTTATGTACTAGAAAATGATGCCAGTTGTCCTGCTGCTCATTTATGCCATCATTTTACCTTAGGTAATATTCAAGACTTTGACGCGGTGTATAATTTTGGAAAAGGCTTAGACGCCATTACTATAGAAATTGAAGCGGTGAATGCAGATGCCTTAGATAAATTGGAAGCCGAGGGTGTAAAAGTATTTCCAACACCTAGCGCTATTCGAACTATTAAAAATAAAATTTTACAGAAGCAGTTTTATAAAGAAAATGAAATTCCTAGCGCTTCTTTTGTCATTACAGAAAATAAATCCGATTTATTAAACCATATTTCCTTTTTACCTGCTGTACATAAAATGGCTGAAGGTGGTTATGATGGAAAAGGCGTTCAAATAATAGCTAGCGAAAAAGAAATTGAATTGGGCTTTAATGTTCCATCTGTATTAGAACAAAAAATAAAAATCGCAAAAGAAATAGCACTTATTGTGGGCATGAATGCCAAAGGAGAAACTATTATTTACCCTCCTGCTGAAATGATTTTTGATCCCGTTTATAATTTATTGGATTATCAATTAAGCCCCGCCAAATTAGAAGAAAAAGTTTTATGGAAGGCGCAGGCCATTGCTAGAAAAGTAGTACAAGGCTTAAAGAGTCCCGGCTTATTTGCCATTGAATTATTTATAGATAACAATGAGGATGTATGGGTAAACGAAACAGCCCCACGTGTGCATAATAGCGGGCACCACAGTATTGAAGCGAATTATAGTAGTCAGTACGATATGCTACTTAGAATTTTATTAGATTACCCTTTAGGCAATACCGATGCCATTTTACCTTCGGCCATTGTGAATATTATTGGTAGCGTAGGACACAGCGGCGATGTTTATTACGAAGGATTAGAGGAAGTCTTAAAAATGGATAATGTTTTTGTACATATTTATGGTAAAAAACAAACCAAGCCCGGAAGAAAAATGGGCCATGTAACTATTATGAGTAAAGACTATCAAGACCTCACGCATAAAGCGAATAAGATAAAGCATACCCTTAAGGCAATTACTAAACCTTAGGTTTAAGAATGGTTTTTTTAACTTGTAAGGTTTTTAGGTAACCAATTCCAATTATACTTTTCAATTGAAGACCAGGAGATTTTTTCAAAGGGCCAAATATTTTAATTTTATCATCGTACATTAAATCTAAACTATAAGAGGCCGAGAAATTCTTATTAATTTTAAAAGTAAACATATTGGTCATGTACAAATTAATATTTTCAGGCTTTTCGTAATAGTTAGAGAAAAAATCGGCACGGCCTTTATAAGTAATATTAGGCGCTATGGTATTATTGTAATTCACTGTTACAAATAAACCTGTCTCTCTATTTATTTTTTTACCTACAGGCACACCATAACTACCCAAATTGGAGAGCTTGGTATTTAATAATAAAGTAGTTCTTGATGTTAATGGAGAAAAGAAAACCGAGAAAGTATTATTGGGTTTAAAATCTAATCCCGCAGATAAAATAATATAAGCAGGGGATAAGAAAGAAGAAGTAAAATTAGCATTTACCCCGCTGAAACTAAAACCATCAAATAATTGAGAACGGAAATTGAATAAGCCAGATAAATACCACATACCAGTAGTATCAATGCGGTAACCATATTTGCTTAAGACGTCAATTCTATCGTCATTTTTTCGACCTCCCAAACTAGTAGATTGTACAAAGCCTAAATTAAGGTCTACATTATTATCCCAACTTTGACGAGGCTTTTGAAAATAGGCATAATAATTAAAGTAGCTATTAATAGCCATATTAAAATTATCTCCCCCTGCGGCCCAATTGCTTAAAGAGCTTTGAGATAAATTAAAATTATACATACCCCCCTGTTTCCAATTATAATAACTGGTATCAGTTTCTTTTTTTATAGTTCTTGAGGTTTCTGATCTTAGTTTAGCCACTGCTATATTTTGAGCAGAGGCAGCTTGCACTCCCATCAAAATCAAAACCATTAACAGACTTTTTCGCATGAAACTCAATATTTTTTCAAATATAGGAAGCCTTTGATAAATCATTGATTTCTAATTATATATAAATTATTAATACATAAGGGCTATTAGCCAAGTAAGGGTTTCATTATCAAATAATTAGAAGTTCTGGCTGACAAGTTGACATATTCTACTTTTTTAACTAAATTTGCGTTTCAAACTAATTTGAATGGAATTATTCACCACGGCGACCAAGGAACATGATGAATTGAGACAAGGGGAAGCCTATGAATCGACTCAAAACAAAGCGCCCTTTACGAAGTTTTTTCTGATAGAA
>JBBAJX010000029.1:0-22182 GCA_040403885.1 Sediminibacterium sp. | reverse complement strand
CTCAACATAGTGTTAGAATGTTAAGTGAAACAGGCGTACATCCCGATGTGATTGTATGTAGAACAGAACATCCTTTAAATGATGATATCAAAAATAAAATTGCTTTATTCTGTAATGTAAAAGCAGGCAATGTCATTGAATCATTGGATGCCAGTACCATTTATGAAGTGCCTTTATTAATGCAAAAAGAACAATTGGATTTAATTGTACTTAAGAAATTAAATATTCAAAATTATAAAGAGCCAGATTTAAAAAAGTGGAATTTGTTTTTAGATAAATTAAAGCATCCAAAAAGCACCGTGAATATTGGACTTATTGGAAAGTATATTGAATTGCAAGATGCGTATAAATCAATTTTAGAAAGTTTTATACATGCAGGTGCTATGAACGAGGTGAAAGTAAATGTGGTGAATGTGCACAGTGAAAATATTACGGAGGAAAATGTGAATGAACAATTTGCTGGCTTGCATGGTTTGCTAGTAGCTCCAGGTTTTGGTAATAGAGGTATTGACGGAAAAATTTTGGCTGTTAAATATGCAAGAGAAAACAATTTACCTTTCTTTGGTATTTGTTTAGGAATGCAAATGGCCGTTATTGAATTTGCCCGTAATATTTTACATTTAAAAGGGGCACATTCTGTTGAAATGGATACCCATACCGAACATCCAGTGATTGATATGATGGAAGATCAAAAAGGAATTACCATGAAGGGTGGTACGATGCGTTTAGGCTCTTATCCTTGTACCATTGCTAAAGATACACTAGCCTATAAAATTTATGGTAGTACTAATATAAATGAAAGACATAGACACCGCTATGAATTTAATAATACCTTCTTGAAATCATTCCAAGAAAATGGAATGGTCACTAGTGGGTTGAATCCAGCATTAGGCCTTGTTGAAATTATTGAGTTGCCCAATCATCCTTTTTTTATTGGCGTACAATATCATCCAGAATTAAAAAGTACGGTAGAACATCCAGCGCCATTATTCGTACACTTTATTGCAGCTGCCAAACTACAGGCTGCTAAAAAAGCGTAGTTTGTTTTGTACGTTTTTAACTTGTTTTAGTTTGTCATGTTGCTAACATTTGTTAGCTTTATAGTATGAATAATATACGTATCCTTACTTCCACTAGTTTATTTGATGGACATGATGCCTCCATAAATATCATGCGTCGTATACTTCAAGAAAAAGGAGCAGAAATTATTCATTTTGGACATAATCGTTCCGCACAAGAAATTGTCGTCGCTGCTATTGAAGAAGATGTACAAGGCATTGCCATTACTTCTTATCAGGGTGGTCATATTGAATTTTTCACTTACGTTAGAAAATTATTAAATGAAGCTGGCTATGGGCATATTAAAATTGTGGGAGGTGGCGGTGGCACTATTTTGCCTAAAGAAGCAGCTTACTTAGAAAAAATTGGCATTTCAAAAATATATTTACCTGAAGATGGATTGAAGTTGGGTATCGAAGGAATGATTGAACAAGTGATTCAATTATGTGACTATACCTTAAAAGATTTTCGGAATAAGAAATTACCTAAATTATCTTTTACTAAAAAAATTGATCCTCGACCTATTAGTAGAGCTATTACGCTTTTGCAAAATAGTAGCTCTAAAAATACTTCCTCTAAAAATGCGCTCTCCAAAAATAGTGCTATCAAAAAGACTACTCAAAAAACGAATACTAAAAAAGCGAATAAAAATATTCCTATCCTAGGGCTCACCGGAACAGGTGGGGCTGGAAAGTCTACCCTCTGTGATAGACTCATTCAGTATTTTTTATTAGCCAACCCTAGTAAAACCATTGCAATTATTTCTGTAGACCCTAGTAAAAGAAAAACAGGAGGTGCCTTACTAGGTGATCGTATTCGTATGAATGCCATTGACCATCCCCATGTTTTTATGCGCTCCTTGGCTACTAGGTCTGATAAAAATACCATTGCCCACTCCATGGACGCCATCATTGAACTATTAATTGAAGCGGGCTATGATGCTATTATTATTGAAACCGCAGGGGTGGGACAGAATGATGCGACCATAGTGGATTATGTGAGTATTCCCATTTATGTAATGACACCTGAATTTGGGGCCCCTACACAATTGGAAAAAATAAACATGATTGATTTTGCAAAATTAATTGCCATTAATAAGTTTGATAGGGCAGGAGGTTTAGATGCAGTCAGAGATGTGCGAAAACAATATCGTCGTTCGCATCATATATGGGAAGATCAAAAAAATAGCCTTCCAGTATTTGGAACCATTGCCTCACATTTCAGTGACCCCGGTATGCAAGCCATGTATAATGCACTAGCTGCCATTGTTTATCAAACACATACTATACAATGGAACCTTCTTCCATGGGAGCTGAAGTATAATGAAAATGAAATAACAGCGCCTACTATTCCCAATAAAAGAACTCAGTATTTAGGAGAGATTGTAACTACCATTCAAAAAAACAATCAATGGATAGAGGAACAAAAAAATATTATTTCAAAATGGTACTGCTTTCAAGAAGTATTAAAAGAGCCAAGCTTACAAGACGATAAAAAAATACTGAAAGCCAATCAACTCATTGAACAAAGTATTGACAAGGAAGTAAAGCAGTTAATACTAGATTGGCCTTCAAAGGTGGAAGCTTATAAAAAGCCTTTTTTAGAAATAGATCAAAAAGGAAAAAAACTAAAACAAGTACTTAGTTTTGAAACTCCATCGGGAACCACTATTCAAAAAGTGCAAGTGCCTGGTTTTAAAGATTGGGGAGATATTGCGCATTGGCATTTGAAAGAAAACCTGCCTGGTTATTTTCCCTATACTGCAGGTGTATTTAAATTTAAACAAGGTAATGAAGACCCTACTAGAATGTTTGCTGGTGAAGGTTGTCCTGAAAGAACCAATGCTAGATTTCATTTTTTAAGTAAGGGACAAAGTGCCATTCGTCTTTCTACTGCTTTTGATAGTGTTACTTTATATGGACATGATCCAGAAAAAAGATTAGACGTGTATGGTAAAATTGGTAATGCAGGTGTGAATGTGGCAAATATTGACGATGCTAAAAAATTATATAGTGGTATTGATTTAAATAGCCCCAGTACTTCTGTAAGTATGACTATTAATGGCCCAGCTCCTATTCTTATGGCACAGTTTTTTAACACCGCCATAGACCAGGCCTGTGAAAAATATATTAGTTCTAATAAATTATGGCCAGCTGTTCATAAAAAAATGAAGCTTTTATTTAAAGGGTCCACGCCTCCCGAATATTTTAATGTGAACAAATCATTAAATTTCAAAGACTGGCATAATGGTTTAGGGCTTCAATTATTAGGTGTTTCAGGTGACCAAGTATTAGCGCCAGCAGTGTATAATAAAATTAAACAAGAAGTACTAACGAATGTAAGAGGTACCTTGCAAGCAGATATTTTAAAAGAAGACCAAGCACAAAATACTTGTATTTTTTCTACTGATTTTGCATTAAAAATGATGGGCGATGTACAAGCCTATTTTGCTGAAAATAAAGTCAAACATTTTTATAGTGTATCTATTTCTGGTTATCATATTGCAGAAGCAGGGGCCAATCCTATTACGCAGTTGGCCTTTACTTTGGCCAATGGATTTACTTATGTTGAATATTTTATGAATAGAGGTATTGCCATTGACGATTTTATACCCAACCTAAGTTTTTTCTTTAGTAATGGAATGGATCCGGAATACGCAGTTATTGGAAGAGTGGCTAGAAGAGTTTGGGCCAATACCATGAAGTATAAATATCATGCCAATGAGCGTTCACAAAAATTAAAATACCATATACAAACCAGTGGAAGAAGTTTGCACGCGCAAGAGATAGACTTTAATGACATAAGAACCACCCTGCAAGCCTTGTATGCTATTTACGACCAATGCAATAGTTTGCATACCAATGCATATGATGAAGCCATTACGACACCCACTGAAGAAAGTGTAAGACGCGCTTTAGCCATTCAATTAATTATTAACAAAGAATTGGGCACCACCAAGGTGGAGAATTTTCAACAAGGAAGTTTTTTAATTACGGAGTTAACCGATTTAGTGGAAGAAGCAGTGATGCAAGAATTTGAAAGAATAAATAATAGAGGGGGTGTATTGGGTGCCATGGAAAGAATGTATCAGCGTACAAAAATTCAGGAAGAAAGTTTGCATTATGAAACTAAAAAGCATACCGGAGAAATACCCATTATTGGCGTGAATAGTTTTATACAACCGCATCAAAAAAATAATGCCGACCAACAAGCCATATTTAGATCCTCTTCTACCGAACAAAATCTACAAATTAAAAACCTTGCTAGCTTCCAAAAAAGGAACCAATCCCTAAGTGCTCCTTATCTCAAAAAGCTCCAAAATGCAGCCTTGCAAAATGACAATATATTTACCTTTTTAATGGAAGCGGTCAAATATTGCAGTTTAGGGGAAATTTCCAATACGCTTTACCAGGTAGGGGGTAAATACAGCCGAAATTTGTAAAAAAACGATACCTTTGGCCCTCGTTAATTACGATTAAATTTCACGTATGAATACTGATAAAAATACAGTCATTGGTTTTATATTATTGGCTGGTTTGTTTTTTATGTACTTCTGGTACACCAACAAACAACAAACCGACTTAGCTACTTACAAAAAGCATTTTGATGATTCTGTGGCGATGATAAAAGCCACTGCCGATAAAGCAGCTGCTTTACAAAATCCTGTAAAATTGGATTCAACTACTGGTGGTTTTGTAAACAATATCGATACTGTAAAAGAAGAGTTTACTTATTTAGAGAATGAAGTGGTGAAGGTGAAGTTTAGCAACAAAGGGGGACAAGTAGCTGAAGTAACACTTAAAAAATATACTAATTACAAAAAGGAGTTAGTTACATTAGGAGATAGTAGTTCTTTAAATTATCCTATTAATGTGGGGGATAATAAAACGCTACAAGTTAATCATATTTTATTTCCAACCAAGACTATCACTGCTGGTGAAAAGGGTGCCCAAAAAATTGAGTATGCCTATACCACCCCTGCTGGTAAAACCATTCGCCATCAGTTTATATTAGAAGCGAATAAATATAATGTTGATTGGAATATTCAATTAGAAGGTGCCGATCAATTATTAACCAACCAACAGTTAAACTTAATTTGGGATGTACATTCTTATCAACAAGAGCGTACTTCGGTGTATGAGCGTCAAATGTCCAATATCTGTTTTTCAGAAGGGGGTGAATTTGATTATGTTTCAAGTAAGAATACCAAGGCTTTTGAAAAACCAATTCAATGGGTAGGCTTGGTGCAACAATTCTTTTCTACAACCTTAATAGCTAAAGATGGTTTTAATACAGGAAATTTAAATTGGCAAAGAAAAATAGATAGTAGTAATGGTTTAGCAGCGCTTCAATCTCAATTTCAAAAAAAGGTTGCTGGCCCGAATGCAAACATTGCATTGTCTCTTTACTACGGCCCTAACGACTTTCAAATTCTGAAGGCACAGGCACCAGAAATGGAAAAAATTGTAAACTTAGGAAGAGACTTATATTCTTTTGTACGTCCCATTAATAAATATATTTTAATGCCTGTATTTGATTTCTTCGCAGGCTTTATTAAGAATTTTGGATGGGTTATTTTCTTGTTAACTATTTTTATTAGAGTAGTTACCTCTCCGCTTACCTATTCAAGTTATTTAAGTAGTGCTAAAATGAAAGTGTTGAAACCGGAATTAGACGCTATTAAGAAAAAGCTAGGAGACGATCAACAAGGCTTTGCCATGGAACAAATGAAATTATTTAGAGAGGCGGGGGTAAATCCTTTAGGTGGTTGTATTCCAGCCTTATTGCAAATTCCAATATTCTTTGCTTTATATAGTTTCTTTAATTCCAATATTTCTTTAAGAGGTCAATCATTTTTGTGGAGTCATGATTTATCAAGCTATGACTCCATTGCAACACTTCCTTTTACCATACCTAGTTTTGGTAATCATATTAGTTTATTTACCCTTACTGCAGTTATTACTAGTTTGCTAATGTCTGTATATAATATGGCCATGACACCTACACAGGATAACCCTGCTTTAAAGTACATGCCTTATATTTTTCCATTCGTTTTATTATTTATATTTAATGGATTGCCTTCGGCTTTAACTTGGTACTATACTGTTTCTAACGTGATTACCTTACTTATGCAGTTATTGATTCAAAAGGTCATCATTGATCATGATAAAATATTGGCAGGTATTGAAATAAAACGTAAAACGCCTAAGAAAAAAAGTAATTGGCAAGGCAAGTATGAGCAATTGATGGAGACTCAGAAAAAAGTGCAAGCCTTAAAAGACAAGACAAAAAAATAAACTAACAATCCCCCCTCCAAAACCCCCTGAAGTTTAGAATTACCCCCCTAATTATAAGCCTCTTCTTCTTCACGGCTGCAGCGCATGCTCAAACTAAGCTAGTAGGAGAGTGTGCCCTTCAGTTTCAAATTACTGAACAAAAAGCAAATGGAACTATTGCTGCCATTGGTACTAAAGATATTTGGGTAAAAGGAAATCAATGCAAGACCATTTTAACCACGGCTCAGTTAATACAAACATTTTTATTCAATACACAATTAGATAAAGCAACTATTACGAAGGATATTGGGCAAAGCCATTTTTTGCAAACCATTAACTTTCCACCTGTATCAAAAATGAATTTAGTTGCTCAAGAAGAAATACCTACGGACACTATTATTAATATTTTAGGGTATCACTGCAAAGCATTGCAATTAAAGTGGAGTGATGGGTCTGTTTATGATATTTTGTATACCGACTCTTTGAACTTAACAGTGAACCAATTTGAGTTAGGTTTCAAAAATATACCTGGCTTGGTCCTGTCTTATACTATTACTAGCGTAAAGGGGATGCAGATTAAATATCTAGCAATGAAATTGGATTTAAGCCCCTTGTCATTGAGCCTGTTTACAATTAATAGTGAATTGTATCAAGCAATAGGTGAAAAGTAGTAGTGAAGAAAAATAATATGACTAGCCTGCGGAATAATTAAGTCATTCAACATTAAGGCTGAACTGCAGTGGGTGTTTTGAATTTAGACAAAACCACCTTGTAACGATAAGGAATGACATAAGAAATATTACCCTTATTGTACTTAAGATAATTGCTATTATTCACAGCATTATTCATATTAATAGACGCAATACCTTTAAATTCTAAACTAGATTTTAAAGTATAAAAAGTAGCCGTCTTATGGGTAAGATTGCCAATGTTTTTCAATGTATATTTTTCCACCATTTTCTTGGCATCGCTGCTACCATTTACTATAGTAGAAGCGTAACTGCTCTCAGAGATGAATAACACAGTCGTTAAACAAGTAATTATTAATATATTTTTTATAGTACGCATGATCGTTACAAAGATAAGTATTTTACAATTTCGGCCACAAATTAATTTTTAACCTAATTTAAGGGTTATGTGAAGAACAAATTATTGATAATTAATAGCTTAATTGTATATTTATTTAAAGTAATGAGGCTCAAGTTTTATTTTTCAAAATATTGATAATCAATGCTTTATTCCTAACCCAGTAATTAAAAAGCCATGTTCGATAACCATCGTGACGAGGAGGGCGGAGATATTCATGAGTTGATGCAGAGGTACCAGAACCTGAAACAAGGTCGTACCAACTCCTATATAGAAGAAGATGATTTTGAAAGAATCATCGAGCACCTTGACGAAAAGGATGAAATATTGGAAGCCATTGAAGCTGCCAATATTGCACTGGATCAATATCCTTCTTCTGCTTTACTGATGATTAAGAAGGCCGACTTACTACTAGCCACTAGAAAATACAAAGAGGCTTTACAATTACTAGACACTGCTGCCTTATATGATCATAAGGATATGAATTTATTCATCTTAAAAACAGATGCTTATTTGGCATTAGACCAACCTGAAAAAGCCATTGTCCTACTACAAGAAGCCTTGCATTTATTTGAGGGGCCAGATCGAACCGAAGTATTATTTGAACTAGCCGATGTCTACGATGATCATGAAGCATTTGATAAAGTATTTGATTGTTTACAGTTGGTCTTGGAAGAAGATCCTACCAATGAAGAAGCTTTATATAAAATTTGTTTTTGGACAGATTTCACAGGAAGAAATGAAGAGAGTATCCGATTGCATCAACGTATCATTGATGAACAACCTTATAATGCATTGGCATGGTTTAATCTAGCAGCTGCATATCAAGGTATTAAATTACATGAGAAAGCTATTGACGCTTATCAGTATGCCATTGTCATTGATGAAAAATTTGATTATGCTTATCGCAATATGGGCGATGCCTTTTTACGCATTCGAAAATATAGAGAAGCCATCGAGGCCTTAGAAAAAGTTTTAGAATTATCAAGACCTGAGGATGTTATTTATGAGGCCATTGGACACTGTTACCATAGAATGAAAAATTTTGCACAAGCAAGATTTCATTATAAAAAAGCAGTTCATTTGAATCCAGATGATAGTAGGCTCTACCAAAAAATTGCAGGCACTTACATGCAAGAAGAACATTGGGAGTTAGCCATTAAGCAATTAGAACATGCATTAAGAATACATAAGCACATTAATGAATACTACATTTTAATGGGGGAGTGTTATATGCATCTTTTGCAGTTTAAAGAGGCAGCCCAGTTTTTTGGAACAGTAGTAAAAAATAAACCAAAGCAAATTGCAGGTTGGGAATACTTAATTAAATGTTTAGTAGCCAATGAACAGTTGGATAGCGCTTTGGAGCAAACTGAATTGGCGTATATGTCTACCCAAGGAAAAGTAGTTTTTATTTTTTATCGCAGTGCCATCTTGTTTATGATGGGTAAAGCAGCAGAAGGTTTATTACAATTAGAAATGGCTTTATCGAAATCGTCTAAACTGTTAAAAAAATTCACCAAATTCTATCCTGAAATTATACATGATCCAAAAGTGGCAGAATTAATTGGACAATTTAAGAAGACAAAAAAATCTTAATCATTTTAGAGTAACTTTGTGTTAATCATAAAATGAAAAAAATACAAAATGAATTATCATCTTACTCAAATACCTGAAAGAACAGCCAAACCAAGACAAAGCGGACTTACCATGGTGATGGATAAAGGATTGAGTTATGGAGAAGCTGAAAATTTTCTAAGTGTAGCAGGAGTTCATACCGACATGATTAAATTAGGTTTCGGTACTTCTTTTGTAACACCGAATCTGAGAAAAAAAATAGAATTATATCAAGCGGCCGGTATACCTGTTTATTTTGGCGGTACTTTATTTGAAGCCTTTGTAATAAGAAATCAGTTCGATGATTTTATTGCTATGTGCAAGGACTACAAAATTGATTTAATTGAAGTAAGTGATGGTTCCATTACTATTCCGCATTCAGAAAAATGTGGGTATATAGAAAAAATTTCAAAATTTGCTACCGTATTAAGTGAAGTAGGCAGTAAGGATGCTGCACATATTATTCCTCCTTATCAGTGGATTGAATTAATGAGTGCTGAATTAAAGGCAGGTTCTACCTATGTAATTGCAGAAGCAAGAGAGGCAGGTAATGTAGGTATATACAGAGGTAGTGGGGAAGTGCGTGAAGGATTGGTGCAAGAAATACTTACTAAAATTCCAGCCGAAAAAATATTATGGGAAGCACCACAAAAAGCACAACAACTTTATTTCTTAGAATTAGTAGGTTGTAATGTGAATCTAGGAAATATTGCACCTTCTGAAGTCATTGCTCTAGAAACAATGCGTATTGGACTGCGTGGCGATAGTTTTGACTTATACTTAAATAAATAATTTTGCGACAGTTTGGATTAATTGGATATCCTTTATCCCATTCTTTTTCACAGAAATTTTTTACTGAAAAGTTTCTGAAGGAAAATATTATCAATGCGCAGTATACTAATTTTCCTATTGATTCTATTCAATCTTTTGCTGCTTTATGGACCGAGCACCCTAGTATAGAAGGTTTAAATGTAACCATTCCCTATAAAAAAGAAGTGATTCCTTTTTTACAACATAGTAGCCCTGTGGTGCAAGCTATAAAGGCTTGTAATTGTATTCGAAAATTCAATAATGAATTATATGGATACAATACCGATGTCATTGGTTTTGAAAAATCATTGCTGCCTTTTTTACAAGCCCATCATACCCATGCACTCATTCTTGGAACAGGGGGTGCATCTGCTGCAGTGCAGTGGGTACTTCAAAAATTAAATATTCAGTTTCAAGTTGTTTCAAGAAAGGCAAATGCTAATTTAAGTTATGAGCGCTTAACTAAATCAATAGTAGAAGCGCATACACTTATTATTAATACAAGCCCTCTTGGTATGTATCCAAACACGAATGAATCGCCACCCATTGCTTATGAGGGTATAACGGCGCAGCATCATTTATATGATTTAGTGTATAATCCAACGGAGACCTTGTTTATGAAAAACGGATTAGCAAAAGGAGCCACAGTTCAAAATGGATTAGCCATGCTGCATATACAAGCAGAGGAGTCTTGGGCTATATGGAATGCAAAAATGTAAATAGTTTTGTGACGGCTTTTTGTCTATGACTAAATTTATTTTTCTCTTCCATCGTCATTTCTGCAAAACTTTTACTAGACCCTTCTGGAATAAAAATAGGATCATAACCAAAGCCCTCCCCTCCAAGCATTGTTTCAGCTATATTTCCTTTGCAAATTCCTTCAAAATAAAAAACTTCTTTATTCCATAGTAAACAAATCACTGTTCTAAATTGTGCCTTACGATTTGTATTGCCTTTTAATTTTTCTACTACTTTATCAATATTGGCTTGAAAATTTCTAGTCTCTCCAGCATACCTTGCGCTTTTTACACCAGGCTCCCCATTCAAAGCTTCAATTTCTAATCCCGTATCCTCGCTAAAACAATTTTGCTTGGTGATGGTTTCAATAGTAATGGCTTTCTCGTAGGCGTTTTCTTGTAAACTTTCGTGGGGTTCAGGAATATCAATATCAATGCCTGCTTGCTGTAAAGTAATAATAGTAAAATCGCTACCTACAAGGGATTGTATTTCTTTTATTTTATGTTCGTTATTGGTAGCAAAAATGAGAGTGTGCATTACAAAATATTTATAATTGAAATATTTATAGTTGAAATATTTGTTTTAGCACGGTCCATAATTTTCCTTTTTCTTTCTTAGCATCAGCACTGCTTCCTTGCATTGTAGATAATGCTGCACTAAATAATAAATTGGTTTCACCAAGTGGCGTTGTTTTATATAAAGTAGTAGGTAATTTAATTTTCAATGCCTTGCTATCTATGTCAAATGCAATCACTAATACGGAAGGAAGTTTAGTAAGCATTTCATGCAAGCTTGCTTTTTGATTACCTATATTAATAAGTGCAATATCTGCAATGGTAAGACGGCATGCATTCAAAATAGAAGTCAATAAAATAAAATCGGTCTCATTTAAATACACCGATTCGGGATCATTTACCACCACCAATATTTTTTTATGGTGGTCTCCTAAATATTTAATGGGGCTAGCCATCTCTGTTTCGTCAGTGATCGTTGCCTGCTCTTTACCTGGCAACTTATTTTCGACAATTTTTACAGGCTTTATTTCCTTTTCAGGTAATACCAAACTATCTTTGAATAAAGAAACTAAGACGGCAGGAGGTAATATTGTTTTTTCTATTTTCATTCAATTGGAAAATTAATTGGAAAATTAATTGAAAAGGCGCAGATTGAAAAATAACAATTGTAAGTTTTCTACTTTTTTCGTTTCTTTGTAACTCGAATTCACCCTATAGTTTTATCATCTTTACAATTATCTACCATGGCGTATCTAATCATTCCAATTACGAAAACTACCCACCCGCGTTTGCCTCATTTTAAAATGGAGACATTGCAGTTTGGTAAACATTTTAGCGACCATATGTTAACGGCCGACTATATAGATGGTGAATGGAAGAATATTGAGATTAAGCCCTATGCTTCTTTTGAAGTAGATCCTGCTTCTGCAGTATTACATTATGGTCAAACTATTTTCGAAGGTATTAAGGCCTATAAAAATGCTAAAGATGAAGTAGTTATTTTTAGACCCGATCAAAATTTTATTCGTTTTAATGTTTCAGCAGATAGAATGCAAATGCCTGCTGTACCTGAATGGTTATTTCTGGAAGGCATGAAACAATTAATTGCTTTAGATAAAGATTGGATTCCAAGTTTGCCTGAACACTCATTATACATAAGACCCTTTATAATTGCGACAGACCCTTTTTTAGGAGTGCGTCCTTCATCCACTTATAAGTTTATGATTATTTTAGGCCCTTCTGGTCCTTATTTTTCTGCACCTATGAAAATTGTAATTGAAGAAAAGTATACCCGTGCAGCGCCCGGTGGTGTTGGTTATGCAAAGAATGGTGGAAATTATGGCGGAAGTTTATATCCAGTAGAGTTAGCGAAAAAAAGAGGATTTGATCAAATACTTTGGACCGATGCTTTTGAACATAAATTTGTTGAAGAGGTAGGCGTGATGAATGTAATGTTTGTCATTGATGGCAAAGTAATTACTCCAAGTTTAGAAAGAGGTACCGTTTTAAAAGGCGTCACTAGGGACAGTGCCATTACATTATTAAGAGAAATGGGTTATGTAGTGGAAGAAAGAAATTTATCAGTAGATGAAATTGTAGAAGCACATAAAAAAGGTTTATTGCAAGAAGTTTTTGGAGTAGGTACTGCTGCAGTTGTCTCTTTTATCATTAACTTAACCTACAAAGACTATTCAATGGACTTTAATTTAGATACATTGAAAGTAGCGCCGGCTTTGAAGCAACATTTAAACGATATTAGAGTAGGGAATGTTCCAGATAAGCATAACTGGTTAATGAAAGTCCCTTCTTAGTAGCTAAATCTCTGAAAATCAAGCTATTTTATTTGAATTATTGGCTCAATTGCTGCCAAAAGGGGGCATTTGGGGTATTTTTTTAAAATTAGCGAATAAACATTTTGGTATTTGGGCTACAGCCATTACCTTTGCCGTCCGAATTTTTTATAAACCGAAATTGAAAAAAACAGCAGAATAAATGCCTACTATTCAACAATTAGTGAGAAAAGGCCGTGAGATCATCAGGGCTAAAAGTAAATCAAGAGCATTGGACGCATGTCCTCAGCGTCGTGGCGTTTGTACTAGAGTGTATACAACTACACCTAAAAAACCAAACTCTGCGTTACGTAAAGTAGCTAAAGTGCGTTTGACAAATAAAATTGAAGTTATCGCGTACATTCCAGGTGAAGGTCACAACTTACAAGAGCACAGTATCGTTTTAATACGTGGTGGTCGTGTAAAGGATTTACCAGGGGTACGTTATCATATTGTACGTGGAAGCCTTGATACTGCTGGTGTTAAAGACCGTAAGCAGTCTCGTAGTAAATACGGTACAAAGAAAGAAAAAGCAAAGAAATAATTAAAAGAATTAATTTAATAAGTAACCACTAACTCATATTCGACATGCGTAAAGCACAACCTAAAAAAATTCCTCTAGCACCAGATCCTCGTTTCAACGATGTGCAAGTAACTCGTTTTATCAATAACGTAATGTTAGACGGTAAAAAAACGACTGCCTATAAAATATTTTATGATGCATTAGATAAAGTAAGCAAGTTCACAGGTGAAGATGGATATGAAATGTGGAAAAGAGCGGTAGTGAATATTACACCTGCTGTTGAAGTACGTAGCCGTCGTATTGGTGGTGCTACTTTCCAAATTCCTGCTGAAGTTCGTGCCGATCGTAAAATTTCTTTAAGCATGAAGTGGTTAGTACGTTACAGCCGTGAAAGAAACGGTAAAACAATGGCCGATAAGTTAGCGAACGAAATTATCGCAGCTACAAAGGGTGAAGGTGGCGCTTTCAAAAAGAAAGAAGACACACACCGTATGGCTGAGGCGAACAAAGCCTTCTCTCACTTTAAGATGTAATTTTAAAATATAATACTGGCTTTTTAGCCTTTAAAAATAGACTAAACCTCTCTGTATCAACAGGGAGGTTTTTTTGTTGGAAAAAAAACTCGAGAATCAGCCTTTCAATTACTAATATCGTTAACTTTGCGCCTCGGAAAATAGGACCATTTAAAATAAAAAATAACCCTTTTATGGCTGACTTGAAACTACAAAGAAACTTTGGAATTGCTGCGCACATTGATGCCGGTAAAACAACTACGACTGAACGTATCTTACGTTATACTGGTATGATCCACAAAATAGGTGAGGTGCATGATGGTGCCGCTACTACTGATTGGATGGAACAAGAAAAAGAAAGAGGTATTACTATTACTTCTGCAGCTGTAAGTTGCCAATGGCAGTTCCCAACCACATTGGGTAAAAAAGATGATAGAACAAAAGATTATTATTTCAATATTATTGATACTCCAGGTCACGTGGATTTTACCGTAGAGGTAGAACGTTCTATGCGTGTATTGGATGGTTTGATTGCACTTTTTTCTGCAGTAGATGGTGTTGAGCCACAATCAGAAACAGTTTGGCGTCAAGCGAATCGTTATAAAGTTCCTCGTATTGGATTCGTTAATAAAATGGACCGTGCGGGTGCCGACTTTTTAATGGTGGTAACACAAGTAAGAGAAATGTTAGGTGCGAAAGCAGTGCCATTACAATTACCTATCGGTGCGGAAGATCATTTCACTGGTGTAGTTGATTTAATTAGAATGAAAGCAATTATTTGGGATGATGCTACAGAAGGGATGACTTATGTAGAGAATCCTATTCCTGATGATATGAAAGAAGATGTGGATTATTGGAGAGCTCAATTAATTGAAGCCGTAGCAGAATACGACGACAAATTAATGGAGAAGTTTTTTGAAAATCCAGATTCTATTTCTGAAGCAGAAGTACATGAAGCCATTCGTAAAGCAACCATCGATTTAAGTATTGTTCCAATGATGTGCGGATCATCATTTAAAAACAAAGGTGTACAAACAGCATTAGATGCAGTTTGTCGTTACCTGCCTTCTCCAGTAGATGTAGATGATACAGAAGGAACTGATCCTGATACAGGAGAAAAAGTTTACCGTAAACCAAATGCAAAAGAACCATTTGCTGCATTGGCATTTAAAATCATGACCGATCCTTTCGTGGGACGTTTAGCGTTCTTCAGATGTTATTCTGGTCATTTGGATGCAGGTTCTTATGTAAAGAATATGCGTAGTGGAAAGAACGAGCGTATTTCTCGTATCATGAAAATGTTTGCAAACAAACAAAACCCAATCGATTTTATCGAAGCAGGTGACATCGCAGCAGCAGTAGGATTTAAAGAAATTAAAACTGGAGATACTTTATGTGATGAGAACCATCCAATAGTACTTGAGAATATGTTTATTCCAGAACCCGTTATCTCGGTAGCAGTAGAGCCTAAGACGCAAGCGGACGTTGATAAAATGGGTATGGCCATTGCTAAATTAGTAGAGGAAGATCCTACATTACGCGTAAAGACAGACGAAGATACTGGTCAAACAATTTTATCTGGAATGGGTGAACTACACTTAGAGATTATTGTAGATCGTATGCGTCGTGAATTTAAAGTAGAGATTAACCAAGGTAATCCTCAGGTAGCTTACAAAGAATCATTTGGTAAAATGATTGAGCACCGTGAAGTCTTAAAAAAGCAATCGGGTGGTCGTGGTAAATTTGCCGATATCGAATTTGAAATTGGACCTGCTGATGTTGAATGGTTGACAGAAAATAAAGACAAGCATTTCCAATTCGTAAATGATATTTTCGGAGGATCTATTCCAAAAGAATTTATTCCTGCTATTAATAAAGGTTTTGAAACTTCAATGACACAAGGTGTTTTAGCTGGTTACCCAGTGAACAACATGAAAGTGCGTATTACCGATGGTAGTTACCACGATGTGGATTCTGATTCAATGTCATTTGAATTATGTGCTAAATCTGCCTTCAGAACTGCAGGTAAAAAAGCGAAGCCTACATTACTTGAGCCAATCATGAAAGTGGAAGTAGTTACACCAGACCAATACATGGGAGACGTTACCGGTGACTTAAACCGACGTCGTGGAATGTTAGAAGGTATGGATAGCCGTGGTAACTTACAAGTTATCAAAGCGAAAGTGCCTTTGAGTGAAATGTTTGGATATGTAACTCAACTTCGTTCTTTAAGCTCTGGTCGTGCAACATCTACAATGGAGTTTAGCCACTACAACCCAGCGCCAAACAATATCGCTGAAGAGGTGATGGCAAAAAACAAAGGCAAGGCTAAGGACGACGAATAGGCAAATCATTGATTATCAATATAAAAAGCTCCCTTACGGGGGCTTTTTGGTTATTGAGACCTTTTTTAAAAATAATTTAAAAAAAGGG
Source organism: Sediminibacterium sp. (assembly GCA_040403885.1). Classification (GTDB taxonomy): domain Bacteria; phylum Bacteroidota; class Bacteroidia; order Chitinophagales; family Chitinophagaceae; genus Sediminibacterium. The sequence goes on along the minus strand of JBBAJX010000029.1, from coordinate 5,784 downwards.
CAATATTTCTTGAATGTTACCTTACAACCCATTACCTTTGCAACCCCAAGATAATTTGGGAAAAATAGCTATGTCTCAAAGAATTAGAATAAAATTACAGTCTTACGATCACAACTTGGTAGACAAGTCTGCTGAGAAAATCGTAAAAACCGTACGCAGTACTGGTGCAGTAGTAACAGGTCCTATTCCTTTACCTACACACAAGCGCATTTTTACTGTATTACGTTCACCGCATGCGAATAAGAAAAGTCGTGAGCAGTTCCAATTAGCAACGCATAAGCGTTTATTGGACATCTACACTTCTTCTTCTAAAACAGTAGACGCCCTTAGTAAGTTAGACTTACCATCAGGTGTTGAGGTGGAGATCAAAGCATAAGTATTTATAAATCCATCTCCCAATCACTGAGCCATTATGCATCAGTTGAAAAAGGAGCGCTGGTTGAATATAAAAGAAAAATATAAACAGGCCCTTCGAGGTTTGTTTACTTCCGGTACTTCCCCTTCACAATGAAAATTGTGAAAACTCAGGAAAAGGTCGGCAGCAAACAGGGATTGAATCCGAGCTACAAAAATCGAAAGATGAAAATCAACGATTAGCTGTAGCATCATCATCGGATGTCCTCAGAACCAGACGCGGGGCATAAACCGCAAACAGATGAAAGGTATTATTGGAAAAAAAATTGGCATGACCAGCATTTTCGGTCAAGATGGTAAGCAAATTGCTTGTACCATTATTGAAGCAGGTCCATGCGTAGTCACTCAAGTAAAAACACTTGATGTTGACGGCTATAGCGCAGTACAATTAGCGTTAGGCGACAAGAAAGAAAAGCATTCTACAAAATCAGAAATTAATCACTACGCAAAAGCGCAGACTGCTCCTAAGCGTTTTGTAAAAGAATTCCGCGACTATTCATTAGAAGCGGCTTTAGGCGCTACTATCACTTTAGACATGTTTGCCGAAGGCGATACTGTTGAAGTAGTAGGAACTACAAAAGGAAAAGGATTCCAAGGGGTTGTAAAGCGTCACGGATTTAGCGGTGTGGGTGAAGCTACTCACGGACAACATGATCGTTCTCGTGCTCCAGGATCTATTGGTGGATCATCTTATCCAGCAAGAGTATTCAAAGGCATGCGTATGGCCGGCCGTATGGGTACTGATCGCGTTAAAACTAAAGGCTTAACGGTATTAAAATTATTCCCAGAAAAAAACTATGTTCTTGTTAGTGGCTCAGTGCCAGGCAACAACGGTTCAATCGTTTTAATCCAAAAGTAATCACCTATTAATCGACAATCATGCAATTAGAAGTATTAAATATAGAAGGCAAAAAAACAGGCAGACAAGTTGAATTACCTGCTGAAATTTTTGGTGCAACTCCAAACGATCACGTTATTTATTTAGCAGTGAAGCAGTATTTAGCTGCACGTCGTTCTGGTACACATAAAGTAAAGACGCGTGCGGAAGTGCAAGGAGCAAGCAGAAAATTACATAAGCAAAAAGGTACGGGTGGTGCTCGTAAGGGTAATATTCGTAACCCATTATATAAGGGTGGTGGTACTATTTTTGGACCAAAACCACATAGCTACGATTTTAAATTAAATCGTAAGGTAAAAGACTTAGCAAAAATTTCTGCTTTATCTCATAAAGCAATTGATCAAGCTATTTTAGTCTTAGAAGACATTGACATGAAAGCACCAAAAACTTCCACCATTGCTACTATCATTAGTCAGTTAAACTTAGATAATAAAAAGACATTAGTGATTCTTCCAGAGTACGATGAAAACATTTATTTAAGCACACGCAATATTCCAAACGTAGCTAGTACTTTATTATCCGACATTAATACTTACGACATCATGAATGCCGATATATTAGTGATCACTGAAGGGGCTGCTAAAATTTTTAACGAAGAAGAAGCTGTAGTAGCATAAGCTTAACGACTTTAAAATTATAATTATGAAATTGACAGAAATATTAATAAAGCCAATCCTTACTGAAAAAGCAAATGGCCAACAAGAAAAGTTAAGAAGATATGCTTTCAAAGTAGATCGCAGAGCAAACAAATTAGAAATTAAATCTGCAATAGAGCAATTCTATGGAGTGAACGTTTTAGAAGTTAACACATTAGTTGTTCCAGGTAAAAACAAAACTCGTTCTACTAAAGCTGGTATTATCTCTGGTATCAAATCTGGATATAAGAAAGCATTGGTAACTGTAGCAGAAGGTGAAACCATTGACCTTTACGCTACTCTATAAATAAACAATAGCCCGCGAAGCTGAAAAATTCGTAAGACTACAAAGTCTTTAAAAAGTAAAAGAAAAAAAATGGCATTAAGAAAGTACAAACCAATTACAGCAGGAACTCGATGGAGAATCGGGAACGCCTATGTTGAGATTACTACTAACAAACCCGAAAAGAGTTTATTAGAACCACAAAAGAAAACGGCTGGACGTAACTTCCAAGGTCGTCGTGCAATGCGTTATATGGGTGGTGGTCACAGACAACATTATCGTATCATCGATTTCAAAAGAAATAAAACTGGAATGGAAGCCACAGTAGTTTCTATCGAGTACGATCCAAACAGAACAGCATTTATCGCATTAGTACAATATACTGATGGCGAGAAAAGATATATCATTTGCCCACAAGGTTTACAAGTTGGTACGAAAGTATCTTCTGGTGAGAATGTGGCTCCTGAGGTAGGAAATGCATTACCAATGAAATCTATTCCATTAGGTACTATCATTCACAATATTGAAATGCAACCAGGTCAAGGTGGAAAATTAGTACGTAGTGCTGGTTCTTCTGCTCAATTAGCGAACAAGGAAGAAACTTACGCTGTATTGAAAATGCCTTCTGGTGAATTACGTAAAGTTTTAATTAACTGCTACGCAACGGTGGGTGTTGTTTCTAATAGCGATCACAACTTAGAAACAGCTGGTAAAGCAGGTAGAAATCGTTGGAAAGGCGTTCGTCCTCGTGTAAGAGGTGTTGCCATGAACCCAGTGGATCATCCGATGGGTGGTGGTGAAGGTAGAGCGTCTGGTGGACATCCAAGAAGCAGAACGGGTAAGTATGCTAAAGGAGAAAAAACTAGAACAAGAGGAAAAGGTAGCGACAAGTTGATCATTCAACGTCGTGACGGAAAAAAATTGACAAAATAATTTAACAATCAAATTAACTCGTTACTATGGGTCGTTCGATTAAAAAAGGTCCTTATATAGATCATAACCTTGAAGAAAAAGTAGAGGGTATGAACGGAGGCAAAACGAAGAAAGGTGTAATCAAAACTTGGAGTCGTAGAAGTACCATCTCTCCAGAATTTGTAGGACACACTTTTGCAGTTCATAACGGAAATAAATTTATCCCAGTGTATGTTACCGAATTCATGGTAGGACACAAATTGGGTGAATTCTCTCCAACAAGAAACTTCAGAGGTCACGCTGGAACTAAGAAATAAAAAACTAGTATAAACACATTAAGAAATGGAAGCAGTAGCTAAACTAAACAATTATCCCACAGGCCCTCGTAAGATGCGTTTGCTTGCAGACGTTATACGTGGCATGGAAGTGGAGAAAGCATTGGCAATTTTGGAGTTCCATCCACAACACAACGCTGTGCCTTTGGCAAAGTTGTTGAAAAGTGCAATTAACAATTGGGAACAAAAAAATGAAGGCGCAAGCGCGGCAGATAGCAGCTTGGTTGTAAAAACAGTTTTTGTTGACGGTGGTCGTACGTTAAAGCGTATGCGCCCAGCGCCACAAGGCCGTGGATACAGAGTGCGTAAGCGTAGTAACCACGTTACTATGATTGTAGATACGAAATCAGATTTAAAAAACTAAATATTCTAAACCATTACTATGGGTCAGAAAGCAAATCCAATTGGAAACAGACTAGGCATCATCCGCGGATGGGAAAGCAACTGGTACGGTAATAAAAAAGATTACGCTACCAAGTTAATTGAGGACCATAAAATCCGTACTTATTTAAATGCGCGTATTAGCAAAGGCGGCATCGCACGTATTGTCATCGAGCGTACTTTAGGTAAGTTAATCATCACTATTCATACCTCAAAACCAGGTATCATCATCGGTAAAGGTGGTGGAGAAGTGGATCGTATTAAAGAGGAGTTAAAAAAGTTAACAGGTAAAGATGATGTTCAAATCAACATCTTAGAAATTCGTCGTCCAGAATTAGATGCAACCATTGTCGGAGATACGATTGCACGTCAAATTGAAAACCGTATTAACTACAAGCGTGCTATTAAAATGGCTATCGCCTCTACTTTAAGAATGGGTGCAGAAGGTATTAAAGTAAAAGTGGGTGGACGTATTGGTGGTGCAGAGATTGCACGTAGCGAGGAAATCAAACAAGGCCGTGTTCCTTTACATACTTTCAGAATGGACATCGATTATGCTAACGTATACGCTTTAACAGTGTATGGTAAAATCGGTATCAAAGTATGGATTTGTAAAGGTGAGGTTTTAGGAAAACGCGAATTGAATCCAAACTTCATCGGTGGAAAAGAAGGTGGAGAAAGAGCAGATCGTCCAGGTGGAGATCGTCGTGACGATCGCGGTGGATTTGATCGTGGAAATGATCGTCGTCCAGGTGGTGGCGGTGGAGGACCAAGAAAAAGATAATTAAATTAAAAAAAGAGTATAACAATAACAATATGTTACAGCCAAAAAGAAGTAAACATAGAAAACAACAGAAAGGACGTATTCGCGAAATCGCGAAGCGCGGAGCTTCTATTGCATTTGGTTCTTTTGCATTGAAATCATTAGATCCCATTTGGTTAACGAACAGACAATTAGAGTCTGCGCGTCAAGCAATGACACGTGCAATGAAAAGAGAAGGAAATGTATGGATTCGTGTTTTCCCAGATAAGATAATTACGCGTAAGCCTGCAGAGGTGAGAATGGGTAAAGGTAAGGGTAACCCTGAATTCTGGGCAGCAGTAGTAGAACCAGGACGTATCATCTTTGAAATAGATGGTGTCACTCCAGAAGTTGCTAAAGAAGCAATGGGTTTAGCGGCTCAAAAATTACCTATCAGAACTAAATTTGTTACAAGAAGAGATTTGTAATATATAAGTAACAACAACAAGTAGTAAGAAAAAAGTAGAAACAACAAAAAGTATTTGCAATGGCAGACAAAAAATATGATTTTAATAAAGGTTTAAAAGATTTAACCGTTACCGACCTTAAAGCGCGTATCGATGAAGATCAATTAAGACTTAAGAAACTAGAGTTCGCTCATGCTATTTCTCCCTTAGAGAATCCAATGAGTATCCGCGGACTTCGTAAAGATATTGCCCGTTTGAAAACGGAATTAAAGAAAAAAGAGTTAGGTATCTAATTAAAAAAAAGCAGATAAGCTAACCAAAAATTAATAACAATGGTAGAAAGAAATTTACGTAAAACGAGAATCGGTGTTGTCACTAGCGACAAAATGGATAAAACCATTACCGTAGCAGTGGAAAGAAAAGTAAAACACCCGATCTATGGAAAGTTCGTGAAAAAAACGACTAAGTTCCATGCGCACGATGAAAAACAAGAGTGCACAATTGGTGACCTTGTAAAAATCATGGAGACACGTCCATTAAGTAAGACAAAACGTTGGAGATTAGTAGAAGTAGTGGAGAAAGCTAAATAAACTAATCCAAAAAGGAAATAAACAGTATTCACCCAACCTTGCAAAAGGAAGGAAAAAAGCTTAAAGCTAAAAAAAATGATTCAGCAAGAAAGTAGGCTCAATGTAGCTGATAATAGTGGCGCCAAGG
>JBBAJX010000028.1:0-24904 GCA_040403885.1 Sediminibacterium sp. | reverse complement strand
GGTTTAAAACAAGCCATTGCAGATGTACAAGCTTTGAAAAAAGAATTCTGGTCTGATCTAAGAATTCCTGGAGAAATAAATGAATATAACCCTGAATTAGATAAAGCCAACCGTGTGGCCGACTTTATTGAACTAGGCGAATTAATGTGTGTAGATGCACTAGCAAGAGAAGAAAGCTGTGGTGGTCACTTTAGAGAAGAATACCAAACACCAGAAGGAGAAGCCTTAAGAGATGATGAAAACTATATGTATGTTGCTGCTTGGGAAAATAAAGGAGCGCATGAATGGGAATTACATAAAGAAGCGTTGAAATACGAAGTAATTAAACCAAGTCAACGTAATTATAAATAAGTATTGAACTTTAAATAAGCAAAACACAATTACACAAAATATTTACAGAATAATTTTTTAGCTATGTCTCAAAATACAATGAATTTAAAAGTTAAAGTTTGGCGTCAAAAAAATGCCAAAGCGCAAGGTGCCTTTGTAACTTATGATGTTGCGGGTATTTCAGATGAAATGTCTTTTTTAGAAATGATGGATATTTTAAATGAAAGATTAATTACTGAAGGAGGCGACCCCGTTGCCTTTGACCATGATTGTCGTGAAGGTATTTGTGGCATGTGTTCAATGTATATTAATGGAAAGCCACATGGTCCTTGGCAGGCGAATACGACTTGTCAATTACATATGCGTGCTTTTAAAGATGGTGAAACCATTGTCATTGAACCATGGAGAGCCAACTCCTTTCCTATTGTAAAAGATTTAACCGTTGACCGTTCTGCCTTCGATAGAATAATTCAAGCAGGTGGATATATTAGTGTGAATACAGGTAATGCCGTTGATGGTAATAGCCTACCTATTGAAAAACAAAATGCAGATGATGCCTTTGCTGCAGCCATGTGTATTGGTTGTGGTGCTTGTGTAGCAGCATGTAAGAATAGTTCAGCAATGTTGTTCTTAAGTGCTAAAGTTTCTCATTTGGCATTACTTCCACAAGGAGCTCCAGAAAGGAAATCAAGAGTGTTAAAGATGGTGGCACAAATGGATAAAGAAGGATTTGGTTCTTGTACCAATACAGGTGCTTGTGAAGCCACTTGTCCTAAAGAAATTTCTATTGCGAATATTGCGAGATTAAATAATGAATATTTAGGAGCTAGCTTAACTGCGCAGTAGTGGCTAATCCCTTTTTTCAGTGTAAACAATTTATCGTGCATCAGCAATATACTTCAATGAAAGTATGTACTGATGCATGTTTATTTGGCGCCTGGGTAAGTCAAAAGACCTTGTTACAAAATGCAAATAATATAGTAGACATTGGCACAGGCACTGGCTTATTAAGTTTAATGCTAGCCCAAGTCACCGAAAACGCAAAGGCAAGTATTACTGCCATTGAAATTGAATCTCAAGCAGCTTCAGAAGCCAATTCAAATTTTAATATAAGTAAGTGGAGCAACCGATTAAAGCTGGTCAATGATTCAATACAAAACTTTACAGCTAGTATTATTAAAGGTGATTTAGTAAGTAATGAGCTAAATAATAATAATGATAGCCTTTTATTTAATATCGTAATTTCTAACCCCCCTTTTTACGAAGGCGATTTAAAGTCACCAGACGCTAATAAAAATAAAGCGGCCCATAGCACTGAACTGCCTTGGAGTATTTTGGTAAAAAATGTTTCAAGCTTATTAACTGATGCTGGCTCCTTTTTTGTTTTAGTACCTACCCTTCGTGCTTATACCATGCAAAAATTAACTGAAGCGCATCAACTACAATTAGTAGAAGAAGTATTGGTATACAACGATGCCAAGCATTTACCTTTTAGATCATTTTTGCATTTTACCAAAGTAAAGCCTGCCATTGAAAAAGAAATTTCAGTACTAAGAAATAAAATAGTGATTAAAAATGCAGACAATACTTATTCAACTGTCTTTACAGAACTACTAAAGGAATATTATATGTATTTGTAAAACTTAATCATTACAAAATAAATTTTTTAGGTCTTACTGTATATTCTTGAAAATAATACTTCTAAACTAATGTTTTGAATAATCAGCTAAATAAGAAAACTTTTGGGTCAGCTTTCCCTTATCAAGCATGGTGGCTCCTTCTATAATTTTATTACCCCCTTTAATTAAATCGGGAATTACATATTTAATAAGTTGTTCGCCAAAGTATCTGCTGGCATCTCTGGGTAATTCATTCGGCAAATTACCTACTGCCATTATATCTATACCATTGGGCATATAAGCAGCCGTTTTTTCACAAGTACTTATATTCACTCCATACACGGGGTCATCGGAACTAGAATCGCCTAAATTACAAGGCACGCTTCCATGGGCATCGTCGGTAATATCGGCAATAGTGGTTAAAGCGTAGTCGTCTTCTTTTAAATCGTCCATGGTAAATAAAGGGGCAATACCTGGCTCCCAATAAATACCATTCATAAGTATATGTGTATGCTTCAAATATTTATTAAACAAACAATTATAGTTTTCAGGATGCGTATGAAAATTGTTTCTGTCGTAAGTATGGGTGGTCTTGTGTTTATATAAATCTCCTCCCTTTAAATGCACATATACGGGATAAGAATATTCTCTGCTAGTATATTCATCAGGCTCCACTTGTTGCACATCCATTAAATTCATAATTTCTAAAATACCATGGGCCACTCTACCAGAACCAGTAATAGCAATTTTAATATTGGGAAGTTTCAAACCAAAATAAGTATGTATAAGCTCCATATAATCTTTCACTTCCTTCACCCTGCCCAAGGTAAATTCCTTGGTTCTATTTCCATAGGCCATCATTCCATTATGTGCCCCCACAATACCTGCAAAAAATCCAAATCCAATGAGTCTTTGTCCGTCCTCATGTTCTAAACATTCATAGTCAATGAGCGTTATATTTTTATCCATCATAACATGAAACAATGCTCTATTATAAGTTTGCGCTTTTTTGGTATGAGAAAAGAATAAATATTTCTTACCTGCTATGAGTTGGTCTTTAGGTACTTCTTTAATACCTAATAAAATATCTGCTGCACTAATATCTTCCACTACCTTAATGCCTTCTTTTTGGTATTCTTTATCCTTAAAACATCTGTTAGGGGAGGATTCTACTATGATTTCCCAGCTAGGGAATTGATCTAATAAATACCTACACTGCTTGGGTGTCAATGCTACCCGATTGTCGCTAGGAACTTTTCCTTCTTTAATAAGGCCAATAACCGGCATTTTGGTAATTTTACACAATATACAAATTATTAAAATGAACTATTTCGAATTGTTCGGTTTGCCAATTGGTTTTCAAGTAGATACAAAGCAACTGCGTGCTGCTTTTATGGATATTCAGCGGGCCTCGCATCCGGATAAGTTTACCCAGGCCAATGAATTTGAACAAGAAGAAGCCTTAGAAAAATCGGCTATTGCTAATAAAGCATTTACTTTACTACAGAACCCTGCAGCCATACTACCCTATGTGTTAGAAATAAAAGGCTTTTTAGAGAAGGATGAAAAATATGCATTGAGCCCTGATTTTTTAATGGAAATGATGGAATTAAACGAGGCTTGGATGGACGCCGATGATGAAGCAGCAAAACAAGATGTACTTACTAAAGTTAAAAATATAGAAAATGAAATTTTCAGCCCTATTAAAACTTATTTGGAAACTAGTTCGGTCGATACTATTTCCCAAGAAGGAATGCTGCAAATAAAGGAGTATTACTACAAGAAAAAATACCTAGATCGTATTTTGGAAGATTTTCGTTAATAACGTAATATTGCAACCCTGCCCAGATGGCGGAATTGGTAGACGCACTAGACTCAAAATCTAGCGTTCGCAAGGATGTGCAGGTTCGATTCCTGTTCTGGGCACAAACCCTGTCACGATTTTCGTGACAGGGTTTTTTAATGCGAAAGCGTTGCGAGCTTGCTTGTAAAAGCTTGAGCGTTAAAAAACCCAACAAAGCAAGAAGCAATTTGTTGAAAGGGTTTGGGTAAGACCGCCATTCAAGGAACACCGAGTCCGAAGGACGAAGGTAATCCTGAATTAGGGTTTGGGTACGCCCAACTTTATTTTATTCCATATGCTTTCCTAGGAACTTTCTCCGTTGCCATAGCAGCATGATAAATATAAGATGCCATGATAGTTGCATTTTTCATTAAGTCTTCTGGCTGTATGCCTTCAAGATAATCAAGGTTGGTATGTCCTGCGGTACCAGGTGTTCTGTCTTGTAAATATTGAAAACCTGGAAGACCCACTTCATCAAATGAAACATGGTCGGTACTACCTAAACTTTGGTTAGACACCATATTCATACCTAAATCACGAAAAGGTTCCATCCATGCAGTAAGCATGGTTCTGGCTGCTTCATTGCCTTGTAAGTATATACCACGGTATTGTCCAGCTCCATAGTCTTGATTAAAATATGCAGATAACATTTCATACTCTGGCTTAATACCAATAGCAGCATTACGAGGGTCACCAAAATGTTTTTGTACATAAGCACGAGAACCATACAGGCCTTGTTCTTCCCCCGACCATAAAGCTATACGAATAGTGCGCATTGGTTTTACACCTAATGTTTTAAGTATACGCATTGCTTCCAATGCGACTGCGGTACCAGATGAATTATCACTTGCATTAGAACTACCATGCCAAGTATCAAAATGGGCACCCACCATTACTATTCCTTCTTTAGGATTTGTTCCAGGAATTTCACCTACAAGGTTCATTGCTTGTTCTACCTTATCCCCTATTTTATTTTTTATTTCTAGTTCTATTTTTACTGTAATACCTCTTTTTAATACACGGTACATTCTATTATAATGTTCTGGAGTTACTGCTAAAATGGGCGATGCATTTTTCATGCCTACAGCAGACCATCCATCTTCTCTTACTCCAGGACGTGAATAAGCAGGAACAATACCTAACCTATTACCATCGGTTTGTAAAACCACCGCCACATTTTCAGATTTTAAAAAAGCTAAACGTTCTACTGCTGTTAAAATTGTTGGGTTTTTAATAACTCTTGCTGGATTTGATTTAATAGGAACAATAGCTGTTTGCTCTAGTGTAATAAGTTCTTCATTATTATAACGGTGTACTCCATTAGTAAGTGTTTGTAAATCGATAACAGCAGGATTAGAAATTAAAACGGCTTTACCTTTTAATTTACCTCTATACAATTCAATATCTTCTTTGGTTTGAATATCCACTACCATGGCCTCTGCGTTTATCTTACCCTCGGTTCCTGCTGTATAAGCAACAGGATAAGCGTTCAGTGGCATGTAATCGGGTTCAATCATATGTGCCGATACATATTCATTATCCCAGGTAACACCATAGTCCATATAGGCTTCGCTATTCACATTATTTAAGCCCATCTTTTTCATTTCGTCTAAAGCCCAAACTTGAGCTCTTTGCATATCTCTAGACAAAGTAAGTCTTGCGCCTAATACATCTACTATATAAGACTCATACTCCATTACTTTAGAACGCTGTAAACCTTCTTCGCGTATACGAGCTATCATGGCCCAATCCACCAAACCAGAAAAGGTTAAAGGAAGGGTAAAAGCAAAAGAAGAGGTAAGTACAAGTACAAATGAAATTACTCGAACAAGCTTGTTTTTGAAAAATGATTTCATGAGAAATGAATTTAGTGATAGGAATGTATTATTTCTACATTCAATATACTAAAATATTCTCAGAACTTTATTTCTCCATGGTCATTATAGCAGAGAAAACCTGAATACCCTCAAAAAAGTTCTTCAACTTAATATTCTCATTCTCGGCATGCTGGTTATTATCGTGATTGGCAATAGGCACCGTCACAGGAGAAGTTTTCAATACTTTTTCAAATACAAATAAAGGAAGACTTCCTCCAAGTGATGGAAGTAATAGAGCCTGCTCATTATTCACAAGTGAAATGGCTTTTGAAATTCTTCTTACATAAGGGTTATCTAAAGAAGTTTTTTGAGCATTGTAACTTTTTTTATCCCTCACCACCATACAAATTTTAGCATTCAATTTTCTTTCTTCGTCAGTGGGTTCTTTATCTGTAACAAAAAAACCCTGGGCTATTATATGATCAATAACTTTTTGTTGTTGTTTTTCCCAATCATTACCTACTACTAATCTCATATCAATAGAAGCAATGGCCTTGGTAGGTATTACATTGGCTGAATACTTACCTACCCCTGCACTTTGTATGCCGTTAATATTTAAAGAAGGTAATTGCAAGGCGTCGTTCAAGGCACCTTCTCTTTCTGTGGCATTAATACCTAATTCATTTTTAAGTTGGTCTTCCACACTAGGAATATTAGCAAGGGCTTGCTTTTCTGCAGAAGATAAAGCTATTACATCATCGTAAAAACCTTTAATAGTTATATCGCCTTTTTCGTTTTTCATACTGGCAAGAAGTCTTACGAGTTCCATGGCTGGGTTTAATACCCAGTTACCATAATGTCCAGAGTGTAGTGGACGCTTTGGCCCAAATACAGTTAGTTCTAAATGTGTATCACCTCTCACCCCCATCACCAATTGTTTTTTACCGGACTGATGCACGGGGCCATCGCATATCACCCACATATTAGCCGATAATTTATTTTTATACAATTCTAAAAAAGCTTCTAAATTAGGAGAACCTGCTTCTTCTTCCCCTTCGAAGAAAAATTTAATATTCACAGTAGGTTTTATATTCAAGGCTTTTAACTCGGCATAGGCATTTATAATAGCCATCACCCCTGCTTTATCATCGGAAGCGCCTCTTGCATATATTCTGGCATTTACATCATAGTTATTTCCAGTGCTTAACCAAGGTAAGACAGTGGCACCATTCTCATAACTACCACTGTATAGTGCAGGCTTAAAAGGATGTAGACCTGGGAACCATTTAGTAGAATCAACAGGTTGACCATCATAATGCGCATAAAAAATAATAGTTTCAGTAGCCCCTGGTACTTTTACTTCTGCGTATACCACAGGAGGCATTTGGCTATTAGGAAGCGTAAGCAAACTTATATCTTCAATACCTTTCATTTTCATATAATTCATTATCCAGTCTGCATTGTCCTGCAAGCCTTTTGGGTTAGCTGCTACATTGGGAATAGATAAAAACGATTTAAACTCTTCTACTAAATTCGTTTGCTTCTCTTGAATTGATTTTTTAATAATCGCCTGTGTATTTTGTGCAAATAAAGTTCCTGTAAAAAATAAACTAATTACTAAAATTTTAATCTTGTTTTTCATGTTATTATTTATATTTAAAAAGCCTCCCTATAAAGGAAGGCTTTTATTTGTATTGTAAAAATATTAAGCTAAATCGAAGCGGTCTAAGTTCATTACTTTATCCCAAGCAGCTATAAAATCGTGAACGAATTTTGTTTTGGCATCATCACATGCATATACTTCGGCTAGTGCACGCAATTCAGAATTCGATCCAAAAACTAAATCCACTCTAGTGCCTGTCCATTTAACTTTTCCAGTTACTCTATCGCTACCTTCAAAAGTATACTGATGCGCATCGGTTGCTTTCCAAGTAATGCTAAAGTCAATTAAATTAGTAAAAAAATCATTACTTAATACACCTGGCTTATTTGTAAATACACCATGCTTTGAATTATCGAAGTTGGTATCTAAAACTCTTAAGCCTCCTAGCAATACGGTCATTTCAGGAGCGGTTAATGTAAGTAACTGTGCTTTATCAATAATCATATCTTCTGGGGAAATTAAAGTACGAGGTTTGATATAATTTCTAAAGCCATCTGCAATAGGTTCTAATACTGCAAAAGAGGCTACATCGGTTTGCGCTTCTGTTGCATCGGTTCTGCCTGCAGTGAATGGAACTTTTACATCATGTCCTCCGTCTTTAGCAGCTTTTTCAATAGCGGCTGCACCTGCTAGTACAATTAAGTCAGCTAATGAAACTTGCTTTTCTTTATTCGCAGTATTAAATTCTTTTTGAATGACTTCTAAGGCATCTAATACTTTAGACAACTGTGCAGGATTATTCGCAGCCCAAAACTTTTGAGGCGCTAAACGAATACGTGCACCATTGGCACCACCGCGTTTATCAGATCCACGGAAAGTAGAAGCTGATGCCCAAGCTGCTGAGACCAATGCTGAAACAGAAAGACCGCTTGCTAAAACTTTTAATTTTAACGCGGTAATATCAGCTGCATCAATTAATTTATGAGTAACTGCAGGTAAAGGATCCTGCCAGATTAAAATTTCTGCTGGCACATCTGTTCCCACATAACGAGAACGAGGTCCCATATCACGATGCGTTAACTTAAACCAAGCTCTTGCAAATGCATCGGCCAATTGATCAGGATTTTCATAAAATCTTTTTGAGATAGGTCCGTAAGCAGGGTCTACTCTTAAAGCAATATCGGTGGTTAACATCATAGGTGCATGTGAAATAGAGGGATCATGTGCATCAGGCACTGTTCCTGCACCCGCACCAGCCTTAGGTTTCCATTGATGGGCTCCTGCTGGGCTCTTAGTTAATTCCCACTCAAAGCCAAATAAGTTTTCAAAATAATTGTTACTCCATTTAGTAGGTGTAGTTGTCCATGCACCTTCTAAACCTGAAGTAATCGTATTCACACCAGTTCCTGTATTAAAAGTATTCTTCCAACCCATACCTTGTTCTTCAATACCTGCAGCGGCTGGTTCTACACCAACATATTTTCCAGGGTCGGCAGCACCATGTGTTTTACCAAAAGTATGTCCACCTGCAATTAAGGCAACTGTTTCTTCATCGTTCATGGCCATACGCGCAAATGTTTCACGAATATCTCTTGCAGAAGCAATAGGATCGGGATTTCCATTAGGCCCTTCTGGGTTTACATAAATAAGTCCCATTTGTACAGCTGCTAAGGGATATTCTAATTCACGGTCGCCGCTATATCTTTTATCGCCTAACCACTCACGCTCTGCACCCCAATAAACATCTTCCTGTGGTTCCCAAACATCGGCACGGCCACCAGAAAAACCAAAGGTTTTAAAACCCATCGATTCTAATGCACAGTTACCTGCAAGTATCATAATATCGGCCCAAGATAATTTTTGACCATACTTCTTTTTAATAGGCCATAATAATAAACGGGCTTTATCTAAATTAGTATTGTCGGGCCAGCTATTTAAAGGTGCGAACCTTTGCATACCTGCTCCTCCACCACCACGGCCATCGGTTGTTCTATAAGTTCCTGCACTATGCCAAGCCATACGAATAAAGAAGGGTCCATAGTGACCGTAGTCTGCAGGCCACCAATCTTGTGAAGTGGTCATTAATTCGAACATATCTTTTTTAACTTCATTTAAATCTAATGATTTGAAAGCTTCTGCATAATTAAAAGAAGCGTCCATTGGATTGGTTAAAGAAGAATGTTGACGTAAAATATTTAATCTTAATTGATTGGGCCACCAATCGGTATTTCTTGGACCAGCACTGGTAATTTTTGAGGCAGTAGAAGCGCCTGTAAAAGGACATTTTGCTGCTGGGGTTGTGTTATTTTCCATAGTAATAATTTTTGTAAATATTGAAAACTAAAATTACTACAATTACCCAATTACTGCTTACAAAAAACGGAAAATATTTTAAGCTTTGCTAAAGCTATTACGAGTTAATTACGCAGAATTACTCATTTCCTCCAATAATTTTGCTGGTACTTCTGTATAAGTAATTTTCATAGATATGTCGTCTTGCAAAACGATCAGGGGTATCGGCATTTACCAACTTTACATAAATGGCTTTTGGTACCCCATAGTATTCATATTCATTGCCATCGGAAAATACCACTCTTAGTATTTCAGATTTAAATTCAAAGTCGTCAATACTGGCCTCTGTTGTAGTAACTATATAGGCATCCTTGGTGGCTTCATGTGTTTCAATATGTACACTCACTAAAAAATGATAAGACGCTATTAATTTTGCCGACTTTTCTTCAGCCATTTTTTTAGCCTCGTCGCTGTCTTGAAATTTATCAGGATGCCATTCCATCATTATCTTACGATATACTTTTTTTAAGTCGCTTAAAGTAGCTTTTTCGTCTACTCCTAAAATGGCTCTATGTCTTTCAATTCTCTTCATATATAATTTATGCAGCGCGAAGGTACATTAAACTTATTTAAATAAAGAAGCCCCTTCAGTATAAACTGAAAGGGCTTAACATTATGATAATACTTTGTATGCCTTTAAAGGCAGCTTATTTTACTTCTTCAAACTGAGCATCTTCAACAGTATCGTTGTTGGCTGCACCATTGGCTTGTCCGCCAGCTTGCTCTGCACCTGCTTGTTCAGGGCCAGCTGCTCCAGCTGCTTGTGCTTTGTAAATTTCTTCACTTGCAGCAGTCCATGCAGTATTCATTGCTTCTAAAGCGCTGTCTACTTTAGCAATATCTTGAGAAGCATGCGCTTCTTTTAAATTCGCTAAGGCTGTTTCAATAGGCGCTTTTTTATCTGCAGAAATTTTTTCACCAAATTCTTTCAATTGTTTTTCAGTTTGGAAAATTAAGCTGTCGGCTTGATTTAATTTTTCTACTCTTTCTTTTTCTATTTTATCACCTGCTTCGTTGGCTTTAGCTTCGGCTTTCATTTTTTCAATTTCTTCCTTCGTCAAACCACTACCCGCTTCAATTCTAATTTTTTGTTCTTTACCAGTGCCTTTGTCTTTTGCACTTACGTTTAAGATACCATTAGCATCAATATCAAAAGTAACTTCAATTTGAGGAACGCCTCTTGGTGCTGGTGGAATACCATCCAAGTTAAACATACCTAAACTTTTATTTTGAGGAGCCATTGGACGCTCACCTTGTAATACATGAATTTGTACACCTGGTTGATTGTCACTAGCTGTTGAATACACTTCTGTTTTCTTAGTAGGAATAGTAGTGTTAGATGAAATCATGGTAGTCATTACTCCACCCAAAGTTTCAATACCTAAGTTTAAAGGCGTAACGTCTAACAACAATACATCTTTTACATCTCCGGTTAATACTGCCCCTTGGATACCTGCACCAATTGCCACCACTTCATCAGGGTTCACAGAACGGTTTGGTTTTTTACCAAAGAACTTTTCAACGATCTCTTGTACTTTAGGAATTCTTGAAGAACCTCCAACTAAAATTACTTCATCAATTTGTGATACAGAATAACCTGCATCTTTCAATGCAATTTCACAAGGCTTTAAACAACGTGCAAATAAATTATCTGCTAATGATTCAAATTTGGCTCTTGTTAATTTTAAAACTAAGTGTTTTGGAACGCCATCTACTGCAGTAATATAAGGTAGGTTGATTTCAGTTTCAGAAGAAGAACTTAATTCTACTTTTGCTTTCTCTGCAGCTTCTTTTAATCTTTGCAAAGCCATTGGATCTTTTCTTAAGTCAATTGCTTCTTGTTTTTTAAATTCGTCTGCTAAAAAATCCATGATTACTTTATCGAAATCATCACCCCCTAAATGCGTATCTCCGTTAGTAGATTTTACTTCAAATACACCATCTCCTAAATCCAAGACAGAAATATCAAAAGTTCCACCGCCTAAATCGAATACAGCAATTTTTTGTTCTACATTCTTTTTATCTAAACCATAAGCCAAGGCTGCTGCAGTTGGTTCGTTTACAATTCTACGCACATTCAATCCTGCAATCTCACCCGCTTCTTTAGTAGCTTGTCTTTGTGCATCGTTAAAATAAGCAGGTACAGTAATAACTGCATCTGTTACTTCAGTGCCTAAATAATCTTCTGCAGTTTTTTTCATCTTTTGTAAAACCATTGCAGAAATTTCTTGTGGAGTATACATACGACCGTCGATATCAACACGCACCGTATCGTTCTCGCCTTGTACAATTTTATAACTCCAATGAGACTTCTCTTCAGTAATTTCATTAAAACGACGACCCATAAAACGTTTCACACTTGAAATAGTGTTTTCAGGGTTCGTGATAGCTTGACGCTTAGCAGGATCTCCTACTTTACGCTCGCCATTCTTTAAGAAGGCTACTACTGAAGGGGTTGTTCTACGCCCTTCGTCATTGGCGATTACTACGGGTTCGCCGCCTTCCATAACTGATACGCAACTATTTGTCGTACCTAGGTCAATTCCTATAATTTTTGCCATAATGCTTGATTTTCAATGATTAATTACTCTACTATAGACAATCTTTATGCCATATTTGGTATGCCCATATAGGGGTGTAAATTTGTCATATATGGCAGATATTAGGTCTAATTAAAGGCCATAATTGACATAGAAAATTTAAAAAGGGGTAGAAAAGGCAGAAATTAATTGTTTTCAGAACCTTTAAAAGTAAAGTTCTTTTGACTGGTATAGCTAAAGATGACCACAAAGAAGGTGGTGACTATTTTAGCCATGGTAGGATACCAACCTAGTTTATCTACAAATAGCTTTAAAAAGCCATAATTAAGTAGTACACAGCCTAGCACTACTATAAAATACTTCATGAGTTGCTTACGCTTAGTTACAGTCGTTTCCTGAAAGACAACATACCTACTTAAATAAAAGCCAATGGGAAAGGTGATGCAGAAAGAAATCATAAAAGAAGCAATATGGGGGCTAATGCTTACCCTGCCTATATTTATGATCTGTTTGTGTAAGATGTAATTATAAGCAACAAAGAATAAGGTGATATCTAAAATAGTATTCGCACCGCCACAAGCAGCGTACCTAAAAGTTTTTAAGGGCATCATTTTCTTGAAAATAGGATAAAACCAATCTATTATGTCAAGAATAATTTTGCTAATAAAGTCGTGTAGTTTCAACATCAATGCACTAAGATAATCTTAATTAATTACTTTTGCCAAAGGCAAGCCCATTTTATGAATTTAATAACTCTTTTAAAACAGACCACCTCATCAAGCTTAGATAGCTTATACCAGGTTACAATACAACCTGATCAAGTATTAGTGAATGCTACAAAGCCTGAATTTGAGGGAGACTATACCATTGTACTATTTGCCTTTGTGAAACAATTAGGCAAGAGCCCTGAGGTCGTGGGCAATGATTTAGGCAATGCTATGCAAAAAGCACTACCTACTATTATTACTAAGTTCAATATTGTAAAAGGGTTTTTAAACTTCACTATTAGTAACGAATATTGGTTAGAATTTATTCAACATCTTTCACCTAATGAATTACTACCTCCTGCTATACATAAAAGAAAAATTATGGTGGAGTACTCCTCCCCTAATACCAATAAGCCTTTACACTTAGGCCATTTAAGAAATAATTTTTTAGGATGGAGTATTGCAGAAATTTTAAAACTGCAAGGACATGAAGTATTGAAAACTTGTATTGTCAATGACCGTGGAATACATATTTGTAAAAGCATGATTGCTTGGCAATTATTTGCAAACGGTGCTACACCTGAATCAACTAGTAAAAAAGGCGACCACTTTGTGGGAGACTATTATGTAAAATACAATGACGCTTATAAAGTAGAAGTAGCTGAATTAATAGCTGCTGGCATGATGCAAGAGACTGCAGAAAAAGAAGCCCCTATTTTAAAAGGTGCCCAGGAAATGTTATTGAAATGGGAACAAGGCGATGCTGCCACTTTGGATTTATGGAAGAAGATGAACGCTTGGGTATACGAAGGCTTTGAAGTGACTTATAAAAAAATTGGTTCTGATTTTTTCAAAACCTATTATGAAAGCAATACTTATTTATTAGGTAAAGAATTAGTGGAAGAAGGGCTCACAAAAAAAGTATTTTATCAAAAAGAAGATAGTTCTGTTTGGATAGACTTAACACCCGATGGCTTAGATGAAAAAATTGTGCGTCGCAAGGACGGCACTTCAGTATATATGACCCAAGATATTGGCCTAGCGCAATTAAAACAAAAAGAGTTTAATACCGATGCCAGTATTTATGTAGTGGGTGATGAACAAAATTATCATTTCAAAGTACTTAAATTAATTTGTCAAAAATTAAAGCAAACTGCAGCAAATGGTATTTATCATTTAAGTTATGGGATGGTAGAACTACCAACGGGTAAGATGAAAAGCCGCGAAGGAACAGTAGTGGACGCCGATGATTTAGTAGACGAGATGATTAATATCTCAAAAGAAAAAACAGAAGCCTTGGGGAAAGTATCCGATTTTACGCAAGCACAACTGACTGAACTATATAATACCATTGGACTAGGTGCCCTTAAATTTTTCCTTTTAAGAGTAGATCCTAAAAAGAAAATGATATTTAACCCAGAAGAAAGTATCGACTTTCATGGCTTCACGGGGCCTTTTATTCAATATACACATGCGCGTATTAAAAGTATATTAAGAAAAACAGGCACAGCAGCAAGTATTACCCCTAATGAACTACTGCCTTTAGAAAAACAATTAGCCATTGAGCTTTCTAGCTTTCCTGCCATGGTGAATGAAGCAGCCGATAATTTAGACCCTTCTAAATTAGCTATCTATGCTTTTAACCTAGCCAAATTATTTAATACTTTTTACGCTGAGCATTCCATTTCCAATGCAGAATCGGAAGTAAAAAAACAATTAAGAATTCAATTGGGTATTTTAACAGCGGCTACTTTGCAAAAAGCCATGAGCGCTTTAGGTATTGCTGTACCAGAACAAATGTAAAACCTATAAAACTATAGGCTTAAAAATTAACTGTAAACTTAACACTACTCTAGTTATTATTTACTTAAGACCTTTTTAACTTGGAATTATTATACACTTCTGGTGTATCCTCTTCAAAACCCCACTGCGTTAATAAGCTGTCCATTTGCGCTTGCGGCAAGGATGCTTTTTCATAATGCCCTGCATTCATTTTTTGTCGCATAGCTTCATAAATACTGACAGCACAAGCCACCGATATATTTAAACTTTGAATAATACCCATTTGTGGGATAATAAAATTACCATCGGCTAAATTTCTACATTCTTCTGTCACCCCTGCATGTTCATTGCCAAAGACCAAGGCCACCGATTCTGTAAAATTTATATCATGAAGGCTTATTGCATCACTGGACAAATGCGTGGTTAAAATTTTACTGAATTTTTTTCTTAGTTCCTTCACACAGTCATCCAATGTTTCAAACTCATGAATGGTTAACCATTTTAAAGCACTACTACTACTTCTATAGCCCCACTTTTTATGTCTGGGTATTTTAGTAGTAAGTACATATACTTCTTGTATGCCTACCGCATCACAGGTGCGCATTACTGCAGAAACATTATGCGGGTCTTGAACATTCTCAAGTACGACCGTCAAGTTGGCCTGACGTTTACTTAATACTTTTAATAATTTTTCGCTACGTTCTGGTGTCATAATTATTTTTTAAAAGGCATTGCATATTGAACCCCTAAGCCTGGTTTTTGCAATGGCATTATTTTACCTTTATTATTTTCCATATTATAATCAAGCCCTATTCCATTTAATTCTGTCATTAATAAAGGGCCATCCATATCTACATAATCAAGTTGTGGTAAAAATTGAGCAATAGCGGCAGAACCAATCACCGATTCATTCATACTACCCATCATTACTTTCAAGCCTAAGGTTTTTGCTTCCTTTATCATTCTAAGTGCTGGTGTAAGGCCACTACATTTAGTTAGTTTAATATTAATGCCATGAAAGTAGTTAACACAGGTAGCAACCTCTTTTTCAAATACGCAGGACTCATCTGCAAATAAAGGAAGTATGGAAGCTGCCTTTAATTGCGCCATCCCTTCCCAGTTATCTTTAGCCAAAGGTTGTTCCACTAACTCAACACCTAAGTTTGCAAGTGCTGGAATTTTTTGCAAGGCTTCTTCGGTGGTCCATCCTGCATTGGCGTCCACACGAAGTGGCACACTAGTATGTGCACGAAGCGCTGTAATCATTTCAATATCATAATCGGTGCCTACTTTAATTTTATAGATAGGCCAAGGATGCGCTTTCATTTTCTCTACCATCTTTTCTATAGAATCAATCCCTAAGGTATAATCACAAATAGGTGTGGGGGTATTTTCATTCCAAGACAAATTCCAAATTTCATGAATTGGTTTCTTATTCATTTGTCCAAACAAATCCCAACCCGCCATATCTAAAGCAGCTACTAAAAAAGGTTCGTTGGGAAATAAATGATGCAGGAAATGCCAAAAACGTTCGGGATCTATTAATGCAAATTTTTCAATGAGCTTTCTATTTTTTTCTAAGAGCTCCATCATGGTTTCCACTGATACATTATAATAAACAATGGCTGGCGCCTCGCCAAAACCTTGCCAATTGCCTAAAGACAATCGAATCATCAAACTATGTTGATGCGTTTTAGTTCTACCATTCGAAATGGTAAATGGATATTCAAAAGCTAATTGTTGTTCCCAAAAATCAAGTTGCACTTATATAATTTTAGTGAAGGTACAAAATAGCCCTATTTAGCGGCCAGATTCTTTAATGGCTATGGCCCAATCTTCATTAAAGCTTTTTGCTGCAATTAAACTTTCTAAACTAAGATGCATTCTGTAACGCCAGTAATGTTTAGGATTGGATGGCTCATTAATTCTTTCAGCATGTGGGTCTTCCCTTCTTAGTTTTGCATCCACGCCCAAATAATCTTGTAATTGAAATATAGCCCAGATAGCAGGTGAATATAAATGTTGCATAAGGATGGCTTTATTAATCCAAGGCTCACAAAACTTAGGTGCCTCACCAGACGCTGCTAATTGTTCTTTAAAAAATAGCTGTGTTTTAGCAGCATCTTCCTCCCACCATCCTCTTAAAGTACTTGTATCATGAGAGGAAGGAGTGACTACACTTAAATAAGGGGCATCTTTTGGATTAAAAAATACGGTATTATTTGCCTTAGGCATTCTTTGAACTTCTAAACTTAAAATACCTAATTGTTTCATTACCTCAGGTAAACAAGCAGGCACTAGTCCTAAATCCTCTCCACAAATAAGCATATTGGTAGCTCTTTTTAAATTAGGTAGTTTTTCCAAGGCTTCTTTTTCCCAAGCCTCGTTTTGTTTAACAAAGAAATAATCGACGTATAAACCTCTTAGTATTTCTTTTGTTTTCTCCTCTAATGCTTTAAAGGAAGAACTGCCTTCTATATTAAATCTAAAATGATAATGCCCGGATATTTCATCTTCAAATAAAATTACATTGGTTAATAAATTCAATAAGCCATTTTGTATTTTATCTTGCCATTCGTCTTTGGGTAGGGTCTTAAAATGATTCACTACTTGAACCTGTGTTTGATAAGCAGGTAAAAATGCATAGCGCTGTTCTCCTATAGATTCAAAATAATTATTTTTTACATACTCATTATCATAACCAAATGTTTGAAACAAATTAGTTTCATTGATAAAGGGCTTGGTATATCTAACTGCATCCAATGAAATACCTTTACTATTGAAATCTTGTATACTCAATGGGATAGCTGGAACAAACCTACCCATAATACCATCTACTGCATGCATAGGTATACTCCAAATTCTAAAAAATCCTAAAATATGGTCAATTCTAAAAGCGTCAAAGTAAAAACGCATTTGTTCAAAGCGCAGTTTCCACCAATTATAATCGGTGGCGGCCATCTTCTCCCAATTATAAGTAGGGAAACCCCAGTTCTGTCCTTTCACCGCAAAATCATCTGGGGGCGCACCAGCCTGCTTATCCATATGAAATAAACTTGGATGCTGCCATGCATCAGCGCCAAACCTATATACACCAATGGGTATATCGCCTTTGATAATTATGCCATTTTCATGCGCATAGTTTGAAGCCGATTTTAATTGCAAATGCAAATGGAATTGCACATAATAGTAAAAACTAATTTCAATATAAGTCGTTGACTTAGGGTCCACTAATTTTTCAATAGCTTTTTCATCAAATTTTGAATGTGTTGGCCATACATTATAATCGACGGTTCCATGTAATTCTCTTAAATAAGAAAAAGCACTATAAGAAACCAACCAATGCGCATTATCATTAAAAAATTCAGTGAAACTAGCCAAGGCTAATTCCTGTTGACCATTTTTTTTAAATAAGGTTCTTAAAACCCTCCACTTTAATTTCATGACAGCTTCATAATCGACCACCTCGAGTGCATTTAGTTTTTCTTTTTCGATCAAATAAGATTCAATTAAATTTACCTGCTTGGGCAAAATCATTTCATCAATTCTTATTAGCAGTGGATGCAATGCAAAAGCCGATATAGCCGCATAAGGATAAGAGTCCATCCAGGTATGTGTGGCCGTGGTATCATTTACAGGTAATAACTGTATTAATTTAAGTCCTATTTTTTTTGACCAGTCTACTAATAACTTTATATCAGAAAACTCACCTACCCCGAGGCTATCTTTGGATCTCAAAGAGAAAACAGGTATGGCAACGCCAGCTCCCTTCCACTGCTTATTATTCAAGACTGCAAAACCATCATTGCAAATGACTAATTTATTTTTACTAGCAGGTTCATAGACAACTCTATTATTGCCGTCTTCATAACTTATAAACGCTTTTTTCTTGGTATCATAAATACCATATTTATATATTAAAGGGAAAGCTGCTTGCTTTAAATCCAATGTTATTTCAAAATAATCAGCATCTTTATATTCATCATTCTTATTTTTTGTAAGGGGTATTGTTTTTTGGATATCCCAATTTCCCAAAATACCAGACTCTCCAATAATGCACAAGCTTTCTCCTTTATTTAATAGTGGCGCTTTTACTTTAAATAAATGTGTTTTTGTTTTGGCAATTTTTTTGGCTGCAGTAGAGGTGAAATTGTCTTTTAACAAAATAGAGGTAAAGGGCTCTGTATAAAATACGTTTTCAATCTGACCTGCAGAGTTCCAAGTATCTATTAAGACCAGCTCATCGTTTGTGATAGAGGTTAAGTCAATAGACTTATCATTCCCCCACTCTAGTAATTCTCTACCATTTTCATCTTTTATTAAATAATGATAAAGAATTTTTTCTGCTTCTACTTTCATTGGTAAGTTCAAATGCAAAACCCAATAAGTTTCATTTAAATTAACCAGTGGAATGGCTTTACCTGCTTCGCCACCTCCCAATAAAGGATGGTTCCCATATATCCATATACTTTGACCATAAGTAGTTTGGTACTTAAGATGAAAACTTAGTTGAATCGTATTTTCTTTTTTAACTGTTTTGGTTTTCATGCAATCAAAATCACTATTCAATCGTTATTATTAAAGTTAGGTAGCTAAAGATAAAATAATAAAGTGTACTAAAAACACATTAAATTATTTTAGTAAAATGATCTAGGCTTTTGTATATTTACCTACTGCACTTATAATCAATAGATTACGATAATTAATGGACAAAATATTAATATATACCGATGGTTCTTCAAGAGGTAATCCGGGTCCTGGTGGATTCGGCGCTTTATTAATGTGGGCGGGGAAAACCAAAGAAATTCAGGAAGCCTATCGTAAAACCACCAATAATAGAATGGAACTATTAGCGGTCATTAAAGCCCTATCTGCCTTAAAAACAAAAACCCTCCCTATTCACATTTATACCGACAGCAAATATGTAGTGGAATCGGTAGAGAAAAAATGGTTGAACAACTGGATTAAAACCGATTTCAAAGGGGGTAAAAAAAACAAAGACCTTTGGTTACAATATCATAAGATAGCGGCTTCTTTCACCATTAAATTTCATTGGGTAAAAGGACATAGTGATAATGCACACAATAATAGATGCGATGTTTTAGCGACAGAAGCTGCCGACAACGGCCCTTGGAAGATTGACGAGGTTTTCGAATTAAATGAAGCTGCTAAATAATAGTTGTTCTACTATTAGATAACTAAAATTTAGATAGATAACTAAAATTTAGATAGATAACTAAAATTTAGATGGCTTTGAACTTTGGAATAAGTACACGAAAAGAACCAAATAAAACGCCACCAAATACTAAAGTTCCCGCCACACTATAGGGATAGAAAGGTAAACCGTCTACCATAGTTTGTATAAGTCCAGTAATAGTGAATGCATGATGATAGCCACCTCCTTGTGCCCATACTAAGAAGTTAGAAACTAAAAAGTAAGCAGTGGGCGCCGCTAAAAAGCCGATAAAATATTTAGAAGGTTGATTGCTTTGCAAACCAAAACCAAACACAGCAGTACCAGCAATTAAAACATAGTTTAATAATTGACCTTGATAAAAACCTTGTATGGGTGTTAAATGATAAGAATATAATACTTGATATAACAAATCAGAGATAAACATTGAAAGTATGGGTAATAAAAAAGCATATTGCTTTTGTTTTGCGAATAAAGATCCGCCAAACAAGGCAATAGCAATTTGTGGCGCGAATCCATAAGGTCTTCCTGGTAATACACGGTATAAAGCACTAGTAAGTATCATTATCACTAAAGCCACGAATATTTGTTTATTAAATCTCATCTTTATTGTTTTTATCTTTTTTAAATGCTAAACTTCATACACAAGCAAAGCAAACAAAAATACGGGTTTCATTCTTTATTTAATATATTTTATAAATAATCATTTTCCTCATTTGTGAATAAACTATTTAGGGACATAAGACTTAAACAAAACAGAGGCTGCCTTGGCCTTCATGGTAAGCTTGGCATTGGGTGTCAATAGCGCAGTATCTCCAGCTTTATAAGCTATATCTTCAATTACGACTTCACCATCCATTACTAATAGCATCTCTAAGCTATAGGTTGAAATTGTGCAAACTTCACCCACATTTAGTACTATTTTAGTTAAACCAAAATCGGGTACTGGGCAGGGATAGTTTATTTCTTGGTCATTAAGCTTATCTCCTTTAAGTTTAGTAGGATGAGTGGGTACAAAATTTATATTTTGTAAAAGTTCTTTCACATCGACATGTTTGGGTGTTAATCCTCCTCTTAAAACATTATCGCTATTGGCCATTAACTCAATATTCTGTCCTTCTAAATAAGCATGCAGTATACCAGCTCCTTGATAAATACCTTGGTACTTTGGAATATTTACAATATTCAAAATATAGATTGAAAAAATACCCTTGTCAATATTTTTTGAAGGTATGCCATCGGCATAATACTTATGCGCCCACCAGTGAGGATCATTTTTGGTAACAGTTCCTTTAGCCACTGAATTCGCTGCTTCTTCCAATAATGGTTTTAATATTGCATCAGCTACCTCCACAGGCAGTTGCATAAAATAAGAATACAAATTTCGATAATCACCCCCTTTAAATTCACTTACTAAGGGTTTGAGGCATAAATAAGTATTCAACCTTTTTTCTAAAATGGCTGCTGGTAAAAAACCATGCAATAACCAAAAATCGCTGAGGGCCACCATAACTTCAGGCTTATGATTTTCATCTTTATAGTTTCTATTGGCTGCATCAATAGAGAGACCCTTGGCATCTTCTGCTTTAAAACCAATCACGGCATTTTCTTTACTAGGATGCACTTGAATACTTAGCATATCACGCACATCTAATATTTTGTATAAATAAGGTAGTGCGTTAAACTTATTAGTTATTTCCTTACCCAGCCATTGAATAGGTTGTGATTTTATTAATTGCATTAAGTCTTTTTCGCCTTCCGGAGTTTGAATAATAGAAGCTGCCAAAGGATGAGCCCCCATCCAATATTCAGCATAAGGCAAATGATTTACATTCTCTACACCCATCAAATTGGGAAGAAAGGTAGTACCTCCCCAATCATAATGCCTATGTTTTCCTAGTAATTTATACGCTTTTTGCATGTAGATAAAATGTCGATGTTTGGGCTATAACATAAAGCTAAATGAATTTTAAATGAGCAACAAAGAAATTGGGCTATTTGGTGAAAATATGGCCGCAGGTTACCTTAGTCAACTAGGGTTTGAGATAATGCATCGAAATTGGAGATACAGGCATTTAGAAATAGATATTATTGCCAGCAAAAACAATCTCTTACATATCATTGAAGTGAAAACAAGAACCAGTATTGAATTTGGTTACCCTGAACAATTTATAGGTAGACAAAAAATGCAGTTCTTAAAAAATGCTGCGGCTTTTTTTCAATATGAAAATCCTGGGTGGAAATATTTGCAATTCGATGTCATTTCCATTTTCTTAAATGAAAAACAAATTTGGGAATTAACTTTTTTCGAGGATGTCTATTTTTAATAAGTATTAGCCAATAAGTACCTGCATTTTCTCCACCATCTTATAAGTAGCTGGACAGAATTCAACGTTTTGTATGTGCACGTGCATGTACTCAGTCATTTTTCGCTTCGTCAAATGTGGGAATCCGGCACAGTCTGTAGGTCGGATATCATAAATACTACACTTATTAGATTTCAAATTTAAAAACTGACAAGGTTGTAATTTATTTAACCAATCTTTATCTTTTTTATCATATTCCAAATACTTTTCTTTAAAAGCAGCTGGTGTCATTTCGAAATGACTTGAAATTCTTTTAATATCGGTGGGTGTAAATGTAGGACTCATTGTTTTGCAACAATTAGCACAACTCAAACAATCTATTTCTTTCCAAACTTCAAGACTAAGCTTCTGTGTAATTTGATCTAGCCCTTTGGGTGTATTCTTCTCTATTTTTCTAAGGAATGACTTTAATTGCTTCCCATTATGCCTCACTTTCTGCTTAAATGACCTTAAATTTACTTTCATATTGATGATTAATCTGAGGCGAAATAAAATCATTAATGCATAACCATCAAATCTTTTATTCAAGCATATGAATTGGGCTCCGCATAAAAAAGGATTTAAAGCATTCTTGCAACTTGAAAAGTCGTTAAGCGCACATTCTGTTGAAGCTTATTTAAGAGATATTGATAAATTAATCAACTATCTTGAAAGCAATGAAGAAGCATTAAGCCCAGCAGATGTTAGCTTACAACATCTTCAATCCTTTATACAATGTATTGGTGAAATGGAGATGGCGCCTACCTCTCAAGCAAGAATCATATCAGGCATAAAATCTTTTTTCAAGTATTGCTTGTTGGAACAAATTTGCACTATTAACCCAACCACCTTATTAAATAGCCCTAAAACAAGAAGAAAACTACCCGATGTATTAAGCTTTGAAGAAATTGAGCTTTTAATAGGACATATTGATTTAAGCAAACCAGAAGGTGGCAGAAATAAAGCCATTTTAGAAACCATGTACAGCTCTGGCTTAAGGGTTACAGAAGCCATTAACTTAAAAATTTCTTGCTTGTATTTAGATGTTGGCTTTATCAGAGTCATTGGTAAAGGTGATAAAGAAAGGCTAATTCCCATTGGTTCAGATGCTATAAAGTTTATAAAAATTTATAAAGACACTATTCGAATTCATCAAACACCTGCCAAAAACTGTGAAGACATTTTATTTTTAAACAACCGAGGTAAGGGCCTTAGCAGGGTAATGATATTTTATATCATTAAAGACCTTATTTTAAAATCGGGTATAAAAAAATCAATTTCTCCTCATAGCTTCAGGCACTCCTTTGCCACCCATTTAGTAGAGGGCGGGGCCGACCTTAGGGCCGTGCAAGAAATGCTGGGCCATGAGAGCATCACCACCACTGAAATTTACACCCATATTAATAGAGAATACCTTAGAGATACCCTTGACCGCTTCCACCCCGCCTTTAAAAAATAACAAAAAATACATATTTACTACCCAGAAATAAACTAGGTTTGTTATCTAAAAAAATTGCATATGAAAAAGATACTTTTTGTCTTAACTACATTATTAAGCTTGTCTGCTACAGCACAAATTAAAATGCCTGCAGCTAGCCCTACCCAAACCCTTACACAAGATTTTGGATTAGGTAAAATTGAAATCGTTTATTCAAGACCAGGTCTTAAAGGAAGAGCCGCTTTTGGAAATGGTAGTTTATTAGCACCTACTGGTATTGTTTGGAGAACTGGCGCGAATGGAGCCACCAGGGTTACTTTTTCAGATCCTGTAACTATTGGCGATAAAACTTTAGCTGCTGGTGCTTATGGTTTATTTACCATCCCAGGTGAAAACGAGTGGACTATTATTTTCAATACTAATTCAAAAGGTTGGGGAAGCTTTGAATATAAAGAATCTGAAGATGTAGTACGTGTAAAAGTGAAACCCGAAATGACTAGCAATAACACTGAAACATTTACAATGGGTGTAGGTAATATTACTCCAGAAACAGCCACTATATATTTAAAGTGGGCTAAAACCATGGTAAATATTCCTATTAAAACAGATATTAAATCTACTATTCGTAAACAAGTAGAAGCTTCTACTACTGGCGCTACCATTACTGGTGCAGCTTACCAAGCAGCCGCTAATTTCTATTTTGATATGGACAAGGATTATGCTAAAGCCTTAGCCAATGTAAACAAAGCTATTGATGCTACACCTACTGCTTATTGGTTATTTCTTTTAAAATCAAAAGCGCAAAAAGAATTAGGGGATAAGAAAGGCGCTAAAACAAGTGCTGAAGCTTGTATTAAAATGGCTACTGAAGGAAAAAATATGGATTATGTGCGTTCTGCAAATGATGTGATCGCTTCTTTATAAACTTAATTTAGATTGATATTTAAAAGAGTCCCGAGCATCACTCGGGACTCTTTTTTTGTACATTTGTAATTCGATCGCGGAGGTGGCGAAATTGGTAGACGCACTACCTTGAGGTGGTAGCGCCCATACCCGGGCGTGGGAGTTCGAATCTCCTCTTCCGCACAAACCCTGTCATAATAATGACGGGGTTTTTTGTTTCGAAGCTGTGTCAAAAGCTTGCTTTTGTAAACAGATGAGAAGCAAAAAACCCAACGATCCCGCTTTGCGGGATTGTTGTGAGGGTTTGAGTAAGCCCCCCATTTAGATCAGCGAACGAAGTGAGCTAATCTAAATTTTTATTTTATTATATTTGTAACATGTCCAACTACAACGTTACCTGCCCTAAATGTCAACACAACTTCGAGCCTACC
>JBBAJX010000027.1:9434-25546 GCA_040403885.1 Sediminibacterium sp. | reverse complement strand
GGGTATAAAAAAGCCTAAGTTATTGATACTTAGGCTTAACTGCGGACCGGACGGGACTCGAACCCGCGACCTCCGCCGTGACAGGGCGGCATTCTAACCAACTGAACTACCGATCCAATAATTTAAGAACTCTATTATTAAACTGGTTAACTTGCGAACCCGTCCCGATTACTCGGGATGACAGGGCTGTATTCTAACCAACTGAACTAACGATCCAGAGTTTTTATTAACTGGTAATAAAAATCTTTATTTTTTTGCTTTTTCAGAAACTTCTCTCTTTTTAAAGCATTTGTTTTATTCTCTAACTCTTCTGTATAAACCAATTTCCATGGTTTTTTTCGTCTTGAGTATATGGATTCTCCATTATTGTGCTGCTTTATTCTAAGTTCCAAGTTAGAAGTATAACCTATGTAAAAAGAGGCGTCTACTTCCGATTGGATTAAATATACATAAAACATTAAGAACTAATTTGTTAACTCGGTTAACTTGCGAACCCGTCCCGAGTACTCGGGATGACAGGGCGGCATTCTAACCAACTGAACTACCGATCCTTGCTTCGTGGATAAATCCACTAATAAGGGCTGCAAAGATAAGGGGAAACTGCTTTTTTAAACAAATCTTTTATTAAAAAAGCTTTATTATTTTTACATCCCAATAGAAGCTTATGCCAGTATACCCAAATCGTCAGTTTTTAGATTTTGAACAACCAATAAAAGAGCTGTACGAACAAATAGATGCCACTAAAAAATTAGCAGAAAAAAATCCTAAAATAAATTTATCTGCCACCATTGTTCAATTAGAGCAATCTATTATTGATAAGCGAAAAGCAATCACAGCAAGCCTTTCACCATGGCAGCGTGTTCAACTAAGTAGACATCCCGACCGCCCTTATACCTTAAAGTATATTCAAAACATGTGTGATAAGTTTATAGAATTACATGGCGATCGAAATGTAAAAGATGACAAAGCCATGGTAGGTGGATTCGCGGAATTGGATGGTCATACCGTTATGATGATTGGCCAACAAAAGGGCAGCAATACCAAGGCCCGCCAAATGAGGAACTTTGGAATGGCCAACCCTGAAGGCTACAGAAAAGCCCTCAGACTCATGAAATTGGCTGAAAAGTTCAATAAGCCGGTAGTTTGTTTAATAGATACTCCAGGTGCCTTCCCAGGCCTAGAAGCTGAGGAAAGAGGTCAAGGAGAAGCCATTGCCCGTAATATTTATGAAATGGTGCGTTTACAAGTGCCTATTATTATATGTATCATAGGAGAAGGTGCCAGTGGGGGTGCTTTAGGCATTGGGGTGGGTGATAAAACCTTAATGATGGAAAACACATGGTACACGGTAATTTCTCCAGAAAGCTGTAGTTCTATTTTATGGCGTAGCTGGGATAAAAAAGAAATTGCTGCCGAGCAGTTAAAACTAACCGCTAATGATATGAAAGGTTTTGGTTTAATTGATGAAATTGTTCCAGAGCCAGTAGGTGGAGCACACTGGTCTTATACAGAAGCGGCTGCCATATTAAAAGAAAAAATTATTGCAGCATTAGCATCGGTAAAAGATATAGCGCCTGCCAAGCGAGTAGAAAACAGAATTGAGAAATACAGTAAAATGGGTTTCTGGGAAGAAGCATAATAGTAGAAGCATAATAATATTTAATTATCTTTAGCACATGTTAAGAGAAACCCTCAAAGGAACTGGCGTTGCGTTAATAACTCCATTTAAAAAAGACAAATCAATTGACTTCGCAGCACTTGAAAATTTAATCGATATTCAAATTGCAGGAGGTTTAGATTATTTAGTGACACTAGGTACAACAGGGGAGTCGGTTGTTTTATCTGATGAAGAAAAAATGGAAGTGTTTAATTGCACAGTCAATAAAGTAAATGGTCGTGTGCCCATTGTAATTGGTATTGGTGGAAATGATACAGCGGCAGTAATAAAATCGTTTAGCAAATTTGATTTAACAAAAGTGCTTGCCATATTAAGTGTAACGCCTTATTACAATAAACCTTCTCAAGAAGGGTTGTTCCAACATTATATGGCATTAGCCGACGCTGCACCTAAACCTATTTTATTATACAATGTACCAGGACGCACTGGAAGAAATATGACTGCTGCTACAACTCTTCGTTTAGCATCGCATCCCAATATTGCGGGTATTAAAGAAGCGGCTCCTGAATTGGCTCAAATGATTGCAATATTAAAAGACCGACCTTCTAATTTTTTAGTAGTAAGTGGTGATGATGAAATGGTGATGGCACAAATGGCCTGCGGTTGTGATGGTGTCATTAGTGTTGCTGCGAATGCATTTCCAAAACCTTTTTCTGATATGATTGGTTTTGCGATGGCAGGTGACTTTTCTATGGCTAAAAGAGTGAACGACTTATTAGTAGAAGGTTATACTTATATGTTTGAAGAAAATAATCCTTCAGGAATTAAAGCCTTTATGTTTGAGCAAGGATTAATTGAAAATGAATTACGCTTACCACTTGTGCCTGTATCTGCGCCACTGCAAGCAAAAATTCATAACTACTTACAGCGTTATATCAGTCAATAAGTTTTATTTAATCTTACTAAGGTAATCCTAGTAGGAACTGCCTAATTTTTCTAATTAGTTAGTTAGTGAATTAATTAATTAATTAAGCTTTTTCTTAATGGCTTGTAATTTCATTAAAGCCTCTACCGGTGTGAGATTATTAATATCCATCGCATCTAATTCTTTTCTAATCGATTCAAAAGTTTCTGTATGTGCATCAAAAATGGATAACTGAAACTTTGTATCAGCTGCTTGTGCAGAAGGGGTAGCTAAATTTTGACTACCCTTATTTTTCAATTCCATTTCTTTTAGAATTTCATTGGCTCTATTTACTAAAATATTGGGCATGCCCGCCATCTTCGCTACATGAATACCAAAACTATGTGTGCTGCCGCCCTTAGTAAGCTTGCGTAAGAAAATTATTTTATTCCCCACTTCTTTATGACTTACATGGAAATTATGAACAGTAGAAAGTTGCGCTTCTAAATCGTTTAATTCATGGTAATGCGTAGCAAACAAAGTTTTGGGTTTTTGTTTAGACTGGTGCAAGAACTCCACAATACTCCAAGCAATAGAAATACCATCATAGGTAGAAGTACCTCTTCCAATTTCATCAAGTAGTATTAAACTACGCGCACTAATATTATTTAAAATACTGGCGGTTTCAAGCATCTCCACCATAAAGGTGGACTCTCCTGCGTTCAAATTATCGTTGGCACCTACGCGTGTAAATATTTTATCGGTAAGTGGAATGGAAGCTGCCTCTGCGGGTACATATGATCCCATATGCGCCATAAGGGTAATTAAGGCAGTTTGTCTTAACACTGCACTTTTACCACTCATATTAGGTCCTGTTAAAATAATAATTTGTTGGCTGGCGGGGTCCAAGAATACATCATTGGGAATATAGTCTTGGTCAATAGCCAAAGTTTTTTCAATCACCGGATGCCTTCCAGCAGTAATATTTAAAATAGAGTCCTCTGTTAAACTAGGTTTACAATATTTATTTTCTTTAGCAATTTGTGCAAAGCATAATAAACAATCCAAGGTTCCAATAAGTTGTCCATTGTTTTGAATGGCGCCCATTTCTGTAAACACTTGGTCAAGTAAGTCTTGGTACATTTCTTGCTCAAGACTTAAAATTTTATCTTCGGCGCCTAATATTTTTTCTTCATAAATTTTTAATTCAGGGGTAATATACCTTTCTGCAGTAGTTAAGGTTTGTTTACGTATCCATTCGGCGGGTACTTTGTTTTTATGCACATGGGTTACTTCTAAATAATAACCATACACATTATTATAACCAATTTTTAAAGAAGAGATACCTGTAATTTCTGCTTCCTTATTTTGAATTTGAGTTAAAAAATCTTTTCCACCGCTTGAAATATTTCTAAGTTCATCTAAACTGCTAGAAACACCTTCTTTAATAAAGCCTCCTTTCACCGTTGTGGCTGGGGGTTGCTCTTGCAAAGTATGTAGAATAGCTTTTTTGCTTTTATCACAAACGGCTATCTCTTTTCCTATTTCTTGTAAAAAACTATTTCTTGAATTGGAGACTTGTTCTTTAATAGTAGTCACCGCCTCTAATGATTTTGCCAACTGCATTAATTCACGGGGCTGAATTTTTCTAGTCGATAACTTGCTAGCTAGCCTTTCCAAGTCCCCACAAGATTCTATCAGTTCACCTAATTCACTACTGCCTGTGCTATCTTCTAATAAACTTCCTACAGCGTCCAAGCGCTTATTAATTTGCGTAATAGATTGTAATGGAAACACCAACCATCTTTTTAAAAGCCTGGCACCCATGGGGCTCTTAGTGGCATCCATAATTTCAAGCAGTCCTTTTCTATCGGCGCCATTGCCTATTAATTCTAAATTGCGAATGGTAAATTTATCCATCCACAATATTTCCTCACGCACAATACTTTTAATAGTGTGAATATGTTGAAGGTGCGGATGCTCTGTTTCTTTTAAATAATGCAGTATAGCGCCAGCAGCCATTATGCCTAACTTTTGTTCTGCAATACCAAAGCCTTTTAAAGTACTGGTTTGAAATTGCTTTAATAATTGTTCCGTAGCAAAGGCTTCATCAAATATCCAAGCATCTAAACCATAGGTATAAAAACCATTCCCAAAACTTTCTTTAAAAGCGGCCTGATAATTTTTAGGATGCAGAATTTCTGCTGGTTGTAAACTTTGTAATAATTTATCTAAATATTCCGAACTACCTTCAGCAATTAAAAATTCTCCAGTCGTAATGTCTAAAAAAGCAATGCCTCCTTTATCATTTTCAACATAAATGGCTGCTAAGAAATTATTGTTTTTATGTTCTAATAATTTATCGTTGGTGGCAATGCCCGGGGTAAGCATATCGGTCACACCTCTTTTTACAATACCTTTTACATTTTTTGGATCTTCTAACTGATCACAAATAGCCACTCTATGTCCCGCTTTCACTAGTTTATGTAAATAGGTATCTAAAGAATGGTGGGGGAAACCTGCTAGTTCACTAGAAGAAGCAGATCCATTATTTCTTTTGGTAAGGGTAATGCCTAAAACCTTGGAGGCGAGAATGGCATCTTCTCCAAATGTCTCATAAAAATCGCCCACCCGAAATAGCAAAATGGCATCGGGATATTTTTGCTTAATAGCCCGGTGTTGTTGCATGAGTGGCGTATCGGCACTTGATTTTGACATGGTGGACAAACCTACATAATTTTTCATAAAAAGCCTACTTTTGCATATGCGCAAACTA
Organism: Sediminibacterium sp.; assembly: GCA_040403885.1. Taxonomy (GTDB): domain Bacteria; phylum Bacteroidota; class Bacteroidia; order Chitinophagales; family Chitinophagaceae; genus Sediminibacterium. The sequence goes on along the minus strand of JBBAJX010000027.1, from coordinate 20,248 downwards.
AGCATGGACGAGTTGGGACGAAAGTCGGTGGCCGACTTCAAGTTGGCCGACAAAAAGCCCCTCGTGGTGGTCATGGACAATATCCGTAGCATGCACAATGTAGGCAGTGTTTTTAGAACGGCCGATGCTTTTTTAATTTCAGGTATTTGCTTGTGTGGATTTACACCACAGCCTCCTCACAGAGATATTCAAAAAACGGCCTTAGGCGCCACTGAGTCGGTGGATTGGTTATATTATGAAAATACTAAGGACGCAGTACTAGCTTTAAAACAACAAGGCTATAAAGTATTTGCCATTGAACAAACAATGGGAAGTATATCTTTGGAAAATTTCAAAAGCTATATAATTGAAAAGTATAATAAAGAATTAAATGAAAATGTAAACAAAGCATTAGCCTTTGTGTTTGGGAATGAAGTAGAAGGAGTGAGTGATGAAGTATTGGCTATTTGTGATGGGGCGGTGGAAATTCCACAATACGGGATGAAACATTCTTTAAATATTTCAGTAGCCGCGGCTATTGTTTTATGGGAGATGGTGAGATAGGTATTATAGATGAGTAATTATAATTAATAGAATTAAAATATGTCGGCAGTTAAGAATTATTTGAGCTTGGTTAAATTTTCGCATACCATTTTTGCATTACCCTTTGCATTTATTGGTTTTGTGCTAGGCGTGAGAACGCAGTGGATGTCAGCAGTTCCGGTGGAACATTTTTTCTTAAAATTTTTTTTAGTAATAGTTTGTATGGTAAGCGCGCGTTCTACTGCCATGGCCTTTAACCGTTATTTAGACAGGCATTTCGATAAACTCAATCCAAGAACAGCCATTAGAGAAATTCCAGCAGGTATTATTAAAGCAGAAAAAGCCTTGGTCTTTATTTTTATTAATATGGCTGTTTTTATTACAGCAAGTTTTTTTATTAATTCAATTTGTTTTTATTTATCGCCGGTAGCCCTTTTTGTGATATTGTTTTATAGTTATACCAAGCGCTTCACTTATTTATGCCATTTGATTTTAGGTATTGGTCTTTCTTTAGCACCTATTGGCGCTTATTTAGCCGTAACAGGCAGCTTTGCACTGCTTCCTTTATTATTTTCCTTTGCCGTTGTATTTTGGGTAAGTGGTTTTGATATTATTTATGCTTTGCAGGATATTGAATTTGATAAATCGCAATCGCTGTATTCAATACCCAGTTATTGGGGTTTACATAAAGCTTTAAGTATTGCAAGACTGCTACATATATTTTCTGCAAGTTTTATCATTGCCGCTTATTTTATAGGAGGCTTTCACTTTGTTTATATAATAGGGTTACTTGTTTTTGTGGGAATGCTTTTATACCAAAATAGTATTGTGAAGCCCAATGACTTAAGTAAGGTAAACATTGCCTTTATGACGGCCAATGGAATTGCCAGTATTGTATTTAGTATTTTTGTAATTGCATCATTAGTTATAGAAATATTGTCTGCTAATAATAATTTCATTCATTTTAATTAAATAAAAAACCTTGGCTAGAATTATTTGTATTGATTACGGTGGAAAAAGATGCGGCTTAGCAGTAACCGATCCTTTGCAAATTATTGCAACGGCACTCACTACTGTAGATACAAAAGAACTATTTACTTTTTTAGCCAATTATTTTTCCAAAGAACCCGTTGAACTCATTTTAATTGGAGAGCCCCTTAATTTAGATAATACCCCTACCGATGCTACGCCGCTCGTAGAAAAAGCCATCATTGATTTAGGAAAGAAATTCCCTAACATTCCCATTCAAACAGTAGATGAGCGTTATAGTTCTAAAAATGCCGTTAGAGCCATGGTAGAAATGGGCATGAAGAAAAACGATAGAAGAGACAAAAAAACCATCGATAGAGTGGCTGCCACCATGTTATTGCAGGAATATCTGAGTAACCGTTCGTAAAGCCATCTTTTATTGATAACTTTGCAGCCAATATCCCCATTTTTATATTTTATAATGTTGCGAGTATGATTTTACCAATTGTTGCCTATGGTGCAGCTATTTTAAGAAAAATGAGTCCTGCTATTGAGCCAGACTATCCTGGCCTGTCTTTATTAATTGAAGACATGTGGGAAACCATGTATGAAAGTAATGGGGTAGGATTGGCTGCGCCACAGATTAATAAAAATATTCGCTTATTTGTAATGGACAGTGAGCAAATATTTGCAAGTAGAGAAGAAGAGGATGAAGTGTATGCAGATGCACCGGGCATTAAAAAAGTATTCATTAATGCCAAAGTGCTTGAAACTGGAGGTACCGACTGGGTATATAACGAAGGTTGTTTAAGTATTCCTAAAATTAGAGAAGATATCACCAGGGCTGAGACAGTTACCTTATCTTATATGGATGAAAATTTCAAATCCTACACAGAAACTTTTACCGGCATGACGGCTAGAATTATTTTACATGAGTACGACCATATTGATGGAAAATTATTTATTGATTATATAAAGCCCCTTCGCCGAAAAATTATACAAGGAAAATTAAATGATATTTCTAAAGGCAATACCAAGGTTGATTATAAAATGATTCAAATTAAATAATTCATTATGCGTTTTACGAGTTCGAAATATACAGGGTTTAAATATATTGGCATTATATTGGCAATATTTATATTCAACACTAATGTAAGCGCACAGGACAGTACATTTAATGATGGAGGTCAAAACTTTACTTTAACCGACGCCATTGTTAGAAACCATTTTGACTACAAAGCCATTTTACAAAGAATTAAAGAAGACACTAGTTTTTATAAAGCCTTTAAAACACTGCGCACTATTGGATACAGTTCTTACAATCATATTGAAATGAAAGATAAGAATGAAAATGTAGTAGCTACTTTAAATAGTAAAACCAAACAAACGAGAAAAGATAATTGTAGGTCCATGGAAGTATTGGAGGAGCAAGTAACGGGTAATTTGCGCGATGCATCTGGTTCCTATAATTATGTAACGCCTTCTTTATATGCTAGTTTATTTTTCACCAAGGGTACTATTTGTGGAGAGACTAATATTGTAAAAGGGAAAGTGAGAGAAATTACTGGCTCGGGCATTGAAAAAGCGAAAGAGCAATTGAAAATGTTATTCTTTAATCCGGGTAAGAAAATTGCAGGTATTCCTTTAATTGGCAATAAACTCGATTTATATGACGAGTCGGCACATGCGCTATACGACTATAAATTAGACTACGTCGACTACCATGGTCAGTTGGTCTATGTATTTGATGTACAACCCAAACAAGACCTAGGTTTCTTAAATAAAAATAGAATAGTGGTGGATCAAATGATTACTTGGTTTAACCCAAAGACATTAGAAGTTTTAGGGCGTAACTATTCATTAAGTTATAAAGCAGGGGTATATGATTTCAATGTACAAATGGAGGTAGAAATGACTTATTTCAATGGAGTGCTGGTACCTAAAATTTTAAGATACAATGGCAATTGGGATGTAGTATTTAAAAAGAGAGAAAGAGGTTTGTTTACAGCCACTTTATTTGATTTCAAAGCTGCACAGTAAAACCTTTGGTTTAAACTAAATAAAGCGTTGATAGGCTAGTAGTAAATTAATTTAGGAGAAAACCTGACTTAGTAAACTAAGTTTATACTTTTAAAAAGCTTGTTTCAATATACTTCACTACTTCAATTAAGCTACCCGTTTCATTGAACACTTTTAATTGTTGGTCGGCCCCTGTACCGTTAGTAAATATATCCTTTACTTTTTCCAAATGTTTTCTGCTGCCTAATTCATCTACCACTGAATCAACAAAGTCTAATAGTTCTAATATTAAATCTTGAATGGGCACTTCTTTTTCTTTACCAAAGTCAATTAACTTCCCTTCAATACCATAACGGCTAGCACGCCATTTATTTTCATTAATAAGTGCACGTTGGTAGTTGATAAAATTTATATTTTGTCTTCTTAGTGAATATATTTTAGCGCAGATAGCTTGAAAGAAAGCAGCAATAGTAATGGTTTCTTGAATGGTCATTGGTACATCACAAATTCTAAATTCAACTGTATTAAAAACAGGGTGTACGCGTAAGTCCCACCATATTTTTTTACCATCGTCTATGCAATTGGTTTTTATAAGTAGTTGAATAAACTTTTCATAAGCTTCAATGCTTTCAAAAGTATCGGGTATACCTGTTCTTGGAAATTTATCGAACACTTTGCTTCTGTAAGATTTGTATCCTGTATTGCGCGTTTCCCAAAAAGGAGAATTGGTACTTAATGCATAAATATGTGGTAAGAAGTATCTGGCAGTATTCGCAATTTGTATGGCCATGCTTCTGTCTTCAATACCCACATGCACATGTAATCCAAAAATTAGATTACTTCTTGCGGCTTGTTGTAATTCATTCAGTATTGCTTGGTATCTGGACTGATCCGATACCAATTGTGTTTCCCATAAACTAAAAGGGTGGGTGCCTGAAGCGCCAATACTAAAACCAAGTCCATTCGCAACTTCTGATACATGTGTTCTTAAAGCCAATACTTCTTCAAAAGCTTCATGTACATTTTTGCATATACCAGTACCCACTTCTACCACTGCCTGGTGCATTTCTGCCTTAATCTTTTCTTTAAACTTCTTCTGTCCTTCATTCACAATCTGTTGTTGATGGCTTTTTAATTCCTTCGTAGCAGGGTCAAGTACCATGTATTCTTCCTCAACCCCCACTGTAAACTGTTGTAAATTTTCTAAAGACATTACTATAAAATTACATATTTTTTAGGTTAGTTAAAAACAAAAAAAATACCCCGTCCCGAAATTCGGAATGAGGTATCTTATAAAGGCTTACCCTCTATCTAATCATATTTTAATTAATCCTATCCAATAATATAGGTGACCATAGTAAGCTAGTAGGTAACCATAGTAAGCTAGGACTTAACGGTGGTAAGAGTTCTCCGTCTCGTTTTCTCTTTCCTTATCATAGGCCCTAATAATGGCTTTTACCAACTTATGTCTTACCACATCTTCCTCATCTAATTGAATATGGGCAATGCCTTCAATATTTTGTAAAATACGAGAGGCTTTTTCCAATCCACTTTTTTGATTTCTTGGTAAGTCAACTTGGGTAGGGTCACCGGTAATAATAGCTTTCGCATTTGCTCCAATACGCGTTAAGAACATTTTAATTTGAAGGTCGTTGGCGTTTTGCGATTCATCCAAAATAATAAAGGCATTGTCCAAGGTACGACCTCTCATGTAGGCAAGCGGTGCAATTTCAATGGTGCGCGTAGTCATATAATAACCTAATTTATCGGCAGGTATCATATCGTCTAATGCATCGTACAGTGGTCTTAAATAAGGATCAATTTTTTCTTTTAAGTCCCCTGGTAAAAAACCTAAATTTTCACCAGCTTCCACTGCAGGTCTTGTTAAAATAATTTTCTTCACTAATTTATTTTTCAAAGCCCTCACTGCAAGTGCAACGGCAGTATAAGTTTTACCTGTACCTGCGGGTCCAATCGCAAAAATGATATCATTTTTATCGGCAGCTTGTACCATTTTTTTCTGATTGGCTGTGCGGGCTCTAACAGTTTTACCATTAGGTCCGAATACCAATACATCGTTCGGGTTTTTGTCGATAAAATTATCAATGGTTTCGGCATCATCACCTCCTAAAATTTGCTCAAAATAGTTTTCACTCAAATGCCCATTGCGTTCCATGTACTGAATGATTAAGTCAATTTTTTCTTTGGCTAAATCAATTTGTTCTGGAGCGCCGCTAAGTTTAATTTGAGTACCTCTTGATAAAATTTTTAGTAAGGGAAATTTCTTTTTTAAGATGTCGAACTTGGAGTTGTTAACGCCGAAAAATTCAATGGGGTTAACGGTTTCTAAATTGATGATTGTTTCTGTCAATGTAGTTACATTTAAAGGGTTAGTATTTTATTTCATCAGCCTTACATAAATTTAAATGAACTTAAAATAGCAGACAAGGAATAAATACGCACATATGTGCATTACTATAAAAGATAACATGGGCTTCATCTTATGATAAACATTTGATAAAATAAGGTTAATCTTATAAGCGCAACAACGGACAATACGCTAAACAATAACGAATGCCCATAATATTAAATATAAGCTTGCTTTAGTAAATTAAGACTGCTTTAAAGTCGCAATCATGGCTATAGGATCCGCTGCTTTAAAAACCGTAGTGCCTGCTACCAGTATATCGGCACCAGCCTTAGTAAGCGCTGCAGCATTACTAGTATCCACGCCACCATCTATTTCAATAAGGGTAGAAGCACCCGCTTTCACAATCATTTCTTTCAAGGCTACTACTTTCTCATAGGTAGTTGCAATAAATTTCTGTCCCCCAAACCCAGGGTAAACGCTCATCACACAAACAAGGTCTATCTCTTTTATAAAAGGAGCCAATACTTCCGCATCGGTATTGGGGTTAATGGCCACACCCGCCTTCATACCTTCTGCTTTAATATGAATAAGGGTATTTGAAAGTTCAGGACAAGCTTCATAGTGCACCGTTAATATATCGGCCCCTGCTTTTTTAAAGGCAGTAATATACTTTTCAGGAGAGACTATCATTAAGTGAACATCACAAACCTTGGTGGTGGCCTTTCTAATTTGTTCAATGATGGGAAGTCCAAAACTAATATTGGGCACAAAGCTTCCATCCATTACATCTAAATGAAACCAAGCGGCTTCGCTATTATTGAGCATGGTACATGCATCGCCTAGTTGTAAAAAATTGGCAGCTAATAATGAAGGGGCAATAATGGGCATAGTCTTGTTTGTACAAAGGTGTATTTTTTAAATGATTTCGCCATCATTATGTCCATTAAATATGATAGAAAAATGACTTAAAAATGACAGAAAATGGAGCCTTTACTGATTTTGATTCGCTTTATTACTTTTTTACTATTTACTTTTACTGCCTATAAATTAATCTATGAAACAAATTAGCATTATAGTATTCGCTGCTTTTTTAGCTATGCAGGCAAAAGCGCAAGATTCTGTTTTATTTGAAGGAGAATCGCATTTTAAAAATATTATTCAATTAACGAATGGTGGTGACAATGCCGAGGCTTATTGGAGTTTTGATAGCAAGCGTTTAACCTTTCAAAGAACCAATCCTAAAGAAGGTATTAATTGTGATCAAATTTTTATGGGTTTGGTGCCAACGAATAACAAAGAAAATTTTACTTATAAATCAATTAGTGGTGGTAAGGGTAGAACCACCTGCTCTTATTTCACCAAAGACGGAGCACATATTATTTATGCTTCTACTAAAAAGGGGGGAGACGATTGCCCACCAGGAGTGGACCGCGCGAAATATGGCAATAAGTATATCTGGCCTTTATATGCTAGCTATGATATTTTCATTGCAGACACGAACGGAAAAAATGAACAGCAAATTACACATAGTGCAGGCTATGATGCAGAAGGAACATTATCTTATGATGGTAAAAAAATGATTTACTGTAGCGTGAAAGATGGCGACTTAGATTTATATGTAATGGATTTAGCCACCCAAAAAGAAATTAGAGTAACGAATACTTTAGGATATGATGGTGGTGCATGGTTTAGTCCTGATGGTAAAAAAATTGTTTGGAGAGCAAGCCGTCCCTCTACTTCAGCAGATATTGAAGAGTATACATCATTATTAAAAGAAGGATTAGTAGCGCCCACTCAAATGGAGGTATGGATTGCGAATGCCGATGGGACCGATGCCAAACAAATTACCCATTTAGGCCAGGCCAATTGGGCGCCTAATTTTACACCCGATGGTAAGCATATTATATTTTGTAGTAACCATGAATACAAACGTGGATTTCCATTTAACATGTATTTAATGGACTTAGAAGGAAATCATATTGAAAAAATTAGTCGCGATAAAGGCTTTGATGCCTTCCCGATGTTTAGCCCAGATGGCAAGCGAATTCTATTTTCTTCCAATAGAAATAATGGAGGCACCAGAGATACCAATTTATTTGTTGCAGATTGGGTAGACTAGTTCGCTTATTTTTAATTATATTAGCTAATTGAATGTTCAATTTTGATAATAATAAAATTTTTAATATGAACACAGGTCTACTGCATTTACATAATTTATTAAGATGGGTGGTATTAATTACCCTTCTTTTATCCATTGTCAAGCTTATTTCAGGACAAAATGCCCTAAAAACTAGTAAAATTTTACTTATTAGCGCCCATTCAACCTTGGTCTTAGGACTTTACCAGTATTTCTTTGGATCTTTTGGTTATGCTTTGATAAAAAATACGGTGGGAGGAATGAAAGAAGTAATGAAGGATGGAGCTGCCCGTTTTTGGGCGGTGGAACATATTACTTCTATGATTTTAGCTATTGTCTTAATCACCATTGGCCATATTCGCTTGAAAAAGGGAGCTAAGGCTAGTACAACGGCTACTTTCTACCTCATTGCCCTGCTCTTAATTCTGTCAGCTATGCCTTGGCCTTTTAGGGCTGGCATTGGCCGACCTTGGTTGCCGGGTTTATAATTCGCTAACTAGTTGATTATCAATATTTTTTTAAGGAGAACAGCCCGTTCTCCTTTTATTTTGCAGATTTCGCAATATTTCGGGGTGAATTTTTCATAATTCCATTCATTTCCATATCTTTGCAACCCCAAAATAAGTATGTCAAAACAACCGCTGATTAAACAAGATGGAGTAATTATAGAAGCAATGAGCAACGCCATGTTCAGAGTGAAATTAGAAAACGGACACGAAATTTTGGCAACGATATCTGGAAAAATGCGCATGCACTACATCAGAATTTTGCCTGGGGATAAAGTGGGTTTGGAAATGAGTCCTTACGATTTAACAAGGGGAAGAATTAATTTCAGACACAAATAAGAAGTTGAAAGAAGTAGAAAAAAATAAATTAAAATAACTAGGAAATAAATATTTAAAAATAAAAAGATGAAAGTTAGAGCATCCATTAAAAAGCGTAGTGCCGATTGCAAGATCGTGAAGCGTAAAGGTAAATTATACGTTATCAATAAAAAGAATCCTCGCTTTAAGCAAAGACAAGGATAATCCAACCACAACAACAATAACAAAAAACCAGTTTTAAAATATGGCTCGTATTGCCGGTATAGACTTACCAAAAAACAAAAGAGGAGAGATAGGACTTCAGTACATCTTCGGTATTGGACATTCTACAGCTCAGTACATCTTAGACAAAGCAAATATCAGTTACGATAAAAAAGTAAATGAGTGGAATGACGATGAGCAAACTGCTATTCGTAATATCATCAATGCTGAATTTAAAGTAGAAGGTGCTTTACGTAGTGAAGTTTCTATGAGTATTAAGCGTTTATTAGATATCGCTTGTTACCGTGGATTACGCCACAGAAAAGGTTTACCTGTTCGTGGCCAACGTACTAAGACTAACTCACGTACTCGTAAGGGTAAGCGTAAGACAGTTGCTGGTAAGAAGAAAGTAGCTAAGAAATAATTTTAGTTCCTCCTAAAAATCGGATCCTACAAAATGTAGGGGAGATTTAAATTAAAAAACCCGTTTCTATTACAAGTAACAACAAGTAATAAAAACACACCTCAAAAAAAATGGCAAAACCAATCAAAGCACAAAACAGTGCAAAAGCGGCTTCTAAGAAAAGAGTCGTTAAAATTGATGCATCTGGAGAAGTTCGTATCAGTGCAACATTCAACAACTTAATTATTGCTTTCACTAATAAGGCAGGTCAAGTGATCAGCTGGAGCAGTGCTGGTAAAATGGGATTCAGAGGTTCTAAGAAGAACACGCCCTATGCAGCTCAAATGGCAGCAGCAGATGCAGCGAAAGTAGCATCAGACGCTGGTGTTAAAAGAGTAGAAGTATTTGTAAAAGGTCCAGGTTCTGGTCGTGAAGGAGCTATTCGTTCTATTTCACAATCAGGCATTGAAGTAACCTCTATTCGCGACGTTACACCTATGCCGCACAATGGATGTCGCCCTCCAAAACAAAGAAGAGTATAAAAGAAGAGTATAATTATTATATAACCAACAAGGGTGTATCATTCATTTTAGATTTTTACTGATGATACATCGACACTAAAAAATCACAAACAAGCATTATGGCACGTTACACAGGACCCAAAACCAAAATTTGTCGCATTTTCGGCGAACCTATTTTAGGAAACGCAAAATGGTTAGGCAAAAACAGCAACCCTCCCGGTCAGCATGGCGCACAACGCAAGCGCAAGCAATTAGGTGAGTACGCTTTACAATTAAGAGAAAAACAAAAAGCCAAATACACTTATGGTGTATTAGAGCGTCAATTCCGCAAAACATTTGAGGAAGCTGCACGTATCAAAGGCGTTACAGGTGAAAACTTAATTAAATTATTAGAATCTCGTTTAGACAATACCATTTATAGAATGGGACTAGCAGCTAGTCGTCCAGAAGCACGTCAATTAGTAGCACATAAGCATATCACTGTAAATGGTGATGTAACCAATGTGCCTTCTTATACATGTCGTCCAGGTGATGTGATTGCTTATCGTCCTAAGAGTGCACACAATACTTCTATTGTTGCCAAGCAACGTGGTAAGAATACTAAGTTCAGCTGGGTAGATTGGAATGAAACTACCAACACAGGTACTTTTATCACCATGCCAGAGCGTGAAGCGGTTCCTGAAAACATTAAGGAGCAACTAATCGTCGAATTGTATTCTAAATAGTAGTATATAATAGTATTATAACAATAGTACTTTATAATAAAAGCAACTAACAAAATTTCTTCCTCACGGAAGATTCAAATAAAAAATAAATTGACATGGCTATATTAAGTTTTCAAAAACCA
>JBBAJX010000027.1:0-9334 GCA_040403885.1 Sediminibacterium sp. | reverse complement strand
GGAAGATTCAAATAAAAAATAAATTGACATGGCTATATTAAGTTTTCAAAAACCAGACAAAATTGTTTTACAAAAAGCAAATGACTTTGAAGGACAATTCGAATTCCGTCCATTAGAGCCAGGATTTGGTTTAACATTAGGCAACTCATTAAGAAGAGTTTTATTAAGTTCTTTAGAAGGTTTTGCAATTATAGGTATCAAAGTAGAAGGAGTAGATCACGAGTTTGCTACTTTAAAAGGTATCACAGAAGACGTTACTGAATTAATCTTAAACTTAAAGCAAGTTCGTTTTAAGCGTAAGGCCGATCAAGATGTATCCTCTGAAAAAATTACTTTATCTATTAAAGGTAGCAGCGAATTTAACGCAGGTCATATTGGTGATGCTTCTCAGCAGTTCCAAGTAATGAACCCTGAATTAGTTATTTGCACCATGGACGCTACTTCTAAATTAGAAATAGAATTAACTATTAGCAAAGGACGTGGTTACATTCCTGCTGAAGAGAATAAATTAAAAGAAATGCCATTTGGCTATATCGCTATCGATTCTATTCACACACCTATCAAGAACGTTAAGTATGCTATTGAGAACTACCGTGTTGAACAAAGAACAGATTACGAGAAATTAATTTTAGACGTCGCTACCGATGGTACTATTCATCCTGAAGATGCGGTGAAGCAAGCTTCTAGAATTTTAATTCAACATTTGATGATCATCACTGATGAGAACATCACTTTTGATAATAAAGAAGACAAAAAAGAAGATGTAGTGGATGAGCAAGTATTGCAATTAAGAAAAGTATTAAAAACTCCTTTGGAAGATTTAGACCTTTCTGTTCGTGCATTCAATTGCTTGAAAGCTGCTAAAATTAATAGCTTAAGCGAGCTTGTTCAATATGAGCAAGAAGACTTAATGAAATTTAGAAACTTTGGTCAAAAATCTTTATCTGAAATCGAGCAAGTACTAATCGAAAGAGGATTGAGTTTTGGAATGGACCTTGGTAAATTAGGATTAGACAAATTAGATTTACAATAGTCACAACACTAAAAGTAAATCACTATTTATAACGAGCGAAAGCTCAAACCTTACAATTCCTGACACGGTGTAAGGATAAAACTTAAAAGTCATGCGTCACGGAGACAAACAAAACAACCTAGGTAGAAAAAAAGCACATAGAGATGCTTTATTAATGAATTTAGCTTGCCAAGTAATTACGCACAAGCGTATTGTTACTACATTAGCTAAAGCAAAAGCTTTAAGAACTTATGTAGAGCCATTAATTACCAAAACAAAGAAAACAGCTACTAAAGAAGAAATTAGCCATAACCACAGAGTGGTGTTTAGCTATTTGAACGACAAAGCGGCTGTAAAAGAATTATTTACAGTGGTAGCACCTAAAATTGCTACTCGTCCAGGTGGTTACACTCGTATCATTAAATTAGGTATTCGTCCAGGTGACAATGCTGAAAAAGCAATGATTGAGTTAGTGGATTTCAACGAAGTGTACGGTAATTCAATAGCTACGGCTGGCGAACCTGCTAAGAAAACACGTCGTAGTAAATCAACGGCTACAGCTACTAAAAAAGCACCAGCAAAAGCGAAAGCAGAGGCGAAGGCGGAAGCTCCAGCGGCTGAGGCTGAAACTGCAACAGATTCACCTGAAACTGCTGCTGAATAATGATTTTAGTGAATTAACATATAAGGCAAGACTAATCGTCTTGCCTTTTTTTTGCCCTTTTTCGTCATTTCTTTTGATTCAGGCACAATGTTTAAAAGTTATTATGGAAAAGTAAAAAATTGTATCTTTTTTTGCATAACAAATACGATTACCCAAATGAGCGCACAACCAGCAATTTTAGTTCTAGCCGATGGCCATGTATTTCACGGTCAAGCCTTTGGCAAAATTGGCACTACCACCGGTGAAATATGTTTTAATACGGGCATGACAGGATACCAAGAAGTTTTTACCGATCCTAGTTATACCGGACAAATTATTATCATGAACAATGTGCACGTGGGTAACTATGGTGTAAGAAAAACCGATGTAGAAAGTAAGTCGGTAAAAATTCATGGATTAATTGGGCGCAACTTAGAAGAAAAATATAGCCGCTTACTTGCCGATGGCAATTTGAATGAATACTTGGTTGCTAATAATATTGTTTCTATTGAAGGCCTAGACACAAGAGCCTTGGTAATACATGTTAGAAATTCAGGAGCCATGAACTGTATTATTTCATCTGACAACTTGGATATAGATTCTTTAAAAGCGCAACTAGCAAAAGTGCCTAGCATGGATGGTTTAGAATTAGCAAGCACGGTGAGTACTAAAGAAATATATGAGTTGGGAGATGCTAGTTCAAAAATAAAAGTATCTGTTTTAGATTTTGGAGTGAAGCAGCATATATTACAATGTTTAGTAGATAGAGGAGCGCATGTTAGAGTGCATCCCGCTAAAACCGATTTTGCTACTTTAAAAGCGTTTAATCCAACTGGTTATTTTTTATCCAATGGCCCTGGAGACCCTGCCCCGATGGACTATGCCATTAAAACTATTAAAGAAGTTTTAAAAGAAAAGAAACCATTATTTGGTATTTGTTTAGGCCATCAATTATTAGCCTTGGCCAATGATATTCCTACTTTTAAAATGCACCATGGTCACCGCGGATTAAACCATCCGGTTAAAAATGTAATTACAGGTTTATGTGAAATTACGACACAGAACCATGGCTTCGGCGTGGATCCTGATGCAGTGCTTAAGCATCCCAATGTAATTGTATCACATGTGAATTTAAATGATGACTCTATTGAAGGCATTAAGTTAAAAGACCGTCCTGCCTTTAGCGTGCAATACCATCCTGAAGCAACACCCGGTCCCCACGATAGCAGGTACTTATTTGATGATTTCGTATCTTTAATGAAATCGAATTAATATATTTATAGCATGTTAGAAATAGCCATTATTAATGGGCCGAATTTAAATTTATTGGGCAAGCGTGAACCAGGTATGTATGGTCATGCTAGTTTTGAAGAATTTTTGGAGCAACTAAAAAAAGATTTCCCTACCGTAAACTTTACTTATTTTCAATCTAATGTAGAAGGGGAGATTGTCAATGCGATTCAACAATATGGGTTTAACCAAGATGGTATGATCTTAAATCCTGCTGCTTATACCCATACCTCTATTGCCATTGGCGATGCAGTGGCTGCTATTAAAACACCGGTAATTGAAGTGCATATTAGCAATGTACATGCCAGAGAAGATTTCAGAAAAATATCACATGTTTCGGCTAAGTCGGTAGGTTCTATCGTTGGCCTTGGTCTAAAAGGCTATGCCTTAGCTACTGAATGGTTTTTAGCCAAGGCAGGGGCTATTCAATAAGTTTCCTTACATTTATTGGGTCATAGTATATTGCGTAGTAGTATATTTCTTACTAGTATTCTGTTGTATACTAAAAATAAATTTTTATGCCCCCAAGTACAATTAATTATCAGAAAAAACTTTGGTGGCTGATTGGAATTTCAGTTTTTGCTAAAATTCTACTTTCCTTTTTTCTAGAACTAGGCAATGATGAAGTGTATTATTATACCTATGCCCTTCAACCGGATTGGAATCATTTTGATCATCCTCCCATGCTGGGTTGGCTTATTCGTATTTTTACTTTCAATTTATACTGGTTATCGGATTTGAGTATGCGCTTAGGAAGTATTATTTGCGCTGCACTTACCACCATTGTTATTTTTGAATCGGGTACTTTATTAAAAAATGAAAAGGCAGGATGGATAGCAGCCTTATTATATTCTTTATCCATTTACACTAGTATTATTGCGGGCTTCTTTATTTTGCCGGATAGTCCACAACTTTTATTTTTTACTTTAAGTATTTATGTGATGTTGAATTGGGTTATCAAACCACATATGTTTACTTTATTCGGTTGGGTTTTATTGGGCTTGTTTATTGGGATGGCAACATTAAGCAAAGTGCATGGGTTATATCTATGGGTAGGCTTTGGCTTATATATTATTTTTAATCAGGTGGAAAACTTAAAAGAAAAAAATGGATATATAGCTATTCTTTTTACTGTACTATGTATTTTGCCCATTATCTATTGGAATTTCCAAAATGATTTTATTACTTATCGTTTTCACTCTAAAAGAGTCATGCATACGGGTATTTCTTTTTCTAATTTTATAACAGAGCTAGGAGGGGAGTTCTTTTATCAAAACCCCTTAGTGTATATTGCTGTATTCATTGCTTTACTGCGCACTCAAAAAGTAAAGTTTCAAGCAAAATCTGCTAAAGCTATTAATTTATTACTTTGGTTAAGCCTTCCTTTAATTTTTATTTTCTGGACTATTTCATTATTCAATGCCACACTACCGCATTGGACAGGTCCCGCTTTTATACCTTTATTTTTATTAGCTGGTGTATATTGGGCTTCCTACTCTCGTAAAGTCATTCCTGTGCTAATACAATGGGCCTTCGTTTTTATGATACTGCTTGTGATAGGTTTTGTAGGCATTGTAAAATTCTATCCTAAGCAATTAGGCTCTGAAAAATTAGAAAATTTAGGAGAGTATAATCCCATTAACGATGTGTCGGGCTGGGCATATTTCAGTGATGTATTTAAGAATATGGTAGAAAAGGATCAAGTAGATGGCAGGATGTCTAAGCAAGCGCCTATTGTAGTGCACAAATGGTTTCCTGGAGGGCATTTGTTATTTTATACAGCCCCAAAAGTCAATGCAAGGGTTATCGCCATTGGCGCCTTAGAAGATGTTCATAAATTTGCCTGGTTAAATGAAAGCCAAGAAGGAATTAAAATAGGGGAAGATGCTTATTGTGTAGTGCCTTCCAATTTACCTGCTAACCCTTCTGAATTATACGGCACTTATTTTACTAGCATTGAAAAGCCCGATACCATACCCTATATTACAAAGGGTGTACTACTTAGAAATTTCTATGTATACAGATTAAAAGGCTGTAAGCTTGTTCCAGCTAGAATATTAAAGCCAAAAAAAGAGGGGATAAGTCTACAAAAATAAAGGGGGCTAGAAAAGATTGTCAAAATCTTTACGGTAAGAAATACTTAAACCCTGTCTATTTCTTCTACCCAAACTACTTCCCGTTATATCTAAGCTATTTCTATTAAATACAATAGCGCGTAGTTTGCGGTCTCTAGTTAAGATAAATTCAATATTTAAATCGGGTAACCATTGAAAGGTTCCATTTTGAATGCTAGTAGTATTGCGCACATTAAAATCAAGGTCGCCTCCTACATTCACAATAATATTATCATTTAAAAAGCTGCGGCCTAATTTTAAATTTACTCTTTGTCTATCAATTTTATTAGCGTTAATGGCTAAACCAGCGCCTGAAGGGTCAATTAAATTAGCGCTATTGTATACAGAAGAGCCAATATCAAACCTTAAATTTCTATCTCCGGTGACCTTGTTTAATATATTGGTCACAGATTTATTAATTTCCTTTGTTAATAAATTGGAGATAGTATTAATACCAATAGTAGTTGCCGTATAGGCGTTGCTATTACTAGTATTACTAAAGCTTACAGGGGCAAAGGAGTTAAATACAATTAAAAAAGAAACCTGTTTTAAAATTTCATTATCATCTCTTTCTAATCTTGATATAAATTGGGAGAACTCGTTGTCAGTGCTAATGGGGTTGCCCGGAGGGAAGGCTAGGCTAAATTTAATATCTGGATGAGACAATTTATTTCTAAGCCCTGCAATAACATACACGCCACCTCGATAGGTTCTGACTGCACTACTAAAGTTACTACTACCTACTAGTTCATTTAAACTAATTCTTTCAGCGGTATACCTAGCATCAATGTGTAAATCGGCCTCGTAAGGGTCGCCGGTCCATTCAATAAAATTACCTGCTTCTGGAATTAAGTCAAAAGGCTTTTTGATAAAGGATTGAAAATTGAAATCATATTTTCCAGATTCTATATTGTATTTACCTCTTATGGTTAAGGGTTCAATATTACCCGCCCTTATTTTTAATCGTCCATTACCCACGGCTTTAATAACATCACCCGTAAGCTCATCTAAAATAAGGTCAATCTTCGTTTTATTATTAGCAGTTACTTCAAGGTCGACCACTAAGTTATAGGCAGGTATATCAGCATTCTTTTTACTGGTTTTACCATATTTTTTATAAACGATATAATCCGATTTTCCACTTTCTTTACTGGTTGAATTGGGTAAGTAAATATGGGCGCTATCATTGACATCTGCATTAATAAACATCTTAATATTTTCTTCAGGCCCTTTAAGGGTCATGCTTGCCTTTCCAACAGCCTGTCCATAAAAATTGGCATTGTCTATAGCATTCGTGTTCAATAATTCTATTTTAGGGCTAGACATTTCCATATCGTAGTCTAAATGCTTAAAGCCTTGATTCAATATTTTTCCTTTGAATATTGCTTTTCTATTTTTACTATCTCTTACTATAACATTTCCAAAGTCTATTCCTTCATTGTTGAAATTGATCATGCTACTATCAATAAAATAGCGCACTTTGGTATAGTCTACAATAAAAGAGGCTTTATCCAAGCTGGCCGAACCTAGTAAATAAGGGTTTTCAATTCTTCCACCAAAATGCAGGGCTCCATTGGCTTTTCCGTCTAAATGGGTAAGTACGCCTCCAATAAATTGTTGTACTAAACTAAACTTAGTATGGCGCATATAAAGCATGGCATCTAGTGGGTTGGCTTCGTCTTTTATACTATAAGATCCTATGGCGGCTAAATTATATTCGGTATTAGGACAATTTAAATTAAAAGGTATTTTGCCTGTTGAATGTTGGTAGCCAATTTCTAAATTGGCAAGTCCAATAGAATCCGCATTAAATCTAAATTGGGCTAATTTTAAATTAGCGTCGAATGCAAAGTCGTTTAGTATATTTTTAAATTGGATTTTACCATTAGTAATACCCTCTAATTTCGGATAGCTTAAAAATACTTTTGTAAAATCGCCTAAAATAATATTTTTAAGTTCAAGTTGTAGCGCATTTTCTAAAACGGTTGAATTGGAAAATACAAATTCCTGTAGGCCTTGCGTAATGGTTAAATTAGACGCGTTTATATTATTCTTTCTTAGAATAAGGCTACCTAAATTATTAATATCCCATTTTTTCTGGTTTAATATAAAATAGGAGGGTTGCCATTTAATAGCAATACCATCATTATAAGTTTGAACCATACCCTTGAGCATAATTTCTTCCAAAGCCGACTTGCTTAAAGCAAATACAGAAATGATAGAACGGTCATTGCTACTAGCTACACTAATAGTAGGCTGTAAAAATTGAGTGCTATCGGTTATATTAAAAGCAGCTGCTATCATATTTACATGCACTGAATCCTTAGTGCCTATGCTTGTAATTTTACCATTTCTAATTAAATAACTATCCCAGCTAGCAAAAGGAATACTAGATACTAGGCTAATATTTTGTTTTGATGAATTTAAACTGCCTTCTAATGATAAATTATTAAATCCTGATATTTCTTTTTTAAATAATCTTAAATAAGGTTCAAAATAATTGGTTTTTATTTGAAAAGTAAAATCCTGGTTGGTAGGGGTATTCTTAGGTGCATTAATATAAGTAGGGAAGTAGCGTTGCATAAAGTACTGCACGCTCGCAGGCAAGTTTATAATATTAAATTTACCTGTAATAGAGGCCTTGATATCTTCGCTAGATAATATTATTTTCTTAATTCCATTTTGTATGCTAGAAGATAATGTTAAGGAGTCAAAATCTAAGTTACTGGTTACTCCTTTTAAATTACCCTTGTAAAATTTAGCATATCCAATAAAATTATCAATACTATCTCCTTCAAAATTGAAGTCTAGTTTACCAGCAAGTTTTATTTCATTTTTTGCAATATTCAATGCTTTCAAATTAGCATAGTATAAATCGCTTATGGCAACAATTTTAGGCCTTTTTTGATTAAAGTCAAAATTGAGCTTACTGATAAAATTTATATTTTCATCATTAATATTTAGGAAACCATTAAATGATTTTTTCTGTAAAATACCTTTTGTACTTATATGTGTATATATGTATTTATTAACCTCAATAGAGTCAATATTACCTTGAATATTAGTTTTTATATTATCTAAATTAAAAGAACTGCCAGCAATACTTCCTTTGAAATTAACAAGTCCTATTAAGTCGTTATTTAAAAACTTACCAATATTAAAACGATTGGTTTCAAGTAAGCCTTCATAACTAGGCTCTTTTTTTTCCGGAAATTGTAATCTTATTTCTGTTTTGGCCATACCTAATTGAGTACTAATTTGACCTTTTGTAACAAAGTCATATAAACTACCATTGAATTCACCTTTAAAGTTCATTTCACCCAGGCTGTTTACATTGAAGCCAGTAGTTGTTTTTAAACTGGGGATCCAATTAGCAATATCGTTATAGTTAGCATTAGCAATTACATTCGTAAATTTAACTTCTGTATTACGCATAGCAGGAATGCCTTTCATAGAAAAGTTTCCACTAAGCGTTGACTTGTTATAATACGCTTTAAAATCTTTTGTTTCAAAATCAGCTACTGTACCTATAAAATGAAAGCTTGTATTCACTTTTTGATGTATGTTCTTCAACGCAGGGGCAAAATAAGCTATATCATCAAAAGCTATATTCGCATTCACCAAATGCGCTTTCATGGTAACCTTATTTATATAGGAAGAGAAATCATAGTTTAAATCCTTATACTGCATTGCATAATAACTACCAATACTGCTATTATTGGTTTTTAATAAGAGTTTATTAAACTCCATTATTTCGGGAGTCATTTTAAACTGCGTACTTAGTTTTTTTATTTCAAAGCCCGACTGTTCTTTTACGCGTATACTAACTGTTGCTCGAATGGTATCTTCTACAAAGCTTGCCCTTCGAATATTGGCATTGATATCCTTCATGCGAATGTGTTCGCCATCAAAATAGGGTGTAGGCTTATTGAATCCATTTTCAATCCATATTTTTCCGTTGATAAGCTGTATTTCATTTACAAAAATTTGAAAATGACTATTATTAAAATAGAGTTCGTCTTTTTTTCTTTTAACAGCTTTCGCAATAGTTCTACTAGCGTTCAGCCCCTCTTTATTTTGAATAAGATAATAAGGCTTATTGGCAATGATTTGATCTATATTAATATTTTTTCCATTAATAGATTTTATATTAACGAGTGTATTATTAGAAGAAAAAATAGTTTTATTACCCATCCACTGGTCATCACTAATAAATTGAAAATTAGAGATGTCTAGTTTTTTAAGATCAAACTGAGCCCCTTTTTGATTACTATC
>JBBAJX010000026.1:0-28439 GCA_040403885.1 Sediminibacterium sp. | reverse complement strand
ATATTTAGCTTTTTTGAAAAAGCAGAGTCGGTATATTTTTGTTTGGTATAATTAATAGCATCAGTAATATTTAACTTGGTAGCTAACTGGGATCTAAAAAAATTAGAATCTATTGTGTAGGCGGCCTTTGCATAAGGCGCTAACATGGTAAGTGTATCGGCTGCTGTTAACTTAGTGGCAACTGATGTTTCTAATATTTTTACCGACATTGCCTTGGCATACACTGCCAACATTTTTGTGGTATCTGTAGCGTCTAGTTTATCACTCACTTTAGCCGAACTTGCAGAATAAAATGCAAAAGGAACAGCTCCAAAACTAGTAGTTCCTATGTCTATTAATTCTTTAGAATAGTCCCAACTATCACTAGCGCTAAATGGTGTAATGGCAATTTTTAAATTTAAATAAAAGGGTCCTTTTGACCAATCAATGGTTGCTATACTCGTAGAACTACCTCCTGTTCTTTGTCCATTTCCAATTGTTATATTAAAAACACCCATTGCATCTGTTCTAGTTTTATGTAGTTCAATTAAAACCTTAGTTCCATTCACGGTAGTTTGGATAATACTTGACTCTACATAAATATTTCTATCCTTAGCCGAATTAGAATAATTATCTCTAGCCACTGCTTGGAAAAATATACCATTACTACTTTGAGCAATGGACTGACTAGCACTAATACATAGCAAAAGCGCGATTAGAATTTTTTTTAAACTACTAAATTTTGGGATCTTCATATTGAAATGGATGTATTGTAAATTTTAATTTCTTTTTTCGTTTTAATTTGCTTTTATAAACTTTAAAGCATCTCTGTATTTTTCTGATTCTATTTGAATTATATAACTGCCTATAGACAAGGATCCAAAATCAATTTGTTTGCCTTGAAATATTTCAAATCCAGTGGCTTTTGCACTACCTACCTGAAGGCCTTCTGAATTCCAAATTGTAATTGTAAATTGATCATTTAAAGTAGGTGTATTCATAAACTTTACCTTGGTACTGGCCCCTACCGGATTAGGGTATAGCTTAATACCTAAACTGTTAAAAATAGTATTCACCTCACAGTTAATTGCAAAGTTGCCTGTACCTCTATTACCTGTTAATACAGCTGTTCCGTTTTGAACATTTAAACAAGTAGCACTGCTATTAAAAGTAATTGCCATGCTATTATTGGAGGTATTTTCTATACCACCTACACTACTCATAATAAAAGTCCCAGTTAACAGCTGCGCTTTTAGGCTTTGGGGGAAGGCTATTGCAAATAATAAAAAATTTGCAGGTAGTATAAAATATTTAATAATTCGATTCATTTTTTTCTATTTGTTTACTTGGTAGTAAAGTATAATTTAGTAGCTGGGCCGGATATAACTTTAGATAAGACCATATTAGACTCCCCCACTGAAATAATATTATAAATAACTTCAAAGGGGTTGCCATTGATAGTTTTTAGTTGCATATGTATTTGAGATTGGCTATTAATAAGTTCTACAGTATAAGTACCCGTGATGCCATCGGAGTCTTTGGTAACTCCATTTTTTAAGTAGGTTATAAAGTAGGTAGATTGTCCTACGTATGTTTTGAATACCACAGGGGTAGTTGAAGTCAAGCCCTCTGTAATACTATAATCTAAGTACCAATTTTTATTGGTAAGTAAATTATTCATCACATTAGTTTGTGTGGTGGATGTTTCTTTATTACAAGAAAATATTGTTAAACTAATAGCCGCAAGTAATACTGTAAATAAAGTTTTCATGTTAAATTGTTTATTATTTTTTAATACTGGAAATTGTTATTAATAAGATTAAAATAAATCTTTGGTTTTAATGCTCATTCCAATTTCAAAACGGTTCATTTGCACTGGAACTGTTGAACTTGATATATAATTGCCTAATTTATAATGGCCATATAAGATATAATAGCCCTTGTTGTCAAATTCAGCACCTAGGTCTAGGTTAATAAATGCTCTATTGCCTGCACCATTAATTAGTTGCGCATCACTAATTTTTGAAATTTTATAATCGAAGCTGGGGCCAAGGACTGCATAAAACTTATACTTATTCATGTCATTTACAGGTAATAGCTTTTTGTAATGTGCCGCTATACTAATTGTAGTGAATACATTGTCTGCTTTGAAATAGGTGAAATCCTCTATAAAAGGAGAAAGATTATGAATATTCTTGTAATTAGACCCTGCAACAATTCTATTTAAACCAAAGCTTAACGCATAACGATGTTTTTCCTTATAAATGCCATCAACTCTGAAGCCTCCGCTAAAGCCAGTATTATAGGTATTACTATTTACATTATTGTATAAGTAATTAATAGGTGCTGTTATGGCATTATCATTAATGTTTTGTTTAGAAAAATCTAATGCTCCATATAAGGAAACATTATTTCCCACAAAATCAACAAAGGTCTTTGCTATGGATTTTTTTATTTTTCGAAGGCGCTCCTGACCGGGATGTAGCAAGAAAGCGCTATCCTGTTGCTTCTTGGTTAAGGTTTGCGCATTCACTTCTTGAGCGAGTAATAAAAGGAAAGAAAAACATATTACTATTTTTTGAAATAAAGCAGATCGTTTGTTCATGCGTACATATTTAATTGAATAAAATATCTAGATGTAATTCTATTCAGGTGTAATATGTGGCTAGAATGAAAAAGCCCCAAATTGGGGCTGTAGAAAACACTCAACACATTGTGTAAATTCATTTACACAACTGTAAATCAAGTAGTTAAAGCTTATTTATAAACTCAGACGGTGTCATATTATAATACTTATTGAATGTATTGTACATAGTTTTACGACTCTTATAGCCTGACATTTCAGATAATGCTTCAATAGTAAACGAATCTTGTTTTTTTGACTTAAGAAGATCAGTAAAATATTTGATCCTATTTTTATTGAGTAAATCAGAGAAACTATCGGTGGTCTGTATTTTTAAAAAGTCTAAAACCTCTACCTTAGAATGGTTTAGCCTTAAAGCAAAATCGTCAATATTCGCATCTAGTTGTAAATAGTAGTGGTTAAAATAAAACAGAAAATCAAAATCCTGAGCATTAATTAAACTTTGCTGAGGTGAAAACTTGGTAATACTATAAGAGAAATCGGCTTCGTCTATGAATCTAGGCCTAAATAATACAAATAATAGTAATAGAGAATAAACCATACTATTCAATACTCTTGTATCAGGTTTTAAATTAGCAATATGATACTTACCCAATATAAAAGCCGATATGAGCCATAGTACTATTGATATAACTATGATTAACAAAAGCAATGACCAGTTTTTAATTTTTAAATGATATAAGTTTTTTTTGTCTATTTGTTTATGAATTTTGACAATATTATAAAACATAGTGGCAACCAAAGAACCATTAATGATAAATATATTAAAAAAAAATATAAAATTTAGTTCCACATTTACTACTCCATTCTTAATTGAAACATATTTAAAACCATTGTAGACCATAGTTAGTAAGACGACAGCAAAAAGTATTTCAAAATAAATTGCCAGATTTGGGATTTTATTATTTGCTAAAATAAAAAAGATATTCACCAATGAAATGAGACTAAAAACTCGAGCAATGTCTGCATACATTAATACATTAATACCAATTTCATCTAAAAAAAACAAAAAAGATCCAAGAGCAATAAAAAATAGAGCTATTAGTAAATGGACTTTAAAAAATGACATTTTTTGATACCCTTTTATATTTTCAAATATTGAAAATATAGCCACTACAAATATTGCGAAAAATATATATCCATACATAGGCTGAAAGGTATAGTATTTTTTTAATAATATCGTAAATCTAAGGACCAAAGACACCACGAAATGTGTTAATTGTTAACAAATTATGAATTAACCTTTTTAAATTGAACTTAATGATTGATTAATCTTTAAATAGTAAAATAATCATTATGAACATTGTACAAACTGCCATCGCGAATGGCTCATTCCAAACATTAGTTGCAGCTGTAACAGCTGCTGAACTTGTAGACACATTAAATGGCGCAGGTCCATTTACAGTTTTCGCTCCAGTAGATGCTGCTTTTGCTGCATTACCAGAAGGAACTGTAGCGTCTTTAATCTTACCTGAAAATAAAGAGAAATTACAAAGTATCCTTACCTACCACGTAGTGGCTGGAAAAGTATTATCTAGCGATTTATCTGATGGTATGGAAGCAACAACCGTAAATGGTGCTTCACTTACTATCCATTTAAGAGACGGAAGAGTATTTGTAAACGATGCTGAAGTAGTTATTGCTGATGTAATCACTGACAACGGTGTAGTACATGCAATCAACACTGTACTTATTCCTGCATAATTTTTTAATATTATCGCAGCAAAAAGCCCTCAAATTATTGAGGGCTTTTTTAATTCAATAAACTTGTATTTTTCACCCTAAAACACAACATATTAATAATCAGTATTCTATGAATTCTATGATTTTATAATAAACTATTTTATTATAAATATTGTAATTTAGAAAACAATTACACAATAAATTCTGTTAAAGAAATAAAATTAATTTTATGGAAAGAAAAGATTTTTTAGAAAAAGTTGGATTTGGTACTGCTAGCTTGCTAATTTTTGGCTGTATGCAGGCTTGCTCAAAAGCGGAGACTGCTGTTGCTGCATCTAGTAACAATAATGGCTCTACAACACCAAAACCTGTTGATTTTACCATAAATATCTCCATGGCACCCTACAATGCATTAAATACGGCAGGAGGCTATTATGTTGATGCTGCAAATAGTATCATTATTGCTAGAACATTAAATAATGAATTCATTGCTGTAAGTTCAGTTTGCACACACGCTAACGTGACTATTGAATACCAAGGAACCAATAATCGTTTTTACTGTTCTGGTCATGGTTCAACGTTCACAAATGCAGGCGCAGTATCTAATGGTCCAGCTGCACAAGCTTTAAAACAATATAAAACTGCACTCTCTAATAGTAGCCTAAGAATATACGCTTAAATAAATTGAATCTTATTAACCTCATTAATAAACCGGTGGCATTTTTGGGAGACAGCACCTTTTTCATAATCTGTGATGCGTAGTTTTACAAAATTGTAATGGACATTAATTTCTGGATGATGGTCTTGGTTAATAGCAATTTGCATGACTTTATTGGAAAACAAGACCACCTCATTATAGTTATCAAATTTAAAAGTCTTTTCTAGTTTATTATTTAATTCAGTCCAGTCAGAAGTCAGCAGGGCTGCATATTCAAACTTTTTTAATTCTTCTAAGGTAATATATTCTAAAGTTTTAATATGCGTCGCCTTCAATACGATAGGAGGCGCAACACCATCTTGATATGCCTCTATCCATCGAGAAACACAAAGGCACCATTTATCTCCCTCCACAAGCCCTTTAAACCCAGTTGTTGGGTAATCTATAGTTAAATCATTACCTCTACTTTTTGAAAATTGTAAAAATGTATTGGTCACAACAGCACAAACAGTGTGAGTGCCCCTATCGTTTGCGCCTGTGTTACAACAGCCGTCTCTGTATACGCCCGTCATGGGGTTTGTTCCGCATACAATTAATGGTTCATTGAAAACATTAAGCGCTTCGTTGATTGAGTTCATTTATAAATTGAGTTTTAATGATTAATTAATAAAAAAGAGTATGGATGTGAAAATAGGATATTATTAAAGCTATATATTTTTAACTAGAATAAATTCATTGCGAATCGAAAAGTATTACAATGTGCTTCTACAATTGTATTAATATTTGGCGAATAGCCTCCCCCCAGTACAACTGTTACTGGAATATTATTTTTTTGGAGCTGCGACAACACAAATACATCCCTTTGTTTACAAGCTTCCATACTCACTTTAAGTTTTCCGAATTTGTCTGTACTTAAGATATCTACCCCTGCTAAATAAAAGGCAAAATCTGGCTGGACGGTCTCGATTAAATGGGGTAAAGCTTTGTCTAATATCGATAAATAAGCTTCACTGGTAGTGCCGTCAAGTAATCCTAGATCTAAGTCCGATTTTTCTTTATGAAAAGGGTAATTGGTCAACCCGTGCATACTAAAAGTAAATACCCTGGACTCATTTTCCATTAATTTAGCCGTTCCATTTCCTTGGTGAACATCTAAATCTATAATTAGTATTTTACTAGTTAATTTATTACTTATTAAATAGTTAGCAGCTATAGCTATGTCATTTAAAAGACAAAATCCTTCCCCTCTTTCTCGAATGCATGATGCGTGCCCCCTGCTATATTTAAAGCACATCCATTTTGCAAAGCAAATAAAGCACAGTCAATGGTACCTTGAGTAATAACTAATTCTCGTTCAATTAATGCCGGGGATTGAGGAAATCCAATTTTTCTTTGTTCGGATGCGGTTAATTGTTGGTGTAATAATTTGTCTAAATAGGCTTTATCGTGTGTTTGTAAAATAATTTCGGGTGCACAACTACCCGGCTTAAAAAAATTGGCCTCAGTACAAGTTCCTTCATGCAATAATTGCTCAGGAATAAGCTCATACTTTAGCATAGGAAATCGGTGATTTTCGGGCAATGCGTGCGCATACACTGGGTCAAATGCTATTTTAACCATAAATAATTTATGTTATAAAAACAAGTTAAGCATTAAAAAAAATAGGGCCTGAATAATAAGTAAAATTGATGCAAAAGTATTTATCTTATCTTTTATAAAAAATATTTTAACGCCTAATAAAATGGCACTAATAATAAACCAGCATATATAATTAAGCAAGGGCACTTGCCCGTTTTCCCAGGTCCAAAAGTTTAGTTTTGCTGCAACAGGTTCTAAAATAAAATCAAAGCAGGTCGCAATGGTTGCACCACCTATTATCACAAAAATGGAGGAAGCAAGTCCAGTAATTTTTATATTGAATTTATTTTGAAGTAGCTCAATTACTTCTGTGAGTAAAGCCCCAGCGCAATAAACAATCACAAACCAATTTAACCCAATTAAAAACGGGACACCGTATATCTTTGGACCTAATACTTGACCGTACTGGTAATGACCAAAAAGAAGTCCGGTATTGACACCGATTATTTCTGTGACCATACCAGTAATAAAGGCAATAAAGGAGAAGAATATATAGGCTTTGAATGATTTTATTTGCGTATTTGTTAACAATAAAAACATAGTCAATAACACAACTGGCGTATTATTAATAAACCAATCCTTGTAGGGTGTAAATAATATGCCTAGCACACCTGTTATATGAAATAATAGGGCTATAAAAAGGGGGCTATATTTATTAATAGAAGGCATTGTGCACTAAAAATTTTGCTTGTATTTGTCCTTGATTAAATTGGATACAATTGCTGCGCTTGACAAACATAGCGGTATGCCTCCCCCCGGATGTACGCTTCCACCCACAAAATAAAGGCCAGCGGTAGTTTTGCTATCATTAGGATGTCGCATAAATGCAGCCATCTTGTTATTGGAACTAGTACCATATAAAGAACCCATGTAAGAAGAAGTTCTTGACTCAATGGTCACTGGTGTAAGCACCTTGGAGACCTCTATAAAAGGTTCAATATTTTCCCCTATTATTTGATTTATTTTTTTAATGATTACTTCTCTATAATACTGTTCTAAACTTGTCCAATCCTGGCCATTATTGGCGGGAACATTAATCATTACAAACCAGTTTTCTTTGCCTATCGGGGCATGTTTTCCAGGCTCTAATTTATTGGTAATATTAATATACACTGTTGGGTCATCAAATGGTAGTCCTGTATTAAAAATGGCATCAAATTCAGCTTCGTAATTCCCACTAAAAAAAATATTGTGTAAGTCTAAGTTTGGAAAAGTTTTATTCATCCCCCAATAAAATATTAAAGCGCTGCTACTTCTTTCCTGTTTTTTTACTTTCGCTGCCTTATTTGAATCATTTAATAAATTTTTATAGGTAAAGTAAACATCCATATTACTTACTATAATAGCAGCATCCTGTTTTTCGTTTTCAACCATTACCCCCGTCACCTCATTGGCATTAGTTAGTATACTTTGAACTGACTTCCCAAATGAAAATTGTACTCCAAGTTTTAGCGCTAGTTGGTACAATGCATTTGTAATACTTATCATTCCCCCATTGGGATAAAAAGCCCCCTCATTGTGTTCTAAGTGGGCTATTAAAGAAAGCATTGCTGGTGCCTTGTAAGGGTTACTACCATTGTAGGTAGCAAACCGGTTAAATAGTTGTACTAGTTTAGGTGACTCAAATGCAGTTTTATTATAGTCGTTTAACGACTTAAAAAGATAAGCCCGTTTCAATTTACCAATGGCTTGAAAAATAGGTGCTTTAAATAGGGTTTGAGCTGTATGTAAGGAATAATGCAAAAAGATATTGGCGATATGATTGTAAGCTGATGAAGCATTATTTAAATATCGATATAAGTTTTTTGCTGGTTCACTTGTCTTTGATTGTAGTTCTGCAGCAAAAGCGTCCTTGTTTGTAAAGGCCTTGATGCAAACGCCATCTTCATAAAAATAATTACACGCCACCTCTAATTTTTCATACGTAAAATAAGGTGCAATTGGCTCCTTTGCCAAAGTAAATAATTCTTCTATTAATTGAGGGCTTGTAAATAAACTGGGGCCAGCATCAAACCTAAAACCATTGGCTTCAAAATGAGTCAATTTCCCGCCTGGGTAATCATTTTTTTCAAAAACCTGAACAGTATATCCAAGTAGCTTCAGCCTAATTGCGGTTGCCATTCCACCCACGCCTGCACCTATTATTATAGCTTTTTTGGAAGACACGCAGTATTAATATTTCAGAGGGATTAGCTTAATAATACCTAGTTTGTTAAAAATTTTGATGATAGGATAAACAGGATCAATTTCCCACCACTTTGCTGCAAAATTGGGTCTTGCTCCAGCATGGTGATGATTGTTTTGAAACAATTCTCCCAACATTAAGAAATCTATAAATAATGTATTTTTTGATTGGTCTTTTTCGCCTGGAAAATTTCGATACCCATACTTATGACCTGCCCAATTGACAATGGCACCCTGTATTGGACCCATTAAAAAATGAATAGGTAATAATAAGTACATCCACCATGCCGTGGCGAAATTGATATAGAATAAAACATATAGCGCAGCAAATGATAACCTAGTTGCAATATGATCTGCTATTTTATCAATTTTTTGATATACTGGAAAATTTTTATCAAAACGGCTTTCTATTGCTAAAGTGCCATGTAAAACACCATTGTAAACATTTTTTGTATGCATCATCATGGTAAAAACCTCTTTGAAAAAGTGGGGTGTGTGCGGATCTTTCTCCGTATCACTATACGCATGGTGCATACGGTGTAATATTGCGTAGGCGCGCGCATTTAGATAAGAGCTGCCTTGCATTACCCAGGTGAAAATATAAAAATATTTCTCCCAGAAAGGAGACATGGTAAACATTTTATGCGCCGCGTAACGATGAAGGTAAAAAGTCTGTCCAAATAAAGAAAGATACCAATGTAATAAAAGGAAAATCAACACTACCATAATAAAAAAAATTTAAATGTAAAATTACCCTACTTAGGTTATATTTTATACATCTGTTTAACGAAAGGGTGTATTTGAGGGCGAGTTACTTCTAATTTTTGCTAAAAAATAAATTTCGTACTCAAAAAATTAGAACCATCTGATGCAACAATATCATTGATGATTTCTTTATTTTCATCTGTTAGTTTAGCAGCAACAAGCGACCTAATTGAAAATGATCTCAAAGCATCCACAACTGACAAAGTACCTTCAGCACTATCTTTACGACCGGTAAAAGGAAAACTATCAGGTCCTCTTTGACACTGACAATTGATATTTACACGACTTACTTGATTCACTAATGGATCAATCAAACTTGCCAATTCTCCTTTATTTTTTGAAAACAAACTAACTTGTTGGCCATGGGTTGACTTAATAATGTATTGGATAGGTTCCTCAATATCATCAAAAGGTATAATAGGAATGATTGGACCAAACTGCTCTTCACTGTATACTTTCATTTTATGGTTCACTGGAAATAATATAGCTGGATAAAAAAACGTTTCCTTGATGGTTCCTCCATTTTCATTCATCACATTTGCTCCATGTAATCTTGCATCTTGTATTAAATCATTTAAATAGGCTGGCTTGCCTGGTTCAGGTAGCGGTGTTAAAGTGACTCCTTTTTCCCAAGGCAATCCAAATTGTAATTTTGCAACCTGCTCTTTTAATAATTCAATAAACTCATGCGCAATGGATTGATGCACGAAAATAGTTTTAAGTGCCGTACACCTTTGTCCATTGAACGAAAGTGCACCTAATACGGTTTCCTTAACTGCTAATATGATATCAGCATCCTTGGTTACAATGGCTGCGTTTTTTGCATCTAATCCTAATATTGCCCTTAAGCGATTTACTTTTGGATGTAATTTTTTTAATTGATTGGCTACCTTACTCGAGCCTATTAACGTAAGTACATTTATTTTTCCAGATTCCATTAACGCAGGTATGATTACATTACCGCGCCCATAGATGGTATTGACTACCCCTTTAGGAAAGCATGTTTTAAAAGCTTCAAGCAATGGGTAATGCAATAAAGTACCATGTTTAGGCGCCTTAAATAATAAAGTATTCCCCATAATAATTGCAGGAATTAATGTGGTAAAAGTTTCATTCAAGGGATAATTAAATGGCCCCATACACAAAACGACACCTAATGGTGAACGCCTAATTTGCGCCACAATTCCTTGTTCTATTGTAAATCTTGAGGAGTCTCTATCTATGTCCTTTAGCGCTTCAATGGTGGCATAAATATATTCAACGGTTCTATCAAATTCTTTTTCCGAGTCTGCATAGGTTTTACCAATTTCCCACATTAATAATTTTACAACGATTGCTTTTTGTTCAAGCATTTTAGTTACAAAATTTTCAACGCAGTTTATACGCTCCGAGACGGACATAGTTGGCCACTCACCCCTACCATCATTATATGCTAAACATGCAGCATCTAATGCAATTTTTGCCTCTTTCTCTGTACAGATAGGATAAGAGCCTATTTTAATGCGCTCTACTCCGTTAGGCGTTTGTGAACAAATGGGTGAAAAAACTTCATGGGTTGGCCCATCCCAAGTAAGTAATTCGCCATCAGAGAGATAGGTTTTTTGATCAATTAGCCCTGGCAAGACAAATTCTTCAGGTATTGTGTTTTTTTCTATAATTAAGTGATCCAGTTGTTCTTGAAATGTCATACAATCGTTTTATATAACTGTAACAAATAATCTAAGATATTGTTGAATGCTGTAAAAATTATAAACTGAGTTCTTATTGAACTGATTGTTGGCATTTTTCCCAAAATTTAAAAAAAGAAGAGTAGTAACCTTTTACAGAGGCAAACATCCAATCACGTTCGTCTTTAATGCCAGGATAATATTCAAATGCTGGATGTTCTTTTGAAATAATTATTTTCGTTATTTCCAATTTACTTTCTTTATGGAGTGCTAAAATTTCTGCTATTTCTCCAACAAATACTTGTAAATCGGGAATATTTTTTGATAGCTCAAGTACAAAGTGAATTACCTTCTCACTCACGGGATTTACTTTAAAATGAGATGGCTCCAAAAGTAATATCCTGTTAACATTTTCATTAACGCGCCAAGTTGGATCTAAATTATAAGTGTTGTATAGTAATGTAGGTATAGTTAAATCAAGTGTTGGCAGTATTGTTTCTGGTAAAATTGTATTTAATGGGAGTGAAGTGGTGGCTGCTAAACTATCTGGCACTTGTATACTAGCAATTTGCTCATAGGAATTATCTAAAAAACTACCTGTTTGATATGTATGGGTGTATTTATTAATATTTTCTTGATTACAATAATATTTTTTTGAAGAAAATGAGCCAGCCACCCATTGCCAACTGCAGTTATTACTTGCTATATCCCCATCCAATAAATGATAATATAACCATTTAGCCGGTTTTTGCCAGTGTGCTTTTCCTATATTACAAGCAATGGATGCTAAATACATTCTAATATGGTTATGAATATACCCGTATTCATATAGTTGATTTATTTGTTCGTCTATTACTTGGATACCCGTATTGCGATTCATTAAAGATGTCAACATTTCATGATGGCTAACCCCAGGTTGAGCTTGTTTTAAATCATCCCAAATAAGTTCTTTCTTTACCTGCCACACTTTTTGATAATATTCACGCCAGGCCAATTCTTGAATTAATTTCTCAGTTTCTAAAAAAGTATACCCATTTTTTAAAACAATATCCATTACCTGCTTAGTGGATATTACACCTCTAGATATATAAGGCGACAAATATGTAATATCACCATTTAAGAAGTTCCTTGTTTTTGTATATTTAATAGGATTAATTTCGTTTATTTTTTTAACAATCAACTCATAGTCGGTGGTAAATAAATTATTAGATTTTTGCATAAGATAGTTGCTCTAAACTTTTTGATTGTCTAAATCATTTAAAAAAATATTGGCGTTAGATAAATGCGTATTTTGTTTATCCGAACCCATTTTATCAAAAGTATGTACTAGCATCCCGATTCTTGGATTACTTAAGAAAAAGGTTCTATGCACATGCATAAATCGCCAAAATAAACCATCCCAAATGGGTTGCCATTCCCCTTTTTCATAGTCGCTCATCTTCATTAAATAATTACTCCCACTTATATAAGGTTTAGTGGTCATTAAGCCCCCATCGGCAAACTGTGTCATACCGTAAACATTGGGTACCATTACCCAATCGTAAGCATCAATAAACATTTCCATAAACCACTTATGAACTTCATTAGGGTCAAACTCACATAAAAGCATAAAATTACCTAGCACCATTAGCCTTTCAATATGATGGCAATAGCCTGTTTCCAATGCCTTTTTTATAGTGCTATCAATAGGTGCAATACCTGTGGTACCTTTCCAAAAACTTACTGGAATTTTTCTTGTAAACTTCCAATAATTCTTAGTTCTTTGTTTTGAACCTTCTCGCTCATATACGATTCTGATAAATTCACGCCATCCCATGATTTGTCTAATAAACCCTTCTAAAGAATTTAATGGAATATTTTTCTTTTTTGCAAAGGCTATTGCACGTTCTATAATTTGTTGAGGAGCGATTAAACCAATATTGAGCATTGGACTTAGGACAGAATGATGCAAAACCGTTTCTTTTACCACAATGGCATCTTCGTATATTCCAAATTTTTCAAATCGGTCCTGCAAAAATTCTTCCAGCCATTTTTCTGTATCTATAAAATTAATAGCAAATAAATGTTTCTTATTTACTGATCCATAATTATGGGGATAATTTTTTTGCACATACTTTTCAGCTTCCTCTACAAATTTATTGGAAGCGGCTGCAGGGACTTTTGGGACAAGTTCTTTTTTGGGAAATTTGGACCTATTGTCTGCATCATAAGTCCACTTTCCACCCAAAGGTTTTCCATCTTTTTCAAGTAAAATATTTCTTGACTTTCTTTGCCAGGTATAAAAATCGGTTTGAAAATAGGTTTTCTTTGTAGAGAAATAGGCATCCACCTCTTTTAAACTATTTAAAAAATTAGGACAATTATAAATAGTTAGTTCAATACCATATTTCGTACAACTTGATTTAATTTTTTCTAACAACCCGCTGTCAACGGGATCTACAATATGGATTTGTTTGACTTTGTTTGAATGTAGTTTTTTGAGAACTAACTCGATCCTATTTTGTGTTTCAATAGATTCAATATAATGAACAAGCAGGCCCTGCTCTTTTAAAAATTGTTCATAAAATTTCATACTAGCTCTATGTAAGACAAGTTTTTCTTTATGAAATTGATATTGATTAAAAAAATGCCATTCCTCTATCAAGTAGACATTTCTTTTAGAATGAACAGCAGGATGCTGCTTATATAATTGGTTGGGAAAAATAATTGAAACTTCAGTTGACATTTAGTGCTTTTTAGTCATAATACATAACAATAATAACCTCAGAATGTTTTGAATAAATTAACTAATACCCTTTTATAGTAGAAAACCACACTAAAAACTCAAGTAATAGCAACAAAGGACCCAGGATTTAACCTAAGCCATTGATTTTCAATTAGCGAAAACTGCATTTGAAACTAGGACCTCGTGCTTATGAAAATTTTTGAACTCAGCCATATGATATTACTTTTTGAAACCATTAGTTCGTGTTTATATCGTTCAATATTCATAAAATTAGTAATTATTTTTATTTAGCTGTAAATGGCCCAAATGGAAATGGACTATCCTTAAATATTAATATCAATGAAATAATTTAAACCAGGGTAATTTTAATTAGTACTTTTTTTAAAAAAATGCCATTTTTCTATAATTTCGGCTAATTGTTGCAAACCTTCTGTAAGGGCAGCTGGGCCAGGTTGCAAAATAATGGAAGACTTAATTTCAAAAATAAAATTATTTTTTACAGCATTAATTGTTTGCCAGTTTTTCCTTTGTAATAATTTCTCTTTCTTAAATTTTTTACCACACCAAGAAGCTATGATAATATCAGGATTCTGTTTTACAATATCATCACTAAATTCAATGATTCTATCTTTTGCTAATGAAGCATTTCTATTATGTGCATATATGTCAATACCACCTGCTATTTCAATTAATTCGCTAACCCAGCAAATTCCAGATATTAATGGATCATCCCATTCTTCAAAATAAACCTTTGGCTTAACATTATAAATTTTATTTCTTTCTTCAATAATTTGTATATCACTTTTTATACTTGTAATTAAATGTTCTACTTTTATACTTTTTCCTACTAAGCATCCTAACTGCATCATCATACTAAAGATTTCATTTACAGATCTATGATTATTAATCCAAACTGTAATTCCTCTTTTAATAAGTTCTTTTGCTATATCAGCCTGCAAATCTGAAAATCCTATCACTAAATCAGGCTGCAAAGAAATAATTTTATCAAAATCTGCGTCAATGAAAGCAGAGACTATAGGTTTTTCTTTTCTGGCCTTTTTAGGCCTTACTGTAAAACCTGATATACCAACTATCCTATCATCTGCACCAAGTAGATATAGTGTTTCTGTAGTTTCTTCTGTCAAACAAACAATTCTCTTCGGAAAATATTCTTCAATCATCTTGGTAACATTTTCAATTTCACAATACCAAAATCCCAATGTTTTATCGCTATTTGATGCTAAATCTAGTGTTTTAAATATTTTTTCCTTTATCTCAAAATTTACTGGCTTTCTAAAAATAGGCCCATCAAAACAAAAGGTATGAAACTCACCGTTCTCACCACAAACATCTACTCCTTTAGGTAAGCTATTTATAAAAGCCAAGTCTAATAACCTACCCACATAGCTTTTATCTAAAACAGCAGTATTTACACAACATACAATAGTTTTAAATTGATATTTAATAAATTCTTCAATTAATAACCTAGTTTCTATTTTCCATAAAGGAAAAACCGCTTTGAGTCCAACTCTATTTAAAGTAAGTTCTCGATACAACCGTAAATCTTCCAAAAAAATATCTCCATAAATAACATAGTTAATTCCTTCAGCTTTAGCCTGTAAAAATGCTATCTCCATCACTTTTTCATATTCATCATTTGAAGCTTCATAAGTATACACTTTCATCTGAGGAATTCCGATAGATGCTACTTGTTCATCTAACAAAGATTCCCTTATTCCATGCATAGAAATTCGCTTATTATTACCATTAATTGTAGTAAGTAAATAACAAATATCATATTTATTTTCTTGTAGAACTTTATACAATGCAAGTGAGCTGTCTTTCCCACCACTCCAACAAAAAATAGCTTTATTTTTTTGCATATTAAATCACAAATTAATAATTTAATCTAATAAAAAAAATTATTTAAAATTTTTAATTTGTTTAGTTTTCTATTCGTTGCATCATAAAAAATTACTATTGTATAGTACTTCATATAAATTAGATAAAAGTAAAAGCTATTAAACTAAGTCGCCTGTTGTCAAACTTTTGTATATCTAGATTGAATTCTTAAGGATAGCTGGAGGAAATAAATTAACCACCAGTTAAATTTGCATACAAAATATACAAATTTAATAGCATAAAAAATAAGGCTGGTAAGGTTATTCGTATAGAATCTTTGACTTTTATTCTTACCAAAATACCGAGAAACATTAATAATGCTAAACCAGCAGCTGAAATAACTAAAATAAAATTAAATTGTAGACCAATAACTAGGCCTACCCCACCCATAATCTCTAGTATTGCTGTCATTGTACCAAACTTTTCTAATCCGAATCTTTTAAATTCGCTTTTCATTTTTGTTGAAGTGAAATAACTAATCCCGTAAAATAAAAATGAGCTACTCGAAAAAATTAATACTATTGTTATTGCATCCACTTTAAATCAAGTTTTTTGATACAGCAGCAATAAAAAGACAAAGTACTAAGAGTATAAAAGATAGCACGAAGTAGAGCCAGGGATGTTTTGCTTTAAAGTGAAAATATTGAGCTGCTAACATTAATAATGCCATAGCCAATGATGAGGCAAATAATAAGTCCTGATGCCAAATACCAGCAATAAGTAGGGTTGAAAGTGCTATTTTGGCTGCCCCAACCATATTTCTGGTTAAGTCGCTTAATCCATAAGACCTAAATTCTTTTTCAACATTATAAAATCGAAATACCCAAATAATCAATATTGCTAATGCGACTAAAATTTGAGCAATGATGGAGAGATTTATCATTTCAATTAATTCATACATAAAACTAGACTATTTTAAAGAATATCAACACAATTAAGTTAACCTAGTTACCTTAAAACAAAGACATTCCTATTTTCTAAGGTATCATCCATTCATAATTATCATTTACATAATCGAAAAAAGCCCTTCGATGACCTGCGTGATTCAACCATAACCATTCCATGGATTGAACTTGAAAGCTTACAATACCAAAATATTGAGCTCCTACTTCGCTTTGTTCTAAAGTATAATTCTCTTGCTCAATATCTGGCGATAATCCACTGGTAGGTAAGTCTGAAAAACTTGAGGGACTGGCTTCTGTTAAATAAGAGCGTCTGCTAGATAAACTTGTTTTTTGCCAAGCTTCTGAAGTCATTGCATCATTAAAATGTAAGATTGCCTTACCATTTACCCTCATCTGAACACGCGTTGATGCATCATAAAACAAAGCACTAATAGAGTTATTGTTTTGTAATTCTTGCCATTTTTTACTTCGAATATCGGTATGAAAACAAAGTTCCTTTAACAAAGGGAAAGCCTTCCTAAGCACAACGGTTCGCATGCTTAGTGCGCCATTGCTTAGGGTAGCCACAGAAGGGGTATGAAAAGGACTTCTACTTTTTATAGCGCCATTGACCAATTGAATCCAACAATCTTTTTCAAGCTCTTCTAAACTGTAACTAATATTATTGATAATTACTAGATGCTTATTTTGTTTCATATCTTTTTAATATTCATGATTAAAGTTAATCCACTTTTTTATATTTGATACCTACCTATGATAAAAGAGCGTTATTATATATTTATTATTATTTGTTTCGATGATTGTGATAAAATGAATGATATATATTAATTTTAGCTTGATGAAAACTAAGATTTGTGCTTTGTGTCAAATGGAAGCAACCATACTTTATAGGGTACAGGTGACCAATGGCAAGGATTGGATTTTTGTTTGTACCAGCTGTTGTAACAAAGTTAAAATAGAACCAAATTATAAATACGACGGCACATGGAAAGGAGATCGTCATTAAAAAATACTATTTAAAATCTATCTCTTTTCCAGTTCACACTAACCTGAGAACCCTCTGCCATAATGATAGAATTGGGTGCTTGATTATTTAAGTGAGCAAAAGCATCTCCATACATCATCCCAAAATCACAATCAATGTTATAATTCAAAATTGTATGCGTACTCCATTTGGGATGTTGAATTCTATATTCCTGCGCGCTCAAAGTCGATAACTTAGTAAACCCAAAATAACGTTCAAAAATAAACTCCTCCATGCTTAATGGCTCTATTTTATATTGGTGGGTATCTGATTGAACTTTAATTGAGTTCCATTTATCTTTCATCTTCCACTCATAAGTGATACGTTTATGCTCTCCAATATAAATAGAATTTTTAGTAGGAATAGATATATAATGTTCTTTATATAACTTATTTGCAAGTAGTGCCACAATTTTAAATGGTACCGTTTCATTGATAAACACCACTCCTTTTTTAATTTTCTTCCCCTCCATTCTTTGTACGTAAAACCTAAGATTGATTTCTTCAAATGAACCAAAAAATGGGATAGGTACACCAAACAAACTTGTTTTTTTGAACATAAATCCAACAAGGCTTACGTAGGTTTTATCCTTGTAAAAGTCTAATTCCACCCCCTTGGGTAAGTAAGGTTTTAAGATAGAGGGATCTACCTCATAGTTTGCCATGACTAAATTTTCCCAATTCGCTTTTAAAAAGGTATTTGACATATGTAAAAAACAAAAATAGGCGACAATTGTTCAATAAATAATAAACTGAACTAGTTAGAAAGGACGGCCATGAGTTCCTTTGATTAATTTTTTGGTTAACGTTGGAAAATATTGCATTGTTTGTAAAAATATATTAGTAATACGGGCATTCCCAAAAAGACGTTGAATGGTTCTACCTATAAAAATTCTATTGGCAAATAGTTTTTGCCACTGTTTTTCATACGAAGCCTCTAAGATGTCTCTATTTTGACCGTTCTTGAAATAATAATCAATATTTTGAAAAGCAATTTTACTTCCGTGCAAAGCAATACTCATTCCATTACCACAGAGTGGCGTAATCATACCTGCTGCATCACCAACCAATAAGATATGATCTTCTATCTGAGATTTTTTTTGAAAACTTATTTGGGTGATAGTAAGGGGTTTATTATAAATAAATTCAGCATTTGTGAAAATTTCTTTCAATAGTGGATTTTTAAATAAAATATTTTCTTCCATGACACTAATACTATTTCCCGATTTTTTTAGGTTTGCTGCAGTAGTTAAATAACATAAGCAACACTGCCCGTCTTCAATTTCTTCAATACCGCAATAGCCATTCTCGAAATTATGTAAGGCTACTTGATGACTTGGATGAGCATATCGAATATGGTATTTAACGCCAATAAAATTATTTAGCGCATTGGGCCTTGCTTTTGCAAAAGGGCGTGATAAATGAACATCCATATTGCTCTTTTTACCAAAACTACCTGCAGCTATATTGCTTTGATAGCTGCCTTTATCCGTGGTAATTTCAAATTTGTTTTGAGTAAAATGAATATCCTGTACTTTAGTATTTGTAAGCAATGTAACACCTTTAGATAAAGCTATTTCATACAAACATTGGTCTAGTTTATAGCGAGAAACTCCAAATCCACCTAGAGGTAGGCTAAATTGATAGGCAGCTCCACTAGGTGCAGATAGCGTTAAATCTGTGATGCTAGGTAGGCCCCAATGAGATAGTGGCACGCCTAGCTTTTCTAAAAAAGGAAGTGATTCGTTGCTAATATATTCGCCACAAACTTTATGAAAGGGATAATTTTCCTTTTCAAATAAGATAGTACTGTACCCTGCTTCTATGCACTGAATAGAAAGACTTAATCCAGCTAGACCACCTCCAATGATGGCTATATCAAATTCGGTATTCATTAAGCCAATTGTTGTTGAACGATTAAATACCTAAATGCCCATTTCCAAGTTATTTGAAATTGAACAATTCCAGCCATTGAAAAAAGTGATTGCCATTCTGATTTTTTGAACCCTCTTGCCACACTTAAAGAGGCATCGTTTTTAACAAGGTATGATTTTGAAAATAACTGTGTAAGTATATGTATTAAATTAAAAGCTAACCAATGACGTTGTAAATCATTGATAAAAAAACCTAAACTAGCATGCGATTTCATCCATTTGAGTTGTACTACTAACTCTTCATCTGTGAAATGATGACAAAATAAACTAGAAAAAATAATATCAGGGTTAGTTTCAAAATTTACTTTTGCATAATCGCTACAAATGAAATCTGTATTGTCTTTCAGGTATTCATTTTGTTTAGCAAAAGCAATACATTCTTTGTTATAATCAATTCCAATACAATGAATCTTGATATTATTTTCTTGACAGTATTTTACAATGGCTACTAAATTATCTCCGCCTCCACAACCCATTTCACAAACAGTAATTTCTTTTTTATCTTTTACCAATTGCTTAAAACCATTTATTGTAATAGCATGACCACCCAATAGTGTATTAATGATATTGAGTTCTCGCATCGTTTGTGCAATTGCAGGAAAAGGAATATCATCCCCGTCTAGTAATTCCTTTTGATAAGATCTTTTTTTAAAATTCATTACTGTAAAATTATATTTTTTTGCACAGAAAGGTTTCCATCGTTAGTCCTGGCCCAAATGCAATTCCA
Organism: Sediminibacterium sp.; assembly: GCA_040403885.1. Lineage (GTDB taxonomy): Bacteria > Bacteroidota > Bacteroidia > Chitinophagales > Chitinophagaceae > Sediminibacterium. The sequence goes on along the minus strand of JBBAJX010000026.1, from coordinate 8,005 downwards.
AAAATTTTCTCTTCTGATTGAATAGAAGACTCCATAATTTCCTTTAAAACAAATAAAATGGTGGGAGACGACATATTTCCATTTTCAGCTAAAACTTTTCTGGCAAATTTTGTTTGCGCTGCTGTCAATGCTAATTTTTGTTCAATCACATCTACAATTTTTTTACCGCCCGGATGAATACACCAATAAGGAATTTCTTGATGTGTTAAACCTTTTTTCTGAAGCGCAGCAGCAACAAGTAATTCAATATCTTCTTTGATTAATTGTGGGATATAACTACTTAAGGTCATTAAAAACCCTTTAGTATTGATCTCCCAAGCCATATCCTTTTTGCCTTGAAAAGCCACCTGCGAATAAAAACTTTCAATTTCTAAGGCTTTAGGACTGGCAAGCGTATTAGTAATCAAAACTGCTGCTGCACCATCGGCAAATAAGAGACTACTTGATGCATTTTCGATGGTATATTCTTTCTGGAAATGTAAAGTACATAATTCTATGGCAACAATTACAACCTTTGCCTCCGGCTCACTATCACAAATAAATTTTGCTAATTTTAATCCATGTATAGCTGCATAACATCCCATAAAATTGATAGAGGTTCGAAATGTAGAGGGCGATAATTGCATCGCTTCCATAATTTCTAAATCTAATCCTGGAGCACTCATACCCGTACAACTAATGGTGATCAAATGCGTGATTTGCTTGGCATCTATATGATTATCAATACATTTATGGATGGCTTCAATGGAAATGGTGGAAGCTTTACTCTTGTATAATTCTATTCTTTGATCAATAGTTGGAAATGAATCATCATTATTTTGAGGCAAAAAATGTAAGTCAGTTGTACTTCTGCCATAATCTGGAATGGCAGAATGTCTTGTTTCAATACCACTATGGTGATACAGAAAGTCTAGCTTCCTTTTATCTTCTGGACCTAACTGATAAATTTTTTGCATGTATTGCAAAATGTCTTCCTGTTTATGTGCATAAGCGGGGCTTGCTGTTGCTATAGATAATATATTAGCCAAAATGATTCAATATTAATAAAGTGATAAATGCCAAATTGGTACAAGTACTAGCCAACCATATCATGCGCATAGTATTTTTAAAATCGGCTTTATGGGGATTATTCCATACTGCTAACATCCATTTTAAAAAATACAATACCACAGGAACGAAAAATAGCTGAATCAGCCAAAAATGATTTAGCATTATTTTCGATTGAAAATAAATGAATAAACAAATAAAAGCGAGTAAATAGAGTATGCCACAAAAAATAAAAGTTCCTCTTTTTCCAAGTAATATCGAAATAGTTTTAACACCATCGTTGCTGTCTTGTGTATGCTGGTAAATTTGAGTGATAGGGTAAAATCCGCCAATTAAAAAACCTGCCGCTAGGAGTAATAAAAGGGGTACTTCCAGCGTAAGATTATTACTAACACCATGCGCAATAGCAAAGAAAACAAGTATGCCTTGATTAGCAATAACCAATAAATAACCTAAAATAGGATATTGTTTTAGTCGTAATCCTCGCCAACTGTATAACCTTGAGCAGATTATAAAAAAGAGAAAGCAACCAGCAAATAAATTACTGATAAAAAATGAAGATACAAATCCTATCAAATCTAAAGCGAGTGTTATATAATATAATTGTTTAGTGGGTTGCATTGGGTTAGATAGTCCGCCAATACTTTCTGTATCTTTATCGTTATAGCTGTTGTAGCCATTGCTAGCTGGATAAAGTATCGCATGCAAAAGTATAAAAACCAAAATAGCTCTTGTATAATTAATTTGCTCGGTGATACTAAGGGCAAACCAATATACCGGCATAAGAAAAAAGCTAAATGGAATTCTTAATAATTGTATAGTAGATTTTTGTATCAATTGGTGGCAATAAATACTAAAGATAATCTTTTTGCTGCTATAAACAAACTTTGATACGCAGACCCAACGTTTTTCCTTTTTTACTTTTTTCCATTGATCATTCTAGAAACTATACCAGGATATTTATCAGTATCTGCAAGTACCACTCCTACTATGTGCAATACCATATAGGCATACATGCCATATTGTACATAACTATGAATTTGCTTGGAAATCTTATGTATTGGATCTAAGAATTTTACATCTTCAAAAGTCAATACCAAACCAGTAAGGGACATGGTTATAAATAACAAATAAAATAACAAATAAGATTTATTTACATTAATATAATGCTTTTGCTCAGCATCCTTTACTGGAATAGATGCAGCTGCTTTAATTCTTCCCATCACTGTATCTTGCTTGGAAGCTACCACTTCGATAATGATTCTTAATAACATCAAAATACTTAATCCAATGCCTATATATTTATGCAACATCCATAATTTATCGCTAAACTCATGTGCGATTGCCCTAGCTTGATCATTGGTCAATATCCCACCCTTGTGCATGGCTTGTTCTTGAACCATGGCAATATTTTCTTTTGTTTTAAACAAGGTTGAACCGAAAATTACTGTGGAAATAGAAGCTATGAAAAATAAAAATGTTAGCCAATGCCAAATTCTTAAATAAGCTGATTTAGTTTGATTGTTAAATGAAATACTCATATTTTTAAATTGAATTTACAAATTATTTATCTACAATGTGTAGTTAAAATTCTCTTATTCTCTTTCCTTACTAAGAGATTCGTTTTATGCCCCCATATATTTTTTCGGGCTTCTTTTCCAGCGTTCTCGATATCCACAATGGGGTAAGGATAGTCTTTACCAATCATCACTCCTAACATCTCCTGCTCCATTAAACTCATTTTATAAGGTACATGTAAAAATTCTTTAGGAAGTAGCTTTAGCTCAGGTAACCACTTTTTTATAAAAATACCCTCTGGATCATGGTCTACACTCTGTTTGATTGGATTATACATCCTAATTGTATTAATACCTGTTACTCCAGCTTGCATTTGAAATTGAGTATAATGTATTCCAGGATGATAGTCTAAAAATAATTTTGCTAAATGGTAAGTCCCTGCTCTCCAATCTTGATATAAATGATGGCAAAAAAAACTCACCAACATGGCACGCATTCTAAAATTAATCCATCCGGTCTCCTGTAAACATTTCATACAGGCGTCAACTAAAGGAAATCCGGTTCTCGCTTCTTTCCAAGCAGTAATATATTGCTGATTTTTAGGGTGTTCCAGCAATTCATACCCTGCATTAATGCATTTAGTTTCGTAACTGCAGTCCACTTCAAATTTTTGAATAAAGTGACAATGCCATTTTAACCGAGTTAACATATTTGAAAAAGAGGACTTATAATTTACGGCTCTTGTAGCATTATAAATAAACTGATAAGCTTGCTTGATGGAAATATTACCCCAACTCAAGTAAGGTGAAATACGTCCACAACTTATCCTGCTTTCGTTTGGCTTACTAATGTGCCTAGTGTAGTTTTGACCACGGCCAGTAATAAATGTTTGTAAATACTTAAATGCAAAATCTTCGCCCGCTGGCTGATATAATTTTGGATAAGCATTGAATGATTTAATGAAATCAATATTTAAAGGGTAAGGATTTTGAAATAGTAAATCTTCCTGAACTTTAAATTGATTTACGATAATTGATTGATGCATCTTAGTATACCATTGCTTATCCCAGCCTACTCTATTTTTAATACCTCTAATAATACCATCACTTTGAGATTCTTTCCATACTATTTGGTTTGCCCTGCAATACTTGTTAACCAATTTATCCCTATCATAGGTTAATTGTATCCCACTTTCTTGATAACTAAAAATGGTTTTAATTATAAATTGAGATTGAATAGTATCAAATACTGTAATGATATCAGTATTAAAAATGATTACCGCTTTATTATATGCATTCAACTTTTTATTGATTTCTAATAAAGATTGATACTGGAATTGTAAATGTCTTAGGCTTGTATCCGGGTAATCCATCATGAATGGCTCAAATACAAAAATAATAAGATAAGGAAGACCTGTTTCCTCAGCAAGATGAAGAGGAAAATGATCTTGAGTACGTAAATCTCTCTTTAACCAAACTATATTAATTTGTTGTTTTGTCGACATATAAATTAGTATGCAAATATATACACATTATTAATTACCAAATAGTTATGAAAAACAACAATGGATCCATGATTTAACCTAAGTCCTTGATTTGCTTTTAGCTAGACCGGGATTGGATGGTCTTTTCTAATTGTTTGTACTCTTATCGTTTGTATAATGGTAAGCCCATTAAACTAGATGCCTTGTCAGCAAGCTTTTCGCCCTCTTTACTAAAAGACCAGAAAAACAGCGCCTTTATGGAATGATCTAACATGATATTTTCGATGGCTTTAAGGCCTAATCTTTGGGCAATTCCTTTTCCACGAAATTCTTCCAATAATAAAGCTGAACATAGGTAAATAGCTTCATATTTAGTATTGAGTGGGGTTAATTCATAGAGTTCCCTTTCGGAAATTTCTTTATTAATAAACTGATTCATTAAATCTAATGTAGTTGGAATGCATAAAATCCAACAAACAGGACCATTTCCATCATCATACTCAGAAATTGTATCGGGGTGAATGAGCTGCAAGTGCTCCATCACATTTTCGTCCATGTTTAATTGGTCTGGATCGGTGCGGCTTGAAAATACTTCATCCGCCAATTGTATCAATCTTTCAAAGTTGCTTTTAGACATGATTCAAAATTAGCATAAATAGTTAATAGTCTTATTATGGGGCTAATTTAAATACCATTAAACCATTCACCCAGGTTTGAACCATATGTATATTGTGCATATGGTTAGGTTCAATAGTCAATGGGTTTTCAGCAATAATAACAAAATCAACGAATTTAACCCGAATTCAGGAGTGTTTTTCTCAAGCAATCTTGTGCATTTTTTAATAGCTAGCATTCTTTTAATTTGACTTGATGGTAGTCGATTACCAAAAATCTTTAAAGTAAATTTACGGACATATTTGATATTTTAAAAACCTAAATCAATAAAAAAATGAATATAACTATAATAGGCGCATCGGGTGGAATAGGTTTAGAAGCTGTAAAAAGAGGATTATCCAGAAAGCGCAAAATAGATGTTCCATTTATTTTCGTTACCGGATTTGGTGCTGGGGAAAGTAAAAATTATGTTTCGTGGTTAATAAAACTTTTTTTAAAGTACTTGTTGAAAGATGTTTATGCCGACAAAACTAAAATGGAAGAAATTATCACACATTCAGATATGAATTGGACAGTGGTAAGGCCAGGAAGGCTATTAGATAATGTATTGACAGAAAAATACCGAGTAGAAAACAAATTATTCAAAGGAATTAACATAGGGGGTATTAATAGAGCAGATGTAGCAGACTTTTTAATAAAGCAGGCAGAAAATCAAACAGAATTAAAAAAGTATATTGGTATATCTGAAAAATAGAATAAAAATAAAAACCTCACGCAGAGGTTATTGTATTACCTTAGTTAAATAACTTTCAATTTTACTAATGCTTTCAACTAGACACGAGGTTTTTTATCAAGTTGCATTGAACCTTAGTTTTTCAAAAGCAAGCCAAATTTTATTTATTAGCCAGCCAGCAATAAGTAAACATATTAAAGTACTTGAAGCCTACTACAAAATACCCTTATTTGAAAGGAAAAAGAATACTATAAATTTAACCGAAGGCGGGCAAATATTATTGAATCAAATTAAAGAAGCAAAAAGAATTGAATCATTGTTAGAATACCAACTTAGCATTATTCATAATAAAGCCAATGCAAAAGGAGATTTAAACCTTGGAGCTAGTACTACAGTTGCGTTGTATTTTTTACCAAAAATTTTATCAAAGTTTCATCATGAATTTTCGAACATTAATATTAATTTATTAAACAGAAATACGGATACAATAATTCAAGCATTACTAAATGAAGATATTGATATTGGAATTGTAGAAGGGCGGAAAAAGAATTCATCTCTCATTTATAAGCCATTTTTATCGGATGAAGTTGTTGCAGTATGTAGTAAACACAGTTTTATTGCTATTAAGAAAAGCATTAAAATAAACGAAATTGTAACGCTTCCAATTGTGCTTCGAGAACAAGGATCTGGAACACTTGAGTCATTAAAAGAGAGTTTGAAATTACATAGCATTAAAATAAAAGATCTAAATGTAAGTGTAAGGCTAAGTGGAACCGAAGCATTAAAAAATTTCTTAAAAGAAGACACCTGTTTGGGATTTTTACCCAAGGGCGCCATTATAAGAGAAATTGAAACAGGAGAATTACACGTTGTAAAAATTGAAGGATTAAAAATATTTCGTAATTTTTATTTCATTCAAAGACGTGGTTCAGAGAACAATGATATTAATAAAGTTTTTATAAAGTTTTGTCAAAACATTCTATAACTTGAAGTTATAGGATATAACCAAATCGAATATTATAGTTATCATATCTTGTTTACTTTAGCTTCATGATAAATAGATATGAGAGCGGTTCGCTAGTAGATACAATGTACTGTTCAAAATGCCTCAAAACGTATAATTTCAACGAAATGCAAACATTTGCTACTTGTTGTGATAAGCCGCTAATTTTCTCCTACCATTTAGAAAAAGATGCCTCAAAAGAACATATAAATAGGGATATCAATTCAATATGGAGGTACGCTTCGTTTTTACCTATTTTAGCTTCTAAAAATATTATTTCACTAGGTGAAGGATTAACACCTACAACCAAAATTGAAATATTAGGTAAACTTATTAACCATGAGCATCTTTATTTAAAAGATGAATCTGGTAATCCTACAGGCTCTTTTAAAGCAAGAGGTTTGAGTGTAGCAGTTTCTAAACTCAAAGAACTTGGAATTCAAAAATGTATCATTCCAACTGCTGGCAATGCAGGTGGCGCCTTAGCTGCCTATTGTGCAAAAGCAAATATTGACGCTACCATCATTATGCCAAGGCATACCCCTAAAGTTTTCAAAGATGAGTGTACACTTTATGGGGCTCATCTGATTTTAGTGGATGGACTCATTAATGACTGTGGAACCAAAGCAAGAGAATTGAATAAGAACGGGGATTATTTTGATATGTCAACCCTAAAAGAACCCTATCGATTAGAAGGTAAAAAAATAATGGGTTATGAAATTGCAGAATATTTTAATTGGGATTTACCTGACTTTATATTTTATCCTGCAGGCGGAGGTACAGGACTAATTGGTATTTGGAAAGCCTTTCAAGAAATGATTGAATTGGGTTGGATAAAAGATAAATTACCTAAAATGATTGCAGTGCAATCATCAAGCTGCGCTCCTATTCAAGAAGCTTCTAAGGATTCAATAAACTGGAAAGAAAATTTTAACCCAGAAGCTTCAATTGCAAATGGCTTGGCAGTTCCTTATCCTTTTGGCATGGATTTAATGCTGAATGTCATTAAAGAATCCGATGGTGAAGTTTGTACAATAGAGGAGGAAAAAATAAAAGAAACGGTGCATTTGTTTAGTCAAAAAGAAGGTATATTAATTTCGCCAGAAGGTGCTGCAACGTATATGGCACTTAGTCATTTAAAAAGTAAAGGAATAGTTGGGAAAGAACAACGTGTAATATTATTAAATACAGGTAGTGGATATAAGTATATCGAAAATGTAGTTTAATAAATAAGCATCTATAGTTTATAATCTTTCCCTCGCGCAAAAAAGGACCCACGATTTAACGTAAGTCCTTGATTTTCAATTATTTGATACTTTGTTTAACTATTTTTAGGTCTATATCCTTTTCATTATTCATTTCAGGTTAAAGTTACTTTTCTTATGATAGATTATAGAACCCAATTTAAAGAGAATCCAAATAACATAATAACTTTGTGTATATGAAAACCAAAATATGCGCTTTATGTCAAATGGAAGCAACTACACTATATAGGGTGCAAGTGACTATAGGCAAGGATTGGATTTTTGTATGTACTGATTGTTGTAACAAAGTCAAATGTCTAACGTCAGCATAAAGTGGACTAAAAAAGGTCTAAATTAGTAGA
>JBBAJX010000025.1:0-31639 GCA_040403885.1 Sediminibacterium sp. | reverse complement strand
AAATGAAATAAAAATGAACCCTTTTTCTAAAGGTGACATTTCCAATTAAGATATGATTTAGGTGTTTACGATGGGATAGAATCAATCTTTTATTTGGGAATTTTTCACTTTTGGCTGCCCTTGACCTGTAATCTGCACCGCTTTAGGTGGATTCTTTCTTAAGGTCCCCAATCCATTGAGATTCAGGATTTGCTTTATTGACATGCCCCTCAATTCCTCAATTGAATATGTCCTATACTCTTTTTCGTTTTCCACAGGTTTCTGTGAATTCTCTTGGTCTGTAATTTTATTCATTTTTATTTTTTTATAAAGGTGACATTTCCGATAAAGCCAAAGCGTTTTCCCACGACATAATAGGATGACGTTCCATATCGGACCTTAACGCCTTTTCTTCAAGGGTTAAGTCCTTCCAATTTGCAGCCATTAATCGCTCTTGCGTTTTATCAGTAACCTTAATTGTTTCTTGCATTTAGTATTTCTGATTCGTTGGATAAATTAAGTTTACTTAAGTCTTGTAATTTTTATTAGTATGCTAATAAGTTCATCGACCGATTCTTGAGTTAATGTTTGGTTTACAAGTAGGGCTATTTTTTTATTAAATGCCCCTACGATTTTAGCTTTTATTTGATTTCTATAATAATCTTGATTATTGTTGTCTTGACTGAATAAAAGGTATTCCATAGGGTATCTGTTTCTTAAGGAGTGAAACCAAAGGTTACCAACAAACCCATGGACTTTGGGCTGGATGGACATTCCTTTGAGGTTTTCTAAATCATCTTCCGTCTTTGTGTTATATATCATTGTTGTTCATTTTTAAATTAGTTAAAATATTTCCTCCGCTATCCCTAATAGTTCCGCGCTACCAATTAGTAATGCTGCTAAAGGGATATGACCATAATACAATGCACCACAACCAATTAACCGGATGATGGATTTAATAAAGCTGATAATAAAGTGTGTTTTAGCCGAAGAGGCTTTTTCTTGTAGTTTCATGATAATAGTTTTTAGGGTTATTTAATTTTTCCATAGTGAATAAAGGCAGATGTTTTCGGCATGGATGCATAGGTTGCTTGAACCCTGTCATTAAGCCTAACAAATTTTTCGTCGTTACCTGCGTTAATGTTAAACCCGATAATGTCGTTTACAATAAAGTGGTTCACCTCGAAATTTGTAGCATCCTTTAAAAAGTCTACTTGTTGTTTGTAATGAGCAGCGATATTGTCACAAAGACTAATCCAGTATAAACCCGTGCATCTGGGATCGGTAACTAAGTCAAACTGAATCACTCCGTTTGCATAGCCGGTATAGGTAGGAAGATAACCATCTAACATAGCCCATCTTTTAGCTACATTCCCTTGGAAGTATTTATTTATGGCTTTAACATCCCAAGTAATAGGTTGCGGTCCACCGGTTTTCATAAAAAAAGTAAGACTCACGGTTTTCCCACTTAATTCTTCTTGTTTCTTGTGTTCATCTTCTAAACGACATTTTTCTTCATACTCAGGTTCAAAATACCCATCTAAAACAAGGGCATTCCAATGGTTAAATACTTCAGGTATATTGGAAAGATGATGACTAATCCCTTCCCCCTGGTCATTACATTTAAAAGGCGTTTCATCGGGTAATAGGGTTAATAAGGATTGCTCAAGGTCATTAAGGCTATCTGCAGAAGAAATGTCCTCCAGGGTTAACCAAGTTCGTGCATACACCAATATTTGGGTGCATTTGGCATGGGAAGATAGTTCACGGACCCTTTCACGAAAATAAGTAGCCGTAAACATGCAAAGTTCCTCTCGATCCTTGATTTTAACGGCATCTAAGTATAACTTAACATGATAAGTGCGTTCGCCAATTTCCCTTAGTACAGGCACAAAACCCATATGGGCCCATGCCTTAGCGAAATTAGTAAAGGTGAATTCGTTGATTTTCTCAACTGCTGGGGTGGGTGGTTGTACAAGAAAATGCTTGTAGTAACCGAGTTTTTGATTGCTCATGGTATGAAATTTTAAGGTTAAAAATCACACCAAGAAAAATTTGAAAGGGAATTACGTTTTATTTTGACTGTAATTGTCCTCATCTAATTCCAGCACCGTGGAGGGTAACTCTCTCGGTTGCTAGCCATATAGGCTTCTTGATGATGGGACAAAGATAGTATATATTGTCATCTTAGAAAAATTGCTAATAAGATTTAGTAATTTAGGGCTATGAAAAAACACTATACTGTTAGTGCTGCGATTATTGTAGAAAATAAGAAGATACTTTGTGTTCAACGAAACAAGGGCAAATACGATTACATCTCCTATAAATATGAATTTCCAGGTGGTAAATTAGAAGAGGGTGAAAATGAAGAAGATGCACTAAAAAGAGAAATATCCGAGGAGCTAAACCTTGAAATTGATGTGGCTGAAAAATTTCTTGTTGTAACACACGAATACTTAGATTTTGATTTAACAATGCATAGTTACCTATGCAAAGCCAATACTGAGCAATTAGTATTAAAAGAACATATTGATGCAAAATGGTTACACAAGAATGAACTAATTGAACTTGATTGGGCAGCGGCAGATTTGCCAATTGTTTCTAAACTAATTAATACAAATCATGAGTTATTCTAATCTAGAATTAATTAATGGTTTGCAAACTGGTTTTGTTGACAAGCAAATTGTTTCACAAAATGATTTTGTACCTAAAATTTTATTGAATGACAAGGTTGCAGGTAAAAAGGTATTGTCGTCAATAATAAATGAATTAAATAGTTGTAATGAATTTTGGTTTTCTGTTGCATTTGTAACTGCTGGTGGTGTCGCTTCCTTAAAGAACACACTTGAGGAAATTTCTAACAGGAACATTAAAGGCAAAATCCTTGTCTCTCAATATTTGAACTTTACACAACCAGAAGCGCTAAGGCAGTTATTGAAATTCAAAAATATAGAGCTTAGAATAAGCGTAAATACAAACTTTCATGCTAAGGGGTATTTGTTTAAAAAACATGATTATTACAACCTTATAATTGGAAGCAGTAATTTAACTGGAGATGCTTTATCTACAAATAAGGAATTAAATATTAAAACATCTGCAACCGAAAATAGCTATATAATTAATAAGATTAAAGAAGAGTTTAATAATGATTTTATTAATAGTGTAATAGTTGATGATGAATACATAAAATCTTATGAAGAATTATATAAGAGTTCAAAATATAGGGCAGTATATCAAAAACCAGATAATGGGAATGTAATTAAACCCAACTTGATGCAAAATGATGCATTAAGAAATTTGGTTAACATAAGGGCAAATGGCAAAAACAAAGCGTTACTAATATCTGCCACAGGAACTGGTAAAACATACTTATCTGCTTTCGACGTTAAAGCAGTTGAGGCAAAAACATTTCTATTTATTGTTCATAGGGGTAATATTGCCAATAAGGCAATGGAGACTTTCAAATCTATTTTTGGAAAAACGAGGACTATGGGTGTTTTTTCCGGAAATAAAAAAGAATTAGGGGCTGAATTTATATTTTCAACTGTACAAACTATTTCAAAGCCTGAAAATTTAGAATTATTCAATAAGGACTATTTTGATTATATCGTTATTGATGAAACTCATAGAGCTGGTGCCGAATCATACAAAAGAGTTTTAGAGTATTTTAAACCATGTTTTTTATTGGGAATGACTGCGACGCCTGAAAGAACAGATGGAGAAAATATTTTCAAATATTTTGACTACAACATTGCTTATGAAATCAGGTTGCATAAAGCATTAGAAGAAGAAATGCTATCTCCTTTCCATTACTACGGCGTTACAGACATTTCAGTTAATGGACAAATTATAGATGATAATGCAGCTTTTGATTCGCTCACAAGTAATGAAAGGTTAGATAAGATTATTGAAAAGGCATCTTTTTATGGTTGTGATAGTGGGGATGTTAGGGGCCTTGTATTTTGTTCAAAAGTGGAAGAATGTAAAATATTGGCTGCTGAATTTACTAAAAGAGGATTACCAAGTATTTACTTGTCCGGGGAAAATACCGAAGTAGAAAGAAGTAATGCAATAGAGCAATTAGAATCAGATAATAAAGAGGAAAAAATACAATACATATTTTCAGTTGATATTTTTAATGAAGGGGTAGATATTCCAAGGGTGAATCAAATTATAATGTTGAGGCCAACACAATCTGCAATTATATTTGTTCAACAATTAGGAAGGGGTCTTAGAAAAACAGACGGTAAAGAATACTTAACTGTCATTGACTTTATCGGAAACTACAATAACAACTTTTTAGTTCCAATTGCTCTCTATGGTGACTCATCATACAATAAGGATACTATTAGAAAACTAATGACAAGCGGAAGTGATTTAATACCTGGACAATCTACAATAAATTTTGACCGCATAACAAGGGAAAGGATTTATGCCGCAATAGATACTGCGAATCTTTCAAAGAAAAAGGATTTGGTAAAAGACTATGAACTTCTAAAATACAAATTAGGTAGAATACCAACAATGGTTGATTTTTTAGAACATGGCTCTAGAGACCCTGAATTGTTTGTTGATTATAATAAGTCGTATTATAATTTTATTAAGGGTACTGATTCAAATGTTAGTTATACCTTGAGTTCTCGTCATAGTAAAGTTTTAGAGTTATTTTCAAACGAAATTAATAATGCTGTCCGAGTAGAAGAAAGCCTTGTTTTAATGCATCTCATTGAGCAAGGGTCTTTGAAAATTGAAAGGCTTAAACAAATTATATTAAGCAGATTTGGTTATAATTTGACAGATGAAACCATTACGTCTGCAATTAATAATTTAAATTTTAATTTCGTAACAGAAAATTATAATAAAGAGTTGTTGCCAGTGTCGGAGATTCACAAGCTAAGCGTAATTGATAAAATTGAAGACGAATTATTTTTAACTAATAGTTTCATCGATATTCTATTAGACGTTAATTTTAAAAATCACTTAATTGATAACACAAAGTACTCAATTTTAAAATTTGAACGCTTGTTTGGTTTGAAAAAATACGTAGGTGGGTTCGTTTTATATAATAAATATTCAAGAAAGGATGTATTTAGAATTTTAAATTGGGATAAAAATCCATTAGCGCAAAATGTAGGCGGATACATGTTTAATCCAGAAAGAACCAATTGTGCAATTTTTGTAAACTACCATAAGGAAGATGACATTTCAAGTACTACAAAATACGAAGAAGGGTTTCTAAATAAACTTGAATTTGAGTGGATGTCAAAATCAAAAAGAACTTTGACTAGCCCTGATATTATTAGCTTGAAAAATGGCGGGGATGAATTGCGACTGCCTCTATTTATTAAAAAAAGTAATGATGAGGGGGTAGCTTTTTATTATATGGGAGATGTAGTTCCTATTCAAGAAAGCTTTAAACAAGCCAACATAAAAGATGATGCTAATAATGATGTTTCGGTTGTAAAAGTCAAATTTAGACTAAATACACCCGTAGACGATGCATTATATAACTACATTACTAATAGTCAAGAATAGGGTTTAGATTTTTAGAAAATAGTTTTAACTTGTAATAAATAATTTAAGATGAACGATATACAAATAGTTACGGAGGCTTTGGTTGAATTTAGAAATGAGAGAGATTGGGAGCAATTTCATAATCTAAAGGACTTAGCTATTGCGCTTAATATTGAAGCAGGCGAATTATTAGAAGCGTTTATTTGGAAGGATGCTAACGCAGCAAATCCTGCAAAAATTATAGAAGAGTTGGCAGATGTATTCGCATATGCTTTCTTGATGGCTGATAAGTGTGGCCTTAATGTTAAGGATATTGTTTTAGAAAAAATTAAGCAGAATTCAGAAAAATACCCTGTAGAGAAATCAAAGGGTAATGCAAAAAAATACAACGAAATTTAACTTCAAATGAGTCAAATTGAAATTATTAAGTATGACTTTGATGAAAGTATAAAATCAGAATTGAGTGATAATCAAAAGGTAAAAAACCTATGGCCAATTGTTTATATTATTAATGACAAGAACATAAAAGAGGCGTATGTTGGAGAGACGACTGATGGTATATCTAGAATGTCAAATCATTTAAAAAATGATAAGAAGAATAAACTAACAGAATTAAGATTAATTAGCTCTGATTTATTTAATAAGTCTGCAACGCTAGATATTGAATCAAACCTGATAAAATACATGCATGGGGATGGCACTTATAATTTATTAAATGCAAATTTAGGTATAGCCAATCATTCATACTATCAAAAAGATGAAGTTTATTGGGACTTATTTAAGGATATTTGGCACGCTTTAAAAATTGAAGGAGTAGTAAATAAGAATATAGAAGAGATTAACAATTCTGATTTATTTAAATATTCTCCATACAAAAGTTTAAGTCATGACCAACTTGAAAGCATAAAGTCGATCATGAAAGTTTTTGTTGAATCTGACAGAAAAACAATTTTTGTTGAAGGTGGTGCAGGGTCTGGCAAATCAATTTTAGCTATTTATTTATTCAAACTATTATATACTGATATTGCTGATTTAAAGGAATTAGATTTTGATGACTTAGACTTTTTAGAGTTATTGAATCAATTTAAGGCAAAATTTAACAATCCAAAAGTGGCATTAGTTGTTCCAATGGCATCATTCAGAAATACATTAAAAAAAGTATTTAAAAATATAAAAGGATTAAGTAATAAAATGGTAATAGGCCCAGCAGAAGTTGCAAATGGCGAATATGATATTTTAATTGTAGATGAATCACATAGGCTAAGAAGAAGGGTTAATCTTGGTGCTTATTTCGGTTCATTTGATACAGCTGCACAAAAAATGGGTTTTATCAAAGGAGAAAGTAACGAATTAGATTGGGTAGTAAAACAAAGTAATTTTCAAATATTGTTTTATGATTATGGACAATCAATAAAACCATCAGACGTTGAAAAATCAAAATTTGATGAATTGAAGCATAAGAATCCAAAAAATATTGTAATTCATCATCTAAAGTCGCAGTTTAGGGTAAAGGGTGGCTTAGACTATGTTGCTTATTTAGATAAACTTCTCGGTTGTTCTTTGCCAACAACTAGTGTGAAAATGGAGCTACCTAGTTACGAATTTTTAGTTTTTGATGATTTATCAAAAATGGTTGCAGAGATAAAATTAAAAAATAAAAAATTTGGGCTGAGTCGTGTACTTGCTGGGTATTCATGGAGATGGATTAGCAAGGGCTTTGCAAATAAATTTGATATTGTAATTGGAGATATTCAACTTAAGTGGAATAGCGTTTCGGACGATTGGATTAATACTGAGAATTCAGTAAATGAAGTTGGTTGTATTCATACAACACAAGGGTATGATTTAAATTATACTGGTATTATATTTGGCAATGAAATCTCTTATGATAAATTGAAAAATGAAATCATTATTCAAAAAGATAATTATCATGACAAAACAGGTAAGAATTCGATTAGTGACCCCAATGAGTTGAAGACTTTTATAGTAAATATTTATAAAACAATGATGCTTAGAGGGATAAAGGGAACCTATATTTATGCTTGTAATAAAGAATTACAAGACTATTTCAAATCTTTTATTAAGATTGCTTAATAATTTCCTTTCCCTGACACACAATGCCTTACGCCTCCTCTAGGATTTTTCATATCACCTCTATATCTAGGAATAATGTGGCAATGAAAATGAAACACTGTTTGACCTGCAGCTTCTCCACAATTCATCCCAATATTGTAGCCGTCAGGTTTATATTCTTTCTCAATTAGATTTTTTGCAATTTCAATCATCAATGTCAATTCATTTCGCTCCTCATCATTTAGCTCAAAGAAGTCCTTTTTTAAGTCTTTAGAAATAACAAGAACATGACCTGGGGATACAGGAAATTTATCCTTTATAAGAAAGAAATTTTCGCCACTATAAATCTTCTCGTCATTCCTAATTTCTAAAAAAACGGACATTATCTATTATTTATAACTGTTATTAATCTTTTATAAAATGGGTCGGTCTCTCTATTATAGGAAGGACTATTCTCCCAGTATCTATTATTCAATACAACCCTAACATCATCATAATGTTTTAAAGTTGTTTTTAGTCTTTCATTCTTTGTTGCACCTAGGGTTTCTGATATTTTTTTCTTCCATGGATGGTTACTTCCCATTATGTTTTCATTCCTTAATATCAATTTCTCCAAATAGTGCTTGCTAACCAAAAAGTCATCTTTATGTAAATTACAAAGACTATGACTTAAGACCAAATTCCAAATTTCATCATGTCTAACTACTTGTCTCGGTAAAACATGGTCTACATGTATATCAGAATCGTCAATATGTTCGCCACAATAGAAACATACATCCCCTTGGTATCCTTTTAAGAATGGAATATTATTTGATAAGGGTTTTCTATCATAACCAGAAGTAATATACATTTCACGTATATCATTAGAAAGAGTCCAATCACCTTGGTTTATTTTGAAAGCACCTTCTAGCAAACTCCATCTTGCATCAATTTCTGATAAGAGATTTAATTTGTCATTTTCTACAATTTTGAATAAGGAATCATGTAGATATAATTTGTTCCCAAAATCAAAGTGGTAGAACATTTCTCCAATGATTGACTTATCTGTTCCAATAGTTTGAAATCTTGGAATTACATCACCAAATGCTTCAAGCCCAATTAGTTCAATTGCTTTATTGTAGTCAATCGTTCCTGTTTTTTGTTGAAGATAAATTTTTTCAACTCTTGTAATTCTTGAGGAGTTGGATTGTTGGGGTAGATGTTCATTTTTAAATCTTTCAATATAGTTGTCATAAAAGGATTTTGATAAATCATTCCAATCAATGACTTCTTTATTTAGCGAGGTTAACTCAATTAATGATTTACCCAAAGCAATTTTATATGTTGCTTGGTTTAATCCATATAGGATTACCCCTTTCCAATAATCGTTATCGTCAAATTGGTTCATCATTATTTGTTAAGTCAAATCTACTTTATTTAGCCTTGCCCTATTTCATGTTATCCCTCAAAATAACTATCATCTCCAAAAACACCTCTGACAATGTTTACGCGGGTTTGAAGAAATGACTTGTGGTGCAAATTGTGGTGCAAATGAAAAAAGCAGCTACAAAAAAGTGTTTGAAAACTTGCTTGTAACTGCTTGATTATCAAGGAGTGGGCCCACCTGGGCATGATCCAGGGACCCCCTGATTATGAGTCAGGTGCTCTAACCAACTGAGCTATAGGCCCGCATCTTTCGATGTAGGCGGCAAAAGTACTAATTTTTAACCTTTTTTAAAGGTATCTACCCTTTTTTTCTGCTATTTTTGCGCCATGAAGAAAGTTATTTTATCAGCAGTTTATATTTTATTCTTTGGCATGTTTTTAAATGCCCAAACAGCAACAACAACAGGGAGTAAAAAATTAGACCTCACAGGCCGCCCAGCCGACCATTTCATTTTCCAATTTGGTACCGATATTTGGACAAACCGTCCAGATAGTGTTAATGTAGGAGGTGGTTTAAGCCGTCACTTTAATTTGTACTTTATGTACGACAAACCTTTTGCAACGAACCCTCATTATAGTGTAGCTTTTGGAGCAGGTGTAGGAACAAGTAATATGTTCTTCGACAATCATACTTTCGTTGATGTAAAATCAATTGCGAATACTTTACCTTTTCGTCATATCGATTCTCTTTCAAATCACTTTTCTAAATTTAAAGTAACCACTATTTATTTAGAAGCGCCGGTGGAGTTAAGATATTTTAGCGATCCTGCACATCCAGGTTCATCTTGGAAAGCTGCAGTAGGCTTTAAGTTGGGTACTTTATTAAAGTCGTATTCTAAAGGAAAGAATATGGTAAGCAATACCGGTACCTCAATTAATGGTAAGGGCTATATTCAAAAAGAAGAAAACAAACGCTTCTTTAACGCAACCGATGTTGCTTTAACAGCAAGAGGTGGATATGGCGTATTTTCTTTAGACTTAGGCTATCAAATAAACGGCGTTTTGCGTGATGGTTATGGCCCAGTGATGAATAAGTTTTCTGTAGGTTTCACAATTAGTGGCTTATAGTAATTAATATAATATTTACTAAACCCTCTTTTACGGAGGGTTTTTTTATGGACCTAATGGATTAGCTTATCTTTGTAAAAACAATAAAGTTGATAGAGAAAAAGAAAATATTTAAGAAGGAAGAGAAGTCGGTACTAGTGAGTGTCATACAGAAAGATCAAACTGAAGCACAAGTAGATGAATACTTAGATGAGTTAGCTTTTTTAGCAGAAACAGCGGGTGCTAAAACTTTAAAATCGTTCAAGCAAAGACTACCGCATCCCGATTCTAGAACTTTTGTGGGTAAGGGAAAGCTAGAAGAAATAAAACAATACGTGGCGCAGAAAGATATTGACGTAGTTATTTTTGATGATGAACTATCGGGCTCTCAAATTACCAATATTGAAAAAGAAGTGAAGTGCAGAGTCATTGACAGAAGCGATTTAATCTTAGACATATTCGCAGCGCGTGCAAGAACGGCGCAAGCTAAAGTACAAGTAGAATTAGCACAGTACCAATATATATTACCTCGCTTAAAAGGTATGTGGACACACTTAGAAAGACAAGGTGCGGGTATTGGATCAAGAGGTCCCGGAGAAACTGAAATTGAAACCGACCGTCGTATTGTAAAAGATAAAATTTCTTTACTGCGCAAACGCTTACTTGAAATTGATAAGCAAGCCTTCACACAAAGAAAAGAAAGAGGAGAGTTTATACGCGTGGCACTAGTGGGCTATACCAATGTGGGTAAGAGTACCATTATGAATTTAGTAAGCAAGAGCGAAGTGTTTGCTGAAAATAAATTATTCGCTACCCTTGATACCACTACTCGTAAAGTAGTTTTTGAGAACACGCCTTTTTTATTAAGTGACACCGTAGGTTTTATTAGAAAGCTACCGCATCATTTAGTAGAAAGTTTTAAAAGTACATTAGATGAAGTAAGAGAGGCCGATGTATTATTACATGTAGTAGATGTTTCACATGCGCAGTATGAAGACCAAATAGGTGTGGTAAATAAAACCTTACAAGAATTAAAGGCATTTGATAAACCTATTATTACTATTTTCAATAAAATGGATTTATACAAAGAAAAATATTTTGATGAATGGGTGAGTGATGAAGTCAAACAAGATTTACTCATTGAATTAAAAGATAAGTGGAACGGTATTACCAATAACCAAGCAGTTTTTATTAGTGCTATTGAAAAACAAAACATTGAAGAATTAAGAACAGTTATTTTACATAAAGTAAGAGACATGTATCAAATAAGATTTCCCTATAAAACTGTTTATTATACCTAATGAGTAAGTTGGACTGGAAATTCATTACCGATGCGCCCTTAAGCTTAGGCTGGGCTGAAAATAATATGGTAGAATTAGAGGTAGGAGGCAAGCAAGTCACCCTAGCAAAATGGAAGGAAGGTTATTTAGCTTTTGCGAGTAAATGTCCGCATGCCAGTGGCCGCATGTCACAGGGCTATATTAACCCTTTGGGCCAGGTGGTTTGTCCATTACATAGATATTGTTTTGATATGAAAAATGGCCGAAATACAAGCGGGGAGGGCTATTTCCTTAAAACCTATCCTATAGAGCTAAGAGAAGAGGGTCTTTTTATTGGTTTTCAGTCATTTTCTTTGTTTTAATGCTTTGTTCTTAACTAAAATTTATTATTTTTGCCACCCTTAAAAGTAACATTCCTCCTTAGCTCAGTTGGTTAGAGCACATCACTGTTAATGATGGGGTCCTCCGTTCAAGTCGGAGAGGGGGAGCACAAAAGAAAAGCCTTGCATTTTGCAGGGCTTTTTTATTATTCAGAAGGTAAGTTCTCTATATCATTTAAATCTTTATTTCTACCAGCCGCTTTTTTGGCTTCTATTAAATTTTGTAAATGTATTATTCTAACTGGAGTTTCATTTACTTGTTCAATTGTGGAATTATTGTACGCACTAATAAAGTCTAAACCTTTTACAGCTGTCATTATTTCAATTGCGTAAGGAGGTTTTCCAAAAGCAAAAACATCAAAATTATCCGAAAAGAATTCTTCTTTCTTTACAGCAATTTCAGGTAGACCAAATGCCTTTATTGCTTTTTGCAGTTTAATAAAATTTGATTCTGTTTTATTAACCCAAATATCAATATCTCCCGTTGATCTACTATACCCTCTAATAATAACAGCATATCCTCCAACAACTATGTATTCAACTTCATTTTGGTTTAAATATAAAATGAAGTCTTTAAAATCATCATTAAATATATTCATTAAAAAGTTCTTTTATAAGATGAAAGTTGATTACGATCAACTTTATTTTTGACAAAATCCTTGGTATTAAAAGAAAGTTCAATCATAGCAATTGAAGCGGCCAATTTTTCGTGTATAGTTTTATCAAACCAAAATTGGTAATCAATATTGTTATCCTTAGACATATTTCTTGATGTATATATTTCAACATCAACAAAAGCTCTTTTCATAGGATTCATTATTTATATAAAGATAATTAAAATTAATAACCTTAGGGCAAAAACACCTCAGCAGGAATATTTAGTTCTTGATGAAACAACTTAGCTAACTCCAGGGTCAATGGCTTCTTTTTGTTCAGTAAAGAAGATACATATCCTTTACTACCTACCTTACCAACAAGGTCTTTATTCTTCAATCCTAATTCGTTCATCTTTACTTTAATAGCATCAATTGGATCTGGAAGTGGAATGGGGTAGTTGGCATCTTCATATTGTTTAATTATTAGAAGGGCTACTTGTAGCTTTTCGCCTTGTGGAGTAGTCGATTTTACCTTATGCTCAAACTGAACATCTACCCAATCAAGGTATTGCTTATATTGTTTTTTTGTCTTAATAATTTTCAATTCCATATTCTAGTAGCGTTCTTCGGATAATAATATTAAAGATATTAAGTTTACTAATAGAAAACTTTCTAAATACACAATTTCTTTATAATTTTAATCTAATTTAAATGTAATTAAAAATGAACGCACCATTTAGCAAGTATCTCTACATTGGATTTTTATTATTAGGCTTATTCCAAGCAATTGTCTCTAAAGACTATATGCAAGCTGCAGCTTCTTTGGGTATAGGTTTAGCATTTGACCCATTCAATCCAGAACAAAAATGGAACGAAAGACCAATTTGGCAAAAGGCGGTTTTGATTGTTCACCTTGCTTTAGTAGCAGCAATGTTTGGATTTGGGATTGGGTTGAACGACAAATAGACTTTCTGTAAATTTGCACGAAGTTTAACCCTTTAATTTCCTGATGGTTACATACTCAATCATCGCATTATAGTTGCATCTTTCGTCTGTAAGGGGAGCACAAAAGAAAAGCCTTGCATTTTGCAGGGCTTTTTTATTGGTTATTAGTGAGTTAGGGTTTTCTTGTAAGCGTATAAATACGCTTTTTTCTATTCATTTTCCTTCAGATATTCATTTTTAATAAAGTAGTTGAAATATTTTATTAAAGTTCCATTTTAAGTTAACTTTGTAAACGAAGGATTCTATGAATCAAGTTAAAGAGCTGGTTTTTATAGACATCATTTTCATGAATTTTTTGACAAGCAATCTGAGAAAGCGAAAGAAAAAATTGGTTACGTTTTATTCTTACTAACTCATATCGATAAAGTTCCTGAAAAGTTTTTAAAACATATAGAAGGACAAAAAGGATTGTATGAAATAAGGGTTGAACATAGCAGCAATATTTTTTGAATATTCTGTTTTTTTGATAAAGGGAAAATTGTTGTTTTATTAAATGGTTATCAAAAGAAAACACAAAAAATTTCTCTTAAAGAAATTGAGATGGCGAATAAATTAATGAACGAATATTTTAGTACGACTAAATAAATAAGTTATGGCAAAGAAAGAAACTAATATTACAAATTTTAATGAGCATTTAACTGGACGTTATGGTGAAAGAGGTTCAGAGAGGAGAACTGAATTTGAAATTAAAGCAAAAGCCTTTCTTATTGGAGAGTTAATAAAAGAAGAAAGAAAAAATGCTAAAATGACGCAGGAGCAATTGGCAGATAAGATTGGAGCCAAAAAAAGTTTTATCTCAAGAATTGAAAATGGTAAAACAGATATACAACTTTCTACTTTATATAGGCTGCTTGAATTTGGACTAGGTAAAACAGTAGAGGTTTCTATTAACTAATACTACTTATACTTGTGGTCGCAATTTGCTACTTCAAGTTGCAACTTCTTTGCGAAAGGGGAGCCATAGTGATAGAAAAAGTTATACTTTTATAGTATAACCTTTTTTATTTTATATATTATAATTGAAATAAATATGAAACTTAAAGATAAAGGGCAAATATTACCAGCACCCGTTTTAAGCAAATACCCGCAAATGGTAAGTGAAGAAATTCAAAAATGGAGTAATATTATTTCAGCCACACATTGGGATTTGTATGATAAAACTCAAGTAGATGGCGCTGATTTTTATGTGGGCGAAAAAGAACTAGGACACATTCATTTGGATGGGTGGGTTCATTTAGCCACAAACAAAGAATTAGCACAAGCAATGCTGAAAAATAAACTAGCTGAAAAATTTCCTTATGCTCAAAATTGGGTAATGTTTTCTATTGCTAATAAACAAAATGTAAAAAACGCAATTCTACTCTTTCAATTAAATTACGATAGACTCAATGGCGTGCCTATTGATACTTTAATCTCAAAAATTAATATCTAATTTATTAAAGGGTTTAACAATGTAAATTTAATTATGAAGGTTAAAGTAAAAATTTGTTGTATTAGTAGTATTGAAGAAGCTAGACTAGCTATTGCCTATGGAGCTGCAGCTGTAGGCTTAGTGGGTAGAATGCCCAGTGGCCCTGGTATAATCACAGATGAACTTATACATAGTATAGCTAAAACCGTGCTGCCTCCCATTGATAGTTTTTTATTAACGAGCGAAACAACTGCTGAAGCAATTATTGAACACCACAATAAAGTAAATACCACTACCATTCAAATTGTAGATGCTTTAAGTGGCCGTGAATATCATAAAATCAGAGAAGCCATTCCCAATGTACAATTAGTACAAGTTATACATGTATTGGATGAGAAGGCTGTTCAAGAAGCTATTGAAATATCGGAATGGGTAGATGCTATTTTATTAGACAGTGGTAATCCTAATTTGTCTACCAAGGTATTGGGAGGAACAGGTAAAACACATAACTGGGATTTAAGTAAAAAAATTAGAGAAAACATTAGCATTCCTACCTATTTAGCAGGAGGCATTAATAAAGGCAATATTAGAAAGGCCATTGATCATATGCAACCATTTGGTATTGACTTATGCAGTAGTGTAAGAACTAATGGACAATTAGATGAAAGCAAACTAGAAGAATTATTTAAAGCTTTGCTATAGGTTTTTTACAATGCTAGTTTCATCATAATATCGGTTTGCTCGTCATTGCCTAGTTTAAAAATATGTGTATCGAATTGCACAAAACCATTTTTCTTGTAAAATTGAAGCGCTCTTTGGTTTTGCTCCCAAACGCCTAGCCAAACATATTCTGCTTGATGCTCTTTGGCAATTTCAATGGTCTTATTGTAAAGTAGCTGGCCTATTTTTTTACCATGGTAGGCTTGTAAAACGTAAATTCTTTCAATTTCAAATGCTTTATTATCTTTTAATTCAGTTTGAGCATCGCCGAAATTAATTTTTAAATACCCAATAATCACTTCATTTAGTTCAGCAAAATAAAAAGAAGAGTTAGGATTATTTAATTCTGTACTTAGTTTATCTGTTGAAAAACCTTCTTTTAAGTATTTTTCTAAATCTTCTTTTGTATTAAGCTCTGAAAAAGTTTCAGCAAAAGTAGTTTTGCCAATTTTTTGTAATTGGGGTAAGTCTACTAAATTTATTTTTCTAATTACTGCTTCCATTATTTCTTTAATTTACTTATATAAGAGCCTACCTTTTTATTCATATAAATAAAAAAATTATTTGAATTGAAATAGAAGTGGAATTAAAAAAGCCACTAATCCAGTCCATATAGCATACACTGGCAGGTAGCCTGCAATGCTTCTTTCAATGTCTTCTATGCCTGCATTTTTAAAGCTTGCTAAAAATAATTTATAGGACACTAATACCAAATTTATAAATATTAAAAGGTTGCCACCAAGCACTGCAATTCTATTGGCAGACATTCCATATTCAATTAAACGAATGCTAATGGCAGCAAGCGCAATACAGTTTACTATAATAGTCAACGCCGATAAGCTAAATAACATTACTAAATTAAATTTACTATTAGCAGTTTTTCCAGCTTCCGTTACAGAAAATAAAATTAAGGCCATCACGCCCATTAATAATACATTAAATAGTAAAAGTAAATTTCGGTCCTGGTATGGATATTTTTTCGTGTACACCATGGCCGATAAATATATAAACAAATTAATACAAACCAGGGGTGTAAATATTTTAGCAATTATAGGAGACACTTTATTAATTAATTGCGCATTGGTTTGAATTAAATAAGTGGCTACTATGGGAATGGCGGCTAAACCCCAAACCATTATATTTTGAGTATAAAATTCTTCAATATTTACACCTATTAATCCAAATAAATTCATAGTGATAGCTGAAAATAAAACAGTAGATAATAATAAAATTCCTGACATCACTACCAGGTCGCCATTGTAACGCAAGAAGACAATTCTACTTTGACTACTTTTTATATTCTCTCCCAAAAATGAATATCCAAAAATAGCCCATAAAAATATAGGCATATGAATAAATGATAGTGTAATGGTGCTGCTACTAGTATTATTAGGAAGTAGGTTTATATAAATAGCAGCTATTAAAGTTGCCATCAAAGGAAATAACCACTGCTTGAATGCTAATTCTTGTTTCCAAATAAAATAACTGCTTAATACAGGAAACACTATGAATGAAATATTTCTTGGAAAAAACCTTTCTTTATCAATGCCAGTAATATTAGGGATATTCGCAATTAGCCCAGCAATTAAGGCAAAGGCAATCACTATTATAATTTCGTTTTTAGATCCTATAGCTTGCCTCTCATTTTCAAAATTCAGCCTTTCATGCCAGAAGCTTAAGTTGCTATTCTCTTGATGCCCAGGATAAAGCTGGTTAAATTCTTTTTTAAAACTGGCTTTATTATCTCTGTATAATTTTTCAAGCTGCCTGGGGTTATCTATATTATTGAGTATATCGGTTTTCATTATAGTATTATTTAAGGAGTAACTTCATACTTTCAAACTGAAATTAATTCATTTAGTTTAATATTTACCTTAAATACTGTGTTTTGTATATAGAAGGCCTATCCCAAGGGTAATAGGAGACCTAGAAATTCAAAAAATAGATATATTTATTTATTTATATTTTCATATCTTTAAGAAATTAAAAAATAATAAAAATCAAAATCGTGAAAAAATTATTATCAGTTATTTTGCTGTCTGCTATGCTATTTGCATGTAACAATCAATCTGCCAATAACAACGATGCTGCAAAAAAAGAGCAACTAGAAAATGACAATGTTAAATTTTATGACCATGTATGGGATGTTGTTATTAACAAAGGCAATGTAAACTTTTTAGATACAGCTTATACTGCTGATGTAGTTTTACATACTGTTCCTGAAATTAAAGGTAAGGATAGTGCAAAAGCATACTATGCAAACTATGTTACAGGATTTTCTAATAGAGAATTTATTGTAAAAGAAATTTTTGCTAAAGGTGACAGAGTTGTAAAATATTGGCAATTTAAAGGTACACATACAGGACCATTCTTTGGAATTCCAGCTACTGGAAAAACAGTGGATGTAATTGGTTGTACTATTGCTAAAGTAGTAGATGGCAAAATTACAGAAGAGCAAGACTTCTTCGATAACTATGAATTCTTAAAACAAATTGGAATTGTAAAATAATTTATATTTAGTTATTATACTTAAAGGCTCCGATTCAATCGGAGCCTTTTTTATGACTTCTATTGAGTAAAAAAATATGAATAGTGTATAAAATGAATAATGTAAATAGTGAGTCTTACTTAAAATAAGCATATTTTTAAAGGGTAAAAAGGAGTGATTTAATTTTGTTACTATTAATTTTGCTAATTAGTTAGAAACAATATAACTTAAATGAATATGATTAAAAGTATAGCCATAGATATGGACAATGTCATAGCCGATATTGAGACTCATTTAGTGAATTTGTATGAGAAGCAGTATAATGTAAAGGTCGATAGGGCGGCCCTCTTAGGTGTTTCAGAAGACGAGGCCTTCCCCGATAAAACTGCTGCTAGACGCTTTATTCATACCCCTGGTTTTTTTAGAACAGTTCCCTTAATGCCTGGTGCTTTGGAGGCTATTCAAATTTTAAGAAAAAAATATGAAATATATATAGTGTCTGCGGCCACTGAATTTCCATTATCACTTGCTGAAAAACACGCATGGCTTGCCGAGTACTTTCCTTTTATTAGTTGGAAGAATATGATTTTTTGTGGAAGCAAGGCAGTCATAAAAATCGATTACATGATTGACGATCATTGTAAAAATTTAGATTTTTGCTTAGGCAAGCCTATTTTATTTCACGCTTCACATAATGTGAATATTAAACACCATTTTAGAGTTAATAATTGGCAGGAAGTTTTAGAATATTTTGAAAAAGAAGAGCAAGGAGATTAATAAATATATTATACAAATCAAATGAATCGAAAATAGTTTTATATGAAAAAATGGATGCTTTATCTAAGTTTTATTTTATTAATTATTTTTGAATGCCTAAGAGTGTATTTGATTATGCCCATGCCAGGTAGTCAAACATTTGATTCTATTGACTTAGCTTATTTCTTGGGTGCTAATAAAAATGTTATTCGTATCATTTTATATTTAATTATTTTAATACCCTTTATAAAAATTATAAAAGGAAATTCAAATTGGGAAAAAATTGGGTTAGGTATTTTAAGTCTTGTATATATAGCCATTTTTTATGCATTTACTTTCGTAATGGAAGCCGATAAAATGTTTTTACAACCCACTCATACTTATTTTTATAAAATTGCAGAAAATAAAATACCTATTGACAAGTTAGTCATAGGTGTTGCTGAAAATGGACTGCAGAAGGCTTATCCTATTCAATTTATTGGCTATCATCATCAAGTGAGAGACAGCATTGGTCAAACGCCTATTATGGTTACCTATTGCACGGTATGTAGGACAGGCAGAGTGTATAGCCCCATCGTGAATGGGAAACTAGAAAATTTTAGATTAGTGGGTATGGATCATTTTAATGCCATGTTTGAAGATGCCAGTACTAAAAGTTGGTGGAGACAATCAAACGGAGAGTGCATTGCGGGGCCTTTAAAAGGTTACCAATTAAAAGAAATAAAATCGGAGCAACTAAGTTTACAAGCCTGGTTTAGAAAGCATCCCAATGCAGAAGTACTACAACCCGATGAAAAATTTGCAGCCACATTTGCTAAAATGGATACTTATGATAAAGGAAAATCGAAAAGTGATTTAATAAAAAGAGATACCGCTTCTTGGCATTTTAAATCTTGGGTCTTAGGTATTAGTAGTGCAGATGATTCAAAAACCTATGATTGGAATTTTTTAGAAAAAAATAAAATCATTCAAGATTCACTATCTTCTTTGCCCCTATTAATTCTTTTAGAAAACGATAGCGCTTCTTTTCATGCTTACAACCGTACTATAAATAATATAAGTTTATCGTTTCGTAAAATAAATGATTCCATTGTCGATACCTATACTCAATCGCTTTGGAATGTGGACGGCCTATGCATTGATGGCAAATTGAAAGGTTTGTCTTTAAGCCCTATTGCAAGCTATCAAGAGTATCTGCATTCTTGGGAGTACTTTCATCCTAAGAGTATTCGCTATTCACCAAGTAAATAGGCCATTTCATAACTAAGCTGCTTGATTAGTCGTACCTTCGTCATATTATTAAAATAGTGTATTTTGAAGTTTATCGATTTAGGACTGGATCAACGTATTTTGGATGGCATTGACGCGATGGGCTATGAGACGGCCACCCCTGTTCAGCAACAAGTAATGGTTCCCATTTTAGAAGGCAAGGACATTATCGCAGCAGCTCAAACGGGCACTGGTAAAACAGCTGCATTTTTATTACCCTTATTACACAGACTCCTTACTTCAGCGCATACAGCAGGAGATATTAATGCATTAATTATTGTACCAACCAGAGAGTTGGCTATTCAAATTGCGGAGAGCATTGAAGGCTTATCTTATTTCACCGACGTGAGTTCTATTGCGGTATATGGAGGAGGAGATGGAAGCTCCTTTGTAGCTGAAAAGAAAGCACTTACAAGCGGAGTTGATATTGTAGTATGCACACCGGGTAGAATGATAGCACATTTAAATATGGGCTATGTTAAATTGAAAGGCCTAAGGTATCTTGTATTAGATGAAGCAGATAGAATGCTTGACATGGGTTTTTCGGATGATATTGCAAAAATTATTACTTTTCTTCCAGCACAAAGACAAAACTTATTATTCTCAGCCACTATGCCTGCGAAGATGAGAGTACTTGCCAAGAAAATTTTACTGGACCCTGTTGAAATTAATATTGCGATGTCAAAACCACCAGAGAAAATTATTCAAAAAGCGTTCATGGTATATGATGCACAAAAAGTACCAGTTATCATTGATATGCTAAGTTCGAAAAGATATTCTAAAGTAATTGTCTTTTGTTCTAAGAAATCGAATGTGAAACAATTGACTTCTAAATTAGTACATGCTAAATTATCGGCAGCAGAAATACATTCCGACTTAGATCAAAAAAGTAGAGAACAATATTTACAAGATTTTAGAAATCAAAAAACAAATATTTTAGTAGCTACCGATATTTTAAGTAGAGGAATAGACATAGATGATATTGATTTAGTCATTAATTATGATGTGCCTAATGATGGCGAGGATTATATTCACAGAATTGGTAGAACCGCTAGGGCGGCTACTTCTGGCACAGCCTTTACTTTAGTGGGAGAAAAAGAGCAAGGTAAGTTTGCAGAAATTGAAGAGTTACTAGGGGTGCCAGTTTTAAAAGGAGTGGTACCTGAAATGTTTGGCCCCACACCTTTATATGCACCAAAGCAACAAAGAGGGAAACAGTTAACAAGAAAAAGATAATATATTTTTAAACTACTTGATTATTTTTTTGTCCAAAACTAAAATAAACAAACAATGCGCTCTAAGGTATTCTTTACTTTTTTCGCTCTCCTACTAAGCCTTTTGGTGGTTGCTCAGCCCATGAGAAAGGCCAGTCCAAAAAGCGATACTACTAGCTTTAAAATACAAACAAATTATTTAAGTAACTACGTATATAATGGAAGAGTCGATTCTTTAAAAGCGCCTTATTTCTACACCACAGCAACAGTCAATTTTGTAAACGGCTTGTACGCAAGTTTTAGCCTTAATTACTTACTTAGCCAAGGACAAAGAGGCTATAATTTTTCTGAATTAAATCTTGGTTATAATTATGCATTGGGTGAAAAGGTAACAGGTGAAATTTATGGATCGAAATATTTTTATGCTACAGGGTCCAATTTAATTAGCGGTAATATTTCAAGTGATATTGGATTTACTTTCAATTATGATTTAACCTATCTTAATTTTCATAATTCTTTTGATGTTTTCTTTTCTAATAAAGCAGATATGCAATTAGTGCCAGGTATTGAAAAAGAAATGATACTTAGTTCAAATAACCATAACACGCTTTCCATAACACCTGGTATATATAGCAGTTTTAGTAGTTTAAATTTTTATGAATCTACTATTAGTAGAAGACTGAATGGGATGAAGAATCCTCAAATCAAACAACCCATCAATGCTGGTAGCTTACAAACTACTACCACCGTAGATAAGAAAGGATTTAAGTTCTTAGATATGGAGCTTTCTTTACCCATAAGTTATGATCTTGAAAATTGGAATATATCATTAACGCCTACTTTTGCTAAACCCTTTAATAAAATTACTACCACTTCAGTGAATACAATTAGTTTAAATGGTGCTTCAAATAAAGTAACAGTGAATTCTACCCCTTATGCAGAAAATCATTTAGGGAATATTTTCTTTTTGGACTTAGGCATTACTTATAAATTTTAATAATGAGTTTAAATAAAACTACTAAAATATTATTAATAGCTTCAAGCTTATGGTATTTTGGGGAAGGCTTATTCGGCCCACTATTTGCTATTTATGCCGAAAAAATTGGCGGTGATATATTAGATATAACATGGGCCTGGGCAGCTTATCTAATGGCTACGGGTATTTTTTATGTAATAGTAGGAAAGTTTATAAATAATTCTATTTATAAAAAGCAGGTAATGATATTTGGATATGGTCTTAATGCGCTACTTACATTTGGCTATATTTTCGTGCATAATACCCAGCAGCTTTTTATGATTCAAATTGGCTTAGGCATTGCAGAGGCTTTAAGTGCACCCATTTGGGACTCTTTATTTGCTCATAACTTGGAAGACAAGAGTAATACATTTCATTGGAGTCTAGCCAATGGTCATCCACATTTTGTTTCTGGTATTGCCATTGCTATTGGAGGCTTAATTGCGAATTTTATTTCTTTCGAAGCTTTATTTATAACAATGGGTATTATTCAAACAATTGCTACCATTATTCAAGCAAGAATATTATTATAAATGCTTGGAATCAAAAATTAATTATGAAAAAATATCTATTCGTATTTGTTCTTTTTTTAGGAATACTTACTGCTAGCGCTCAAACAAGTACTGCAATTCCTTTTCAAGACGAGATAAATGTATTTATAAAAAAAGATAGCATTGCCATGCCTGCTGCTAATAGTATCTTATTTGTAGGCAGTTCTTCTTTTAATTATTGGAAAGACATTAGTAATTATTTTCCAGGTTATCCTATTATTAATAGAGGTTTTGGTGGCTCAAGCTTAATAGATGTAATATATTTTAACCAAGAAACTATTATAAAATATAAGCCTAAGCAAATTTATATTTACTGTGGTGAAAATGATATATCTGCAAGTGATACTATTATGCCTCAAATAGTTTTTGAGAGGTTTAAAATTTTATATAAAATAATTAGAACCCATTTGGGAAATAAAATTCCTATTATGTACGTTTCCATTAAGCCTAGTGTGGCAAGATGGTCGATGGAAGAAAAGTTTGTTGCAGCTAATACGCTTATTCGTAATTATATAAATAAGCAAAAGCACGCGCAATTTTTAGACGTACATGCTGCCATGCTAGACACTAATGGGATGGTCTTTAAAGACATTTTTATAGCCGACAAATTGCATATGAATGCTAAAGGCTATGCGATATGGCAAAAGATAATTGCACCTACACTATTGAAGGAATAGTAAAGTTGTTGTAATGTGAAGACTTACTTTTTTACCTAGCTTTATTTAGCTACTTATTATCTGCTACTTTTAATCGACTAATTCTAATCAACTACCTCTAGAACCGCCAGTTTTAATAGGCTTCTTAGTTGTACCTGTAGACTTAGTATTAGCCTTGGCTATAAATTGTGAACTACCGCCTTGAAAAGTGGTTTTAGTTCCAGTGGCAGCTTTCTTGTCAGCTACTTTCTTGTTAATATGAAATCCCATAATTGATTAATTATACTATAAAAGTAATTAATTTTTACTAAATGGCCCCTAATTTATAAACAGCTATTTCAGCGCTGTTTCTTTGCTTTCTCAATGCTAATTAAGACTCGGTCTTTACATAATGAATATTACGCTCCTGTAAGTATTTAATTATATACTCAAAGCTAGGCGCATACTTACCTACAAGCTCTGGAGGGAAAACACCCTTTTCTGTAAATAAATTTTCCATAAGCATATTCAATGCTGCGGTACAAGTATAACCAGTGGTTCTACTCATACTACTTGTTTCAGTTACGGCATCATACTCGTCATACAATTCATAATGAATAGTTTTGCCTTCGCCTTTAATTTCAATAGTCATTAAAGTAAATTCAGCTTCCGTAGCTCCTAATTTCCATTGATCAAATAATAATGCTGAAGTAAAACCTAATGGAGAAATAGACTGCCCTTTGTATTGAATGGCTTTGGTATTTAAAAACCCTGCTTTAATTAAACTCTTCATTAAATTAATATGACCAGGATACCTTAAAGTTTTTTCTTTCATATTGGGAATATGACCCATGGTAAATAAAATACTTCTAAGACCGTCGGTATTAAAGGATTCTAGTGTACCTACTTTATCAAAGTCAATAAATTCTGCGTCACTCAATGCTGGCTTAGTAACAATGCAGCTATTTTCAACATAACGCGCAGGTCTTGTATACTCTTCTAAAACATCAATAGGAGAGAAGGGAGCCTTGTATTCAAAAGGCTGAGTTCTTTTTTTAGGAAGTCCACCTACCATACATTCAAAACTATCAATTTTCATTTTTTCGTTATGGTAGCCTAATATTAAATTACTCATACCAGGTGCAACGCCACAATCTACTATGGCAGTTACATTATTTTTCTTAGCTAATTCAGATAACTGCAAAGCATCTTCTGGGAAAAAGGAAATATCTACCACATTTTTCTTAGCATTAATAACAGCTTCTAAAGTTTTATAGCCCATAAAACCTGGAACCGCTGTAATCACATAATCGAATTTTGCAAGTAGGGTTGCATAATTTACATAATCACTTAAGTCGGCTTGAACAGTAGTAATACTTTTATTTTTATTGGAAAGTATTTGAAGTGATTCTTTACTTAAGTCAAAAGAAGTAACTTGATATTTTTTGGAAAGGTCAATGGCCATGGCTCTTCCCACCATTCCGGCGCCTAAAATTGCTATTTGCATAAAATGATAATTTGAGCTGCAAGGTAATCTAAAGCCATTGAATGGCCATCAAGGATTAGGATAAACGGGCTTTTAGTGAAAAATTTTATATTTTAAATTACTGTAAATCAAACAGTTATTTCTGGAAAGGTCCTTGGCCTAGCCTATCATGTAAAAACTAGGGAATCTGTATTTTTAACTTGTTTTTTTTCATAGCTTCAGTACATCCTATTAGAATCTTTAGTTAATCACTATAAGCATATAAATTTAATTTTAGCAATGTCTATTTTATCGAATTATTCAGATGGCTTTTTTGATGTTAGTTCAGCGCATGGTTTTTTACCTACCAAGGCACCCATGGTAAAGTTACCTTCAACCTATAGCGATTTACAAGCTGTTTTAGATGCCATGCCCGTAGTATTGAATGAAAAAGAATTTGGCTTCTTAAATACCCCTAATGGAATAGTGGAGCCTGTCTTAGCTATAGAAAATCATGTTGAAGCCATTGAAAAAGAAACAGACATCTTTGTTTTACAAGCCTTATTCAGATCCTATAGTTTTTTAGCTTCTGCTTATTTATTAGAGCCTTCTTATCAGCAATTTAAAATAGATGGCAAGTATGGTAAAGCAAGAAATGTTTTACCTAAAAATATTGCTATGCCTTTTTGCAAAGTGGCAGATAAATTAGATGTTTTTGCCTGGCTTGATTATCACTATGCATATTCTTTAGGCAACTATAGAAAGCTGGATGCTACTGGCGATTTAAACTGGGAAAATATTACGATGTGTAATAAATTTTCTGGTCAACCCGATGAAGTAGGTTTTATTATGTTGCATGTTGACATTAACCGTTACTCAGCTGATTTAGTGGGGTCAGTGATGCAAACTTTACAAGCCTTAGATAACGGTGAAAAAAATGTAGCCCTTTTTTTAGAAAAGAATTGGGAGACGATGAAACAGATGAATATTAGAAGAAAAGAAATGTGGAAGGCTTCAAGATGGCAGCGTTACAACGACTTTAGAATTTTTATTATGGGTGTAAAAGGCAATACCGATTTATTTGGAGACGGCGTTACCTATGAAGGTGTATGGGAAGAGCCCAAGGCCTTTAGAGGACAGACTGGTGCACAAGATGATATTATTCCTATGCAAGATATTTTTTCTGGTGTTATTTTTTATTATCCAGAAAACGAGCTCACTAAATACTTATTAGATTTACGTTTATACCGTCCAAAATGTGTTCAGCATTTTTTCAGTGATTTACAAAATGCCATGAAAGCAGTGCATCCTAAAGGCTTAATGGGGAAACTCTTAGAAAATAAAGACGCGAAAAGTTTATGTTTTTTATTGGGTATTTTAGAGGAGATATACCATTTTAGAAATGGTCATTGGCAGTTTGTTCAAAAGTATATAATGGCCAATACAAAGTATGCTATTGCTACCGGCGGCACGCCTATTACTTCTTGGATACCCAATCAAATTTTATCGGTCATTCATCAAATGGAAGATGTGGCTGCAGCTATACAAACAATAGGAGTACCTACCGATGCTTCGGCATTAAGTATCTATGCAAAAAATATTTCCTTATTACCCACCAAGCGTGGGCTTATTGACGGACAACTTGCTTTAATTCATAAGAACGATTTTTCTGCAGAAGCCGTATTTGCTTTAAATCAAAAGTTTGGCTATGATGATACAGAATAGAAAAAAATAATGAATGAAAACAAGCTTAAAAACGAATAGTAGATTCATGATATCTGACATTACAAAAATTTAAATTTCCTCAAACCAAAATATAAATATAAATACAATGAAAAAAACAAGCTCACTATTTCTATTATGCTTATTTAGTTTTTCCACTGCGCTTTTTGCACAAGAAAAATTAGATATTGCTACCATAGATAAGATAAAAGAAGAAGGCTTAAAGCGTTCTCAAATAATGGACATCATGTTTAATTTAACCGATGTAAGTGGCAACAGATTAATGAATTCTCCAGGTTATTATCGTGCAGCGAATTATGCTAAAGATAAACTAGTATCTATTGGACTTTCCAATGCTGCCTTGGATGCTTATGGTGAATTTGGAAAAGGTTGGGAATTGGAAAAATCTTATTTAGCTATGACAGCCCCTTATTATAGGTCTATCCAAAACTATCCGAAGGCTTGGACAGGCGGTACAAAGGGTTTAAAAAACGCTGAAATTTTAGCAGTAGTGCTTAAAGATTCTGCGGGTCTTGAACAATACCGCGGTACTTTAAAAGGCAAAATAATTATCATTGATAAATTAGAGGTGTATAAGCAAAGCTTTAAAGCAGATGCTGTTCGTTTTACCGATGAAGAGTTAGAGAAGATGGCTAATGCAGCTCCTATGCAAGCGCGTGGTCAAGCCCCTGCTCCTGATACTGCTTTGATGAGAAGAATGCAAGCAATGCGCGGCAGTGGTAATGTATTAAATATATTAAAAGCAATGGCTATTAGTGAAGGTGCTGTGGCTATGCTTACAAGCAGTCCTCGTAATCATGATGGAACTATTTTTTCTCAAGGCGGCGGAGGTTATAAAGGAACAGACCCTGAGAACTTTTTAGATATTGCTATTGGTATTGAAGACTACAATACTATTTTAAGATTAGTGAAGGCAGGTAAGGCTGTAAAGTTAGATGCAGATGTTAAAACTAAATTTTACAATAAAGATTTACAGGGCTATAATGTTATTGCAGAAATTCCTGGTACTGACCCTGTATTGAAAGATGAGATTGTAATGATTGGAGCACATTTAGATTCATGGCATTCAGGAACAGGCGCTACCGATAATGCATCTGGTTCTGCAGTCATGATGGAAGCACTTCGTATTTTAAAAACAGTAGGCATTAATAATAAAAGAACTATTCGTATTGGTTTATGGGGTGGGGAAGAAGAAGGTTTAACAGGTTCAAGAGGTTATGTAAAAAAGACATTTGCAGATCCTGCTACTATGGAGTTATTACCTTCACATGAAAAATTCTCTTCTTATTTTAATATAGACAATGGTACTGGAAAAGTGCGTGGTATTTATTTACAAAACAACGCAGCTTGTAAAGAAATTTTCGAACAATGGTTTGCACCTTTGAAAGATCTTACCAATGGCACTATTACTATTAGCAATACAGGTGGAACCGATCATCAATCCTTTGATGGAGTGGGTTTACCTGGATTCCAATTTATTCAAGATCCTATTGAATATGATACACGCACACACCATAGCAATATGGATGTACTAGATCATGTAAGTGAAGAAGATTTAAAACAAATAGCCACTATTGTTGCCACTTTTGTTTTCGACGCAGCACAAAGAGATCAAAAACTTCCTCGTATTGCATTGCCTAAGCCAAGACCAGGCGGTCCAAGGTATTAGTCTATCATTCTTATAAATTTTAAATCAACTACTTATTCATTTAGGTAGTTGATTTTTTTGTTGTAAATTCAAATTATGAGAAGATTAGCATCGCTTGATTTTATGCGTGGCCTTATTATGGTGCTTTTAGCATTAGAAAGTACTACACTCTATGAGCATTTTTTTAAGGCTTCTGAAAATTCAATACTGAATTCTTTTTTCTTACAATTTTTTCATCATCCTTGGAATGGACTTCGTTTTTGGGATTTAATACAACCTGCCTTTATGTTTATGGCAGGTATAGCCATGGCTTATTCTTTACATCAACAAAAACAAAATGGGTTTAGTTGGAATAAGTCTTTTCTTAAAATTCTTAAACGAAGTGGTTGGCTGTTTTTTTGGGGCGTATTGGATTATGCCGTTCGACCAAGCGGTTTGTCTTTTGAATTATGGGATGTATTAACTCAATTGTCTTTCACCACCTTAGTCGCTTTTTTAATTTTTGAGTTCAGTGCCCTTTTTCAAATTATATTCTCTGTTGGTTTATTATTGCTCACTGAATATTTATATAGAGGTACTCATATAACAGGCTTTGATATGCCTTTTGTGGATCAGCACAATTTTGGCAATTATATGGACACAGTATTAATGAACAAAATAAATGCAGGTGGTTGGGTGGCTATTAATTGTATTCCCACTGCAGTGCATACCATTGCAGGTGCCTTAGTAGGAAAATTAATATTGGGTACTGAAACAAAAATGGAAAGAGAGAATATTAATCAGAAAGAGATTACAAACAAAGAGATTACAAACAAAGAGGAAGGACTATTGAAAATAAAAACCATATTATTTTTTGCAATGGCCTGTTTGGTGTTGGGCTTTGGACTTGATTATGTGGGTGTAACACCTATCATTAAAAGAATTTCCACAAGCAGTTTTACTTTGGCCTCCCTAGGCTGGTGTTTAATAGGCCTTACTATTTGTCATTGGTGGATAGACCTACTAGATCATAAAAAATATTTATTGTTTTTTACCATTGTGGGTATGAACTCTCTTTTCATTTATTTATTTTTTGAAATAGTAGGGGCACGTTGGTTCAATGGATATATTACTGCAATAAGTAATGGCTTATTGAATTTGCTGCACCTTCCTATATTGTTAGTGCAAATAGGCTCTTCCTTAACCATTTTTGCACTTGAGTGGAGCATATGTTATTTTTTATATAAGAAGAAAATCTTCTTTAAAATATAATTACAAAATTTACTGAGCCATACATTTAAATAGCTAATTATTCTTTTTAGTTAATTTCTTTATGACTTTTTTTACAACTTATTAATCATATGCCCAAGTATATCCTTAAAAGAAAAGCCTTCCGTTAATTTTTCTTTATTCAATTTCTTATTTTCTACTAAGGCCCATAAGATAAATTCTTTCATAAAGTAGGCATCTTCCTTACTAGTATCAGGCGCATATTTTTTTAATAGTGCGTCTAATGGCTTCACATCATCTAATACTTTCTTGTATTGTTTCTCGTCAAAGTCTTCGTATAATTCAAAACCACCTTCCGCTATAAACCAATCTAGTAAATCGGAGTATGCATTTTTTTCATTTTGCTTTTCTAGTTTACTAATTTTTGGAAATTGAAATTTAAATAAAGTGCTTATGGCTTTTTCTATTAAAAGATTAGCAATTACTTCAGCACCTTCTTGCTCTCCTTCGTATACTAGCTCTACTTTTCCGGTAATGGCAGGAATAATGCCCATAAAATCGGATAAGCGCACAGCTGTTTTAGTTAACCCATTTTTCAAGGCCCTTCTTTCTGCAGTACTAATTAAATTCTCCATGGCAGAAATGGTCATTCTCGCACTCACACCACTTTTTGCATCAATGTATTCACTAGCCCTTGCTTCAAAACTAATTTGCTCAATAATGTCTTTGGCTAAATTAGGGACATACACCAGCTCCGATTGTACCGCATTTATTCTAGCTTCTTGCTCAGTAATTTTTTTAGCAACTGCAATATTTTTAGGGTAATGCGTTAAAATTTGTGAGCCTATTCTATCTTTTAAAGGTGTTACAATACTGCCTCTATTGGTATAGTCTTCAGGGTTAGCGGTGAAAATAAATTGAATATCTAAATTCATTCTTAGTTTAAAACCTCTAATTTGAATATCGCCTTCTTGTAATATATTAAATAAAGCCACTTGAATTCTGGCTTGTAAATCGGGAAGTTCATTAATGACAAATATGCTTCTATTGGCTCTTGGAATCATACCAAAATGTATCACACGCTCGTCGGCATAAGACAATTTTAAATTAGCAGCCTTAATAGGGTCAACATCTCCAATAATATCTGCAATGGTAACATCCGGGGTAGCTAGTTTTTCAAAGAACCTTTCATTGCGGTGTAGCCATTCAATAGGAGTGGCATCGCCTTTCTCGGAAATTAAATCCTTGGCGAATCTTGAAATAGGGGCCAAGGGGTCGTCATTAATTTCAGAGCCAGCCACGAAAGGGATATACTCGTCTAGTAATTGTATCATTAAGCGAGCCAATTTAGTTTTGGCCTGACCTCTTAAGCCTAATAAATTAATATTGTGCTTAGATAAAATGGCTCTTTCAATTTCAGGAATAACGGTTTCTTCAAAACCATGTATGCCTTCAAAAGCTGGAACCCCTTCCTTTATTTTAGAAATTAGATTATCTCTTAATTCGTCTTTGATGCTTTTACTTTGGTAGCCTTGTTTTTTTAAATCACCAAGGGTTTTTATTTTGTCAATTTTCATATAAATATGTTTGTACTAATTATTTAAGTTTCTTTTTTCTATTGGTTTCGTAGTCTTCAAATATCATCTCGCCTAA
Source organism: Sediminibacterium sp. (assembly GCA_040403885.1). Classification (GTDB taxonomy): domain Bacteria; phylum Bacteroidota; class Bacteroidia; order Chitinophagales; family Chitinophagaceae; genus Sediminibacterium. The sequence continues at coordinate 563 of JBBAJX010000025.1, read as the reverse complement.
GCCTTTTAAGCCTGTATAAAATGCCTTGCCCTGATTGGCTTCGGTAAACTCATTCACAAACCTTTGTAAATAGGGGTCCTGTGCAATCATAAAAGTGGTAATAGGAATATGTAATTTTCTAGCCATCTTCGCTTGGCTATAACATTTATCTACGATGTATTGGTCAAGCCCATTGCTATTCATATAATAATTACCATCAGCTTCTTTAATACAACTTGGCTTGCCATCGGTAATCATAAAAATTTGCTTATTGGTATTTCTTTTTCTTCTTAGTATATCCATGGCTAACTGCAAACCCGCTACCGTATTGGTGTGATAAGGCCCTACTTTTAAATAAGGTAGTTCCTGAATGCTAATTGTCCAGGCGTCGTCTCCGAATACAAGAATGTCAATAGTGTCTTTAGGATAACGCGTAGTAATTAATTCTGCTAATGCCATCGCTACTTTTTTAGCAGGCGTAATTCTATCTTCTCCATATAAAATCATGCTATGACTTATATCAATCATAAGCACGGTGCTCATTTGTGATTTTTGTTCGGTCTGTTCTACTACTAAATCATCTT
>JBBAJX010000024.1:16536-33159 GCA_040403885.1 Sediminibacterium sp. | reverse complement strand
GTAGTAGATCAAATCAAAGAAATTGAGAAATACATTTCTCGTATGCCTGGGTAGTTTTTATTTGATTCTATCAAATTATAGTTTATGAACATTAATGAGACTGTACCAAAAAATTTTGATTCTGTAAACTTCTTTAGAAAAATTAAGGATAAGATTTCTAAAGAAACCTTTGGCTTATCAAATGAACAATTGAAAGAGTATTATAAAGATGCTAATAAAGAAGCTTTCTTTAAAAGACTTGATGAGGCTAAGGCGATGTTTAAAAAATAAACATTATTAATAAAAGATCTAATCGAATATGAAACAGGTAAATAAAAATTTTGACACTGTTAATTTTTTTCGAAAAGTAAAAGAAAAAATATCCAAAGAAATTTATGGGATGTCCAATGAACAATTAAAAGAGTATTTTAAAAGTAGTACAAAAGAAAATTATTTTAAAAAGTACAATGAAATAAAAGATCAAAAAATTAATTAAAAAATATACTTTGAAGAAAAGTAGTAGTATCTAATATATTTCTTAAGCCCACTTCATTCGAGTGGGTTTTTTATTTAGAAAACTTTCGAAGTTCTAAACGTATAAATACGTTGAAAATGGAATAAAATCCTTTGTAATTTTATCATATATGGATATTAATAAAAATGTACGTAATTTTGTACAAAAATATATTATGACTAAAGTACTATCAATTACAGAATTTAGAAGTAATCTGGCATCTGAACTTGAACTTATTGGGAATAATAGTAGAAATCAACTCATTATAAAAAGACCAAAGAGCAAGGGTAACATAGTTGTAATATCCCAGGAAGCCTATAATTCAATGGAGGAAACTTTATACTTATTATCAAGTAAGAAAAATAAAGAACATATTTTAGAAAGTGTTAATCAACTCAATGAAGGGAAATCAAAAAAAATTAAATTAAAAGATCTCTGGAAATAATATTCTCAGACAAAGCAGAAGCCGATTTGAATCATTGGAAACTTAAGAAGAATATTAAGATACAAAATAGAATAAACCATTTATTAGAAAACATTCTAAGTGAACCTTTTACTGGAATTGGAAAACCAGAACCATTAAAATATGAACTCACTGGTCTTTGGAGTAGAAGAATTAATAAAGAACATCGTCTTATTTATAGAGTAGGTAAAGAAATAATAGAAATTGTTTCATTAAGATATCATTATCAATAATATTTCATAATTTAATAAATAAAAGAATATCCCATGCATTTCGATATAATCCTTGCTAAATATTTATTAAACAAAAACATTCCTGTTAGCACAGTAAAATATATTTTAAGTATAGCCTATTTATTAACTAGCTTAATGTTATATTTTATTGTGTTTGCTAAGGAGCCCAGTGTTGGCCATGGAATAATTTTTCTACTTATATTTGTTTCCTTTGGTTATCTAAGAATAAAAAATTTAGAAAACTTTTTCAGAAATAGAAATAAACTCTAACTCAACAAGTTCTCAATAGTTGGTGCGTAGTGCGCATGCTCGAGCGCATGAATTTTATTGGCTAAGGTATCAGCTGTATCATTAGCATCTATAGAACATTTTGCTTGAAATATAATAGCGCCTTCATCGTAATGCTCATTCACCCAATGAATGGTTATACCCGACTGCTTTTCTCCAGCTGCAATCACTGCTTCATGCACTCGTGCTCCATACATTCCCTTGCCTCCGTAATTTGGAAGTAGTGCAGGATGAATATTTATAATAGCTTTTGGATAAGCCCTAACCAATACCTCAGGTACTTTCCATAAAAAACCTGCGAGAACTATAAAATTGATATCGGCATTTTGCAAACTCTCTACATAGCCTGTTGCATTGAAATCGGTCTTGTTAATAATTAAACTAGGAATTCCTTTTTCCTTGGCTATCTCCAAAACCCCAGCACCCGGCACATTACAAACTATTAAAGAAACTTTTATAGCAGCGGATTTAGCTCCTGTCGCATTAACAGAGCTGCCCGCAGTCCTTTTTTCAAAATATTCTATAATTTTTCGAGCATTGGTCCCAGCACCAGAAGCAAAAATGGCGATATGGATGGGCGCCGAAGACGCAGTCGAAGGCGCCGCAGTTCCCAACAACCTGCTCCCAACCCTGGCTAAATAACCCTTAAAGAATCGGAATTGCCCGGTAAAGAAACTTACGAAAATCACCGAAAAAGGCCATAAAATGGTCAAAAATAGGGGATAAACGAGCCAATATGCCCAATTTCTCTCCAAAAACACCAATTTTAGCAAATAGGTACAGAGCTTTCCGCTGAGGCTACCGCCCAGGGCAAAAGTGAGGATGACCAGCCAAAATTGGCCTGTTCCCAGTTTCCACTCTTCTTGTAATCTTTTAAATGCTTTCATGCTGTTTTTATTGCTAAGCCTAAGTTTTAGGCGGCGCGAAGCGCCGCAACAACTTTTTTTTACCCTCTCAAGGCCCTCAAAGGTGCCATTTTTTTTCAAAACAGCCCCTGTAAATCGAAATAAATTCTACAATCTAAAACTAACGTTTACATTATTATGACATTCGTCAGTCTTTTTTTACTCAGTTCCCTGAAACTCAACAAATTCAATAAAAAAAACTTACACTTTTCTTAGTATTGAATCCTATTCTTAAGTAATTTTGCATCCGTTAAAGGACATTTTACACCCTAGACACTTTCTCTATATATGACAATGTTAAGAAGCCTAGCTAAGATCGTTTCGATCTTCCTATTTATCACCCTTAGTTCATCTATCGGAAATCAATTAAATGCGCAAGACGGAAAAGCACTTTTCTCACAAAATTGTGCATCATGTCACGCAGTTAATAAAAAATTAACGGGTCCTGCACTTGCTGGCGTAGAAGACCGTTGGCCTGATAAAAAGAATTTATATTCCTGGATTAAAAACAATGCTGCATTTTTAAAAACGGGAGATCCTTACGCCACTAAATTGTACAACGAGTACAATAAAACCGCAATGAACTTATTCCCTAGTTTAACCGATAAAGATATCGATGCTATTCTAGGTTACATTAAAACTGTTCCTGCAGCAGGTGCAGCACCAGTAGGTGGTGCAGCCACTGAAGCGCCTAAAGAAGAATCTGATAGCACTTTAGTATTTGGTTTACTTACTTTAGTATTAGCAGTTGTTTCAATAATCTTATTACAAGTTAATAGCAACTTAAAAAAATTATCTAGCGATAAAGCGGGCGTTTCTTCTGCCAATCCAGTTCCTTTTTATAGAAACAAAGCCTACATCGCTTTTATCGCCATCATACTATTTATTGCAGGGGGTTACATGACTACAAAGGGTGCAATGAATTTAGGCCGCTCAAAAGACTATCAACCAGAACAACCTATTTACTATTCACATAAAGTACATGCGGGTGTCAATCAAATTAATTGTCAGTACTGTCATACAGGAGTATACCAAGGTAAACAAGCTACACTTCCTAGTGTGAATGTTTGTATGAACTGTCACATGGCTATTAATGAATACAAAGGCGCGCCATTAGTAAGAGAGAATGGAGATGTAGTAGATGGTAATGCGGAAATTAAAAAATTATACAAATACGCAGGATTTACTGAAGGGCAAACTTGGGATGCATCCAATGCAAAACCAATTGAGTGGGTGCGTATACATAACTTACCTGATCACGTTTATTTTAACCACGCACAACACGTGAACGCGGGTCAAGTAGCTTGTCAGCAATGTCATGGTGAGATTCAAAAAATGGGTGAAGTAAAACAATTTTCAGATTTAAGTATGGGCTGGTGTATCAACTGTCATAGAAATTCACAGGTTCAATTTAAAGACAATGGTTTTTATAGTATCTATGAAAAATTCCATGCCGACTTAAGTAGCGGAAAAATTGATAGCACAAAAGGAATTACAGTTGAAAAAATTGGTGGTACTGAGTGTCAAAAATGTCACTACTAGTACCTAATATATTATATACATTACTATGGAGCAAAGAAAGTATTGGCAAAGTTTTGGAGAATTAAATAATTCTGAAGCTTTTAATAAAGAAGTTCAAAATGAATTTAAAGAAGAACTTCCTTTTGTAGAAGACGAATCTGCTTTAGAAAAAGGAGAAAGTTTTTTACAAGCGAAAGCACCTCGTCGTGATTTTTTAAAATATGTAGGCTTTAGCACTGCAGCTGCAGCCGTGGCAGCAAGTTGTGAAATGCCTATTAAAAAAGCCATTCCTTTTGCCAACAAACCAGAAGATATCGTTCCTGGTATTGCTGAATATTATGCTACTACTTATGTACAAGATGGTGATGTAGTTTCTGTACTTGCTAAAGTACGCGATGGTCGTCCTATTAAATTAGAAGGAAATGATTTAAGCCCTATCACTGCTGGCGGTACTTCTGCAAGAGTGCAGGCTTCTGTTTTAGACTTATATGATACTGCTCGTTTACGTTTTCCCACAATTGCGGGAAAAGAAGCAAGCTTTGAAGCTATTGATAAAGCCATTGCAAGTGAATTAAATGGCGCTGCAGTTATTGTAACAAGCTCCATTACTTCTCCTTCTACTAAACAAGTAATTGCTCAATTTTTAGCAAAGCATGCTGGAAGTAAACATATTACTTACGATGCGGTTTCTCATAGCGCAATGCTTCTTGCGAACCAAGCTTCTTATGGTAAAACAATTATTCCTACCTATCATTTTGAAAATGCAAAAGCCATTGTTTCTTTAAGTGCCGATTTCTTAGGTACTTGGTTAAGCCCTGTGGAATTTGCAAGACAATATGCAGTAGGAAAAAAATTAGATGAAAAAAATCCTGCAATGAGTAGACATATCCACTTTGAAACAGTGGCAAGTATGACAGGCTCTAATGCAGATGAAAAATATTTATGTCGTCCTTCTGAATTACCAATGATTGCTGCTGCTTTATTAAGCGCAGTGAATGGTGGTGAAATTACGGGCATCACTGATGCTAAATTAAAAGCAGGTATTGAGGCGGCTGCTAAAACATTAACGGCTCACAAAGGCGCTGCGCTAGTAGTATCTGGTAGTAATAATGTGAATGAGCAAATTATTGTAAACGCCATTAATAGTGCCGTTGGCGCGAATGGATCTACTATAAATTTTGCAGAGACTTTAAATTACCGTCAAGGTATTGATGCAGACTTTGCAAATTTTGTGGATGATATGAACACTGGTAAAGTAAACGCAGTTTTATTTTATGGCGCCAATCCTGTTTACACATGGCCTGCAGCTGATAAAGTAAAATCGGGTTTAGCAAAAGTGAAAACAACTATTTCATTCAATGCTAAATTAGATGAAACAACAGCGCTTTGTAAATATTCAATTCCAGCTCCACACTTCTTAGAAAGTTGGGGCGATGCTGAACCAGTATCTGGTCACATTTCTTTCATTCAACCTACTATCTCTCCTTTATTTAAAACACGTGCCTTTGAAGACTCTTTATTAAAATGGTCTGGAGACGCAACTGATTATACCACTTATTTAAAAAACTATTGGTCGGCTAAATTAGGTGGCGAGACTGGCTGGAATAAAACATTGCAAGCTGGGGTACTCATTCCTGCCGATGTAAATAATGTTGGCGCAAGTATTAATAGTAGCGCGGTAGCTACTGCGGTGGCTGCAGTAACTGCAAGCAAGCCTTCCTCCAATGATAAGAATAATGATAAGAATAAAATTGAATTGGCCTTATACCAAAAAGTAGGTATTGGTGCAGGACAAGGGGCTTCTAACCCATGGTTACAAGAATTACCTGATCCAGTAACACGCGCTACTTGGGACAACTATATTATAGTATCTCCTTCGATGGCAAGAACTTTATTAAACATTGATTTAAATAATGCAGGTCAGGCCGATGCTTATGAAGTAAAACCTCCTAAGCAAGTAGTTAAATTAACGGTTGACGGAAAATCAATTGAACTTCCGGTATTAATTATCCCAGGTACACATCCACAAACAGTGGGTATTGCAGTGGGATATGGTCGTGCAGAAGCTGTAGGTAAATCGGTTATTGGTACAGGTAAAAATGCCTTTCCTTTAGCTATCATTGAAAATGGATTGGTACAATTTGCTTCTAGCAATGTTACATTAACTGCAACAGGCGAAACGTATCCTGTAGCATTAACACAAACACATTTCCGTTACGATACAGCACAAGGTGTTCGTACCGAAGTAGTAAAAGAAATAACTTTCGCTGAATACATAAAAAATCCAACAGAAATTTTAGAAGAGCGTGAAGCAGAAACTAAGCCTTATGGCGGATTAGAAAACTATGAAGCAGAAGGAACTATTTATCCAGTGTACGCTCGCCCAGGTATCAAGTGGGGTATGAGTGTAGATTTAAATAGTTGTAATGGTTGTGGTGCTTGCGTGGTAGCATGTAATGCAGAGAACAACGTTGCGGTGGTAGGTAAACCAGAAGTATTACGTGGTCATGAAATGCATTGGTTACGTATTGATAAATATTTTAGTGGCGATATGGATAACCCTAAAGTGGTATTCCAACCATTAATGTGTCAACATTGCGATAATGCTCCTTGTGAGAACGTTTGTCCGGTGGCTGCCACCAACCATAGCTCTGAAGGTTTAAACCAAATGACTTATAACCGTTGTATTGGTACTCGTTATTGCGCGAACAATTGTCCTTTCAAAGTGCGTCGTTTTAACTGGGCCGATTATTCTGGAGCAGATAGCTTCCCAGACAATCAAAGAGATGTATTGAACGATGTAGTTATGAATATGAACGACGACTTAACAAGAATGGTATTAAATCCAGATGTGACAGTGCGTTCTCGTGGTGTAATTGAAAAATGTTCTTTCTGCGTTCAGCGTTTACAAGCAGCAAAACTAGATGCGAAAAAACAATCTCGTCCAATGGTAGATTCAGATGTGAAAGTGGCTTGTCAACAATCATGTCCTACTAGTGCGATCAATTTTGGTAACGCAAATGATAAACATAGCGCTATTACTAAAGTACGGGTAGAGAATCCGAATCGTCAGTTTTATGTATTAGAGCAATTACACGTCTTACCAAATGTGACTTATTTAGCCAAAGTAAGAAATAGTGTAGAAGAAGAAAAAACGTAATAAAAATATAGATTAAAAAATTTAAGAAATAGTAGATATGCATATTAAGTACGAATCACAGTTGCGCGAACCATTGGTCTATGGTGAGAAAAATTTTCACCAAGTTACCGAAGATATCTTGCGCCCTATTGAAGTGAAACCATCTCGCTTATGGTATATTGGTTTTTTCATTGCTGTTACTTTATTACTATTTGGAGTATACAGTTTATATCGTGAGGTTACTTATGGTATTGGTCAGTGGAACTTAAATAAAACAATTGGTTGGGGTTGGGATATTACCAACTTCGTATGGTGGGTAGGTATTGGTCACGCAGGTACTTTAATTTCTGCTGTGTTATTATTATTTCGTCAAGGTTGGAGAACAGGGGTGAACCGTGCTGCAGAGGCGATGACTATTTTTGCCGTTATGTGTGCTGGTCAATTCCCTATCTTCCACATGGGTCGTGTTTGGTTAGCCTTCTTTATTATGCCTTATCCTAACTCACGTGGTCCATTATGGGTGAACTTTAACTCACCTTTATTATGGGACGTATTTGCCATCTCTACTTATTTTACTGTTTCCTTATTATTCTGGTACTCTGGTTTATTACCCGATCTAGCTACTGTGCGTGATCGTGCGTTTACTAAACTAAGACAAAAATTATATGGTATTGCTTCTTTTGGTTGGACAGGTTCTACTAAACATTGGCAACGTCACGAGAGTTTATCTTTAGTGTTAGCGGGCTTAAGTACTCCATTAGTACTATCGGTTCATACTATTGTATCTTTTGACTTCGCCACTTCAGTAATACCAGGTTGGCATACTACTATCTTCCCTCCATACTTCGTAGCCGGTGCCATTTTCTCTGGCTTTGCCATGGTACAATCTTTATTAATTGTAGTACGTAAAGTTTTCGGATTAACCGACTATATCACTATTGGACACATCGACTTAATGAATAAAGTAATTGTACTTACAGGATCTATTGTAGGTATTGCTTACTTAACAGAATTATTTATGGGTTGGTATTCTCAAAATAAATATGAAGGATATACTTTCTGGTATAGTCGTGCTTATTTATTTAGCCCTTATGGTTGGAGTTATTGGGGCATGATGACATGTAACGTTTTATCTCCTCAAATTTTCTGGTCAAGAAAAATGAGAAGAAATGTTTTTGTTACTTTTTTCATGAGCATCATTGTAAATATTGGTATGTGGTTTGAGCGTTTCGTAATTATTGTAACTTCTTTATACCGTGACTATTTACCTTCTAGCTGGTCTGTTTACTATAGCCCTTCTATTTGGGAAGTAGGTTTCTATTTAGGTACGTTTGGTTTATTCTTTACTTGCTTCTTCTTATTCGCTAAATATTTCCCTGTTATTGCGGTAGCAGAAATTAAATATGTATTGAAAAGAAGCGGAGAATCTTTCAAACCTGCTTTTGAAAAATTGGAAGCACAACCCTTGGATTCATTTGTTCACGATAATGCGCATGCACATTAATTATAATATCGATTAAGAAAAAATTATGGCACAAAAGAAATTTGTAGTTGGCTGTTTTGATGAAGAAAAAGTTTTATTCCCTGCGGTGAAGCAAGTGCGTACTGCTGGTTATAAAATCAAGGACGTATACACACCCTTCGCCGTGCATGGTTTAGACCACGCATTAGGTATGCGTGAAACAAGCTTACACACTGCTGGATTTATTTACGGCATCACCGGTACCGCCACTGCCGTGAGTGCCATTAGTTGGATTTTCACCAAAGACTGGCCTTTAAACATTGGTGGTAAACCACATTTCGCTTTACCAGCCTGGGTACCAATTATATTTGAGTTAACCGTTTTATTTGCAGCCGTAGGAATGGTAATGACTTTTTGTTGGTTATGTCAATTAGCACCTGGTGTTAAAAAACATCATTTTCATAAGCGTGCTACCGACGATTTATTTGTAATGGTGATTGAGTGTAGCGATAAAACCAATACAGATGATTTAATAGCCTTCTTAAAATCGAATGGCGCTATTGAAACAGATGTACAAGTAGCAGAAGAAGAGTGGTGGTTTGGTACTTATGATAAAGAGGATAATTTATATAATATAAAACAAGTAGCTCTTTAAGTAACATAAATTATGAGAGTAAGAAAAATAATTAAAGAAAGAAATAATTAGATCAAGTATAATCTAACCAGTACGATGAATAAAAATAACATTAATAAGAATTTGCTTTTAACTATTGCTATAGCAGCGATTACATTGGTAAGCTGTCAAGAAGTGAAGCGTACACCTGGCACTATCTATATGCCTGATATGGCTTATAGCCGTGCCTATGAAACCTACGCCGATCATAGCAACTTAGCAGCAAAAGGTATTCATTATGATAACCGTCCTGTGACAGGTACCTTGGCACGTGGCAAGGAAATGCCTTTTCCTTATGCAAAAGATAAAGCAGGTGATACCACTAATTATTTTGCTTCTAAATTAGTACCGAACCCTATTGATTCTTTAATGGGTAGAGACGTTGCAGAAGCAGAGCGTTTGTATTTAGTGAATTGTGGAATTTGTCATGGCACTAAATTAGATGGCAATGGCCCTTTGTATAAAGATGGTAATGGTCCTTATCCTGCAAAACCTGCTACATTAGTAGGTGATGCTAAATATGAGAATATGCCTGCTGGTCAAATGTTTTATTCTATTGCCTACGGAAAAAACTTGATGGGCTCTTATGCTTCTCAATTAAGCAAGCGTCAACGCTGGATGATTATTAAATATGTAAAGAATAAACAAAAGAAATAAGATGGCATCTATTAAAGAGCAATTCGAAATTCCTGGTAATCTTAAAACATGGTCTTATGCTTTAATAGGCATAGGTACTGCTGCTTTATTATACGGCATATTTACCAAAGGATTTAGTACAGACGAACATGAGCAAGTACATTTTTGGGGAACCTTAATGTACAATACTATTTTTTGGACTTTAGTAACCAATGCTGCTATGTTCTTTATATGTTTTAATACTATGGCACAAGCGGCTTGGATACAATCTTTTAGAAGAATTGCAGAAGCCATTTCTACCTTAGTACCTATTTTTGGGGGTATTACTTTATTAGTACTGTTCTATGTTGTATTAAGTCATAATCATCATATCTATCATTGGTTAGATGCGGAAGCAGTGGCCAAGGATCCTATCTTAAAAGGGAAGGCTGGTTTCTTGAATCCTACTTTCTTTATTATTTGGACTTCACTTACCATTATATTATGGAGTTATTTTGGATATAGAATGCGTCAAATTAGTTTAGAAGCAGATATCGCTCCCATGGATCACGAGACTGCGCATAAATTTAATATTAGAAGCATGACCCGCTCTGGATTTTTCTTAGTCTGGTTTGCTTTAACAGTAGCTTCTACGGTGCCTTGGTTATGGTTAATGAGTATTGATGCACATTGGTATTCTACTATGTATAGCTGGTATACTTTTGCAAGTTCATTTGTAGCAGGTATGGCCTTGATTGCTTTATGGTTAGTGTACATGAAAAATAAAGGCTATATGGAATTATCGAATAGCGAGCACTTACATGATGTTGGTAAGTATATGTTTGCCTTCTCTATATTCTGGACTTATTTATGGTTCTCACAATACATGCTTATTTGGTACGCCAATATTCCTGAAGAAACCGTTTACTTCAAGCACCGTGTGCAAGGAGCTTACAAACCTATTTTCTTCTTAAACTTATTTATCAATTTCCTTTGCCCATTAATCATATTAATGAAGCGTTCTGCTAAACGTAATTTCACTTTAGTAGCCTTCATGGCGGTGCTTATTTTATTTGGACACTGGATTGATTTTTATCAAATGGTAATGGGTTCTTTAACGAAAGAACATGTTTCATTAGGTTTATTAGATTTTGGTATATTATCTTTCTTTGTGGGTTTGATGATATTAATGGTAGCGCGTTCTTTAGCAAGCAAGCCTTTAATACCTAAGTACCATCCTTTCCTTAAAGAAAGTATTATTCATCAAGTATAATTATTGATTTAGAAAAAACAAATTATGAGTTTAATTTTATCTGTTGTAATCATTGTTTTCATTTACGTGGTAATTTTTCAAATTACCAAAGCAAGTGAATACGTGTCTATTTTAAAAGGGGAAGAAGCCAGTCGTCAACAAAACAATAAAATCAACGGATTTTTGATGATTACGTTTTTGGTACTAGGCTTCATAGGTATTTATGTTTGTAATAAAGCTTATTATGGTAAAACACAATTAGCACAAGGAGCAGCTAGTATTCAAGGAGAGAAAGTAGATCAAATGCTTTTTATTACTTTGACAGTTACGGGTATTGTGTTTGTAATTACGCAAGTATTATTATTTTGGTTTGCCTATAAATACCAAGAAGATAAAAATAGAAAGGCATTCTTCTTTGCACATAGCACTAAATTAGAATTAGTTTGGACAGCCGTTCCTGCTATTGCATTAACTATACTGGTAGTATTTGGTTTACGTAACTGGTTTTTCTTTACAAGTGAAGCACCTAAGAATGCAATGGTAGTAGAAGTAACGGGAAAACAATTTGGATGGATATTTCGTTACCCAGGAAAAGACGCTGTATTTGGAAAAAAATATTATAAAAATATTGACCCTGCAACGAACTCTGTTGGTATTGTATGGGATGATACTTATTCTAAAGACGATATATTAACAGAGCAAACTATGTATATAGTAAAAGGTAAGCCTGTTAAATTAATCCTTGGTTCAAGAGATGTCATTCATGATGTGGGTTTAACACATTTCCGTTTAAAGATGGACGCCGTTCCTGGTATTCCAACTACGATGTGGTTTACACCTATCTATACTACTAAAGAAATGCGTGAGAAAACAGGTAATCCTAATTTTGTTTATGAAATTTCTTGCGATCAAGTATGTGGTAATGGTCACTACTCTATGAAAGGGATTATAGAAGTGGTAGATCAAGAAGAGTATGATTTATGGATGGCAAAACAAAAGCCACAATACTTCACTGCTTTTCCTGAAAAGGACCCCACTGCAGTACCGGTTGCAGCGGCAGATACTACTGCTAAAGTAACCACAGCAAAAATGTAAAAATAATTTTAAGTAGCTTTTATATTACAGCTACTTAAGATTTTGAAAATATTAAGATTAAAATTATTTAAATAAAAGGTATGAGTCACGAAACAGCATTACAGAATCATGAAGGTCATGAAAGTCACGGACACGATGATCACGGACATCATGAACACCACGACACTTTCTTAACTAAATATATATTTAGTCAAGACCATAAAATGATCGCGAAGCAATTCTTAATCACAGGAATGGTTTGGGCAGTACTAGGAGGCTTTATGAGCGTTCTATTTCGTTTGCAATTAGGTTACCCTGATTCAAGTTTTCCTTGGTTAGAATCTATCTTAGGAAAATGGGCAAAAGGGGGTCAAATCACGCCCCAAGCTTATTATGCATTAGTGACTACACACGGAACTGTATTAGTATTCTTTGTATTAACAGCAGGCTTGTCTGGTACTTTTGCTAATTTTTTAATTCCACTTCAAATTGGTGCACGCGATATGGCGTCTCCATTTATGAATATGTTAAGCTATTGGTTCTTTTTTACTGCTAGTATTATAATGTTGTCCTCTTTATTTGTAGAAACAGGACCCTTCAGTGGCGGTTGGACAGCTTATCCTCCATTGTCTGCTTTACACGATGCGTCTCCTGGTTCTAAATCAGGTATGGACTTATGGATTATTTCAATGGCCTTATTTGTTGTCTCTTCTTTATTAGGAGGCTTGAATTATATTGCTACTATCTTAAACATGCGTACCAAAGGAATGAGTATGACGCGTTTGCCTTTAACTATTTGGGCATTGTTTTTTACAGCAGTATTAGGGGTATTATCTTTTCCAGTTTTGTTGTCTGGTTTAATTTTATTAATTTTTGATAGAAACTTTAGTACTAGTTTTTATCTATCTGATATTTATGTGAATGGAGTAGGCGCTTTATCTAACGAAGGGGGTTCTGCTATTTTATACCAACACTTATTCTGGTTCTTAGGTCACCCTGAGGTATATATTATTTTATTACCAGCCATGGGTATGGTTTCTGAAATCATATCGGTGAATTCTCGTAAACCTATCTTTGGTTATATGGCCATGTTGGGCTCCTTATTTTCCATTGCCATTTTAGCCTTCTTGGTTTGGGCGCATCATATGTTTGTTACAGGATTAAACCCATTCTTAGGTTCAGTATTCGTTCTATTAACCTTATTAATTGCTATACCTTCTGGTATTAAAGTATTTAACTGGTTGACTACTTTATGGAGAGGTAATATTCGTTTCACACCAGGTATGTTATTTGCTATTGGATTTGTAAGTTTATTCATCTCTGGTGGTTTAACAGGTATTTGGTTAGGTAATGCAGCTTTAGATATTTATTTACACGATAGTTATTTTGTGGTAGCGCATTTCCATATTGTAATGGGTGTGGCCTCTATGTTTGGAATGTTTGCAGGTGTATACCACTGGTTCCCTAAAATGTATGGTCGTTATTTAAATAATTCATTAGGTTACTTACATTTTTGGATTACTATTGCTGGAGCCTATATGATTTTCTGGCCTATGCATTATCAAGGTTTAGCAGGTATGCCTCGTCGTTATTTTGATTTTAGCATTTGGGAGAGCTTTAAACAATTTGCTGATTTAAATCGTTTTATAAGTACGGTAGCAATGATTGTTTTTGCAACGCAAATTTTATTCTTAATCAACTTCTTCTATTCTATATTCAAAGGACGTAAAGTAACTGTGTTGAATCCTTGGGAGTCAAATACTTTAGAGTGGACAACGCCTATTCGTCCTGGTCATGGTAACTGGCCTGGTGAAATACCAGAAGTACACCGTTGGCCTTATGATTACAGTAAGGATGGACATGACTTTATTCCACAAACCACACCGGTGGGTGAGGATGAAAGTGGTACACACTAATTAAACTTGAAACAAACAATTACTAATTACGCGCAGTTAATGAAATTCACCCTGAGTTTTACAGTGGTGTTCACTTGTGTAATTTGTTATATGTTAGCACCGAAGGTGATGGCCTATGATTGGACCATGATTTTACTTTTAACTTTTGCTGGACTTTGCATTACAGGAAGTGCGAACGCCATTAACCAAGCAGTAGAAAAAGATACCGATGCACTAATGAAACGTACGGCAAATAGGCCTGTGGCTTCTGGTAGAATGTCGCAACAAACGGCCTACATTTTTGCAGCTATTACAGGCGTTTTAGGTATTGCAATTATGTGGAAGTATTTTAATTTTTCTTCAGCACTACTTTCTGCTTTTAGTTTATTCTTATATGCTTTTATTTATACGCCACTTAAAAAAATAAATTCAATTGCTGTTTTAGTAGGCGCTTTTCCAGGAGCCCTTCCTTGCTTAATTGGATGGGTAGCTGGCAACGACGATTTTGCTTATGCAGGCCTAGCATTATTCTTAATTCAATTCTTATGGCAGTTTCCACATTTTTGGGCCATTGCTTGGGTTTCACATACCGACTATTCTAGAGTAGGTTTTAAATTATTACCTGCTAAAGAAGGACCTACACGTTTTACTGCACTTCAATCTATCATGTATGCAGTATTAATGGTTCCTGTTGGTCTAATACCTTATTATTTAAACTTAACAGGACAATTAAGTATGTGGATTTTATTAGTGGCTAATATTTTTATGGTCGTACAATGTGTAAGACTGTATCAAAATATGGGCGTGCCTGCAGCCAGAAGAGTTATGTTTAGCAGTTATATTTATTTACCCATTGTTTATTTAGCCTTACTCGCCGATAAATTATAAAAATTATATTATGGAAACAACAGTAAAAACAAAAAATAAAATACATCCACAGAAGATGTATTTATATGCAGGACTAGGTAGCATTGTTATGATGTTTGCTGGTTTAACCTCTGCCTATATTGTAAAAAAGAGTCAAGCCAATTGGTTGGATTTTGACCTACCTAAAGTATTCTTTATCTCAACCGTAGTTATATTACTAAGTAGCTTCACCATGCAAATGGCAGTCAAAAAGGCCAAAGAAGGCCTTCAAAACCCTTACCGTGGTTTTTTGACTGTAACGGCTATTTTAGGAGTGGTTTTTATGGTTTTACAGGTACAAGGCTTCATGGCACTTCAAGCCAATAATATTGCTTTAACGGGTCCAAGAAGCAATTCGGCAGCCTCATTTTTATTCGTTATTACCCTTTTACATCTGTTACACGTATTGGGTGGGGTAATAGCCATCTTCGGGGTGCGTTTCAAGTCTTTGTCGGCCAAAAACATTGCAGAAAATACCTTGCCGGTAGAATTGTTATCTACCTACTGGCTATTTGTAGATATACTTTGGATTTACCTTTTTGTCTTTCTTCAATGGATTGGATAAAAGAGCTTAGTTTGTTAAAGATAAATACAAAAAAACCGGGTTTTTTGATACGAATATCCTTGATAGCCAATATTTTTGCACTGAAATAGAAATTGAACATGTCAACAACAACAACCGCTTCGCCAAATGAAGCAAAACTGTGGGAAGGAGGGCAAAGCCCCTTTAGTTCTGAGTATGGAAAAGTAATGATGTGGTACTTTTTAATGAGTGATGCCTTTACTTTTGGTGCTTTTTTAATCTCTTATGGCACAGTCCGTTTTTCAACCAACGGATGGCCTAACTCTAATGAAGTTTTTAAAAGTTTCCCATTTGCACCAGAAGGGGTAAATGCACCCTTGGTCTTTGTAAGTATCATGACCTTTATATTAATTATTAGTTCTGTGACCATGGTACTAGCAGTGCATGCTGGTAAAAACATGGATAAGCAAGGTGTGGTTAGAAATATGATTTTTACTATTATTGGAGGTATTGCTTTTCTAAGTTGCCAAGCTTGGGAGTGGAATCATTTACATAGCGAAGGCGCTTGGTGGGGTATGAATCCTTTTTTAAATGCCGATGGCACAGCAAGTACTACCAATTTTACCAATTTCTTTTTTACCATTACAGGTTTTCATGGCTTCCACGTATTCAGTGGTGTAGTTATTAATATCATTATGCTTATCATGACTTTATTAAATAAGTTTGAACAAAGAGGCCATTATTTAATGATTGAAAAGGCAGGTTTGTATTGGCACTTTGTAGACCTAGTTTGGGTATTTGTATTTACTATATTTTATTTATTATAATTAGCATTCAAAAATTTATATGTCACAATCACACTCAGACCACGAAGCGCATAACGCAGAAGCCATGGCGGAAATTAAAAAAGTAACGATTATTTTATCGGTATTTACTATTGTTGAATTGATCTTAGGCTTCTGGATGATGAGTATGACTTCAGCAGCTTTAAAATTAGCTATTAAAGGAACCATTGTCATTTTAATGATGGCCAAGGCTTTTTATATAGTTGCTTATTTTATGCACTTAAAGCATGAAGTAAAAAACTTGATCATGACTATTATTGTACCATTGTCATTATTCGTATGGTTTATTGGGGCTTTTTTATGGGATGGTAGTTCATTTAGAAATTTGCGTAATAA
>JBBAJX010000024.1:0-16436 GCA_040403885.1 Sediminibacterium sp. | reverse complement strand
TTTACAAGAGGTGGAGATATTCGTAAAAAGGTAGACACTTCTATTGTTCATTTTATGTCCATCAGTGTCGATCCTAATAGGGACAGCGTCCCTGTATTAAGGGCCTATGCCAATAAAATGGGAGTTATTGCCGACAACTGGTGGCTATTAACAGGGAATCGCGACTCTATTTATAATTTTGCTTTTGAGGAATTAAAAGTAGATCAATTTAGTAAGGAACCTATTAGTCCCGATTTTGTGCATACAAGCCGCTTTATTTTAATAGATAAAAAAATGCAAATTCGTGGATACTATAGTGGCTTAGATTCTGCCTCACTTTTAAAATTGGCGAAGGATGTAGGTTATTTAATGCTAGAGAAAGACAAGACGAAGAAGAATAAACTATTTCAAGATATCGTAGACCTAAGCTGGCTTTGGTTATTAATTATATTGATGGTGAGTGGTTTTGTTTATTATTTTAATACTAAATTTAATAAAAAAGCAACAAATTAAAACTATGAGTATGTTAGCACCTGTAATTAAAAAAAACGATAAGCAAGCGAAATTATTAATTGGGATATTTTCGCTAGTCGTGCTAGTAGTAGTTAGCTTTTTAAGCAAATTTACTATTACTGTAGAACTTCCTTTTGACAAACATATATTCGCTTTACTGAATGCTATTCTAAATGCCACAGTTGCCGTTTTGTTAGTAGCTGCTTTAGTAGCGGTGAAGCAAAAAAAATATGCTACCCATAAAAATATCATGCTTACAGCGCTAGTATTATCGGTTTTATTTTTAGTGTCTTATATAGCGCATCATTTATTCGCTGGAGAAACCAAGTTCGGCGATACCGACCATGATGGTCTAATGAGCATTGCAGAATTAGCAGTAGTAGGTAATTTAAGAGGCTTCTACTTTATTTTATTATCTACCCATATTATTTTAGCCGCCACTAGTTTACCCTTTATATTATTTACAGCCTACCGTGGCTTAACTAGTGAATTTGCAGAACATAAAAAAATAGCAAGAAGAATTTGGCCTATTTGGTTTTATGTAGCAGTGACTGGCCCCTTGGTATACTTAATGATATCGCCTTATTATAGCTAAAGTCCTAATTCTTTAATAGGGTCCCAGAAATATTTTTCGAAATCTATAATGGTTTCGTTTTTCACTTTTATTTTTTCTTTGGTAAGTAGTTCTTGCATAGTTGTAGGCGTTGCAAAATGAGCCTTACCGCTTAGCATGCCATTTCTATTCACTACTCTATGCGCAGGTACCTTGGGTTTCACCCCATGTGATGCATTCATAGCCCAACCCACCATACGAGAACTTCCACCAGCACCTAAATATTTTGCAATAGCTCCATAGCTTGTAACTCGCCCTTTAGGAATAAGACGTACTACATCAAATACATTTTGAAAAAAATCTTTAGTCTTTGGGGCCATTGGAGCTTTTAATTTCGCTTAATTCTTTTAAAAGTAGTAACCTTGTTTTAACCGGTTCAGGAACGGCTTCGTAATTATAAGGGCAATGTCTGCAAGCATTACCACAGCAGTAGCCTCTTTCCTTATGGTATAATTCAGTAAATACATACTTACCATCTACATCTATATAATATTGTACTCCTTCGGTCATTTTATTTTTTTTGCTTAAACTTTCGTTTAATTTTCATTTACTTTAATGCCTCTTTCTCTTTTCGCGTCATGGGTTTCTGTTACTTCAATGGCTGCAATCATATCTTTAAGTATTTCATCTTTTGCAATGGGTAATAGCTTATCAATTTTAAATTGAATATAATGAATACGATTACTACTAGCAATGTTCAAACCTTCATAATAAGTTTTAATGGTGCACCTTTCATCCCATTTATCTGATTGCATGAACCGGGTTCCATATACATCATCGGTAGCAGTTAGTAGCGTAAGGCCGTATAGTTCAATGACTGTTTTGGTAAATAAGTATAAATTAGGACTATCTGTTTTTAAATGCACTATACCTCCTGGTTGTAAAAATTGCTGATATAGTCTTAAGAACTGTGGGTGGGTTAATCTTTTTTTGGCTTTTGATAATCTTAACTGAGGGTCAGGAAAAGTAATCCAAATTTCATCTACTTCTTCTTTGGCAAAATATTGAATGCTTTGTTCTATCTGCGTTCTAACAAAGGCAACATTTTTAATGCCTTCTTTATTCGCAATGCTTGCACCTTTCCAAATTCTATTGCCTTTAATATCAAGTCCTAAAAAATTTTGTTCAGGAAATAGTCGCGCTAAACCGACTGCATATTCTCCACGCCCACAGGCAAGCTCTAATACTAGGGGCTTAATTTGGCTATTGTTTTTGGTAATATTATTAGCAGTAATTTCAAGACTGTCAAGTGAAATGGGGTATTCGCCCTTGCTTAATTTTTCAAAATAGGCCTTCCATTTGCCCAGCATAGCCTGTGGGTATTCCAGTACATTCTCGTACTGCTTAATGGCTGCAAATTTGATCAGTTTTTTCTGGCCCATGGGGCAAAGATAAAGCTTAGCCAGTCAATATTTAGGGCTTTTTGGGTCTCATCATAAAATCGTATATTAGAGATACGAATTTCCTTGCTTTTAGCTAATTATAAATCACAATTAAGACAATGGCATCTTCTAAAAAAAACTATATAAATACTTTAGCCATTATTGCTTCCTTGGGGGGCTTTTTATTTGGCTATGATACTGCTGTTATTTCTGGCACCATTAAATTTGTGTCCACGCAATTTAGTTTAGATGCAGTAAGTACCGGTTGGTATGTAAGCTCGGCCTTAGTGGGTTGTATTAGCGGGGTAGCCATGGCAGGCATTTTAAGCGATAAATATGGTCGTAAAAAAGTGCTTATTTTATCGGCCTTATTTTTTGGAGTTTCCGCCATTGGTTGCACTTTCGCCATAGGGTTTAACGATTTAGTTTTATACCGTTTTATTGGAGGCCTAGGTATTGGAGTGGCTTCCATGGTATCTCCTTTATATATTTCTGAACTTTCTCCTGCACATAAAAGAGGTCGCTTGGTGGCGCTTTATCAATTCGCCATCACCATTGGTATTCTTTGTTCTTATTTTAGCAATGCTTATTTATTAAAGCTTTCTCATTCTGAAAGTTTAGCGCATACTACGGGAAATGTATATCAGATAATGGTTTCAGAAGTTTGGAGAATTATGTTAGGCACTTCTGCTATTCCTGCTATTTTATTTTTATTGCTATTACAAATTGTTCCTGAGAGTCCAAGATGGTTAACTATTCAAAAAAGAGAAACAGAGGCCCTAACTATTTTACAAAAAATAGTCAATGATGAAGAAGCTCAAAAAGAAATTTATGATATCAAGTCTAATCTAGCTAGAGAGAGTGGGGGGTTAAGCATTGTATTTAAAGGAAGTTTTAGACTACCCATGTTAATTGGTATTTCACTTGCTTTTCTTACTCAAATTAGCGGCATTAATGCCATTATATATTATGGTCCTGGAATTCTAGAATCGGCCGGGCTTCCTATAGCCGACGCCTTAGGTAGTCAAGTAATTATAGGACTCGTGAATGTATTATTTACTTTAATTGCTATTTGGAAAATAGATCAATTAGGTCGTAGGCCTTTACTTATTGCTGGAGTCATTGGTATTTTATCATCTTTACTAATTGTAGGTGGGCTGTTTTATTTTAATATTAACAATACTTATGTGCTGCTTACTTTTATTTTATTTTTTATTGCCTGTTTTGCTTTTTCATATGGCCCTGTTATTTGGGTTTTATTATCTGAAATATTTCCAGCTAAAATTAGAGGTCAAGCCATGGCGCTAGCCACATTCTCACTTTGGATAGGAACCGCACTGGTAGGGCAGCTTACGCCACTGCTTTTAGAAAAGCTTTCACCTGCTGGTACATTTTGGTTATTTGCTTTAGTAACAACACCGGCTTTATATTTATCCATTAAAATTATTCCTGAAACCAAGGGCAAGAGTTTGGAAGAGATAGAAAAGTATTGGATAACTATTAACGAAAAAAAATAATTGCATGAGATTAAAAAATAAAGTAGCCATTATTACGGGTGCTGCGAATGGTATTGGGCTTGCGATTGCCACTGCCTTTACAGCAGAAGGTGCCATGGTGGTACTAAGTGATATTGATGAAGTAAAATTAAATCAGGAAGCAAAACACTTAGCTGCTAATGGTGCTAAAACACTAGCCGTAAAAACCGATGTAGGTAATACAGAGGATGTAAAAAATTTAGTGTATCAAACTATTAAAGCATTTGGTAAAGTAGATGTACTTGTGAACAATGCAGCAGTAGCCATTGGCGGTAATATTATGGAAATGCCAGAAAGCGATTGGGATACCCTTATGAATGTTAATTTAAAAAGTATTTTTAGAACTATTAAGGAAACACTTCCTCATATGATCAAAGAAAAATCGGGTAGTATTATTAATATTTCTTCTACACAAGCATTTCGAAGCTGGCATAATTGGACAGCTTATGCAGGTGCCAAAGGAGCCATGCTTTCTATGACCAATCAATTAGCAGGACAGTTTGGTGTAAGTAATATTCGTTTTAATAGTATTTCTCCGGGTGCCATTAATACACCTATGAATGCAAAAAGAGCGGAGACAGAAGGAACTTCTTTTTTAGAAAAAAGTGCAGCACAGCATGCTATGAATAGGCTAGGTACACCTTCAGAAGTAGCTATGACAGCGGTTTTTCTTGCATCTGATGAATCGGGTTTTATTACTGGAGAAGACATTAAAGTAGATGGCGGACTTTGCACACTGCCTAGATACAGCGAATAATTAAATATAAATAATAGCGCATACAATGAAGCAGGCATTAGCAGGTTTAAAAGTGATCGATTTTTCACAACTATTACAAGGTCCTTACGCCACACAAATGTTGGGCGACTTAGGTGCAGATGTAATTAAAATTGAAAGGTATGGTTCTGGCGATATTTATCGGGGCATGACCTTTTTTAACAAATGGATTGCGGAAGATGAGTCGCCTTGTTTTATGGCATGGAATAGAAATAAAAGATCTATTGCCATTGATATGAAAAAAGAAGAAGGTAAGAAAATTATACTTCAATTAATTGAACAGGCCGATATAGTGGTGGAGAATTTTAGACCCGGCGTAATGGAAAGATTAGGTTATGGCTATGCTGCTTTAAAAAAAATAAATCCAAGAATTATTTATTGCTGTGCATCGGGTTGGGGTAGCGATGGCCCTTATTTAAAAAGACCAGGCCAAGACTTACTTGTACAAAGTGTAAGTGGTGCTATTATGACTAGTGGAAAAAAATCGGATGGTCCGGTGGCTTTAGGAACCGCACTATGTGATCAGGTAAATGCATTTAATTGTGTGTATGCCATTTTAGCGGCACTTTATTTTAGAGAGAAAACAGGTATAGGTCAGGAAATACAAACCAATTTACTTTCTTCAGCCATTGCTTTTCAAATGCAAGACTATTTTACTATTCAAAATTTAGGGGTACAGTTTGAAAGGCCAGAATCGGGTATTGGGCACCCGGGGAATCCAGCCCCCTTTGGTACTTATAAAACCAAGGATGGTTTCTTGGCCATTGCCATGAACCCTTTTGATATACTGGTAGAAGCGCTAGGAGACCCTAGCTTATTAGTATATAATGATAAACAAGTGCTATTCGATAAAAGAGATGAAATTTATTACCGCATACAAGCAGTCACTATTACAAAAACAACCGAAGACTGGCTTACAATAATGCTAGGTTATGACCTATGGGTGGCGCAAGTGAATAATCAATCGGCGGTGGCTAATGACCCACAAGTAATACATAATAATACATTTGTAAATATTCAACATCCTAAGGCAGGTAATTTAAAAGTGACCAATATTCCTTTTACAATGAGTGAAACACCTGGTGCTATTACCAGACCTTCTCCTATGATTGGAGAGCATGGCCCAGAAATTTTAAAAGAACTTGGTTATGATGATTCAGCCATTGAAACTTTATTAAATGATAAAATTATTTCAGTAGAAAAACTGAAAACTAAATAGTTGAAAAAATAGGTAAAACAAAATAACTAAGACTATGATTTCGAACAGAACTAGTTTTAATTATTAAAAGTATAAAAAAATTTAAATAATGAAATACGAGCATATCATTTTAGAGATACATAATAAAATTGCTTGGGTTAAGTTTAATAGGCCAGAACAGCTAAATGCCATGAATGCATTAATGATGGATGAGATTATTCATGCATTAGATTTTGTGGATAAGGCAGATAGCAATCAAATAGGGGTGGTGGTCATAACCGGAGCTGGCAAGGCTTTTATGGCAGGTGCCGATATTAAAGAGTATGCGCAGCAAACAGAGGCTCAGTTTGACGCCTTTCAATTAAAGGGGCATTCTTTATATGCAGGCATTGAAAATAATTCTAAAGTAGTCATTGCTGCCATTAATGGTTATGCTTTTGGTGGAGGTTTTGAAATTGCACTTGCCTGTGATATGATAGTAGCTGCTGCTGGTACAAAGATGGGCCTTCCAGAAATCTTATTAAACCTCATTCCTGGTGGTGGGGGTAGTTTAAGGCTCACTAAAAAAATAGGTATTAATTTAACCAATGAAATTGTGATGACAGGCCGAACTATTCTTGCTGAAGAAATGCATGCGCGCGGCATTATAAATTATATTTATCCAAGAGAAAATTTTATAGAAAAGACCACTGAATTTGCACAAACATTTGCAGCGCAATTACCCGATAGGCTTCAAGCTGTTAAACAATTAACACAGGAAGCTGCTAATGGTATTACACCTGCTTTGCAAGCAAAAGAAGCAGCCCTATTAGGTAAATTTTATAGATCAAAAGAGGGGCAAGAAAAAATACAAGCTTTTTATAATAAGAGTTTAGAAAAGAAATAAAGCAGTATTCATGATTAAACTAAAAGGCATTACTTGGGATCACGCAAGAGGATATGATCCGCTGATAGCAGCATCTGCCTTATATTTTGATCAAAAAGGTATTCAAGTAGAATGGCAAAAAAGATCCCTTACTAATTTTGGTGATCAGTCTTTAGAAGCGCTTTCAAAACAATTTGATTTAATCATTATGGATCATCCACATGTAGGTGTGGCGGAGGCATCTCAATGCTTACTACCTTTAAATGATTTAGTGCCTACAAATATTTTAAATGAACTTAAAAATTCTTCTGCTGGCCCAAGTTTTGAGTCTTATCATTATCATGGAAAACAATGGGCGCTTCCTATAGATGCTGCCATGCAGTGCGCTAGTTATAGAGCCGATTTAATGGGTAATGAAATTTTACCTAATACCTGGGAAGAAGTTTTTGCTTTAACTAAAACCTTAGCCTCTAAAAATTTATATGTTGGTATGGCGCTTTGTCCCACCGATTGTTTATGTATCTTTTTAAGTCTTACTGCTCAAATGGGATCACCCATTCAAGAAAATAATGAAGCACTAAGTAATGAAATGCTTAATAATAAATTATTAGTTGAAGCTTCAATAGGACTAAAAGCCTTAACTATGCTCCGTTCCATGCGCGATGCATTTCATCCCAAGGCTTTGGATTGGAATCCGATTGCTTTATATGATTATATGTCTCAAGAAAATGTTATTGCTTATAGCCCACTCGCTTTTTGTTATACGAATTATTCAAGAACAGGGTTTAGAAAAAATATTTTAAAATATCATACAGCACCTGAAATAAATAATGTAGTACTAGGTGGTGCAGGTATTGCTATAACAAGTTCATGCAGTAATGTGCAAGAAGCTGCTAATTACGCTGCATGGATATGTAGTGACGATGTACAATCTACTATTTATGTAAATGCACAAGGGCAACCAGGTAATAAGATGGCTTGGGAGAATAAACAGGCCAATGCTATTACAAATAATTTTTTTACAAATACAATGGCATCTTTAACCAATGCCTATGTAAGGCCTAGATATCAAGGCTGGACTAAGTTTCAGCAATTTTTAGGTGAAACTATTCATGCTTATTTATTACATGATACCGCCCCTGAATTAGTCTTAGATAAATTACAAGCATCTTATGCGGCTTCTTATATAATAGAGAAAATATAGAGAACAAATAACACTACAACTACTACTACCAAGTTAAATCATGAATAGTTTAAAACAATCACATATCTTATATGTTGGCACTTATACTGAAATAGTTGCTGGAGATTTTGGCGGCCATGGTAAAGGCATTTCATGTTACGAATTTGACGCATTGAACGGTGATTTGAATTTATTAAATAATCAATTTCAGATAAACCCAAGTTACTTATCTATTACTAGTATAATGCATAGTAGTAACATTGAACAGGGAACTACATCGTCTAAATATTTATTTTCAGTTTCAGAAATTCTTGCTTCAAAAAAACCAGTAATTCATACTTATATCATTAATGATAATTATGCACTTAATTTAATAGATACCAAAACTATTGAAGGTGGCTGCCCTTGCCATATTCATTATTTTAAAAACAATGAAGGCCAAAGCTATACTGCAACTGCTTGTTATGAAACAGGTAATTTGGTTATACATAATATTAATGTTGAGCCTACTGCTGATCTAAATATTCATGAACCACTTAATATATACCATAAGGGCTCTAGCCAACATCCAAGTAGACAAACTCAAGCCCATGCGCATTGCGCTTGTTTTGATATACAGTCCAATAAATTACTAGTCTGCGATTTAGGATTGGATCAAGTTAAAGTCTATAGTATTCAAAAATATATAGATCATAAGACTAATAATAATATTCACAACAAGAGTGGATTTGACGCTGTGGAGGAACAAATTATAAGGTTACCTGCTGGAAGCGGGCCTAGGCATCTATGTTTTAATGAAAATTATGCTTATGGTTTTATTATTAATGAACTTACAGGGTCGATAACTATTATAAAATATAGTGCTGAAAAAAAGGAGTATGAGATAAAAGGAAATTTCGATGTGAGTGGGCAATTAAGTGAGTCGTTAAAGGAAACAATAAATGAAATAGAAGGTAAGTCAGTTAATATAGACACTGACTTAGGCGCAGCAGCCATTCGTGTATCAGCCTGCGGGAAGTTTATTTATACTTCCATGAGATCAGACAATACTATTCGTTTATTTGCATTCGACTCAATTACTGAAAGCCTAAGCTTTATTGCTTCTTATCCAACTGAGGGCCGCACGCCTAGGGATTTTACTATAGATGCCTCTGGTAAATGGCTATTAGTGGCTCATCAAGATTCAGATACAATAACCATATTTAACGTAAATTCATACAACGGAACACTTAGCTTTCATAAAACAGTAGAAAATATAGAATCGCCTGTTTGTTTAGCTTGGCTACCATCGTAAAATGATAATAAATGCAAACTAATAAATCAAATCAAAACTGTACTATTAGCGACGACTGGGCCTTAAAAGGCATGAAAGTAGTGTATTTAGAAAATGCTTATTTACGCATAGGAATTTTAGCCGACCGCGGTTCAGATATTTTTGAATTCAAATACAAGCCCTTAGATCTCGATTTTTTATTAAGATTAGATAAAGGCATACAAAACCCTGCGCAGGTATTTACACAAATGCGTGATACGCATAACCAGTCCGAAGATTATTATTATGGTGGATGGCAGGAGATACTTCCCAATAGCCCTTCTTTTAATTATAGAGGTGCTTCTTTAGGTTTACATGGAGAGGTTTCATTAATTCCTTGGAAATATGCAATAGTAAAAGATACTGTAGATGAAGTAGCTGTAAAATTTTGGACAAGACCTTTAAGAATGCCTTTATTAATTGAGAAGACATTGAGCCTTCAAAAGAATAGTAGTCAATTAATAATTACAGAGCAACTCACAAATGAAAGCGGCACAAAACTTGATATTATGTGGGGCCATCATATTGCATTTGGTCTTCCATTTTTAAAGGAAGGTGCTACTATTGACACCAATGCAAAGACTATGGAAGTGCATGATAATATTAATGAGCCAAGAAGATTTAAAGCTGGTAAAACGTATAACTGGCCTCAAGCAGAAGACCCTACTGGCAAAGCATTTGATGCATCTGTAATTCCCGATACATCAGCGCCTACCTATCGCGACTTATCTTTTTTAAGTAATTTCGAAACAGCTAATAATAAAGCACATTACACCATTACAAATCCTGAACAAAAAATTAGTTTTAGTGTAAGTTGGGATGCAACTATATTTAAATGTTTATGGTTATGGCAGGAAAGAAATGCCAGCCAAGATTTTCCATGGTGGGGTAAATGTTATACCGTGGCATTAGAGCCTTGGACTTCTAAATTCACCAATGAGCCGGATAAGGCTATACAAAAAGGGGAATGGTTAAGCATTAAAGCGGGCGAAGTCATTAGCACAAGCCTTTCGGCAGGTGCAGTTGAAACAAAATAAACTAATTTATGAAAAGAAGCCCCTATATCGTTTTACTTATTCTACTAACATTCTTTGTTATTTCTTTTTTGACCAATATTATGGGCCCCTTGATTCCCGATTTAATCAAAGGCTTTAGCTTAAGTTTAACCTTGGTGGCCTTATTGCCCTTTGCTTTTTTCATTGCATATGGTGTAATGTCTATTCCTTCTGGAATGATGATAGAAAAGTACAAGGAGAAAAAAGTAATGATAACGGCCTTTGCAGTGGCTTTTGTAGGTTCGCTTATTTTAGCTTTATTCCCTAATTATTTATCGGCAGTAGGTTCATTGTTTTTAATTGGATGTGGGATGGCTATGCTACAAGTAGTGATAAACCCTTTATTACGCACTTCGGGAGGAGAAGAAAATTTTGCATTTTATTCAGTACTAGCTCAACTTATATTTGGTTTTGCTTCTTTTGTAAGCCCCTTGGTGTATTCTAAATTGGTATTCGCCATGGGCCATGATACTAAAGCAAACTCTTTACTTACTTATTCATATACATTAGTACCTCCGCAACTACCTTGGATTTCACTTTACTTTTTATTTGTTGTCATTTGTTTTTTCATGATTGTGGTTATTACTGTATCCAAATTTCCAGCAGTTGAATTAAAACAAGATGAAAAGGCTGGAGCACTCGCCACACATATAACCCTACTTAAGAATAAGCAAGTTGTTTTATATTTTATAGCTATGATTTGCTATGTTGGTTCAGAACAAGGCGTAGCGAATTGGATTTCACAATTTTTAGTAAGCTACCACGGGTTGGATCCTCAAAAAATAGGTGCTGAAACTGTTGCTTATTTTTGGGGACTAATGACAGCAGGCGGTGTACTAGGTTTACTACTATTAAAAATTATGGATAGCCGTATTGTACTAATTACATTTACAGGACTTGCAATTATAAGTTTATTAGTGGCATTATTCGGAACTTCTTCCATGGCCTTAATAGCCTTTCCCATGGTAGGTTTTTTTGCATCAGTCCTATATCCCATTATATTTTCTTTGGCCTTAAACTCTGTAAGTGAACACCATGGCTCATTTTCGGGCATTATGGTAACGGGTATTATAGGTGGCGCCATTGTACCTTTAGTAATAGGGTGGTTAGGAGATAACTATGGATTGCGCTTAGGCATGTGCTTTTTATTTTTAACACTTGGCTTTATATTTAGTATTGGATTTTGGGCAAAGCCTATCATTACCAATAAGACCATTTCCTTATTTAAAAAGAAAGAAGACGGTATTGTTTAAACTATTTTATGAGTGAAAAAAAAGTGATAGGTATTGATTTAGGGGCTACTAATATTCGAGCGGGTTTAGTGCATGAAGGTAGTATACATAATATTCAAAGCAAACGTATTAAAAGTGCCGGCACTGTAGAAGAAGTATTGGCCGATTTTTATTTATTAATAGATACGCTATTGGATAAAGAAGTGGTTGCCATAGGTATTGGTGTTCCAAGTGTAGTTGACTTAGCCAAAGGTATTGTATACGATGTGCAACATATTCCTTCTTGGAAAGAAGTACCCTTAAAAGAAATTTTAGAAACTAAGTATAAGATTCCTGTATTTGTAAACAATGATGCCAACTGTTTTGCCCTAGGTGAATTTCATTTTGGCAAGGGCAGGGGTAAGTCAGATATGATTGGGCTTTCTATTGGCACTGGTATAGGTGGCGGAGCCATTGTCAATAAGCATTTATTTGCTGGTCCTAATTGTGGGGCCGGTGAGTTTGGTATGGTAGACTACCTTGACCATAATTATGAATACTATGCAAGTGGTCAATATTTTTCACATATGTATAATTTAAAAGGGGAAGAAGTATTTGAACGCGCTAAAGCAGGTGATAAACAATCACAGCAGTATTATGCAGAAATGGGTACGCATTTAGGTAATGCTATAAAAACCATCATGTATACTTATGATGCTTCATTTATTGTACTTGGAGGATCTGTGCGACATGCCTATGCTTATTTTGAAAAAAATATGTGGGCACGTATAAATACTTTTGCCTTTGGGCATTCCATTACTAATTTAAAAATTGAATTATCTGAATTAGAGAATGCAGGCATTTTAGGTGCGGCTGGTTTATACTATGATCAGTTGTAATAATTTTTAATCTATATTTTTAAAAAAGCATAGGTTGGACTAAGATTACCTAACCCAACCTATGCTTATAATTATCTTCAATTTTATCTACTAAATGGCTTCTGCTAATTCAGATGTATTATTACATCTCTCATACTCCATAAATATATAAATGGTGCTATCGCTAAAAGTAATAAAAATACATAAGATACATACTTAAATAAATGAAAAGGGTCTTTAGATTTTCTCTGCTCAACAAAGTTTGAAGAAAAAAAACGAAAAGGCTCCTTAGGTTTTTTTTCCACCTGAGCATTTTGAACGAGCATAAAAAGGATTAAGCATGAAATATTTAAAAATATTGAAAGAAAAGACAAGAAAAATTCATAGCCATTTTCTAATTTTTCTTTAGTTTGTAAATGAACATAACTAGAAAATGCCATTGTGCAAGTCACTAGCAACAGAACCTTCTTTTTATCAATTGTTTTTAATAAAGTTTCAATTTTTTTCATACAGAATTATTTATTGACATTATTTTTTTAATCCTACTTTATCATAAGATTGTAAACGTTAAAATATAAAAATAGTAAATACATTTACAGCGTAAAAATACGCTGTAAATGTAAATTAGCATGAATAAATATAATTTAGGAAATATGCTAAGAGTCAATACTACATTAGCGATAAAGTTTAAAATATTTTAGAAAATATTCTAATTATAATTTCAATTCGCCCCAACCTTTTCTGTATTCTCTTTTAATAAATTGATTCGCTGCTTCAAAATTAGTGACACGCATATTCTCTCCATCCCATTTCAAGGCCTTGTATCTTCCAGAAAATTTATAGCCTTCCATATTGCCATAGACAGGATCAATTCTTTTTATTTTTTCTCGAATATTAAAACTGCGTAATAATAAATTACCCAATAAAACAGTTTCTGTTAACGGGCCTGCATAGCCCACAAAAGGAGAGTCTACTTCCATATTGCCATAACCTGCAATGCTTGCATCTACCCATTGCCACCAATGTCCATCCATATTACCTTTTACTCTTGCATATTTTTCAGGAATATTTATATCCTTATTTAAACTAAGTGGTAATAATCTTGGATGGCTGCCACCCCAACCGCAGGCTACCTTTCCTTTAGTACCTATAAATAAAGTAGCGCCTTCAAAATCGTTTTCACCTGGGAAATCACCTAGTGCGTCATTGAAATTTAAATCGGGATCTAATTCATTCATACGCTCTGGTGTAATGCCACCATCCATCCAAAATAAATCTAAGTCATTGCTTTTTTTTTGCTTGAACTTAAATTTTAAAGAACTTGATACTGGTCCACTCTCAGGATTCACTGCTTCTTTAAATATACCACTGTAAACAGTGCTTGCACTTCCTGATATTTCTGTAGGGTAACCCAATTCTAATAATTTAAAGGGTGGTCCCATTATATGACAACCCATATCACCTAAGGCACCTGTTCCAAATTCCCACCAACCTCTCCAATTAAAAGGAACAAGGTTCTCTATATAATTTGTTTTTTGTGCAGTGCCCAACCATAAATCCCAATTTAATTCTTTAGGAATGGGAGGAGTTGACTTTGGCCAAGACATGCCTTGTGGCCAAACGGGTCGGTCGGTCCAACAATATACTTTTTCAATATCACCAATTAATCCTGCCTCAAACCATTCACGCATGGTGCGCATACCATCGCAAGAAGCACCCTGGTCACCCATTTGAGTAACTACTTTGTATTTTTCAGCAGCTTGCGTTAAAATTCTTGCTTCATAAATATCGTGTGTTAAAGGCTTTTGTAAATACAAATGTTTTTTTAACTGCATGGCAGTTAATCCAACTAGTGCATGGTTATGATCGGGTATGGCAACAGTAACTGCATCAAAATGTTTACTTTCTTTATCAAACATTTTTCTCCAGTCCTGGTAAAATTTTGCTTTTGGAAATTGTTTTCTTTTAGAAGCTGCGGGCCTTTCATCTACATCACATAAAAAAGCAATATTGGTATTTTTATTAGGAGTATTGGCTAAATGTTGAATATCGTTATCGCCTTCTCCACCGCAACCTATGGCTGCTATGTTTAATTTATCGCTAGGGGCTACATAACCTATTCCCCCTAAAACACTTCTTGGTACAATATAAAAACCTGCAGTAGCTATGGCCGCTTTTTTAATAAAGTCGGCACGACCTAATTTATTTTTTTTCATGTATGTGGATATTATAAATGATTTCTAGTTTTAATTTTAATAATTCAACTTCTTGTTTTTTTTATAAGTGGTCTAACTGCTACTTCTTTAAAGTACACTATATCTTCATCACCATGATTTTGTAATCCTATATATCCTTCATTAGGTCGAATACCCGGATAAGGTTCATAACTAAATCTACGTTCTGGTGTAGGTTGACCCTCGGTATAGTCTGTTACTTTTTCTCCATTTAAAAATATAATGGTACGCGGGCCGTCTAAAGTAATTTCCATTGTATTCCACTGAGGCCCTGGTTTGCCGGGCTTTGACAAGGGCTTCGTAAAAGCATATAAGGTTCCTGAAATATGGTATTCATCTTCATTAGAAGTTTCAGGATGGTTATCAATTTGTACTTCATAACCATAATAAACGGGCATCCATTCTTCTTTAGGTTCCACTGGTATTCTTATAAATATGCCTGCATTACTATTGAATTTTTGCATTTTGTAAACTACTCTTATTATACAGTTTCCTAATTTTTTACCCGTCCAATATAATAAACCCATACCACCTTTGCTGGCTAATAAACCCTCTTCCACAAACCTACTGCCACCACCCACATGCTTCCAGCCAGATAAATCTCTGCCATTAAAAAGTTGTTTCCATTGGCTAACATCTTTTAATTGAGCTCTTGAGCTAGCGGGAGTAAACAAAAAAGCTGTGGTAAACAGTAGTATGGTTAAGTAATAAGGGGATCTAATTTTGCACTTCATTGAAATCATTTATATTATAAATAGTAACTTGTATTATATTAATGCTTAATGATTGAAGCATGCTTCATTTCAATAGGTAAGTTACTTAAATTACGATTATTGAAAAAATAGAATAATGCTTATCTTGTGCTGCCCCAACTATTTATTCTATTCTATGAGGTATACTTTTTATTTGATTTTTCTACTACTATTGGGGCCATTTCACTTAAATGCACAAACGAAGCAAGTACAGTATGGGCAGCAGTCTTGGCTCGATTACTTAAATCAAAATAGGTATTCAAAAAAATGGGGTTCTTGGATTGATTTTCAATTAAAATTAAGCGACCAGTATTATAAGTCGGTATATGCTACTGAGTCTACCTTGGGGGCTACTTATTATACCAAGAATAATTTAAAAATAGTAGGCGCCTTAACCTATGTCGATCAAATTCATTCGGGTACGAATAATTATCATTTAGCAGAATACCGCCCTTGGCAGATGGTACAATTAAATACAGACTTACCACATTTTAAAACACTGCAATGGCTAAGACTAGAAGAAAGGTTTAAACAAACTGCTTTGAATGAAGCACCTAGTAATAAGTATGATTTTACTTATAGGTTTAGATATTATTTTTTATCCAATATACCTTTAACCAAACATCATTATCAGAAGGGGAGCCTTTCCTTTGTAGCATCAGAAGAGATTTATGTAAACTTTGGTAAAAGTATTGTGTATAACACCTTTGATCAAAACAGGCTCTCAGCTGGCTTTTACTATTATTTAAACAATGATAATATTTTTCAATTTGGCTATACCAATGTATACCAAATGTTGAATCAGAAAAATAAGTTCAATAATTTAGATGTTATTAGGCTTTCTATATTTAATAATATAGATTTTAGAAAATCACATCATTAATATTTAATTACTTAAAATAAAAAATCCCTATCACATTGATTAACAATATAATAGGGACTATAAGTGGC
>JBBAJX010000023.1:0-35147 GCA_040403885.1 Sediminibacterium sp. | reverse complement strand
TATTTACTATCGTTTTTACCCCAAATAACCGGTTTGCCAAAAGCGGCTGGTTCTAGAACATTATGCACGCCATCCTTTCCAAAACCTCCCCCTACATATGAAATAAATGCATATTGATATATACTTCTTAAAATGCCAATTTGGTCCACTATAATAATAGTTGGTAAAGTAAAATGTTGTTTGGAGGCTAACAATGCAGTGAGGGTAATAGCTTTAGGAAAATGTGATTTGCATTCAGCAATGGATGCTGCATCTACATGGTGTGGTACAATAATCCAATTTAATTTTTCTATTTCATGGGCAGCTTTCGCAAGTATGGTATGATCGTTTTCCCAGGTACTACCAGCAATCATAATTTTATAGTTACTTAATTTCTGTATCCAATCAAATTTAGTAACAGTTGCGGCTGTGTTAATAACTCTGTCAAACCTGGTATCGCCAGTTATAAATATTTTACTAGCACTTATAATGGGTTTGATTAAATCTTCCGATGCTTGATCCTGTACTAAAATAGCCGTAAATAAATTTAATATTTTTTTATAGAAGCTTCCGTAAAATTGAAAAAATAGTTGGCCTTGTCTAAAAAGAGCAGAAGCTAAAACGGTAGGAATATTTTTTTCTTTCGCAATAGATAAATAATTAAACCAAAACTCATATTTAATAAAAATAATTAAGGAAGGTTTTATGGTTTCTAAAAAAAGACTTGCATTTTTTTTATTATCAAAAGGGAGGTAAGTGACAAAGTCGGCATGGGCATCTTTTTTTCTATAGACATAACCCGAGGGAGAAAAAAAGGTAAGCCATATTTGATGCGATGGATATTCCAACTTTATGCTGTCAATAATAGGAAGCCCTTGTTCGTATTCTCCATAGGAAGCGCAGTGCACCCAAATAAGCGGTTGTTTAATTTGTGCTTTAAGCGCATTAATTTCATCCCAAACCTTGGCTTGCCCATCTACCCAAGTCCTTGCTTTCTCATTAAAGTGGCTAATGAGATAAGCCAATACGGGGTAGAGCCTTAAAAAGAATTGGTATAAAATCATACTATCATTTCAGTAGGGCAAAAATGAATAAAAAATAGCATAAAACTTGAATTTGTTTTGAAAGCCTTTCTTAGGGCCACAATTAGGTTGAATTAGGCTTTTTATTGTAATTTTGCCCAAATTTAAAGGATGAGAAAAATTCAAATGGTAGATACTAAAAATCAGTACCTGGCCATCAAAGAAGAGGTAGACGGAGCTATCCAAGAAGTATTGGATTCGGCCGCCTATATTAATGGAAAGGCGGTGAAGGATTTCACTCAAAATTTAAGTACCTATTTAGGAGTGGATCATGTGATACCTTGCGCCAATGGAACCGACGCTTTACAAATTGCCATGATGGCCTTAGACCTAAAACCAGGCGATGAAATTATTACACCCTCTTTTACTTATATCGCTACCACAGAGGTAGTGGCACTGTTAGGATTAAAACCTGTTTTTGTAGATGTGGATCCTGTTACCTTTTGTATGGACATTGAAAGTTTGAAAAAAGCCATCACGCCTAAAACAAAACTAATTGTACCTGTACATTTATATGGCCATTCAGCACCCATGGAAGAAATTATGGAAATAGCGAAGGCAAATAATTTATTTGTTATTGAAGACAATGCACAAGCCATTGGTTGTGATTATACTTTCTCCAACGGAGTCACTAAAAAAACCGGAACCATTGGACATATTGGAGCTACTTCTTTTTATCCTAGTAAAAATTTAGGTGCCTTCGGAGATGGAGGGGCCTTATGTACTAATGATAAAGCTTTGTCAGATAAAATGACAATGATTGCGAACCATGGACAGTCTGCAAGGTATTACCATGATGTAGTGGGATGTAATTCAAGATTAGATTCTATCCAAGCAGCTATATTAAATATAAAGTTGAAAAAATTAGATGCGTATAATAAAGCAAGATTAGCAGTTGCTAATTATTATACCAATGCATTTGCTACTATTCAACAAATAGTAGCACCTTCTCAGTTAAAATATAGCACACATGTGTATCATCAATATACAATACAACTAAAAGGGGTGGACCGCGATAAATTTATTGCTCATTTAGCAGCCAAGGAAATACCTTGTATGATTTATTATCCGGTACCTGGTCATTTGCAAAAAATGTTTGGTGAACAAAAAAATACAAATTGGAATTTACCTATAACAGATAGCCTAACCCCCTGTGTATGCTCATTACCGGTGCACACCGAAATGGATGAGATACAATTAGCGTATATTGTAGAAGGTGTAAAATCATTTTTTAATTAAAAAATAAGCAGATGAAAATTACAGTCGTAGGAACAGGCTATGTGGGGCTGGTTACAGGAACTTGTTTTGCTGAAACAGGGAACAAGGTTACTTGTGTAGACATTGATAAAAATAAAGTAGAGAAATTAAGTGGTGGTCAAATAACTATATACGAGCCAGGACTTGAGAAAATATTTTTAAGAAATATTAAAGAAGGTCGTTTGACATTCACTACCGAATTAGAAGCAGCTATTGAAGGTGCTGAAATAATTTTCTTAGCCTTGCCTACACCTCCGGGTGCCGATGGCAGTGCCGATTTAAAATATGTATTAGGCGTTGCCGATCATTTAGGAAAAATTTTAAAAGACTATAAAGTTATTGTCAATAAAAGTACAGTGCCAGTGGGTACTGCCGATAAAGTAAGTGCAGCCATTGCTAAAAATTACAAAGGAGCCTACGATGTAGTAAGTAATCCTGAATTTTTAAGAGAAGGGGTGGCGGTGGATGATTTTATGAAACCAGATAGAGTAGTGGTAGGAACCAAATCGGAGAGAGCTAAAAAATTAATGAACGATTTATACGCGCCCTTTGTAAGACAAGGTAACCCCGTTATATTTATGGATGAGCGTAGTGCTGAATTAACGAAGTACGCGGCTAATTCATTCTTAGCTACCAAAATTTCTTTCATGAATGAAGTGGCTCAATTATGTGAGCGTATGGGAGCAGATGTGGATATGGTAAGAAGAGGTATTGGATCGGATGATAGAATTGGTAAGCGTTTTTTATTCCCAGGTATTGGTTATGGTGGGTCATGTTTTCCTAAAGATGTACAAGCTTTAATTATGTCCTCTGATGAAGTGAAATATGACTTTGAAATTTTAAAAGCGGTGGAAAAAGTAAATGCGAATCAAAAATTGCATTTAGTTGAAAAAATAAAAGCATATTTTAAAGGCGATTTAAAAGGCAAGCATATTGCACTTTGGGGTTTGGCCTTTAAACCTAATACCGACGATATTAGAGAAGCGCCAGCTTTAAGTATTATTGATGCATTAACTACTATGGGCGCTACTATTGCAGCCTATGACCCTGAGGCCATGCCCAATGTAAAAGCGCAAATAGGAGATAAAATAAAATATGCCACTAGCCAATACGAGGCTTTAACTGGCGCCGATTTTTTAATCATTGCTACTGAGTGGAGTGAGTTTAGAACCCCCGATTTTGAAAGAATAGAAAAAGAAATTAAAAACAAAATCATATTCGATGGCCGTAATCTTTTTGAAGTATCAAAAATGAAAGAATTAGGTTATCATTATGTAAGCATTGGAAGGGCTTCAGCCACAAAATAAATACTATGAGTCAAAAAAGAATTTTAATAACAGGGGCTGCCGGATTTTTAGGATCACATTTAAGTGATCGCTTTATCAGTGAAGGCTACTATGTTATTGCCATGGATAATTTAATTACCGGCGACCTTCAAAACATCGCGCACTTAAGAGCTAATCCCAATTTTCAATTCATACACCATGATGTTACTACCTTTATTGAAATAGAAGGTGCAGTCGATTATATTTTACATTTCGCATCACCCGCAAGCCCCATCGATTATTTAAAAATACCTATTCAAACTTTGAAAGTGGGTGCGATGGGTACCCATAATTTATTAGGTCTGGCCAAAGCAAAAGGTGCAAGAATACTAGTTGCAAGTACTAGTGAAGTCTATGGCGACCCTCTAGTGCATCCGCAAACTGAGGAGTACTGGGGTAATGTAAATCCGGTAGGTCCAAGAGGTGTATATGATGAAGCAAAGCGTTATATGGAAAGCATTACCATGGCTTATCATACATTCCATCAGGTGGAAACAAGAATCATTAGAATATTTAATACCTATGGTCCTAGAATGCGCCTGAATGATGGCCGCGCACTACCAGCCTTTATTGGTCAAGCATTAAGAGGTGAGGATATGACTGTGTTTGGAGATGGATCACAAACAAGAAGCTTCTGTTATGTAGATGATTTAGTAGATGGTATTTATAAATTATTATTAAGCGACTATTCAAGTCCTGTAAATATTGGTAACCCCAATGAAATTAGTTTAAAAGATTTTGCAGAAGAGGTTTTGAAACTAACAGGTTCTGCTGTTAAAATTGTCTACAAGGATTTACCTGTGGACGATCCAAAACAAAGACAACCCGATATTACTAAAGCAAAAAAATTATTAGGATGGGAGCCAAAAGTAGATCGTGCAGAAGGTTTGAAAAAAACTTACGATTATTTCAAATCCTTACCACCTTCAGAGTGGACAAAATTACCTAAGGAGTTTATTTCTAAATAAAGTACATGCGAAAAATTTTAGTTACTGGCGCGAATGGTCAGTTGGGATGGGAGTTAGGTCAGTTGGCAGCAAGCTACCCGCAATATGAATTTATTTTTACAGATAGAACTATAATCGATTTATCAAAACCAGATACACTTACCGCAATCATAAATGAGATGGCACCCGATGCTATTATTAATACAGCAGCCTATACTGCAGTAGATAAAGCAGAATCTGAAAAAGAATTAGCACTTGCGGTAAATGCAAAATCGGTAGAACAAATGGCAATTATAGCCTTTGAAAGAAAAATTCCTTTCATCACTTTTTCAACTGACTATGTATTTACTGGAAACGCTTCCACACCTTATACGACTGAGACTGCATTAGCACCTTTAAACTTTTACGGATCCACTAAGGCTGACGGCGAACGTTTAGCCATTGCTGCAAACCCTAATTCTATTATTATTAGAACTTCTTGGGTATTTAGTACACATGGAAATAATTTTGTGAAGTCTATGATACGCTTTATGAAAGAAAGAGATGTATTAAATATAGTATCAGATCAAAAAGGCCGCCCTACTTATGCCAAAGACTTAGCAGACGCTACTATGAAAATGATTCTTGCCATTGATGCAGGTAAAGAAATTAAAGGAATATATCATTATGCCAATAAAGGAGAAACTACCTGGTATGACTATTGTAAAAAAATACAATCTATTGTAGGATTAACTTGTCAAGTGAATGCCATACTTACTGTTGATTTCCCCACACCTGCTAAAAGACCAGGGTATTCAGTATTAGATACAGAAAAAATTGAAAAAGAACTTTCACTAACTATACCCCATTGGGAAACTTCTCTATTAGAATGCATTAATAAATTGAGCTAAGCTATTATGAATAAAGAAGCCTTATTAAAAGAATTAGCAGCCTCTACTTATGTGATGATTAAACCCTCTCCACTTCATGGTATTGGTGTATTTGCCATTAGAGATATTCCCAAAGGCACAAGCAATATTTTTTCAAAAGGTGTAGGAGATTGGATTCAAGTAAGCAAAGAAGAAGTAGATGCATTACCACAACATTCCAAAGACTTAATTGAGAATCATTGCTTGTTTGATGAAGATTTTTATTTCATACCAGACTATGGATTTAAACTAGTGGATCTAGTTATTTATTTAAACCATTCTGAAACCCCCAATGTGATTTCTTTAAACGAAGGGGAAGAGTTTGAGGCCATTCGTGATATTGCTAATGGCGAAGAGTTATTAGTAGACTACGGTACTATCGTAGCATCTGATGAGTAAGTTTAAGCGCTGACCAGTGATGCCTATGAAATAGGCTTTATCAAGTATAAATACGCTGTTTAAGTACTTGATTTTCAATTATTTTTATTTAGTTGTAATTAATACGTATATATTATTTATATTTGTACGTACAAATAATATTATATGGATACTAAATTGACCATAAAATTAGACGAGCATATCATTGAATCTGCAAAGAAATATGCAAAAGAAAGAAACACTAGTTTGTCTAAGCTGGTTGCCAATTACTTTAATAAAATATCTATGGAGACAATGGTAGAAGAAGAGATAACACCTTTGATAAAAAGCTTAACAGGTATTGTGCCTCATATTAGTGAGCTAGATGAAAAAGAAGCGTATGCTAAATACTTAAATGAAAAGTACAAGTAATGGATAAGCTTTTTTTAGATACAAATATAATTTTAGATTTGGTTTCACCACGACCTCCATTTAGCAAGTTTGCACAAAAGCTATTTTCAAAAAGTCAAAAGTCAAAAATTACCCTCTTTGCTTCTGCATTATCTTTTCCGAATATGAATTATCTTTTAACTAGAGTAACCAATAAGGAAACGGCTAAGCAAGTTTTATTAAAAATTAAACCTTTAATAACCATCTTGCCACTCAATGATAAAATCATTCAATTGGCTTTAGCTTCCGATTTTAATGACTTTGAAGATGCTATTCAATATTATACGGCTCTTGAAAATAATATAACCACCCTAATCACTAGAGATTTAAAAGATTTTAAAAAGGCTAGTATTAAGGTGATGAGC
Organism: Sediminibacterium sp.; assembly: GCA_040403885.1. Lineage (GTDB taxonomy): Bacteria > Bacteroidota > Bacteroidia > Chitinophagales > Chitinophagaceae > Sediminibacterium. Next base: position 28,477 of record JBBAJX010000023.1, on the reverse strand, counting down.
TCGGAAGAATATTTGAATTTGAATTAGCCGAGGATTGACCTCACTTCGTTCGGTCATCCTTTCAATGGGAAAATCCCAACATAAAATAAAGAAGCTACAAAGGCAGTTCTAGGAACTGCCTTTGTTTTTTTATACCCTCGATCGCAAATTGCTGCGCAATTTTATCAATGCTTCTCCAATACAAAAATCAAGCAAGCTTGTTTTTGCCTTGTCGATACATTGAGCTCGTTTCACTCGCTGCTTCTCGGGCATAAAAAAACCATCCCGAATTATCGGGATGGCTTCTTTTTTCTTTGGTTGCCCGACCTGGATTCGAACCAAGACAAACTGCACCAAAAACAGTCGTACTACCATTATACTATCAGGCAATCCTATGCCATTCTTAGAATGGACTGCAAAAATAGGGTTCAGCGCAAAATTTTCCAAATAATAATGCCTTTTCAGGCCATTATTATGAAATTGGCTTAACTTAAACGTTCAAATACATTTTTAAACCAAAAATTGAATTTTATGGGTATTAAATTAACTCTTTTAACCACATTTATAGCTTGTTTATTCTTAATGTCTTATAGAGGGGAAAAGAAAAAGAAAGTGGTCTTTTTTGGCGATTCTATTACCGAAGCCGCAGTTAATAAAGGGGGATATATAGATGTTTTACAAAATATGATAGCAGCAAAAGGGGCTGCCGATAAGTTTGAATTAAATGGAGCAGGTGTAAGTGGGAATAAAATTTATGATCTATACTTAAGAATAGAAAAAGATGTTCTTGAAAAGAAACCCGATGTAGTAGTAATTTGGGTAGGGGTGAATGATGTGTGGCATAAATCAAGTTCTAATACAGGAACCGATTTTGATAAATTTGGTCGTTTTTATGATGCGGTGGTTAAAAAAATTCAAGCCACAGGTGCTAAAGTAATTGTAGTTACACCGGCTGCTATTGGTGAAAAAAATGATTTTTCTAATGCACAAGATGGTGATTTAAATGCCTATAGTAGTTGGATGAGAAAGTATGTGAAAGACAATGGATTAGGACTGGTTGATTTGAGAAGCATTTTTCATGAATATAGTTTAGCGCATAATCCAGAAAATAAGAGTAGAGATATTTTAACTACTGATGGAGTGCACTTAAATGAAAAAGGGAATGCCTTGGTTGCAGAAGAAATGTGGAAGGCCTTGCAATAAACCAAGTTAATAAACTAAGTCAATAAACCCAGTTTATTAATCCGCAATCACTAAATAATAATTCTTCTTTCCTTTTTGTAATAAAATGTATTTGCCTTGTAATAATTGAGCCTTAGTAACAGTAGTAAAATCGGCACCTATCTTTTCTTTATTAATGCCAATACCACCGCTCTGCCACATTTTACGGGCTTCACCTTTGCTTGGGAATATTTTAGTGTCGGCTAGTAAACTTACCAAGTCATAGCCTTCTGTTATTTGAGCAAGGGTTAGATTCACAGTAGGCACGCCTTCCATTACTTGTAATAGCTGCGCTTCATTCAAAGATTTTAATACTTCAGTAGTAGCGTTACCAAATAAAATTTCAGTAGCACGAATTGCAAAATTCAAATCTTCTTCGCTATGTACTAATTTGGTTAATTCAGCCGCTAAGTTTTTTTGTAAAATTCTTTCTTGTGGAGCTAGTTCGTGGTCGGTAATTAATTTATCAATGGTTTCAAAGGGAAGTAGTGTAAATATCTTAATCCATTTTTTAGCATCTTCGTCGCTTGCGTTTAACCAGAACTGATAAAATTGATATGGAGAAGTTTTATTCGCATCTAACCAAATATTTCCTTTTTCTGTTTTACCAAACTTGCCACCATCGGCCTTTGTAATTAAGGGGCAAGTAAAAGCAAAGGCTTCACCACCCATCTTTCGTCTAATTAATTCAGTACCGGTAGTAATATTACCCCACTGGTCACTACCGCCCATTTGCACTTTGCAATTTTTATTTTTATACAACCAATAAAAATCATAGCCCTGCACCAATTGATAAGTGAATTCAGTAAAGCTCATACCCGTATCGCCTTCAATTCTTTTTTTCACACTATCCTTGGCCATCATATAATTCACCGTAATATGCTTGCCTACCTCTCTTATAAAATCTAAGAAATTAAAATTCTTAAACCAGTCATAGTTGTTCACCATTTCAGCGGCATTCGAAAGACTAGGATCAAAATTTAAAAAATGCGCTAATTGTTTTTGAACCCCTGCTAAATTAAATTGTAATATTTCTTCACTTAATAAATTGCGCTCTTCACTTTTTCCACTAGGGTCGCCCACCATACCTGTGGCACCGCCTACTAGGGCAAAAGGCTTGTGCCCCGCTCTTTGTAAATGCACTAATAATAAAATAGGTACTAAACTACCAATATGCAAACTATCCGAAGTAGGATCAAAGCCGATATAACCAGATACTTGTTCTTTTTCAAACAGCTCTTCGGTCCCTGGCATAATATCCTGAATCATACCTCTCCAACGTAGTTCTTGCATTAAAGTCATAATCTATATACTTTAGGCAAAAATAACTACTAAAATGCAATAATTTCGCATCATGAACCCAACAACTCCCACAATTGGTGACGGAACCAGAATTTTACACTTTTTAGTAGATACTATTATTGTCTCCATTCTTGCCTATTTAGTCTATGGATGGTGGAATTTCTATGTAATGTATTGGGACTTTACGCCCATTCGTTTTGGCCCCTTCTTTTTTGCAACTATGTGGGTGTATATATTTTTATTTGAGTTTATCTTTCTACGTACCCCGGCTAAATGGTTTACGGGCACAAAAGTGGTGAATGAAAAAGGGGATAGGCCCAATATTTTTCAAATCTTTCTAAGAACCACCATTCACTGCACCATTATATCCATGTTTGGACTGGCTTGGAATGGACAGCCTTTTCATGATACCTTTTCAAAAACAAAATTAATTTACGCAGCAAAGCGGGTTCTATAAATTGAAGGGGTATATGTTTGGTTGCAAATCTTTCCTCAAATCATAAGGTATAAACAAGCCTGTATTTGTACATTTGTAAAATTTTTTAAATGGCTAAGATTGGAATTAATATTGCTACGGGTAGTTTACAGCAAGCTGAAATCATAGTAGGCATTGACCTAGGAACCACCAATAGTTTAGTGGCCATTATTCATCCCGAAACAAAATTGCCTACTGCACTCAAAGAATTTGATGGGACTAGTATTGTGCCCAGTGTGGTGCATTTTGATGCCTTTGGAAATGCAGAAGTAGGCGCCAATGCAAAACCTTATTTAGAATCTGATCCTGCGAATACCATTTTTAGTGCGAAGCGTTTAATGGGTAAAAGTTATAAAGACGTTCATGCACATCAAGATTTTTTTGCTTACAAAATTATTGATGACAATAGAGATAGTTTAGTAAAAGTGCAAGTGGGTTCTACTTTTTATTCTCCCATCGATTTATCTTCTTATATATTAGTAGAATTAAAAAAGCGTGCCGAGCATATTTTAAAAACTCCTGTTACCAAGGCAGTTATTACGGTGCCTGCTTATTTTAACGACACACAAAGACAAGCCACGCGTGATGCGGGTAAATTAGCTGGGCTAGATGTACTTCGTATTATTAACGAACCTACTGCGGCTGGTTTGGCTTACGGCCTAGGTTTGGACCCTTCAGAAGAGAAAACCATTGCAGTCTATGATTTAGGCGGAGGTACTTTTGATATTTCTATTTTAAAAATTTCGAATGGTATTTTTGAAGTGCTAAGTACCAATGGTGATACTTATTTAGGAGGAGATGATTTAGACCGCGCTATTATTGAGTATTGGATGAAAGAAATGGGTGTAGATAATTTAGAAGATCATAAAAATTTAAAACAAGAATTAAGACTTGCCGCAGAGAAAGCAAAAATAGTTTTATCCAACAGCGACTTATTTGAATCGGAATTTGCAGGAGAAAAAATTTCTATTTCTAAAGAAGTATTTGAAAAATTAATTGAACCAATAGTTCAAAAAACAATTGAGCTTTGTAATTTGGCTATGAAAGATGCAGCACTTGATATAAAAGATATTAATACAGTATTAATGGTAGGCGGAAGTACACGTGTGCCACTTGTGAAAAAAACAGTATCTACATTTTTTTATCAAGCAGTAAATGATTCTGTAAACCCAGATGAAGTAGTAGCCTTAGGCGCTGCAGTGCAGGCCGATATTTTATCGGGGAATAATCAGAACATGTTACTATTAGATATTACACCATTAAGTTTGGGTATTGAAACTATGGGTGGTTTAATGGATGTACTACTTCCACGCAATTCAAAAATTCCTACAAAAACTTCAAGACAATACACCACACAAAAAGATGCACAATCTGGTATAAATATTTCTGTGTATCAAGGTGAAAGAGATTTAGTAAAAGACAATCGACAATTAGGCGCTTTTACTTTAACAGGTATTCCTTCTATGCCAGCAGGTCTTCCCAAAGTGGAAGTAAGTTTTTTAATTAATGCAGATGGCATTTTACAAGTGAGTGCGAAAGAATTAAGAAGTGGGGTTACCCAAAGTATTGATATCAAACCTCAATATGGATTAACCGATGAGGAAGTAGAACAAAGATTATTAGAAAGCTTAACCCATGCCAAAGAAGATATTGCCACGCGTGCACTAGTTGAAGCCAGTACCGAAGCAGAACAAATGCTTTCAGTTACAGAGAAATTCATGATGAAAAATGCGGCCTTATTATCCAAGGAGGAAATGACCGCTACCGCCAACTCCATGCAGGCCTTACAACTAGCCATTACCATGGCCGACAAGAACCTGATTCAGGAGAAAACAGAGGCTTTGAACGACCTAACTCGGCCTTTTGCGGAAAGAGTGATGGATTCTGCTATCTCTGGCGCCTTAAAAGGTAGGGGGATAGAGGATAAAAACCTCTAGTAAATTTGGTATTTTCAAAAGGAATCTTATCTTTGCCTTCCAATTTTTACGCCTTTAGTAAAATTTAAAGGCTAAAAATTAAATATTATTTTTTTTAAAACACCTGAGGAGGTATATATATTATGTTAATAATTGATTCAAAAGACTGCGAGAACATTGACAAAGCGTTAAAAAAGTACAAAAAGAAGTTTGAGAAAAGCAAGACTTTATTAAACTTACGTGCACGTCAAGCATTTGTGAAACCATCGGTTAAACGTCGTTTCGAAGTGTTGAAAGCTGTCTATAAGCAACAAATTTTCAGCGGAAAGATCGAAGGATAATTCTTTATCCCTTTGTTTTTCTCCAATGATAGTAAAGCCCAAGCTAGGTTCGCCTTGTTTGGGCTTTTGTTTTTTCTTCGTCTTTTTGAAAAAATAAAGACTTGAAAAAACCTCTAATGATTTTTAAAGCCCATACTGGGCTTTTGTTTTTTCTTCGTCTTTCAGATTCCCCCTACATGCCTTACCTTTACAAGGCAATGAATTTTCAAACTCGCTATACTCCCTTAAACGCCTTTCTGGCTTATCTCCAATTTGAGAAGCGTTATTCCTTGCATACCATCACGGCCTATTCCAATGACCTTATACAGTTCTTTGATTTTGTGGAAACACAGTATCAAGGACTTGGCTTTGATCAAATCACGGGTACCATGGTGCGTTCTTGGTTGGCAGGTATGAAAGAAGAGGAAATGACGGGTAAAACCTTGAATAGAAAAATATCTTCTTTAAAATCGTTTTACAAATATCAAATCCAGCAAGGTAAAATTGCCAAGAGTCCGATGGAGACAGTCATAAGTCCAAAAATAAGCAAGCGACTTCCGGCCTTTGTAGCTGAGAATGATATGGAACAATTATTTGTAAATTTATCTTTTGCAGAAGGGTGGAAGGGCTATACAGAAAAAATGGTCATACAACTTTTTTATGCAACAGGTATGCGTTTAAGTGAACTCATTGGATGTAAAGAAAATCAATTAGACCTTTCAAAAAGAATTATAAAAGTACTAGGAAAAGGCAACAAAGAAAGAATGCTTCCTATAAGTCCAGAATTAGCCATTGAATTAAAAAAATATATTACCCAAAAACCAAAAGAAGCTATAGGGAATCCTTCTTTATTTGTTACTGAAAAAGGAAAGACCTTGCAACCTAAGGCTGTCTATACATTTGTGAAATTTTATTTATCGCAGGTAACCACTTTGCAAAAGAAAAGCCCGCACGTCTTAAGACACAGCTTTGCTACGCATCTAATGAATAATGGCGCCGATTTGAATGCAGTCAAGGAATTGCTAGGCCATAGCAGCCTTGCGGCTACGCAGGTATACACGCATAATACCATTGAAAAATTAAAGGAAGTCTTTGCCAAAGCACATCCTAAAGCCTAAGCTTTAAATATTAATTATTTAATATTTGTATGGGCTAAAAAAATGATTGATATCATATCTAGTCATAAACTTTTCATAAAACAATTTTATTCTTGTAATTCATTGCAAATAGTGGTAACTTACTAATGCAGGTGTAAGTGATGTTATTACCTGGTCAGTTCTTTTTATTTTATTATCCTTTAAATTTAATTGTATGAACATCAACATTCAGACAGTGCACTTTGATGCAGACCAAAAACTATTAGCCTTTGTTCACAAAAAATTAGACAAGTTAGTCACCTTTCACGATCGTATTACCAAGGTGGAAGTCTTTTTAAAAATGGAAAGTATGGCACATGCCATCAAAGACAAAGTAGTAGAGATTAAAATTCACATTCCCAAACAAGATTGCTTTGTCAAAGCCACAGCTAAAACTTTTCAAACATCATTCGATCGAGCTTTTGATTCAATCATTAATCAACTTAAAAAGAAAAAACAGCGCATAGACGCATAAACATAAAAGAAATTCAATCAAACCTACTACTGCCCACTGCTTTGTTTTTTAACAAGAGAGTGGGCATTTTTTATTCCCTTATTTCCATGTTTTTTCTATTTGGACCCATGAATTGGAGCTTATTTTGATTTTTACATTGATTTTCAAGATAAAAAATGCTCTAAAATTTTGATAAATAAAGAATTCCATTACCTTTGCCATCCCAAAAAAATTGGGAAAGTTCTTTTATGTCTTGCCGGAATAGCTCAGTTGGTAGAGCAGCTGATTTGTAATCAGCAGGTCGCGGGTTCGAGTCCCATTTCCGGCTCAGTTAAATTAGGGGCAGATGGCCGAGTGGTTAAAGGCGACAGACTGTAAATCTGTTCTCTCACGAGTACGTAGGTTCGAACCCTACTCTGCCCACCAATTTTTTTGTAACTTGCAGTCTTTACTGCCTGCACGAAGAGTTGATGGATGAACAGTTCTTTAAAGGATTTAAAATGCGGGAGTAGCTCATTTGGTAGAGCGATAGCCTTCCAAGCTATAGGTGGCCAGTTCGAGCCTGGTCTCCCGCTCCAATTGGTTGGTTGATGGGAACAATGGAAGCCGGTTAGATTATTGCCGTTGTGGCTCAGTGGTAGAGCACTTCCTTGGTAAGGAAGAGGTCGTGAGTTCAATTCTCATCAACGGCTCAAAAACTAGTAAAAAGCTTGAAAAAGAGCTGAAGCGTAAGAAATAGTGAATAGAACTAGGTGGATTGAGTTGGTTGGTTTAATTTTGAAAGCTATGGTTGATGGACTCGGTGGTCTATTAACGGCAATTATAAAAATAAAATAAAACAAATAAAGATGTCTAAAGAGACCTTTAAGAGGGAGAAACCCCACGTAAACGTTGGAACTATTGGCCACGTTGACCATGGTAAAACAACATTAACTGCTGCCATCACAGATGTATTATCTAAAAGAGGGTTAGCAACAAAGAAAAACTACGATGAAATTGACGGTGCACCCGAAGAGAAAGAGCGTGGTATCACTATCAATACAGCACACGTAGAATATCAAACTGACAACCGTCACTATGCGCACGTTGACTGTCCAGGTCACGCCGATTATGTTAAAAACATGATCACTGGTGCTGCACAGATGGATGGTGCTATTCTTGTAGTTGCGGCTACAGATGGTCCTATGCCACAAACGAAAGAGCATATCTTATTGGCTCGTCAAGTTGGTGTTCCTCAAATCGTAGTATTCATGAACAAAGTTGACTTAGTTGATGATCCTGAATTATTAGACTTAGTTGAAATGGAAGTTCGTGATTTATTAACTTCTTATGGTTTTGATGGTGAAAAAACTCCAGTTATCCGTGGTTCTGCTACAGGTGCATTGTCTGGAGATCAAAAATGGTTAGATGCAGTTACAGAATTAATGAATGCTGTAGATACATACATTCCTTTGCCTCCTCGTCCTATCGATCAACCGTTCTTGATGTCTGTAGAGGACGTTTTCTCGATCACTGGTCGTGGAACAGTTGCTACAGGTCGTATCGAGCGTGGTATTGTTAAAGTAGGTGAAGCAGTTGAAATCGTAGGTTTGATGGATGCTCCAATGAGCTCAACCGTTACAGGTGTTGAGATGTTTAAAAAATTATTGGATCAAGGTCAAGCGGGTGATAACGCAGGTTTATTATTACGTGGTATTGAGAAAAAAGATATCCGTCGTGGTATGGTAATTTGCGCACCTAAGACTATCACTCCACATACAGACTTCAAAGCTGAAGTGTATGTATTATCAAAAGAAGAAGGTGGACGTCATACTCCATTCTTTAATAAATATCGTCCTCAATTCTACTTCCGTACTACGGATGTTACTGGAGAGTGTACTCTACCAGAAGGAACTGAGATGGTAATGCCAGGAGATAACGTTAGCATCACTGTAAAGTTGATCCAACCTATCGCAATGGAAAAAGGTCTTAAGTTCGCTATCCGCGAGGGTGGAAGAACTGTAGGAGCTGGTCAAGTTACTGAGATTATTAAGTAATTGAACTAAATATATAAATTAAAAGTCTTTGGCTTAAGCGCAAGCTAGGACCAGAGACTTTTGGTTCATACGGGCATAGTGCAACGGTAGCATACGGGTCTCCAAAACCTTTGATCTGGGTTCGAATCCTAGTGCCCGTGCTAATATTTATAGCAGAATGGCTATATTTATCAAAATTGGATCAAAAAAAATTGAATAGAAATGAACAAGATTGCTAATTATTTTAAGGAAAGCTACATCGAGTTGCAAGAGAAAGTGACTTGGCCTACATGGACTAATTTACAACAAAGCACAGTGATCGTTTTGGTAGCAACCATTATCATTACTGCTTTAGTTTGGGTGATGGATTTTTCAAGCAACCAATTATTAAAGTTGATATACTCATTATTTAAGTAAGATGGAAACAGAAGTTTTAAATACGGTCGAAACCGCTGCAATACTTGTGGCTGCTGCTTTAGAGACAAAGTGGTATGTGCTGCGTGTAGTAAGTGGTAAAGAAAAAAAGATTAAAGAATACCTGGATAAAGACATTGTTAGAAATAATTGGACGAACATTATTAAGCAAGTTTTTTTACCTATGGAGAAAGTGTACAAGGTACAAAACGGAAAAAAAGTAATGCGCGAAAAAAACTATTTCCCTGGTTATGTAATGATGGAAGTGATCGATACAAACAACGGCGGACGTTTACCGGATGATATTGTAATGTCTATTAGTAATGTTAGTAATGTAATGCATTTTTTGACCGATGGTAAAGGGTCAAAAGGAAATATTATCTGCTTAAGAAAATCTGAAGTAAACAAAATGTTAGGTAAGGTGGACGAAATGAACGACTTAGGTGGTTCTATCAGCGAGCCATTCATTTTGGGTGAAACAGTTAAAATAATTGAGGGACCTTTCAATGACTTCAATGGTGTCATAGAAGAGGTGAATGAAGAAAAGAAGAAATTGAAAGTGACCGTAAAAATATTCGGTCGATCTACTCCAGTGGAATTAAGTTTCATGCAGGTAGAAAAACTGAGTTAGAAGGAAAAAGGTAAAAAAAGTCCCTTCTCGAGCAATCGGGGAGGGATTTTTTTTGGTCAAATGCCAAGAATCTCGTACTTTCGCCCTCCAATTTACAGTTTTCGAACTGTGGGTATTTGGGAGTAGCTACATAATGTAGGTACGCTTAACCAAAAAAAACATAAAAAAATGGCAAAAGAAATCTCTGGCTATGTGAAGCTGCAGGTTAAAGGCGGTCAAGCCAACCCAGCACCTCCAGTAGGTCCAGCCCTAGGTTCTAAAGGGGTAAACATTATGGAGTTCTGTAAGCAATTCAATGCAAGAACTCAAGACAAACAAGGTAAAGTCGTTCCTGTATTAATTACAGTGTATACCGACAAATCATTTGACTTTGTTATCAAAACTGCACCAGCTCCAGTTCAATTAATGGAAGCTGCAAAAATTCAAAAAGGTTCTAAAGAAAGTAACCGTGATAAAGTGGGTAAAGTCACTTGGGCACAAGTTGAAGTTATTGCAAAAGATAAAATGGAGGACTTAAATGCCTTCACTTTAAATTCTGCAATGAGTATGGTTGCTGGAACTGCTCGTTCAATGGGTATTACTGTTGACGGTAAAGCACCTTGGGAAAACTAAATTTTATTCACCACAAATATTAATGAACAATGTCATTGACTAAAAAAAGAAAAGTTGCGGTAGCGAAGGTGGATAAAAATAAATTTTATTCCCTTAAAGATGCTTCTACACTTGTAAAAGAAATTAATTGTACAAAATTCGATAGCTCTGTTGATTTACACATTCGTTTAGGAGTAGATCCTAAGAAAGCCGATCAACAAGTGCGCGGAACAGTCTCTCTTCCTCACGGAACAGGTCGTACTAAAAAAGTATTAGTGTTATGTACTCCAGATAAAGAAGCTGCTGCGCGTGAAGCCGGAGCTGATTATGTAGGATTAGATGAGTTCGTAACAAAAATTGAAGGCGGTTGGGTAGATGTAGATGTAATCATCGCTACACCTTCAGTGATGCCAAAGATTGGTAAATTAGGTAAGGTTCTAGGACCTCGTAACTTAATGCCGAATCCTAAAACAGGAACGGTTACAAACGATGTAGCTGCTGCAGTGAACGAAGTAAAAGGCGGTAAGATCGCTTTCAAAGTTGACAAAGCGGGTATTGTGCATGCTTCAATAGGTCGTGTATCTTTTTCTGCAGATAAAATTGCAGAAAACAGTTCTGAGTTATTAAATGCAATCATCAAATTGAAACCTTCTTCTTCAAAAGGTACTTATTTGAAAGGAGTAAGCATGGCCTCTTCAATGAGCCCAGGCATTTCGTTGGAAACAAAATCATTAATGAACTAATCCTGGTGATCCGCAAGGATATGACCCGGGTAATAAAATAAAATTAGTTATGACCAAAGATCAAAAAAATGAAGTGATTGTACTTTTAAAAGAAAAGTTCTCTCAATATAATAACTTCTATATCACAGACACAGAATCTTTGAGCGTAGAACAAATTTCTAATTTACGTCGCACTTGTTTTAATAAGCAAGTAGAAGTTAAAGTAGCTAAGAATACTTTAATCCGTAAAGCATTAGAAAGTTTGGACAGCGAAAAGTATGCAGGCTTGTTTGATAGTTTAAACAAAGTAACAGCATTGATGTTTGCAGAAAATCCAAAGGATCCAGCTGTAATTATTAGTGCTTTTAGAAAAGCAAATACAGGTGATAGACCTACTTTAAAAGCAGCCTTCATCAACGGAGATATTTTCCTAGGTGACAACTCTTTAGATGCCTTAACTAAGATCAAGACCAAGAATGAATTGATTGGTGAGGTTATCGGATTGTTACAATCTCCAGCTAAGCGCGTAATTGCTGCATTATTAAACCATGCAGAAAACGGTTCTACTAAATCTGAAACTGAAGTAGTAGCGGCAGCAGTAGTAGCGGCAGCAGTAGAAGTGGCAGTGGCAGAGGCTCCAGTAGCTGAAGAAGTTGCGAATGCAACTGATGCAGGAGTAAAAGTTGACGAAGCGCCAGCTCCAGAAGCTCCAGCAGCAGAAGAAAACGCATAGGCGTTTTCTGATGAAAGAGTCAAACTTTTTCATCAACCAAAAATTTTAATCACAGAAGACTCGAATGAGTTTCTGTTTTTATATTGTTATAATAATTTTTTTAAACCTTCCGCTGGAGCATTTGCTTTGAAAGCGGAAAAAATTGAAACAACATGGCAGACGTAAAAAAAATAGCCGAACAATTAGTAGGCTTAACAGTGAAAGAAGTTCAAGAGTTAGCAGATGTATTAAAAGCAGATTACGGTATCGAACCAGCAGCAGCTGCAGCAGTAGCAGTAGCAGGTGGTGGTGCTGAAGCAGTAGCTGAAAAAACAGCTTTTGATGTAATCTTAAAAAGTGCAGGTGCAAGCAAATTGAACGTAGTTAAAATCGTTAAAGATTTAACAGGTCTTGGCTTGAAAGAAGCTAAAGATTTAGTAGATGGTGCTCCTAAAGCAATTAAAGAAGGCGTTTCTAGAGCAGAAGCTGATGAAGTCGCTGGTAAATTAAAAGAAGCGGGTGCTGAGGTTGAAGTAAAGTAATTTACTCGACTTAGGTCCTAAAAATATAACCCTCCTTCGAGCAATCGGGGGAGGGTTCTTTTTTGCCCATTGTTAAAAAAAGCCTAAGATTCGCCAAAGCGAGTAAAATAGGGGTATTATATATAATAATTTATATATATTTTAATATATTATATAGCATATAAATACAAATATAAAAATAATAAATATGATAGAATTGCTTATTTTGGCATTTTTTCTCAAAAAATCCTCAAAATCAATGCTTTTGGTATAAAATTTGTTTTTAAAAGTCCTATCCTTTGCTTAACTTTGCAATCCTTTATTTTGGGCGTATAGTCTAGTCTACTAACCGTTTGGCGACAAATGGTCCTTATTCTTTTTTATACTTGAGAATATTCTACCAAAAATTATACTTCAATAAAACCTGGTTTATACCGTATGTCTACAACAAACTTGAACAACAGAGTCAACTTTGGTAAAATTAAACACGTTGCCGAAGCACCAGACTTACTTGACATTCAGTTAGAATCTTTCAAAGAATTCTTTCAGTTAGAAACAACACCCGATCGCAGAAATGTGGAAGGTTTGTTCCGTGTGTTTAAGGAAAATTTTCCTATCACAGATACACGTAACATTTTCGTTTTAGAATTTTTGGATTATTTTATCGATCCACCACGCTACACCATTGATGAGTGTATGGAACGTGGTTTAACTTACGCTGTGCCTTTAAAAGCAAAATTGCGTTTAAGTTGTAACGATGAGGAGCACGTTGACTTTCAGACAATCGTGCAAGATGTATTCTTAGGAAACATTCCTTACATGACACCAAGAGGTACGTTCGTTATTAACGGAGCGGAGCGTGTTGTGGTTTCACAATTACACCGTTCACCAGGCGTATTCTTTGGTCAATCAACACATCCTAACGGAACAAAAATATATTCTGCTCGTGTCATTCCTTTCAAAGGAGCATGGATGGAATTTGCTACCGATATCAACAACGTAATGTTCGCGTATATCGATCGTAAGAAAAAATTCCCTGTAACAACTTTACTTCGTTCAATTGGTTTTGAAACCGATAAAGACATTTTGGAATTATTCGGAATGGCGGATGAAGTAAAAGCAGATAAAAAAACTTTAGCAAATCAAATCGGACGCAAATTAGCTGCACGTGTTTTAAGAACATGGGTAGAAGATTTCGTGGATGAGGACACAGGTGAGGTGGTAAGTATCGAGCGTAACGAAATCGTTTTGGAGCGTGATACAGTTTTAGACCAAGATGCGGTAAACCTTATCGTTGAAATGGGTGCGAAGAGTGTATTTATCCAAAAAGAAGACGTGGGTGGAGACTATGCCATCATCTACAATACTTTAAACAAAGATACTTCTAACTCAGAGTTAGAAGCGGTTCAACATATTTACCGTCAATTACGTGGAGCAGATGCCCCAGATAATGAAACGGCGCGTGGAATCATTGACAAATTATTCTTCTCTGACAAACGCTACGATTTAGGAGAAGTAGGTCGTTACAAGATCAACAAAAAATTAGGTCATGATTTAACACAAGAGAAAAAAGTATTAACGAAGAACGATATTATTGAGATTGTTAAATATTTAGTGCGTTTAACCAATGCGAAAGCAGAGATTGACGATATTGATCATTTAAGTAATCGTCGTGTGCGTACAGTAGGAGAGCAGTTGTATGCTCAGTTCGGTGTAGGTTTAGCGCGTATGGCGCGTACTATCCGTGAGCGTATGAACGTGCGTGATAACGAGGTATTTACTCCTGTTGATTTAATCAATGCGAGAACTTTATCATCTGTGATCAATTCTTTCTTTGGTACTTCTCAATTGTCTCAGTTCTTAGACCAAACCAATCCATTAAGTGAGATCACGCATAAGCGTCGTATCTCCGCACTAGGACCCGGCGGTTTAAGTCGTGAGCGTGCAGGTTTCGAGGTGCGTGACGTACACTATTCACACTATGGTCGTTTGTGTACGATTGAAACACCAGAAGGACCGAACATTGGTTTGATTTCTACTTTGTGTGTACACGCAAAGATTAACGATATGGGCTTTATTGAAACACCTTACCGTAAAGTAGACAATGGTAAAGTGAGCTTAAAGCATTTAACTTATTTGAGTGCAGAAGAAGAGGACTCAGCAAAAATTGCACAAAGTAATGTTCCATTAAATGATAAGAATGAATTTTCTGAAGATAAAGTACCTTCTCGTGAAACAGGAGACTTCCCTATCTTGGATAAAACAGATGTAGAATTTATGGATGTCGCTCCTAACCAAATTGTTGGTTTGAGTGCTTCTTTAATTCCATTCTTAGAACATGATGATGCGAACCGTGCTTTGATGGGATCTAACATGCAACGTCAAGCGGTACCCTTAATTCGTCCAGAAGTACCTATCGTAGGAACTGGATTAGAAGGAAAGGCGGCGCGTGATGCTCGTATTCAATTGCATTCTGAAGGTGATGGTATTATTGAATTTGTTGACGCGAATGAAATTCATGTTCGTTACAACCGTAATGAAATGGACCGTTTAGTAAGTTTCAACGAAGACTTAATTATATATAAGCTAACTAAGTTCATTAAGACCAACCAATCAACTTGTATCAACTTACGTCCTGCGGTGAAGAAAGGACAAAAAGTGAAGAAGGGTGATTTCTTAACGGAAGGTTATGCCACTAAAGACGGTGAAGTGGCATTGGGTCGTAACTTACAAGTGGCCTTCATGCCATGGAAGGGTTACAACTTTGAGGATGCTATTGTAATTAGTGAAAGAGTCGTGCGCGAAGATTTATTTACATCTATACATATCGATGAATATGAATTAGAAGTGCGTGATACTAAATTAGGAGAAGAAGAATTAACAGCTGATATACCCAACGTTTCTGAAGAAGCTACAAAAGATTTAGATGAACATGGTATTATTCGTATTGGTGCAACTGTTAAAGAAGGAGACATATTAATAGGTAAGATTACTCCTAAAGGAGAATCAGATCCAACTCCAGAAGAAAAATTATTGCGTGCCATCTTTGGTGACAAAGCCGGTGATGCAAAAGATGCTTCTTTAAAAGCACCGAACGGAACAGAGGGTGTTGTAATTGATAAAAAATTATTCCAACGTGCGAAGAAAGATAAGAGTGGTAAAGTACGTGAGAAAGCATTATTAGATAAAGTAGAAAAACAACACGAGCATAACTTTACTTCATTAAAAGAATTGTTAATTGAAAAATTACAAACACTTTTAAAAGATCATACTACACCAGGTGTGGTAAACAATTTTGGAGAAACTTTAATTTCTAAAGGAAGCAAATTTAATGCGAAGAATTTAGCAACTATCGATTTCCAAAACGTGAACCCATTAGGTTGGACAGGTGATAAGAAGACCGATGATTTAATCAACATATTATTACACAACTTCAGTATTAAGTACAACGAAGAATTAGGTCGTTACAAGCGTGAGAAATTTAATATCTCTATTGGTGATGAATTACCAGCAGGTGTATTGAAACTAGCTAAAGTTTATTTAGCAGTGAAGCGTAAGTTGAAAGTGGGTGATAAGATGGCGGGCCGTCATGGTAACAAAGGTATTGTTGCAAAGATTGTTCGTGCAGAAGATATGCCATTCATGGAAGATGGAACACCAGTGGATATCGTATTGAATCCATTAGGGGTACCTTCTCGTATGAACTTGGGTCAAATCTATGAAACCATTTTAGGATGGACAGGTAAGAAGTTAGGTGTGAAATTTGCAACGCCCATTTTTGATGGTGCAAGCACTACAGAAATTGAAGAATTATGCGATAAAGCAAATATTCCTAATAACGGACATACTTATTTATATGATGGAGAAACAGGAGAACGCTTTCACCAAAAAACATCAGTGGGTGTGATCTACATGATCAAACTTCACCATATGGTGGATGATAAAATGCACGCTCGTTCTATTGGACCATACAGCTTAATCACACAACAACCATTAGGCGGTAAAGCGCAGTTTGGTGGTCAACGTTTTGGTGAGATGGAGGTATGGGCATTAGAAGCATATGGTGCAGCTAATATCCTACAAGAATTATTGACACTTAAATCTGATGATATCATCGGTAGAGCTAAGACATATGAAGCCATTGTAAAAGGCGAGAATATTCCTAAAGCTGGTATCCCTGAATCTTTCAATGTATTAGTACATGAATTGAGAGGCTTAGGTTTAGATTTAAAATTTGAATAATCAAGCATCACAGAAAACGAATTAATTCATTAACACCCTTTCTTAATAATATAATATGGCATTCAAAAAAGAGAATAGACAACGTCCCGCTTTTTCGCAAATCACTATTAGTTTGGCATCGCCTGACAATATTTTGGAAAGAAGTTTCGGAGAAGTCTTAAAACCTGAAACCATTAACTATCGTACTTACAAACCAGAGCGCGATGGTCTTTTCTGCGAGCGTATCTTTGGTCCAGTAAAGGATTACGAGTGTGCTTGTGGTAAATATAAGCGTATCCGTTACAAGGGTATTGTTTGTGATAGATGTGGTGTAGAAGTAACTGAGAAAAAAGTACGTCGTGAGCGTATGGGCCACATTAAATTAGTGGTACCTGTAGTGCACATTTGGTACTTTAAGTCTTTACCTAATAAAATAGGTTACTTGTTAGGAATGAGTTCTAAGAAATTAGAAACGATCATTTACTATGAGCGTTATGTAGTTATCCAACCAGGTATTAAGAGTGAATTCAAAGTAGCCGATTTATTAACTGAAGAGGAGTACTTAGACTTATTAGATACATTACCAAAAGAAAATCAATATTTACCTGACGACGATCCTCAAAAATTCGTTGCTAAAATGGGTGCCGATGCGGTACACGATTTATTAGGTTTATTAGATTTAGATGAATTAAGTTTCTCTTTACGTAATGCAGCAGCCAACGAAACTTCTCAACAACGTAAGGCCGATGCTTTAAAGCGTTTGAGCGTGGTAGAATCTTTCCGTGAAGCACAAACACATATTACCAACCGCCCAGAGTGGATGGTAATGAAATATATTCCTGTTATCCCACCAGAATTACGTCCATTGGTTCCTTTGGATGGTGGTCGTTTCGCAAGTTCTGATTTGAACGATTTATATCGTCGTGTAATTATTCGTAACAACCGTTTAAAGCGTTTGTTAGAGATTAAAGCACCAGAAGTTATCTTGCGTAATGAGAAGCGTATGTTACAAGAGGCCATCGATTCTTTATTCGATAACTCTCGTAAATCAAATGCGGTGAAAGCAGAAGGTGGCCGTGCATTGAAATCTTTATCGGATGTATTAAAAGGTAAGCAAGGTCGTTTCCGTCAAAACTTATTAGGTAAGCGTGTCGATTATTCTGGTCGTTCTGTAATTGTAGTAGGACCTGAGTTAAAAATGCATGAGTGCGGATTACCAAAAGATATGGCTGCGGAATTATTTAAGCCATTTGTTATTCGTAAATTAATTGAAAGAGGTATTGTAAAAACAGTGAAGTCGGCTAAGAAATTAGTAGATAAAAAAGAAGCTGTGATTTGGGATATCTTAGAAAATATATTGAAAGGACATCCAGTAATGTTAAACCGTGCCCCAACATTGCACCGTTTATCTATACAAGCCTTCCAACCTAAATTGGTGGAAGGTAAGGCCATTCAATTACACCCACTAGTTACCTCATCGTTCAACGCCGATTTCGATGGTGACCAAATGGCCGTGCACGTTCCATTAAGCCATGCGGCTATTTTGGAAGCACAATTATTAATGTTGTCTTCTCATAATATTTTGAACCCACAAAATGGTACACCTATCACCCTTCCTTCTCAGGACATGGTATTAGGTTTATACTATATTACTAAGGGTAAAAAATCAATGGGAGATTTAGTCGTAAGAGGTGAGGGTAAAGCGTTCTATAACTTAGACGAGGTTATCATTGCTTACAACGAAGATAAAATTGATTTACACGCCAATATTAGAGTTAAAACCAATGTGCGTGAAAACGGCGTACTGGTAAATAAATTAATTGAAACCACTGTAGGTCGTGTACTTTTTAATCAACACACACCAAAGCCAGTAGGTTTTGTGAATCAATTATTAACTAAGAAAAGCTTAAGAGAAATTATTGGTGATATTATTAAAATCACTGACGTTCCTACCACTGCTAAATTCTTAGATGATATTAAAACATTAGGATTTAAAATGGCCTTCCGTGGTGGTTTGTCATTTAACGTGAACGACTTAGTCGTTCCAGCAACAAGACAAGCACTATTAGATGGCGCAAAAATAGAAGTAGAAGAAGTTTGGGAAAACTATAACATGGGTTTAATTACCAATAACGAGCGTTACAACCAAGTCATTGATATCTGGAGCCGTGTCGATACACGTATCACTGAAACATTAATTCGTGAGATGGCGATTGACAAACAAGGTTTCAACTCAGTTTACATGATGTTGGATTCTGGTGCAAGAGGTAGTAAGACACAGGTGAAGCAGTTAGTAGGTATTCGTGGATTGATGGCTAAACCTCGTAAGAGTGGTAGCACAGGATCTGAGGTTATTGAAAACCCCATCTTATCTAACTTTAAAGGCGGATTGAACGTACTTGATTACTTTATTTCTACACACGGTGCGCGTAAAGGTTTGGCGGATACAGCGTTAAAAACTGCAGATGCTGGTTACCTAACACGTCGTTTAGTAGACGTATCACAAGATGTGGTTATTTCTGAAGAAGATTGTGGCACATTACGTGGTATTGCAACAAGTGCTTTAAAAGATAACGAAGATATTATTGAACCATTAGCAGATAGAATTGAAGGGCGTACTTCATTACATGATGTATTTAATCCGTTAACCAATGAATTAATGGTAGGAGCGGGTGAAGAAATTATGATTGATGTAGCAAGAGCAATGGAAGAGGCAGGCATTGAAACGGTTGACATTCGTTCGGTATTAACTTGCGAATCGAAGCGTGGTGTTTGTGTAAGCTGTTATGGTAGAAACTTAGCCACTGGTTATGTTACTCAAAGAGGAGATGCTGTAGGTATTATTGCTGCACAATCCATTGGTGAGCCAGGTACGCAGCTAACACTTCGTACATTCCACGTAGGTGGTGTGGCGGGTTCTTCCTCTGTTGAGTCTAGCTTGAACGCTAAGTTTGATGGTACTATTCAGTTTGATGGTTTACGTACAGTAGATACAGTGAATAACGATGGTAATAAAGTAAAAGTAGTTATTGGACGTACAGGTGAAGTAAGAATTATGGATGTGAAGAATGATCGTTTAATGATTACCAATAACGTTCCTTATGGTGCTTTGTTAGCTGTTAAAGATGGCGCAACAGTGAAGAAAGGAGATGTTATTTGTACATGGGATCCATTCAACAACGTAGTTGTTGCAGAACAAAATGGTAAAATTAAATTTGAAAATATCTTAGAAGGATTTACTTACCGTGATGAAGCGGATGAGCAAACAGGTCACCGTGAAAAAGTGGTTATTGAATCTAAGGATAAAACAAAAATTCCTACTATTATATTAGAAGGTGGCAAGGACAATAAAATGTACAACTTACCAGTAGGCTCTCATATCGTTATCGAAGAGGGTGTAGAAGTTAAGTCTGGACATGTACTTGTTAAAATTCCAAGAGTATTAGGAAAATTAAGAGATATCACGGGAGGTTTACCACGTGTAACTGAATTATTCGAAGCACGTAATCCGGGTAACCCTGCGATTGTTTGTGAAATCGATGGTATCGTTGCTTTTGGTAATATCAAGCGTGGTAACAGAGAAATTGTTGTAGAATCTAAAGACGGTATGGTGAAAAAATACTTGGTTCCTTTAACGCGTCAAATCTTGGTTCAAGATAGCGACTTCGTTAAAGCAGGTTCTCCATTATCTGACGGTCAAATTGCACCTGCTGCTATTTTAGCAATCAGAGGTCCATTTGCAGTTCAAGAATATGTGGTGAATGAAATTCAAGAAGTATACCGTTTACAAGGTGTAAAAATTAATGATAAGCATATTGAAGTAATCGTGCGTCAAATGATGAAGAAGGTAGAAATCGTTGATGCAGGTGACACTAAGTTCTTAGAAGAAGATTTAGAAGATCGCTTTGATTTTATCGAAGAGAACGACCGTATCTATGATAAGAAAGTAGTTGTTGAAGCAGGCGAAAGTGATAAATTAAAGGCTGGACAAATTGTTACCGTTCGTGAATTAAGAGAAGAGAATTCTATCTTACGTCGTGCGGACAAAAAAGTAGTGGAAGTGCGTGATGCAAAACCAGCTACTGCTCGTCCTGTATTATTAGGTATCACTAAGGCTTCATTAGGTGTTCAAAGCTGGATTTCTGCTGCATCATTCCAAGAAACCACTAAAGTATTAAGCCAGGCGGCTATACAAGGTAAAGTGGACTTTATGTTAGGATTAAAAGAGAATGTTATTACGGGTCATTTAATCCCTGCAGGTACAGGTCAAAAAGACTTCGAAAAATTAATCGTTGGTAGCAAAGAAGAATACGAGGTATTGGCTACAACACGCGAAGCGATGAGCTTTGATGACGACGAATAATTATTAGGTATACTATTTGTTAAAAAGCAGGATTAGGTAACTTTTCCTGCTTTTTTTATGTCTATTTTGTTAGCTAGATTTATAATTTTGCCTATTTTTATAGGGTAGAGCCTAGGCGATTTTCTAGCCTCCTAAATTTTAAAAATTTCAAATGAAATCAAATAATTTTATCTTCAATGGTGTTTTGGCTGTAGCGGTGCTTATTCTATATATCCTACATTTTACGAGTGGAACTACACCTATTAAAGCTTCTGCTGCAGGGGCTGCTGGTACCAAGGTCGCTTATTTTGAAATTGACTCTATTCAAAATAGTTATGAATTCTTTAAAGAAGTAAAATCTTCTTTACAAGTAAAGGATATGGAAAATGCAAAAGAGTTAACAGCACTAAAAAATGCTTTTGCTGCCAAGTATCAAGACTTACAAAAAAATGGTCGTAGTTTATCTCAGGCAGAAATTGGAAGTCGTCAACAAGAGTTGGCAGCCTTAGAGAAAAATTATACCAATAAAGAACAACAATTATCACAAGAATTACAGGAAGAAAGTTTTAAGCGTTTACAAGAAGTGAAAAAGAAGATTGAATCTTTTTTAGAAAAGTATAATAAGAATAAAGAGTTTGCCTATATATTTTCAAGCAATGCCGATTTAATGTATTACAAAGACACGGCTTACGATATCACATCCGATATTATAAAGGGGCTAAATTCGGAACATATTTCAAAAAAATAACTTAACTTAAATCCTTCCCCAGAACCTCGGGAAGGATTTTTTAATTACTCTAATAACACTAAACTAAGAACGCTAGAACTAATAACGCTAAACTAATAACGCTAGAACTAATAACTATACAACTAATAACCATACAACTATGTCAACAACTAATACAGCTGAAACATCTGAATTTAAACCAAGGCTAGGTGCCTTAGATGCTACTATGATTGTAGCTGGGGGTATGATTGGTTCTGGTATATTCATTGTAAGTAGTGAAATAACAAGATATGTGGGTTCTGCGGGTTGGTTAATTACCGCCTGGTTAATTACTGGTTTTATGACTATAACAGCGGCAGTAAGTTATGGTGAGCTAAGTGCTATGTATCCAAAAGCAGGAGGGCAGTATGTTTATTTGCAAAAAGCCTATAACCCACTAGTCGCCTTTTTATTTGGATGGAGTTTCTTCTCTGTAATACAAACTGCTACCATCGCGGCTGTGTCCGTGGCCTTTAGTAAGTTTACCGCTTATCTAATACCTTCAGTAGGAGAGAGTAATATTATAGCCGATTTAGGGTTTATTAAAATATCAGCAGCACAAATACTAGCCATTTGTTTAATACTATTTTTAACCTATACCAATACAAGAGGGGTAAAGGAAGGTAAAATCATACAAAACACTTTTACTTTTACCAAGCTCATTTCTTTATTTGGATTAATCATTGTGGGGTTTTTATTTGCCAAGAATAATTATTGGGATATTAATTGGACCAATGCTTTTGCTGCCAAACAAAATATTGCTACCACTGCCTTAGACGGTACCGTTACCAATAGCTGGATACCTGTTGGAGGTACTGCCTTAATTGGTCTAATGTCGGCTGCGATGGTGGGTTCTATTTTTAGTAGCGACTCTTGGAATAATGTTACTTTTATTGCAGGTGAAATTAAAAATCCACAACGCAATATTGGTTTGAGTTTATTTTTAGGTACAAGTATTGTTACCTTAATTTATATTAGTGCTAATTTGATGTACTTATATGTGCTTCCATTAAACGATATGGCCTTTGCTGAAAACGATAGAGTAGCTATTACAGCTGCTAATGCTGTTTTAGGAAATGTGGGTACCATTGTCATTGCCGTTATGATTATGATATCTACTTTCGGATGTAATAACGGTTTAATTCTTGCTGGTTCAAGAGTTTATTATACTATGGCAAAGGATGGTTTATTCTTTAAGAAAGCTGGCACCTTAAATAAAAACGAAGTACCTGCTTATGGTTTATGGATACAAGCCTTAGTGGCAAGCTTATTATGTTTAAGTGGAAAGTATGGGGACTTATTAACCATGGTTTCTTTTATTGTAGTTATATTTTATGTACTTACCATTATTGGCATTTTTATATTAAGAAAAAAAGAACCGAATTTACACCGACCTTATAAAGCCTTTGGCTATCCCGTTTTACCTGCTATTTACATTGTAATGGCTACGATATTCTGTATAGGCCTTGTTTATACGAAGCCGTTCTATTCATTATGGGGCTTGGTAATTACACTTATGGGCATACCTTTGTATTATATAGCATTACGTAATAAAAAAGCGGCTTAATAGTCATGGAAGCAAAAGAAATACAGCAGTTATTTAATAGTTTATCTAGCACCAAAATTGGGGTGGTAGGAGATATTATACTCGATACCTATTGGTGGGGCTTTGTAGACCGTATTTCACCAGAAGCACCCGTTCCTATTGTATCACTTCAAAGAAAAGAAATAAGAGTGGGAGGAGCTGCCAATGTAGCTTTAAACCTTTGCTCTTTAGGAGCACCTACTACTTTATTTGCAGTTATTGGCAAGGACACAGAAGGAGCCGACCTGCAACAATTATTAAAAAAGCAAGGCATTAACACTAACTATATTATTGCTACAGATACGCGTGTCACTACCAACAAAGTAAGGGTTATGGGGCGTAATCAACAAATGATGCGCTTAGACCACGAAGATACCAACGATATCAATACCAAAGAAGAAGACCAACTCTTGGCTAATTTTATTGAGTATGTCAATAAAGAAAAACCTGCTTTAATTATTTTAGAAGACTATAATAAGGGTGTGTTAACTGAAAGAGTTATTACTAGTATCATTGATTATTGTAAGACCCAGGGTATTGCTACTGCAGTTGATCCAAAACAAAAAAACTTTTTAGCCTATAAAGGTTGCACCCTATTTAAACCCAATTTAAAAGAGGTAAAAGAAGGTTTAAAAATTTCTATTGATACTGTGGATGAAAAAAATATGCAGGAAGTGCACAAGACTTTGCAAAAAAGTTTAGGGCATGAAATTTCATTTATTACTTTGTCTGAACATGGGGTATATTATGAAACTGCTAGTAAGCATGCATTAATTCCTACCCATATTCGTACTATTGCCGATGTAAGTGGTGCTGGAGACACAGTGATCGCAGTAGCAAGTTTAGTATACGCTGCTACTAAAAATATGAGCTTAGCTGCTGAGATTTCTAATATTGCAGGAGGTATGGTTTGTGAACTAGTAGGTACTGCACCCATTAATAAAAAAGACCTAGAAGCAGAGGCTATTAAGTTATTAGCTAAATAAAAAGAAGAAATAAAAAGAAGAAATAAAAAGAAGAAATAAGAAGTATAATTAAGAAGCGTAAAATTTAGATTAAGATACAGTATGTATTCCAAAAAAATAGCCATTATAGTTGCAGGCGGAACAGGTCAGAGAATGGGCTCTGTGGTCCCTAAACAATTTTTAGAAATTGAGCATAAGGCTATATTATTACATACCATTGACCAATTTGTAGCCGCTTTTTCTGATATTGAATTAGTGATTGTACTTCCTGAAGTGTATATTAATGAAGGAAAAAAAATAATTGAAAAAAATAAGTTTGAAAATACTTTTCATTTTGTAGTAGGAGGGGAAACTCGTTTTCAGTCTGTGAAAAACGGGCTTTCAAAAGTAGTGGCTAGTTCCATTGTATTTGTGCACGATGCTGTAAGGTGTTTACTTACGCCGGCCTTGGTGCAAAGATGTTATCAGCAAGCGGTAGAAAAAGGTTCTGCGATTCCTGCAGTATCTGCCACCGATACCATTCGTCTCATGGAAGGGGAGAAACATCATTTAATTAATAGAGAGGATGTCATGCTTATTCAAACCCCTCAAACTTTTCAGTCTGAAATATTATTAAAAGCCTTTGAGCAAAATTATAATACTTCTTTTACCGATGAAGCCAATGTAGTGGAGGCAAGTGGAGTACCTATATTTTTAGTAGAAGGGGAATTTGAGAATATTAAAATTACTAGGCCCTTGGATATGGCTATTGCGAATTATATTTTAACCAAGCGTTTTTCTTAGTTAGGTTTAAAAATATTATTAATCTTCGAGCGGCATGGGTTCATTTGCCTCAGTGCTATCCTTCAGCGTTGGACTGCTTTTGCTAATTTTCTCTAAAATTTGATGCGCTACTTCCATAGCTAAAAAACCATCTATCTCACTTACCACTGGGGTTTCATTATGAATGATAGAATGCACAAAACTACTTAACTCAGCTTTAATAGCATTCCCATCTTCAATCACTGGGTTCTCTATAGAAATAGTTTTAGTACCCTGATGCGTTTCAATATCAAAAGAAAAGGTTTCAGGATCCTCCGGCTTTTTTAATTTAATAATTTCAGTATTTTTTTCTAAAAAGTCAATGCCTATATAAGCGTCTTTTTGGAATAATCTTATTTTGCGCATTTTTTTCATACTAATTCTACTACTTGTTAAATTAGCCACGCAGCCATTATTAAATTCTATTCTTACGTTGGCAATATCGGGTGTATCGGTAAGCACTGCCACACCACTTGCAGAAATATTTTTGATATCACTTTTTACAATACTTAAAATAATATCAATATCGTGAATCATTAAATCAAAAATGACACTTACTTCTGTACCCCTAGGGTTAAACTGCGCTAAACGGTGTACTTCAATAAACAAAGGGTTCAGTGATGCATTTTTTAAAGCTGTATAAGCGGGGTTGAACCTTTCTACATGACCTACTTGTAATTTCACATTGGCTTCTTTCACCATATTCACAATAGCCTTACCTTCTTCAATGGTATTGGCCATGGGTTTTTCTACAAAAACATTTTTGCCCATTTTAATGGCCATTTCACAAACAGGAAAATGATGTTGGGTAGGAGTAACAATGTCAATGATATCACAGGCAGCAATTAAGGCTTCTTCGTCCATGAACCTTTTTAAGCCATAGGTTTTCTCTACTTCTTTGGCGTTATCATTATTGGGATCAAAAAACCCCACTATACTTACCTCAGGAATTTCTTTCCAGTTATTCAAATGGTATTTCCCCAAATGCCCCACTCCAAACACACCCACTTTAAGCATAATCATTATTTATTGTAGGTGAAGTTACACTATAAGACATTGAATTTGAAGGCTTTTAGAAGGGTGTGGAAAATTGGCAGATTGCTGTTAATTGGTAGCATTTAAAGCCCATTTCGTATCTTTGATATATGCATCCCAGTATTCAGAAACTATATGAAATAGCTCAAAAACCTAGTAGAAAAATACTGGGTTTAATGAGTGGCACTTCCATGGATGGTCTAGATATTGCACTGTGTGAGATGAAGGGTTCTGGGAAAAACACCCATTTTTCTTTGTTGAAATTTATAACCGTTCCCTATACAGAATCTATGAAACAAGAGATTCTATCTGTTTTTTCAAAACAATCTGTATCATTAGAGAAACTAACTTTATTAAACCCTTGGATAGCTTTAGAGAATGCGAAGATGATTAATGATACCTTGGCCACCTGGGGAATAAATTCTTCATCCATTGATTTAATAGCTAGTCATGGCCAAACTATTTATCATGCACCAAAATCTTTACATCCTTTAGATGCATTTGGACCAGCTACTTTACAAATTGGAGACGGCGATCATCTAGCCGTGCATACTGGCATTATTACCATTAGCGATTTTAGACAAAAACATATAGCTGCAGGAGGAGAAGGCGCACCTTTAGCAGTCTACGGAGACTACTTAATTGCCACGCATCCAAAACAGAACAGACTGCTATTAAATATAGGTGGCATTGCTAATTTTACTTATTTACCAGCCAATGGTGAATTTAATCAAGTATTCTCCACCGATACAGGCCCAGGGAATACACTCATGGATACTTTTATGAGAGTACATTTTAATAAAGCCTATGATAAAGATGGGGAGATGGCAAAAAAAGGAGTGGTGAATAATGATTTATTAAAGGCCATGAAAGAAAACTCTTTTTTTGCATTAAGTTTTCCTAAAACAATTGGACCTGAACTTTTTAATCTAAGCTTTATCGAAGAAGCGCAATTGGCATCAAGTAATGCGACTATTTCACCTGAAGATATAATGGCAACGCTGAATAGATTCACTGCAGAAACCATTGTAGATGCTGTCAATAGAATGGTGCCAAGTACCGATGAGTATACTATTTATGCAAGCGGGGGAGGAATACATAATTTATATGTGATAGAGCATTTAAAATCTTTGCTTCCTAAAGCCTCTATACAAAGTTCTGATGCTATTGGTATTCAGCCCGATGCTAAAGAAGCCATTTTATTTGCTTTATTAGCCAATGAAACAGTGGCAGGAACACCAATGCTTGCGGGTGGGAAGGCTACTAAAATAGCAACTAGCTTTGGTAAGATTAGTCTGCCTCAATAATTTGTAATAGGCATAAATTTTCATAAACAAAATTTCTGATATACAAAAATAGTGAGCATAAAAACTGCAGGCCTTTTTTATGATGTTTTTAAACACCAATTTATACTATTCGACCAGTCTAAATTATTTTAAGCATTCGCCATTTCAATGGATTTTTTTACAGAACCATATTTAGTTAATAGGTCAGTGGCTTTTTGTTGATCACATGTTTCAATTTCTTCCATTATCATTTTCACCCCTCTTTCGAAGAGCTTTTGATTGGTTAGTTGCATATTCACCATTTTATTGCCTTTAATTCTTCCAAGCTTAATCATTACAGAAGTAGAAAGCATGTTCAAAACCATTTTTTGTGCGGTTCCGCTTTTCATTCTTGTACTTCCAGTAATAAATTCTGGACCTACCACTACCTCAATAGGGAAGTCGGCTTCTTTAGAAACAGGACAATTTTTATTACAACTAATACTTCCAGTGGTAATACCGGCAGCTCTACATTTTCTTAATCCACCTATGACATAGGGTGTGGTACCGCTAGCTGCGATACCCACCACTATATCTAAATGAGATATTTTATAAACTTGTAGATCTAACCAACCTTGTTCGAAATCATCTTCGGCATTTTCCACTGCTTGAAACATTGCTTGATGTCCGCCAGCAATCACACCTATTACTAAGTCACTGGGTACGCCAAAAGTAGGGGGACATTCACTCGCATCTACTAGTCCAAGTCGGCCACTAGTTCCAGCGCCTAAATAAAATAATCTTCCTCCATTTCTTAGCTTTTCAGTTACTGCATCTACTAATAATTGAATAGGTTGAATCACTTTTTCAACTTCATAGGCCACCTTATGATCTTCTTTATTAATATTGGTCAATATCTCACTAGTAGATAAATTTTCAATATTATTATAAAGAGAAGACTCTTCGGTAGTCCTTTTAAAAGTGTTAGTCATATTCATTTATAATTTTAAGGTCATTAAAAACTAGGATCTGTAGTGTCCGTCGTCAAACCAATGTAGACTTTTGGTTGTAGAGCGTTTCGTTGTTTA
>JBBAJX010000022.1:0-38801 GCA_040403885.1 Sediminibacterium sp. | reverse complement strand
AATTCCCCTTTGGATTTAAAGAAGTAGAAGGAATTCATTCTCGTACCGATTTTGATTTAACCCGTCATCAGGAGTTTAGTAAAAAAAAGATGCAGTATTTTGATACGGAGATTAATCAGCACTATGTGCCATTTGTGATAGAGACATCAATTGGTTTAGATAGAATGTTCTTATTGATATTAGCCAATTCCTACGAAGAGGAAACAATCAATAAAGAAGATGGTAGTACTGATTCAAGAGTGGTACTTCATTTACCAGCCAAATTAGCACCTAATAAATTAGCCATACTTCCTTTGACTAAAAAAGATGGCTTACCAGAACTCGCTAAAGAGTTAATGGACGATTGTAAAAAATCTTTTCATTGTTTTTATGAAGAGAAGGATGCGATTGGAAAAAGATACCGTCGTCAAGATGCTATTGGAACGCCATTTTGCGTCACCATCGATCATCAAACTAAAGAAGATGGTACCGCTACAATTCGCTACCGCGATAGTATGCTGCAAGAACGTATTGCTTTGAGCAAAATAAAAGAATTGGTATTAGCGCATATTAACTAACCAAACGATTCAAAATGCACTTGCTTTTTATCAAGCCCAAGCTCGGTCATATTTTTTCGCGCATCATCAATCATGGCTTTCCAACCGCATAACCAAACATGAGCAGTCTCTTTATTTTCTTTCAATAATTCTTGGTACACGGGATGTACATATCCTTTATGGGCGCCAGTGGGCACTTCTGCTTCTCTAGAATAGCATGGGTGAAAATGAAAGCCGGGTTCTTTGCTTTCAATTTCTTTTAATTCATCAATATATAAACCATCTTCAAATTTACGACAACCAAATATGAGGTGAATATTATTGTGTGCAATTTTATGCTCATGTATATATCGTATCATTGATCTGAAAGGTGCGACACCCGTACCGGTGCAAATAAAATAAACATCGTGTTCGAAATTCTTAGGAAGTGTAAATACACCTTGAGCCCCTCTTAAAGTTACTTTGGTGCCTACTTTAGCTTCGTTAAATAAATAGGGTGTACCTAAACCGGTTTCTAGTAAAACAATAATAAGTTCGAAAGTATTGGTACCATTAGGTGCGGAGGCAATGGAATAACTTCTCCAGCGTTTATTTTTTTGCTCATGTATAGGTAAGTCTAATGTTACAAACTGCCCTGGTATAAAATCAAATTTTTCCAAACTTGGAATTTCAAAGTAAAACCTTTTCGTATTGGGTGTTTCATTCTCAATCTTAGTGAGAACTGCTTCCATCCACTCTAGTGCCATATTAGTTAATTTTAATTATTGGTAATGAATACTCGTTGAATATATACTTTTTTGTTGGCATAAATTTTTACAAAGTAAACCCCGGTTGCAAAGTTATTTATATTTATGTGTTGCGGACTTCTTTGGTTGATTAAATTTTCTTTATGAAATACATTGTTACCCATTGAGTTCATAATATCGAGTGAAATACCTTCCGTTTGAATATTACTAAATTGGACATAAAAGCTACTTCCTTTAATCATGTTCTCAATATGATCATCTGAACTAATTCTTAAACTAATTTCTTTGGCTTGGGCTTCTTCAATAGCCGTGACCATAATTAATCTACTATCTGATACAGAAGTACAGGCAGCTAATTTAGTAGCTACTTTATACATACCATTTGTAGTAGGTCGATAATTTTGATTGGTAGCACCCACAATAGTTTCATCGTTCAAATACCATTGATAAGTAGCAGCGCTAGAAGCCTTTAAAGTAGTATCTGTAAATAGGAAGCTGGGTTTCTCAGAAGTTTTTACTGTTACTTCTGTAGCAGCACTTAGGGCATCGCTTGTTTTAATTTGAGTATTGTAGAAAAAGTAGAAATAATTTTGATAATTTCCAGAGGCTGTTTGAACACTATTACCTGTATAGCTAAATATTTTGTTAGGTCCAATGGGATAAGTAGGGTCCTTTAAACCATTATTTCTAAAAACAGTAGCACTATCGCATTTGATTATAATGATATAATCGCCTGCTTGTGCAATTTTTAAATTTAATGCATAAATTCTTCCTGTATCACCTTCTACAATGGGTGTGCCAGCAGAAGTAGAAGCTGCGATGGGTGAAGGACTACTTGCTGGGACATTTAAAGAAGCAGTTTGCAATGGGAAGTAAGAGTAGGTAGTTCCATCGGCTGAAAAAGAACTAAAAGTGGCTAATATAAAATCTACTTTTCCAGGGTAGCCAGTATATAATTTTACAGTTTCAATATTGAGTGGCCCTGTTGTATTTATTTTTACAAAATTTCCAGAAAAACTATTGTAACCGCCACCACTACCTAAAGTTGTGTTGGTTAAAGGTCCTACAATTGACTGATAGCCCTGTGTAACATATAATTTATTTTTAGTACTAGTGTTACCACTTGGGCTGGCACCCACTGCGATGGGGTTTTGTAAATTTGCAGTATCATACCAAACATAATTTGCAGTAGCGCTTGGGGAATTAACGGTTAAGGTTAATGAGCCATTACAATTCGTGGCTGTTGCCATAGGAGCAGCAGTTTCAGCAGCGCTGACAATAGTAGCGCTTATGCTATTATTTCCTTTTTGTTGATCGCTGGCTAGATTAACAGTTGCCGTGAATGTATAAGTTTGGTTCGCTTCAATATTAATGGGTTTTTGGAAAGTATAGTTCATACTTTCTTGACCATTTAGTCTGCCTGTAAAAATTTCGTTGATAGATAAAACAGTACTGCTTCCTTTTTTTACCACTAAACTAAGCGGTAAATTTGTTTGTGCAGTCGATCCCAGGTTAACAATTTTAGCAGTAATATATTGGTTATCTCTTTTTGCTAAACCAGCAATAGGGTTTACAATTTCTGCAACTTGTAAATCATTAGAGGGGTTGATAATTTTTAAAGTATAGTCCTGTGTTTCACCCATTGTATAATTACCACAAGCTTTTACATTAGCGCTTGCATCGGTTTCTGTTACCACTATTCTAAGTTTGGTAATTTTACCTATTACCAAGTTTGCAGGAAAATTAGTCACACCTGTAAAAGTTCCGTTCTTTAATGCAGCGCTGGTAAGCACGTTTTCTGTATCCTCAAAAATGCCATTGTTATTATAATCAATAAATACTTTTAGAAATCTTGTATTATCGGAGCCGTCTGTACTACCTAGCTTAATACTAATAGGTAAACTGCCATTAGGTTCTGCATTAATAATAATATTACTATTATCGATATATTGTTTAGTACTTGTGTTGGCAAATATATTATTAGCAAGGGAAACAGAATCCATTCTTGTGCCCGCTGCAGAGGTCGCGCTTGAAGTACAATAAGCTGTTCCTCCTGCACCACTCACTATTAAAGAGTAAGCTTGTTGCCCCCTTACTAAATTATTTTTATGATTCACAGTGATAGTATAACTCGTACCCACTAAGGTGGAATCAATTTCTACTTTTTCAACATTATCCACCCAATTAATTTCTCTTGAAGCGGGATTGTCGGGAATTTTTGGATTTAATTTCCAAGGGTAATAAGTAATACTATCCTTTGTAATTTTTAAATCTAAATCGTTCACTAAACGATGAGTAGTATCGTTTAAAGAAGTTTCTATATCTCCTTTGATATCGGTCCAAGAAAGTGTTGCCTTCAAAGGCTTATTACCAGAAGCAGTAACGCTCACCGAATAAGAAGCTTTATTTTGTAAAACATTTTCATAGACTAAATCTACACTTGAACTACTATTATTATTGGTAAGTGCACTGCTTAATACAGTAGCTGCTTCACCAATATTAAGTAAGCCCCATCCAAATTTATAATCAGGGCCTGGGAATAAACCAGCTTCATTGGCAGTATGAATAGCTAAGCCTTTAATGGTGGCAGAGCGCATAAATTTATTGGGCACAATTTGCTGACTTAATTCTTGTAATAAAAATAAGGAACCAGCGGCGCCTGGAGAGGCCATAGAAGTACCACTGGAATAGCCATAGGTGGAGTCGGTGATAGCAATGGCTGAATAAACTGATAGTCCATCTGTTACAATATCAGGTTTAATACGACCATCATCTGTGGGCCCCCAGCTACTAAAACTTGTCATGATGGCATCTTCTTTTTTAGCATACCCGGAGGCAATGGCTGCGACAGCCCCTACTGTTAAAATATTTTTTGCATTCACATCCATTGGAAGTGTCTCGTAAGAATTATTACTACTTAAACTATCGGGTCTGTTTCCTGCATTATACCATTTTCCTTTCTCATCCCTTCTCCAATAAGCTTCGCCCACTTTAGGTCCAGTTGTTGAACGTGCATTACCTGCCGACTTTACAATTAAATAATTAGGTGCATTATAAGCAATAGAATCATTGGCTTGTGCGCCATCATCATAATAGCCGAATTTATAATCTTCTTTTTCATTCCATTTTCCATTGTATTCCCATCTTGATGAATCGCTATTGTAATCCCAACCTGCAATATTTCCATAAGAATGATTAGATACTAGTAAGCCATTCGCTGCAGCTGCTGCCATTTCTGATTCATCATCAAACCAATCATAGGAATAAGCCCCTTTGACACCATAGGCCATTCCTTTTGCAAGTGCATTTACGCCCTTGCTAAACATAATACCCGCTACATGTGTACTGTGGTCTACATTTTTAGTGGCGTTGTCTTTTTCGACGACTTTCCCATTGAACTCCACATGGGTTGGACGCGGAACTCCTTCATCCCAAATACCAATTTTATTGGTCATGATATCACTTGCACCCGTTAAATTAAATCCTAAACCACCGCCGGGCCATACTTTATTTGTATTCACTGTTATGGCTTGTATAGGATCTGCAAAAGTAGTTAGGTATTTAGGTTGACCAAATACATCAATTCCAATTAAATTGACAGTCGCATTATTCTTATTGGTGTAGCGAATAGGCCATCCATTTTCTTTTGCCTTAATAATGGCCTCCGTATAATTGGCTCTTGATTTTATTTCAAAGTATTTAGCACTGTTTAATAAAACCAGTTTTTGCGTTTCATTTTGTGTATGACTGACTAAGCTAATTGAAAATAAAAAACTAAATAATAGAAAATGCTTCATACAAAGGGGCTAGAATTATTATGGCTATAGAATGCTATAAAATTACAATGAATTCTGCATAATTTTATTATTACAGGTCAAAAATAAAAGATAAATTATATAGAAAGAAGTTTAAGTCTAGGCCTATTTATTTGACTTGAAAAGGCTGTTAATCATCACTAAGGATCCTGTTTAACTTTAAGGGCAAAATCTCTTCTAATCCTTGAGTCTATTTCTAAAAACTGCATGTATCTTTGCAGGGCGATCTATGAATGAGCAATCTCTGTTTGAGCCTTTTGAAAATTCCCCCCTCCTAAATAATTTGGCGGACAACATAGCTATGTCCCAGCAGCAGCAAAAGCCCTTTCAAATCTTTTTACAAAACTTACAAGGGTCCTCCGCAGCCTTTGTTTTACAAACTATTTTTACGCATACTAAAACCAATCAGCTAAATCATCTGGTGGTTTTAAATGATGCAGAAGAAGCCGCTTATTTTTTTAATTCTATAGAAAGTGTGACAGGGGCCATGGATTTGTTTTATTTCCCTTCCTCTTATAAAACGCCTCATAATTTTAGTTTATTAAATCCCTCACATGTAATGCTTCGAACAGAAGCCTTGACAAAAATATCCATGGGTGGTAATAAGAAAATTTTAGTCACTTACCCCGAAGCTTTATTTGAAAAAGTAATTATGCGCAATACTTTGCAGCAAAACATTATTCAAATAAAAACCTATGATAGCTTAGATTTAAACGGACTCATGCAGCAATTAGTAGACTATGGTTTTGATCGCACCGATTTTGTTTACGAGCCAGGACAGTTTGCATTACGGGGGGGTATATTTGATATTTATTCTTTTGGCAATGAAAAACCTTACCGGGTAGAATTGTTTGGAGAAGAAGTGGATAGTATTAGAGTATTTGATCCGGCTACTCAATTAAGTGAGCGTAAATTATTGCAAGTAAATATTATTCCCAATGTGACTACGCAATTTGAAGATAAAATTAAAATTCCTTTATTAGAATTTTTAGCAAAAGATACTTTGATTTGGTTAAGAGACTGGAATATCATTGCACAAAAAGGTACTGACCAATATGAGGCCTTGGGCGATTTTATTGAACACCATGGAAAAGTAAATAGTATTGATGAAAATGACCCTCATAAAAGAGAAAGTCATATGGAAGACTTTGAAACTGTTGCTGCTACTATATTACAGCTAGCTTCTAAAAATATATTGGAATGGGGTTTTCAATCTCAGCTCTCGAAAGACAAATTGGTTTTTAGTACCCAGGTGCAACCTTCTTTTAATAGACAGTTTCAATTATTAATTGAAAACTTGCAAGGTTTTGAAAAGAAAGGGTATCATTTATTCATTTTTGCAGAACAAGCCAAGCAATTAGAGCGTTTACATGCAATTTTTACCGACTTAAAAACGGAAATAAAGTTTACGCCCATTGTCAAAAATATTCATGAAGGCTTTATAGACCATGACCATAAATTAGTTTGTTATACCGACCACCAAATTTTTCAACGCTATCATAAATACAAAGTAAAACAAGCCTATAGTAAAAGTAAGGCCATTACTTTAAGAACCTTACGAGACTTGCAACCAGGAGATTATGTTACTCATATTGATCATGGCGTAGGCGTGTACA
The DNA here is from genome assembly GCA_040403885.1 of Sediminibacterium sp. Taxonomy (GTDB): domain Bacteria; phylum Bacteroidota; class Bacteroidia; order Chitinophagales; family Chitinophagaceae; genus Sediminibacterium. Next base: position 32,088 of record JBBAJX010000022.1, on the reverse strand, counting down.
GTGGGCTCCAAAAAATAGATGTCAATGGACAAGTGCAAGAAGCGGTGAGAATTATTTATAAGGATAGCGATATTTTATATGTGAATATTAATTCCTTACATAAGATATCTAAATATACAGGTAAGGAAGGCACACCACCGAAGGTGAATAAATTAGGCTCGGACGCTTGGGTAAAATTAAAAGATAAAACAAAGGCGAAAGTTAAATTGATTGCTTTTGATTTAATAAAATTGTACGCACAAAGAAAAGCGCAGGTAGGTTTTGCTTTTTCTTTGGACAATTATATGATACATGAATTGGAAGCCTCCTTTATTTATGAAGAAACGATTGACCAAGCTAAGGCTATTGCAGATGTGAAAAAAGACATGGAAGCTCCTGCCCCTATGGACAGGCTGGTTTGTGGAGATGTAGGTTTTGGTAAGACAGAAGTGGCTGTGAGAGCTGCTTTCAAAGCAGCTATCGACGGTAAACAAGTAGCCGTTTTAGTACCTACCACCATCTTGGCTTTCCAGCATTTTAAAACCTTTGCAGATCGTTTAAAAGATTTTCCTGTCACCATTGATTACTTGAACCGTTTTAAATCATCGGCACAAAAGAAAGAGACCATTGAAAAATTGAAAGAAGGGAAAATTGATATTTTAGTGGGCACCCACGGTATACTTGGCAAGGATGTGCAATTCAAAGATTTAGGATTGATGGTGATTGACGAAGAGCAAAAATTTGGGGTGGGCCATAAAGAAAAATTAAAAACCTTAAGAACGAACGTAGATTGTTTAACCTTGACAGCTACACCTATTCCTAGAACCTTGCATTTTAGTTTAATGGGCGCCCGCGATTTAAGTATTATTAATACAGCCCCTGCCAATAGACAACCCATTCATACAGAAGTGCAAGTTTTTCATGAAGATATTATAAGAGAGTCTATCTACTTTGAAACAGAAAGAGGAGGACAAGTATTTTTTATTCATAACAGAGTGCAAGGCTTGGCAGAAATGTGTGAGATGATTCAAAAACTTTGCCCAGATATTAGCATTGGTTATGCGCATGGACAATTAGAAGGACATCAGCTAGAAGAAAAAATATTAGACTTTATTGAAAGAAGATATGATGTATTAGTTTGTACCAATATTGTAGAAAGTGGGGTAGATATTCCCAATGTGAATACCATTATTATAAACAATGCACATCAGTTTGGCTTAAGTGACTTGCATCAATTAAGAGGAAGGGTGGGGCGTAGTAATAAAAAAGCCTTTTGTTATTTATTGGCACCACCCATGAGCACCCTACCTGATGATTCTAGAAAAAGATTACAAACGCTTGAGCAGTTTAGTGAGTTGGGTAGCGGGTTTCAGATAGCGATGCGTGATTTAGATATTCGTGGGGCTGGTAATTTATTAGGGGGAGAACAAAGTGGATTCATGGCTGAAATTGGTTTTGAAATGTACCAAAAAATATTGGCGGAAGCGGTGCGTGAATTAAAAAGGTCCGACTTTAAAGATTTATTTGAAGAAGAAATTAGTAAGCAAGACGATTTTGTACAGGATTGTACCATTGATACCGATTTGGAAATTATGATTCCAGATAGCTATGTAGAAAATATTGGAGAGCGTTTATCCTTGTACACCAGAATGGATCAATCTGAAAATGATGAGGAGCTAGCTCTTATGCAAACAGAGTTAGTGGATCGTTTTGGTCCCCTACCTAATGCAGTACATGATTTATTTATGACTATTCGTTGCAGACGTATTGCCATTTCATTAGGCTTTGAAAAAATGACTCTAAAAGATGAAACCTTAAGATGCTTTTTTATCAATAGGCCTGATTCACCCTATTTTGAATCTGAAACCTTTAAGCAGTTACTAGACTATGCACAAAAGAACATGAATAAAGCGCATTTCAAACAAGTGGGTAGAAGCTTTATTCTAATTATTAAAGAGGTAAAGTCAATGCAGCAGTGCTTTTCACTCTTAGAAAAAATACATATAGGAGTTTTCCCAGCACAGGTTTAAATTTATTTCAATTCTTTAGCCAACAAAAAAGCCCTCTCGAATAAACGAAAGGGCTTTGAATGCGATAATTTGAGTGAAATTTTACTCAGATTCTTTTAAACCAAGTTTACTAGAATCCTTTTTTAGCAACACCATCAGCGATAGCCTTAAGGGCATTTGTTTCGCTTAAAATGGCAGCCATTTTATTTCCTTTACCATCATTGCCACCTGCCATATAACCGCCTCTAGAAGTTTTTGTGATGACAGCGTCATGCATGGGTACATTTTTTTCTTTTGTTTTTAAGCAATACGCTTTAATCATTTTTGAAGTGTCCATTTTGTATAAATTTTAAAGTGAATATTTCTAATTGAAAGTAGGTTATTTATTGGGATTCATTTACAGAAAGGCTTGGTTTTTTGTTAAAATGGCCAAAAAACGTATTAAATCAAGGGTTTATGCGTCAATTTTAGCGTATTTGGCATGTGTCTCAATGAATTCCCTTCTAGGCGCTACATCGTCGCCCATGAGCATGCTAAAGATACGATCGGCCTCTGCAGCGCTCTCGATGGTTACTTGTTTTAGGGTTCTACGCGCTGGATCCATGGTGGTTTCCCATAATTGATCTGCATTCATTTCTCCCAAACCTTTGTAACGTTGAATAGTTACTGCGTCTTCTTTGCCGCCACCTAATTTTATAACTAAGGCCTTTCTTTGTTCTTCGCTATAGGCATATTCTTGTTCTTTACCTCTTTTTACTAAGTATAAAGGAGGTTGCGCAATATAGACGTATCCGTTTTGCACAAGTTCAGTCATGTATCTAAAAATGAAAGTAAGAATAAGTGTTGCGATGTGAGATCCATCCACATCGGCATCGGTCATAATAATTAATTTATGATAGCGAAGCTTGACAATATTTAAGGCTTTAGGATCTTCGGGTGTGCCCACTGTTACACCAAGGGCTGTATACATATTTCGAATTTCCTCATTCTCATAAATTTTATGTTCCATTGCTTTTTCTACGTTCAAGATTTTACCACGTAATGGTAAAATAGCTTGGTAGCCACGATCACGACCTTGCTTTGCTGTTCCACCTGCAGAATCTCCTTCGACTAAATACAATTCGCATCTTTCAGGATCTCTATCAGAACAGTCGGCCAATTTACCAGGTAAGCCACCACCCGTAAGTACAGATTTTCGTTGTACCATATCGCGCGCTTTTTTTGCTGCTACACGCGCTTGGGCTGCTAAAACAATTTTTGAGATTACATACTTAGCTTCTTTCGGGTTCTCTTCTAAATAAGCTTCTAATGCGCGAGAAACGGTAGTTTGCACTACACCACTCACTTCACTATTACCTAATTTAGTTTTTGTTTGACCTTCGAATTGTGGTTCTGGCACTTTAACAGAAATAATAGCACTCAAACCTTCTCTAAAATCATCTCCTTCAACAGTGACTTTTGCTCTTTCAAATAAACCTTCTTTATCACCATAGCTTTTGAACACACGTGTAAGCGCTGTTCTAAAACCCGTAACGTGCGTACCACCTTCAATGGTATTGATATTGTTTACGTAAGAGAAAATATTTTCTTTAAAATCGTCGTTGTAGGTTAAGGCTACTTCTACCATTACATTCGAAGCCTCGTCTAAACCTTCTACATATAAGGGTTGAGAGATAATGGGATTTCTATTTCCATTCTTATCTAACATTTGTACAAACTCCACAATACCACCTTCGCTATAAAAATTCTTGGTATAAAAATTTCCTGTATCGTCTTTCTCTCTTAAATCGGTAATGTTGATATTAATTCTTTTATTCAAATAAGACAATTCGCGTAAACGACTTTCTAAAATTTCTCTTTTATACACCGACTCTTGGAAGATGGTTAAATCAGGCCAGAAGTGCACACGAGTTCCTGTTTTTTCACTGGTACCAATTTCTCTTACAGCATATTGAGGGGCGCCGATGGCATATTCTTGTTCAAATCTTTTTCCTTCTCTTTCAACCGTTACTAATAATTTTTTACTAAGTGCATTCACGCAACTTACTCCTACGCCGTGCAAACCACCCGAAACTTTGTAGGTGTTTTTGTCAAATTTACCGCCCGCGTGTAAAACAGTCATAACTACTTCCAAGGCCGAACGCTTCTCTTTGGTATGCATGGCAGTAGGAATACCACGACCATTATCTTGCACACTGATAGAGTTATCTTCATGAATGGCTACTTCGATATGAGTGCAATAACCCGCTAAGGCCTCGTCGATAGAGTTATCGACTACCTCATACACAAGATGGTGAAGCCCTTTAGAGCCTACATCGCCAATGTACATGGCAGGTCTTTTCCGAACGGCTTCTAAGCCCTCTAAAACCTGGATACTGTCGGCACCATAATTCTTATTTTCTGCTGATTCGTTTGACTGTAAATCGTTGGACATAATTGTAATAAAATTGGTTAGTTTTTCGATGCATTTCAAATGCATACAAACTTAAGATAATTAAGGGTTTAAAGCCTGTTTTGAGCTCGATTTAGTTATCCCCATTTTAGACCTTTTGTGCATAGTTTTTTTGCCCAAAAACAGGCTGTTTTTTATGTCATTTTTGGGTCAGATTTAAGGGCTAAATAGTTGCTTTAGTCTTTATGCCTTAATTTTGTAGAAATGACACAGGTACAAGAACTCTTAAAGCAAGCCAATACAGCCCCAACTTTTAGTGGGATGGCCTTGCTATACAGCAAGGAGCAACTTATTCCAGGGTCTACCCAATATCAAATTAAAAGGTATATGGCGCAGGAGGCTTGGGGAGCAGATGATACCGGCATGTTTGTGTACCATTACAATGCCCAAAAGCCCAAGGAAAATTACTTAGAATTAAGGTTTTGTATTTCTGGAAATAGATACTGTGACAATAAGGTTTGTGGGGGTTGTAATCAATTGCCTACTTCGGATTGTATGGGTCCGATGAGAACAGTGGACGTTTTTTCTTTTCACTTTACAGCTACTTTTTTACATCAGTTTGTGCATAATGTAAAAACAAATAATAAGAAAGATGAGTTGCTAGCCTTTAAACATACCGACAATTTTACTAAAACATTTTCGCTAAGTGTAAAGAAGCGACATACCCTAGATGCCTTATTGAATCATAGTTACAGCGGTTCTTTGGAAAATATTTTTGTGAATGCAAAAATTCATGAACTCTTGGTGTACAGCTTAGAAAGTATCATCGATGAAAAAGAAGTAGTGTTTACTTGTAAGTTTTTAGCAGACGATAGAGGTAAGGAAAGTATCTATCAAGCGCGTGAATTTTTATTGCAACATATTGGCGATCCTATTACAATTAAAGAGCTGAGCCGTAAAGTAGCAATGAATGAATGTTACTTAAAAAAAGGCTTTAAAGAAGTATACGGCACTACTATATTTGATTTCTACCAACAACAAAGAATGGAGCACGCGAAGTATTTGTTGTATGAAAAATCGCTAAGCGTAACGGACGTTTCAGCACTACTTGGCTACTCTTCTATCTCACATTTCTCTGCAGCTTTTAAAAAGCATACCGGCCTTAAGCCTTGTGAACTATTGAACTAAGCTATTGAACAAGATTATTGAATTGAGTCTCAAGTATCATTTATTTTTTCTTCCCATTTTTTAGTTATTTTTATTCTCTAAACAGTTTATCATGCGTAATGTATTTGCCATAGCTATCGTATTATTTTGCAGTTCTTGCATTAACCAAAGAGTGGATTTAATTGTGCATCATGCACAAATTTATACCGTCAATAATGAATTTACAATGGCTGAGGCCATGGCTATACAAGATGGTAAAATAGTAGCCATTGGCACCAATGATGATATTTTAAAAGAGTACCAATCCGATTCAATAGTGAATGTACATGACGCCATTATTTATCCTGGCTTTATAGATGCGCATGCGCATTTTCTGGGTTATGGACAATCGCTGTATGCAGTTGGATTAATGTTTGTACCTAGTTGGGCAGAAGCTATTGAAAGAGTGAAAGCCTTTGCTGTAAAGCATCCTGGTAAAGGATGGATCAGAGGAAGAGGTTGGGATCAAAATCGTTTTCCAGGTAAAGAATTTCCTACCAATGCGGAATTAAATATTTTATTTCCAGACCGACCTGTTATTTTAGAAAGAGTAGATGGACATGCAAGTATTGCCAATGATTTTGCTTTAGCACTTGCAGGCGTGAAAGCAGGACAAACTATTGAAGGAGGTCAGTTCACGATGCAGAACGGAAAATTAACAGGTTTATTAATTGACAATGCAGTAGGTGTGGTAGAAAGGAAAATACCTGAAGCCACTAAAGCAGATTATAAAGATTGGTTGACTTCCGCGCAGCAAAATTGTTTTGCAACAGGTTTAACTACTATTACCGATTGTGGCTTGAGCCCAGAGGATATTGATTATGTAGATGCCTTGCAAAAAAGCAATGACTTAAAAATGCGTTTGTATGTGATGTTAAGTGATAAGCCTAGCACTTATACCTCTAAATATTTTACAGGTGGTGGTTACCTAACCGATAAATTAACGGTGAAAGGCGTGAAATTGTATGGTGATGGAGCCCTTGGTTCAAGGGGTGCCGCATTGATAGCGCATTATTCAGATAAACCAGGCTGGGGTGGATTTTTATTAAGTAGTCCGGCGCATTTTGATTCTATAGCAGCTAAATTAATCAATACCGATTTTCAAATGTGTACCCATGCTATTGGAGATAGTGCGAATAGAACTATTTTAAAAGTGTATGCTAAATATTTAAAAGGTAAGAATGATAAAAGATGGAGAATAGAGCATGCACAAATACTAAACCCAGCAGACTTTCATTATTTTGGAGAGAATAGTATTATTCCTTCTGTACAACCCACACATGCCACTAGCGATATGTATTGGGCAGGGGATAGACTAGGTGCGGAGCGTCTTAAAGGAGGCTATGCCTTTAAACAATTATTAGAACAAAATAATTGGCTGCCCCTAGGAACCGATTTTCCAGTAGAAGAAATTAATCCTTTCAAAACATTTTTAGCAGCCGTGGCAAGACAAGACAGCAAAGGTTTTCCTGCAGGGGGTTTTCAAATGGAAAATGCTTTAACGCGTGAACAAACTATTCGAGGTATGACTATTTGGGCGGCGAAGGCCAACCGAATGGAAAAGCAAGTAGGTAGTATTGAAGTAGGCAAGAAAGCCGACTTTATTATTTTAGATAAAGACTTAATGAAAGTAGCTACTGATAGTATTCTGCAAGTAAAAGTATTGAAGACCTATTTAAACGGCGAAAGAGTATTCTAAGAGTTCATTATTGTATAACATATTTGATTGCTGTGCTTTTAAAAGAAAGGTTCATCTGTAATATTATATTTCATCCTGCGCTTTCAAGAGAATAAATACCTATTTCTCACTCTCTATCGCTGCGCTCAAAGTTCGTTCGAAATAGTATTAATTCTCTTTTTCGCACAGATCTAAATTAAAAAGTTCATCAGTGAATATTGTATTTCACTCCTGAACATCGAGACATAGCGTAAAGAAATTTGTAAATTCTAACGTTCAAAAAGTCAGCATGTTTGAGCACGAAGTGCGAGTTCTGACTTTTAGTTAGAATTTATGAATTTTAGCGTCATGGCGAGCCGAGAAGGATGAAACATAATATTACAGATGAACTCTTCTAATTACAAACCGACCATGTCTTTAGGAATCACCCAAGCATCAAATTCTTCGGGGGTTACATAACCTAATTTCACCGCCATTTCTTTTAAGGTCGTACCTTCTTTATGTGCTTTCTGTGCAATTTCAGCGGCTTTGTAATAACCAATCTTAGTATTGAGTGCAGTGACAAGCATTAAACTATTATTAACGTGTTTGTTAATATTAGCTTCAATGGGTGCTAAACCTACAGCGCATTTTTCATTAAAGCTTACACAACCATCGCCTATTAATCGCGCACTGTGTAAGAAATTATAAATCATTAGGGGCTTGAATACATTCAATTCAAAATGTCCCATAGAACCACCAATATTAATAGCCACATCATTACCCATTACTTGTGCAGCAATCATGGTTAAGGCTTCTGATTGAGTAGGGTTTACTTTACCAGGCATAATAGAAGAACCGGGTTCATTGTCTGGAATAAAAATTTCACCAATACCGCTACGTGGTCCTGATGACAACATGCGCAGATCGTTGGCAATTTTCATTAAACTAACTGCCACTGTTTTTAAAGCGCCATGTGATTCCACAATAGCGTCGTGCGCAGCCAATGCTTCAAATTTATTTTCAGCAGTAATAAAAGGAAGGCCTGTTAATTTGGCAATATGCTTGGCTACATTAACTGAATAATCTTTTGGGGTGTTAATGCCTGTTCCCACGGCAGTACCACCTAAAGCTAATTCACTTAAATGCGCTAATGTATTATTGATAGCTTTTAAGCCATGGCTTAGTTGACTTACATAGCCACTGAGTTCTTGGCCTAATGTTAAAGGAGTAGCATCCATAAAATGGGTACGGCCTATTTTAACAATATGCATGAACTCATTACTCTTAGCTTCTAAAGTATTTTTTAATGCAGTGATACCAGGTAGGGTAGTCTCCGTTAAAATTTGATAGGCCGCAATATGCATGGCTGTTGGAAAGGTATCGTTAGAAGATTGAGATTTATTAACATCATCGTTAGGATGCAAAAACTTTTCTTTATCGCTTAAGCTTCCTCCTTTAATCACATGTGCACGGTAAGCAATGACTTCATTTAAATTCATATTGCTTTGCGTACCGCTTCCTGTTTGCCAAACCACTAAAGGAAATTGATCGTCTAATTTGCCTGCAATAATTTCATCACAAACCTGTCCAATTAAATCCGATTTTTCTTTAGATAATACACCTGCGTCCATATTAGTAAGGGCAGCTGCTTTTTTTAAATAGGCGAATGCTTTAATGATTTCCTTAGGCATTCGATTAATATCCTGTGCTATTTTAAAATTGTCAATACTTCTTTGTGTTTGCGCACCCCAATAAACATTAGCAGGTACTTTTACTTCACCCATCGTATCTTTCTCAATTCTGTATTCCATAATGTTATTTTTCTATTGCAAAGGTACTAAACTGCGCATAAATTAATAAGTAAATAGGGGAGATTAATTCCCTTTGAATTCAGGCTTTCTTTTCTCTATAAATGCAGTAATACCTTCTTTTGCATCATGGGTGGTAAAGCATTCGCCAAATAATTTGGCTTCTATATCATAGCCATTCTCTGCTTCGTTCCAAGCAGCGTTTACCGCTTTAATAGAATTGGCTACCGATAAAGGTGCTTTCTCATGCATTACCCTTAATATAGAAAATGCTTTATCTAATAATTCAGTTTGAGGCACTACATAATTAACGAGTCCATAATTCATGGCTTGGGTAGCATTGATGGTTTTACCTGTGATGACTAATTCCATGGCTCTTCCTTTACCTACTCTTTGCGTCAATCTTTGTGAGCCACCATATCCTACCATAATACCTAGGTTTACTTCTGGTTGTCCAAAGACGGCACTTTCGGAAGCGATAATAAAATGACAAGCCATCGCTAATTCACAACCACCGCCAAGTGCAAATCCATTCACACAGGCAATGATTGGTTTGGGAGAATGTTCTATTTTAAAAAATACATCTTGTCCTCTTTTGGCAAGGGCAGTTGCCTCTTCTTTCGACAATGATTCAAATTCTTTCACATCGGCACCTGCTACAAAACTTTTTAATCCTGCACCCGTTATGACTACACTTTTAATTTCTGGAAATTTATATACTCGGTCCATGACGGCATCTAAGTCTTTCATCACTTGCTGATTCAAGGCGTTTAATTTGTCGGGACGATTAATGGTAATGATCAAGGTATGATCTTCCATTTTTGTAAACAAAGTTTGAAATGAGGACATATAGTTGCAATTTAGAAATTAAAAAAGCAGTTTATTTATGATGTTCGGCCACCCATTTTTTTATATAGCTAGCAATATCGGCAGTGTTGGTTCCGGGTGCAAACAAAGTGCCAATGCCCATTTCTCTTAGTGTAATACTGTCTTGTTCTGGAATAATACCACCCCCTGTTAAAAGCACATTGGTTAATCCTTTTTCTTGCATGAGTTGATACACTTTTGGAAATACTGTCATGTGTGCGCCAGAAAGAATGCTAATACCAATGGCATCTACATCTTCTTGAAGGGCAGCTTGTACTACCATCTCAGGGCTTTGTCGAAGACCCGTATAAATAACTTCCATACCCGCATCACGAAGCGCAGTGGCAATTATTTTAGCACCACGGTCATGTCCGTCTAGTCCAACTTTAGCTACTAGTACTCTAATGGGTTTCATTACTATTAAATTACATTATTTTCCTGAAATTAATCGCAAACTATGTTCAATTCTTGCTACTGTATCAGAAAGTTCAATTGATTCAATGATCTCAAATACACCTGGTCCAAATTTACCACCCACTAGCATAATTCTAAGGGGTAGTAATAAATCACCTGGTTTTATTTCATGCGCAGTTGCTAACTCTTTAAAACTAGCTTCAAGGCTTGCTGCTGGCAATGTTTTGATACCTTCTGCAATTTTTTGAGCATATAGTTTTACTAATGCATCGAAGAAGCCTTGCTTTTTCTCTTCCCATTTAGGCAAAATGGCCGCTGTGTCAATACTGGTGGGTGCTGCAAAAAAGAAATGACTTTGTGGTATAAAATCGGCAAGTAAATGACAACGGTCTTTTACCAGTCCAATGACTTTTACTAAATAAGCTGCTTCATGTACTTCAATTTTTGCAGCCTCTAAAAAGGGTTGAAGTAATGTTGCTAATATTTTATTGTCTGTTCTTTTGATCCATTCTTGGTTGAACCATTTTGCTTTTTCATAATCGAATTTTGCTCCACCTTTATGTACTCTTTCGATATCAAAACTTTTAATTAATTCATCCAAGCTAAATATTTCTTTGTCTGTTCCATCGTTCCAGCCTAATAGGGCTAAGAAATTAATAAAGGCTTCGGGTAAAAATCCTTTTTCTTTAAAACCAACAGTAGTTTCATTAGTGATAGGGTCGTTCCAATCCATGGCGAAAACAGGAAAGCCTAAACGCTCTCCATCACGCTTACTTAATTTACCACTACCTTCTGGTTTTAATATTAAAGGCAAATGCGCCCAATTAGGCATTTTATCCAGTCCAAATAAATATTTCCATAATAATATATGAACTGGCGCACTGGGTAGCCACTCTTCACCTCTAAAAGCATGGGTAATTTTCATTAAGTAATCATCCACTACTACTGCTAAATGATAAGTAGGCATTCCGTCTGCTTTTAATAAAACTTTATCATCCACAGTGCTTACATCAAAACGTACTTCCCCTCTAATCATATCTGTAAAAACGACTTCTTCTTCATCGGGTACTTTGATACGAATAACATGCGGGGTTCCTTTTTTCAATAATTCAGTCACTTCCTTTTCACTTAGTGAAATAGAATTTTTCATTTCCATTCTATGTGCACGACTATATTGAAAATTGGGTACTTGTTTTCTTTTCTCCTCTAAATCTTCAGGGGTATCAAAAGCATAATAAGCAAAACCTTTTTCAATTAATATTTGTGCATATTGAATATAAGTGGCTTTTCTTTCACTTTGTCTATAAGGGCCATAAGCGCCACCGTGCACTGTGCTTTCGTCTGGGATAAGTCCACACCAGTTCAATGTGTCTATAATATATTGTTCGGCGCCGGGTACAAATCGAGATTGATCGGTGTCTTCTATTCTTAAAATAAATTCTCCTCCATGATGCTTTGCAAATAAATAATTAAATAAAACCGTCCTTACCCCACCTAAATGAAGACCTCCTGTGGGGGAGGGTGCAAACCTGACTCTAACCTTTGAATCCATGCTCTTTTTATTTATACAAAGATAATATTCAAATGGGCAAAAGAACTATTTATCTTTGGGTATGTATTTAGTAAAAACACCTTTTTGGCTGAGGGCCTTTTACCCCTCTTGTACTTGGAAAATACCCAGTACTGAAAAGGTTATTTATTTAAGTTTTGACGATGGTCCGCATGTTGAGGCTACCCCTTTTGTTTTAGCGGAATTAAAAAAGTATAATGCCAAGGCCAGCTTTTTTTGCATTGGTAAAAATGTGGCAGCGTATCAAAATTTATATGCAGCCATTATTGAACAAGGGCACACCGTGGGCAACCATACCTATGATCATGTAAATGGATGGAAAACTGATACAGCTGATTATATTCAGAATATAGAAATGGCTGGTAAATTAATTCAGTCTAATTTATTTCGCCCACCTTATGGAAGAATAACTCGATCACAAATACATAAAATTAAAGCAGATAAAACCTTGCCTCAAGAAATTATAATGTGGGATGTGTTGAGTGGCGATTTTGATTTGACATTATCTGCTGAAGCTTGCATAAAAAATGTAATTAAGAATACGCGTGCGGGATCTATTGTTGTTTTTCATGATAGTGCAAAGGGTTTTGAAAGATTAAAAATAGCCCTACCTGCTATGCTTGCACATTTTACTTCATTAGGTTATACATTTGAGGCCATTCAATAATTTATTTTTTGAACAGTTTGAAGTAAAAAAAAGGCCAAGGTAGAAACCTCAGCCGGTGTAATCCGTACCCTATAAAAAACAAAGTTTGTTGTAATACCAATAAGACCATTGTTGTCTACATAGCTAAAACGACATATTATGGGGTTTATTATGTAATGAGTAAAAAATAGTGTTTTTTTGTAGTCTAAGTAATTATGTAAAGTCTTATGAGATTCATTGATACACATGCACATCTTTATTCCAGCCCTATTAAAGAAAATATAGAGGCGATAATGAAAAATGCAATAGATAATGGTATTGATACTATTATTATGCCTGCTATTGATAGTAGTACTTTGGAAGCCATGTTAGAAGTGGAAGCAAGCTATCCTAAAAATTGTATGGCCATGATGGGCTTGCATCCTTGTTCCGTGAAAGAAAATGTGAAAGAGGAATTAGCTATTATAGAATCGCAATTACAAAAAAGAAAATTTATAGCCATTGGAGAAATTGGGCTTGATTATTATTGGGATAAAACATTTACGACTCAGCAGATGCAGGCTTTTGAAATTCAAATGGACTGGGCCTTGGATACTAAACTACCTATTGTCATTCATACGCGCAGTGCCATGGGTGAAACCATTGAAGCGGTAAAGCCTTTTGCTAAAAAAGGATTGCGTGGAATTTTTCATTGCTTTAGTGGAAGTAGAGAATCGGCTGAACAAATAATTTCCATGGGTTTTCATTTAGGTTTGGGTGGTGTACTTACTTATAAAAATGCAGGTGTAGCAGAAGCCATTAAAGATATACCTATGCAGTGGTTGGTCTTAGAAACAGACGCCCCTTATTTATCACCTGTGCCTTATCGTGGAAAAACGAATCAGCCATCTTATATGATACAAGTGGCCATGAAATTAGCAGAGATTAAAAATATACCACTGCATGAAGTGGCGGAGATAACGACAAATAATGCAATGGGGGTGTTTGGATTGGTTAATCTCTAAAACACCAATTATTTATTTTACATTTGCAGTCCTAATAGAGAGGTGTCCGAGTGGTTTAAGGAGCACGCTTGGAAAGCGTGTATACGGCAACGTATCGGGGGTTCGAATCCCTTCCTCTCTGCAAAGCCTGTCACGAAACTGAGAGGCTTTTTTTACTGCTCTTTTCTATTATAGTCCATGCGCTCATTGTATCCCAATGGCTGGTTCTTCCAATTTTTATTATAAGATACAAACCAGCCTAACCAAATAGACCTTGATAAGCGCATGAGTATGGGTTGAACAAGTAGCAGTGTTATAATAGCCGTGCCCATCCAATAAAAAATTCTGTTATCGTCTAAATCAAATGTCATTCCAATGAGTACCTTCCATGCTACAAAGGTGGAAACGAAATAGGCAACTGTTAATGCATAACTTACATAACCTGTACCATAATAAAAACCTAACTCAATTTCAGTGGGTTGTCCGCAAACTGGACATTTTTCGTTCATGGTAGTAATAGAAGATAAATGATAAGGGTTACTAGACACAAATAGTTTTCCTTCTCTGCATCTTGGACAGCGATTATTAATCGTGCTCCATAAATAGTTAGTAGCCATGGCGCAAAGGTATCGAATATAAAATAAGTTTTAGAATAAAACTGAAACGGATGCGCAATGCTTAATCTAAAGCAATCATTTTTTCCATTTGAATACCTCTAGAGCCCTTGATCAAAAAGAAATGGTCAGTGAAGTTTTCTTGATCCATCCAGTTTTTGGCTAAGGCACTATTTTCAAAATAAGTAAATGAATGTTGACAGTTTTCAAATTCCTTACCCACTAAAATAACCTTTTCAAAATGAGCTACTTTAATTTGCTCAATCAAGGCTTGATGTTCGGCCTGGCTTTCTTTACCTAATTCTCTCATGCCCCCTATGCAAAGTATTTTTTTTGTATTTTCTAATTTTGTAAAATTTTCAATGGCCAATTGCATACTACTAGGGTTCGCGTTATAAGCATCAAGTATTACTTTATTATTTTTCCAATCTATTAATTGAGAGCGGCTATTTGTAGGTATATAATTTTCAATAGCTGCAATAATTTTTGCTACAGGTACTTCAAATGTTAAACCAATACTAATGGCGGCAAGCATATTGGGTAAATTATAAGCTCCTACTAATTGAGTCTTAATGACTTTATTTAATAAGCTTGCATTGGAGCATTTAGTAATTTCTAATACTAAAAAACCATTAGCGGTTTTTTCATTTGTTACACCATCGAACACTTTTGCTTGTAGTTGGCCACTATGATTACCATAACTAATAACTGTTCCAATACCTTGGCTCATTTTTTCTAAATAATCTAAATCACTGTTTACAAATGCTGTGCCATTATGCATTTTTAAATAATCATACAATTCTCCTTTTCCTTTTCTTACACCTTCTTCCCCTCCAAAACCTTCCAAATGCGCTTTACCGCAATTATTTATTAGCCCATGTGTGGGCAGGGTATAATTACAATAAGATTCTATTTCTTTTAAATGATTAGCCCCCATTTCAATAATGGCAAATTGAGCGTCTTGCTGTATGCTTAGTAGGGTAAGAGGTACACCAATATGATTATTCAAATTTCCTTTAGTAGTATATATTGTATAATGACTACTTAATACAGCAGCTACTAGTTCCTTGGTAGTTGTTTTTCCATTGCTTCCTGTAATAGCAATAAAAGGAATATTAAATTGTTCACGGTGAAATTTAGCAAGTGCTTGCAAAGAAGTCAAAACATCTTCTACTAATATTATACGCTTTTGTAAATGCTCACTTGCATGTAACGGTTCATCTACAATTGCATAAGCCGCACCTTGTTCTAATGCTTGAAGGGCAAATTCATTTCCATTAAAATTGGGGCCTTTGAGTGCAAAGTATAGATCGCCTTTTTTTAATTGACGTGTATCGGTTTGTACTTGTGGGGATGACTTATATATTTCATATATATCAGAAATTGAAAGGGGAGCATTAGAACTAGACTGCTTCATGATGTTAGCAGTTTTAACTATTAGCTTCAGTTAATAAACAAGTAGCCATGGCAACTAAGCCTTCTTCTCTTCCAGTGAAACCCATTGTTTCGGTAGTGGTAGCTTTGATAGAAATATCTGTATCTCCAATATGTAATATGCTGGCAATGCACTGCTGCATGGCAATTACATAGGGTTTAATTTTTGGAGTTTCTAAACATAAAGTGGCATCTATATTTACTATTTGATAGCCCTTCGCTGTAATGAGTTCGTAAGTTTTTTGAAGTAAAATTTTACTATCAATATTTTTATAAGCAGCATCGGTGTCAGGAAAGTGTATGCCAATATCGCCTAAGCTTAAAGCACCTAATAAAGCGTCACATATAGCATGTAATAAAACATCTGCATCGCTATGTCCTAAGGCACCTTTAGTATGTGGAATTTTAATACCACCAATGAATAGGTCTCGGCCCTCTACTAATTGATGAAAATCGATGCCGGATCCAATGCGTAATTTCATCTAGTTAATAATTTAAAATATTCTTTTCCACCAAGGTTTGTTGTCATTTTCAACACCAGGGCTGTCTAGGCCAAAAGCAGAAATGGCACATCTAAATCCAATGGTGCTAGTAGCCTTATCTTGGTCTAAAAATCTTCTAGTGCCAGGGTTCAACCAATAAGGACGGTCTTTCCAGCTGCCGCCTTTATATACTCTTGATTTATTGGAGATTAATGTATTGCCTCCAGTTTCATAGCTTGAAATGTTGGCATCATCCCCATCTAAATTATTATTGCCTCTGTAAGGGTTAATATCATCCATATCTACATTATTCATAGGACGATAAATATCTGCCACCCATTCGTTTACATTGCCCCTAATGTTGTAGACGCCTACACTACTTTGTAGAAAAGCATTTACTTTACTTGGATAACCAGCGCCATCATTTGCATAACCTACCATGCCCATATAATCACCACTTCCGTTTTTAAAATTGGCTGAAAACATTCCTTGTTTGCTATCTTTTTTTGAGGGCAGTGCATTTCTGATTCCCTCATTTCCATTACTGTTCCAAGGAAATGGACTTTCAGAAGTAATAAGGCTAGCATTTGGGCGTGTAGAATTTGCGCCAGCTCTTGGGTTATTAAAATTAGAAGAACTACTTTTTTGACTTGATAGTTTAGCCGCATATTCCCATTCAGCTTCGGTAGGTAATCTGAAGTCAGGGATCATAATATAATCGTCTAAATTTTTTCCCCTGTTCACCGAAGTGGAAGAAGAGGTAGAAGAGAATCCGTTACTCTTGCTAGAATCAATTGTATTGGTAGCTAAGCCCATTTTACCTATATAAGGATTCTTTGAATCGATTAATTTGTATTTGATTAAAGTATTTTCATTGGCTCTATCTGTTCTCCATCTGCAATAATTATTAGCTTGTTCCCAAGTGACACCTACCACAGGATAATCGTTAAAAGCATTGGCTCTAAAATAGCCTTCCACCATGGGGTCGTTATAAGAAAGTTCTGTTCTCCAAACACTTGTATCGGGCAGTGCAGCTCTTACAATAGAATCTCTTCCAATGGGAATAAAAATTTTTTCCAACCAATGAATATAAGTTCTATATTTTTTATTGCTTACTTCGTATTTGTCAATTCTAAAAGAACTCACTGTTACTCTTCTAAGATTATTGTTCGATTCGCCCATAATGCTCTCTTGGTTCATACCCATGGCAAAAGTACCACCTCTCATAAGCACGGTTTCGGCATAAGGGTCTTCGGTTTTAGCAGCCAAGATTATATTATTCGAAATGGCTTTATTTTCATTACTAGATAGCATGCTAGGACCTATTAAAAGGACAGCAAAAAACAATAAAATACTATTTATAAAATTCATCGTTATAAATTATTCAATAATGGGGTTAAATGATAATGCGAATATACTTTGTTTTTTAATCAATTATTCAGATGGAACTAGATTGTTCTGTTACTAAAACCCTAATTTTAGTATATGAGAAGGGGTGTTTTTATCATTTTTTTGATTTTTATGTTTTCTCCTTACTTCTTAGGGGCTCAAAATGCTGCGTTGAATACTGGAAAATGGGCTAAAATAGCTGTGTCTAAACAAGGCATTTATCAAATTACAGGGGCTCAGTTAAAGACTTTAGGCTTTCCTTTGCCTATTCGTTCAACACAGCTACAAATATTTAATTATAATCTTGCGCAGTTATCTGAAAAAGTGAATGCAAGTATTTCAACCGATTTAACAGAAAATGCCATTCAGGTGCTCGATGGTGGCGATAATCAAATTGACGAAAAAGATTATATCTTATTTTATGCACAAGGCGCTGTTTGTTGGAAACAAGATGCATCAAAATTTACACCCACGCATTACAAAAATACAAGCAATGATTCAGTTTTCTATTTTATCACTCTTGGGTCCAATGGTAAAAGAATAAGCACCTTAGATAAACTCAATGTGTCGGCTCAAATGGTAGATCAATATGACGAAAGATGGCTCATTGAAGTAGATAGTATTTCTTTATTAAATAGTGGAAAATTATTATTAGGACCAGCTATGGGACAGGGTTTGGGTAAGCAGGCGAAATTATCTTATCCTATTAATATGAATGGTTTAGTGCTGTCAAGTCCTATGAAACTAGTGAGCAGATATGTGGCCACTACTTATCAAAATTCTGCTAATTTTAATTTTAGTATTAATGATAATGCCATCAAAACAACAGCGGTGGCGCCTGTGAGTGGATTGTTATATGATGAGTCTGCTAATATTGTTACAGATAGTTTTTATTATTCTTTAAATACCAATACGAATTTGAGTAGCCCTGCTTCAGTCAATATTGGTTTTCAAACGGATAATACAGCGGCTGCTGGTTGGGTGGACTATATAGAATTATCGGCTAAAAGAAAATTGGGTTTTTGGGGCACTAGTAGTTTTGGATTTAGAAATGTATCAACTCCTGCCAAAGGAAATATACTGCAATACCAAATGCAAAATGGAGATATTAGTACGGAGGTCTGGGAGGTCACGAACCCTGCTTCACCTAGAAAAATAGTTACAGATTTCTCCTCTAATGGCTTAATTAGTTTTCAGCACCAGGCCGATACTTTGCATGAATTTTTTGCTGTGAAGCAACAATCCTATGAAATTCCCAGCTTACTAGGGTCAATGACTAATCAAAACTTGATGGGTATGAATGTCCCAGACTATATAATAGTCTCCCCCTCCAATTATTTAAACGCAGCTAAAAAATTACAAAATTATCATGCCACAGCGAATGGGTTAAAAACAGAGCTTGTAAATGTGAATGAAATATTCAACGAATTTTCGGGAGGTCAACCTAGTGCTATAGGTATTAGAAATTTTATAAAATATTTATTGAATAAATCTGTCACTAATAAAGTAGCTGCTCCTCGTTATTTATTATTATTTGGTATAGCCAATTATAATACTAGAAATTATAATAGTGCTACTGAAATTCCTGTTTTCGAATCGGCAGCATCTACGGGAGTACTTACAAGTTATCCATCCGATGATTTTTATGGCATACTGAATGATAATGATGATATTAATAATTATACTGAAATTAAAAACCTTGCCATAGCAACAGGAAGACTGCCTGTAAGAAATAGCGCAGAGGCGGACACTGTTGTTGAAAAAATAATAAACTATCAAAAAAATTCAAGTGGGGGTGCCTGGAAAAATAATATTACTTGGGTGGCTGATGATGGTGATTATAATTTGCACTTACAAGATGCAGAAGCTATTTCAAATCATTTGCAAGAAAAAGCACCCAAGTGGAATCATAAGAAAATTTATTTAGATTTTTATGCTGCTACTAAAAATATAGCAGGCAATACGTATCCTTTAGTCAATAGTGAAATTGTACAAACGATCAACGAGGGCAGCTTAATTTTAAATTATACTGGGCATGGCAACTATGCAAGATTAGCAGAAGAAGCAGTCATGAGTCAATCAGATGTTCTACAGTGGAATAATCCGGGTAAATTACCCTTGATGATAACCGCCTCTTGTGATTTTGCGCCTTATGATCAGCCTCAGTTAAGCCCTTTTGGATTCGATGCTTTAATGAAAAATAGTAAAGGGATCATTGGGCTAGTAGCTGCTAGCAGATTGGTTTTTGCCTATAGTAATAAACAAATCAATGATCATTTTATACAACAATTATTAGTGCCAGATTCTTTGGGGCGTTTCCCAACCTTAGGAGAAGCTTTACAAAAAGCAAAAACACAAGCCTGGTCGGCAGCAGAAGATCATATGAATGCATTTAAGTTTAGTTTATTGGGAGATCCTGCCATGCGTTTGTCAACTCCAAAATATGAAATAGGTATTACCCATTTGAATCAAAAATCATTTACGGGAAAAGATACACTACTAGCAGGCAATAAATACACCATCAAAGGTTTGGTTAATAATAAAGGCATTGCACAAAACGATTTTAATGGGCTACTTGATTTTGTTTTATATGATGCAGCCACTAATAAAAAAACACTAGCCAATGCAGGTTCAAGTATAGTGACTTCTGTTTCTACGCAAGAAAATATTTTATTTAAAGGTAAAGTAACGGTGACTAAGGGAAATTTTACAGTAGATTTTTTATTACCTAAAGAAGTAAGCTTGCAAAAGAATTTGAAAATGCAAATTACTGCGTACAATGAGCTATCGGATGCAATGGGTATTTATGACAAATTAATAGCATTGGATGCTGGCGGAATTTTATGGAACGATAATCAAGGACCTGCCTTAAAAATATTTTTAAACGATAGTAATTTTATAGATGGTGGATGGGCTGCTGCAAGGTCCAATTTATTTTTAAGTCTAGCAGATAGTGGAGGTATTCAAACTTCTGGTAATGCTTTAGGCCATGATATGGTTTTAACAATAGATGATGATTATAAAAATGCTATCGTACTTAATAACTATTTCGTAGCCGATTTAGATAGCTATCAAAAAGGTAAACTAATGTATGCTTTGCCTCTTTTGGCGGAAGGTCCCCACAAAATCATGGTAAAAGTTTGGGATTTATTAGGTAATTCCACTACAAAAATTATACATTTTGAAGTCCCAAAATCGGATAATTTGACTATAAAAAATTTATATAATTACCCCAATCCATTTCAACATTTTACTCAATTTAGTTTTGAGCATAATAAACTAGGCCAAAGCCTAGAAATAAATCTAAGCTTATACGATAATATGGGGAATTTGCTTTTCACCAAACCGTTAAATGGGACCTATAAAGCCAATAGGGTGGTGGCTGGTTGGGATGGCGCTGGCACTGGGTCTGCACTCCTACAAGCCGGCATTTATTATTATAGATTAAGTATTAATGACGGCGTTGTAACTCGTTTTTTAACCAATAAGCTTGTAAAATATTAAAAATTCACCCAGGTATTTTATATCTTTACATTTCTACCGAAGTAATTTAAAAATCTTATGAGCAGCACTAAATATATTCGCATTTTTTTATTTTTTGCAATGACTTTAATGAGTCAACTAGTTAAGGCGCAACTCAATCCCATTAGAATTCAAAGTACAGCTGTTCCTTTTATGTTAATTTCTCCCGATGCACGCTCTGGAGGTATGGGAAATTTATCTTTAGCGATGTCGCCTGAAGCCAATGATCTTTTCGGCAATACGGCTAAGCTTCCTTACTTAAATGAAGGCAGAAGTTTTTTAATTAACTACACACCTTGGTTGAAGGACTTAGGATTAAACGATGTGTATTTAGCCAGTGCCGGTTTTTATAAAAAATTAGATTATAAAAGTAGCATTAATAGCTCTTTACGTTTTTTTAGCTTAGGTAATATTGACTTCTCAGATGAAGCAGGAAATGTAAACCTACCTTCTCAAAGACCCTCTGAATTCAGTTACGATTTTGGCTATAGTCTTTTATTAAATGATAAATTAAGTATGGGTGTAACGCTTCGTTATATTCATTCTAAATTGGTTTCAGGATCATATGGCGGAACGGCTATTAATTATCGAGCGGGTAATACTTTAGCAGGTGATATTAGTTTATTCTATAAGCAAAAAGAAGATTTACAAGGTTTTCATGCAGGTTTATTGCTTTCTAATTTAGGAGGTAAAATAAGTTACTCCAATGAAACAAAGAATAAGTATTTTATCCCAGCCAATATAGGGGTAGGTATTGGATATTTGAATAAAATAGATGCAGACAATGCCATTGAGTTTGGTGTAGATGTAAACAGAATTATGGTACCTGCTAATCCAGACAATACGAGCACGGAATCGGTGAATCAGTATTTTTCCCAATCGGTGGTATCTAGTTGGTTTAATTCCTTTAATAATAAATATGGAATGCCCATTGGGGAATCATTAAAAGCTTCTTTAGGTATAGAATATAATTATACGAATCGGTTTTTTTTAAGAGGCGGCTACTTTATTGATAACAATAAAAACTTAGGAAGTATGCAATATTTCACAGTAGGTACTAGCTTCCAATATCAACAGTCTAAATTTAACATTTCTTATTTAGTGCCTTCTGGTGGCGGTATTTCAAAAAATCCTTTATCTAATACACTTAGGTTTGGTACCATTTTCTACTTCTAATTGCCTATTTTTGTTGATATGTCAACAGCGGTTCAAATAGTCAATAAAAGCCACCATCCTTTGCCGGAATATGCCACTACTGGTTCATCAGGGATGGACATTAGAGCCTTTTTGACTAGTCCAATTACCATGGCGCCCATGGAAAGAGTTTTAATTCCTACGGGTTTATTTATAGCCCTACCTGAAAATGGGGAAGCGCAAATTAGACCTAGAAGTGGACTAGCCCTTAAGCAAGGGCTTACTTGTTTGAATTCACCCGGCACCATTGATGCAGATTACAGAGGAGAAATAAAAGTAATACTCATTAATTTATCTAATGAAGCACAGGTAATTTCAGATGGAGATAGAATTGCGCAAATGGTTTTTCAAAAAGTAGAGAAAGTAATTTTAGAAAAAGTGGAATCACTAGAGGCAACCGAAAGAGGAGCAGGTGGCTTTGGTCATACAGGCAAAAAATAATAAGTAAATGAAAAAAGGTTTTTATATACTAGGATTCATGCTGTTTTTAGCATCATGCTCTACTTATAGAAAAGTGCAAGTGATAAAAGACGCTTTATCAAAAACCGATTCCGTCAATGCAGCGCTCGTTTCCCAAAAACCAAAAGTAGATTCTGCCGCCATCATTAAAGTTATATTGAATAAAATTGAATTAGCTAAGATTGATTTTACCACTATGAATGCAAAGTTTAAAGTAGATTATGAAACTTCAAAAAATGCAGATAATTATATAGTGAATGCTAGTATTCAAAAAGACAAAGCTATTTATTTAACAGTGAGAGGCGCCCTAGGCGTGATTGGCTTAAAAGCGCTTATTAATAAAGATAGCGTGGTATTAATTTATCCCTTAAGTAAGAAAGTAGAACGAAAACCTTTGAGCTATTTGCAAGAAGTAATTAAAATACCTTTTACCTATACAACAGTTCAGGATTTAGTGATAGGTAATCCTATTTTTATGGACAATACTAATATCGTTTCTTATAAAACTAGCAATGGAAAATTGCAAGTAGGTTTAACGGGCGCTTTGTTTAAGAGCCTTATTATTTTAAGTGAGGATAATGCCAAGGTATTAAATTTGAAATTAGATGATATTGACCTTAACCAGCATCGCACCTGTGAAATTTTCTATAGTGACCATACTATTTATGGAAAGTTTCAATTTCCACAAAATCGTGCTATTTCAATAGTAGCTAGTAATAAGTTAGAAATACACATGGAAGTAAAAGAGTTTGGTTTTGATGAGCCATTAAAATATACTTTTGCAATACCTAAACCTGGCAAAAGAAAATAATTTTTCGAAATAATAAATAACAACATGATTAAAAGGGCTTTATTTATTTTATTTTCAATAGGAGTGTTTAGCATGCATGCTGCAGCACAAGCCAATTCCTCTAGAGAAGACTTGCAAAAACAAGAACAAACATTAAGAAAAGAATTAGACGAGCTAAATCAGTTATTAGAACAAACCAAAAAGAATAAAAAAAATTCTTTAGGACAATTGGAGGCCATTAGAAGCAAAATATCAAAAAGAAAATCGCTTATTAATGGTATTGCAAAACAAGTGAAAATTTTAGATGACGCTATTTACAACAATCAACTAGATGTTCAAAAATTAAATAAGGATTTAGATACCTTAAAAACCAGGTATCAAAAAAGTATTGTATTTGCTTATAAAAGTAGAAGCGGTTATGAGTATTTAAATTTTTTATTTTCTGCTAATAGTTTCAATGATGCAGTAAAAAGAATTACCTATTTAAAAAGTTATAGACAAAATAGAGAAGCGCAAGCGAATGCCATTGATTTATCACAAATAGATTTAAACACTAAAATAAATATTTTAGGTGCCAATAAAAAAGACAGATTAAAAACATTGGAAGTACAACATGAGCAATTAAAGGTATTGGTCGTTGATCAAAAAGAGCAAGATAAAATTGTAAATCAATTAAAAAGCAAGGAGCAAGAGATAACTGCACAAGTTCGTCAGAAAGAGGCGCAAAGAAGGAAAATGCAGTCTGCTTTATTGACCATTATTAGAAGAGAAACTTTAGAAGCCGAGCGTAAAGAAAAAGAAAGAATTGCTAAATTAAAAGCAGCCAATGATGCTTCAAAAGCCAGTGCGAAAAATAATGTAGAGGAAGTCGCCTCTACTAAGTCAAATACTAAAAATACAAAAGTGGGTGCTGTGGAAGGTGGTATAACAAGTACCACAGATAACAGACCTTATTCTGCTCTAGAAACCACTGAAGAGGGAAGAGAAGCTTCCATTTTATTTGAAAATAATAAAGGAAACCTGCCATGGCCAGTGGATAGAGGTAATGTGTACATACATTTTGGAGTGGAGAATATTCCGGGCACCAAGTTAAATCGTAAAAGTGATGGCATTGAATTAGCCTTGCCTAAAGGAAGTTCTGTTAAAAGTGTGGCCAACGGAGTGGTAAAATATACAGGCGATATCAATGGCGATTTAACAGTCTTTATTCAACATGGAAAATATTTTTCTACCTATACCCATTTGAGTAGTATTAATGTAAGTAAAGACCAAGAAGTGAGGGCAGGGACTTTGCTGGGCAAGTCGGGTATTAATTTAGACGGAGAAGGGGCACTACTATTTATGATCAACAATGAAAAAGGGGCTTTCTTTGATCCAGAAAATTGGTTAAAGAATAGAAGATAGATTCAAGTTTCTTTTTCTGCTCATCTTTTTTTATATTACAAAGTATTAATCGATTGTTATGTCAAAATACATCTTAGCCTTTGATCAGGGTACCACTAGTAGTCGTGCTATTTTATTTGATCACCAAGGTCAAATTCAGGCCACCTCTCAAAAAGAATTTCAACAAATTTTTCCAAAGCCAGGATGGGTAGAACATGATCCTTTAGAAATATGGAGTACGCAAATGGGCGTAGCTACCGAAGCCATTAGTATGAAAGGCTTATCGGTGAATGATATAGCGGCCATTGGAATTACCAATCAAAGAGAAACCACAGTGGTTTGGAATAAAACTACAGGCCAACCTATTTATAATGCCATTGTTTGGCAGGACAGACGCACCGCCGATTTTTGCGATAACTTAAAAAAACAAGGGCATGCCAAGATGGTACAAGCAAAAACAGGCTTGGTCATTGACTCCTACTTTTCAGGTACAAAAATTAATTGGATTTTAGATAATGTAGAAGGCGCCCGCGATTTAGCAAATAAAGGTGAACTTATTTTTGGTACCATTGATACATGGCTAGTATGGAAATTAACTAATGGCAAAGTGCATGTCACCGATGTGACCAATGCTTCACGCACCATGCTATTTAATATTCATACACTTCAGTGGGATACAGAATTATTGAAATTATTAAATGTGCCTATTTCAATGTTACCCGAAGTGAAAAGCAGCAGTGAAGTATATGGACATACCACCCAATTATTTGCGCATCATGAAATTCCTATTGCAGGTATTGCTGGAGACCAGCAGTCTGCATTGTTTGGACAAATGTGTACCGAACCAGGCATGGTTAAAAATACCTATGGTACGGGTTGTTTTATGTTAATGCATACGGGTGAAAAAGCAGTGAGCTCCAAAAATAATTTATTAACCACCATTGCTTTACAAATTAATGGGCACACTTATTATGCATTAGAGGGTAGTGTATTTATTGGAGGGGCTGTGGTGCAGTGGTTAAGAGACGGACTACATTTAATAAGAAATTCTTCAGAAGTGGAAGCGCTTGCAAAACAAGTGGAAGAAACAGATGGTGTATATGTAGTACCAGCTTTTGCAGGACTAGGCGCGCCTTATTGGAATCAACATGCGAGAGGAACCATTGTAGGTATTACGCGTGGTACAAGTTCAGCGCATATTGCGCGCGCAGCACTTGAAAGTATTGCTTTTCAAAGTTATGATTTATTAAAAGCTATGGAGGCAGATGCGGGCATTCCCATTGCAGAATTAAGAGTGGACGGCGGTGCTACCCATAATAATTTACTCATGCAATTTCAATCGGATATAGTGAACACAAAAGTAACAAGGCCTACGATGGTGGAGACCACTGCATTAGGGGCTGCTTATTTAGCAGGATTAGCCGTTGGCTTTTGGAAGGACATTGAAGAATTAAGATCGAAATGGCAAATTGATCAAACCTTTCTTCCTAGCGCCACAGTAGAAAAAAGAAAAGACTGGATTCAAGGTTGGGTGCGTGCTATTAAGGCTACTAATAATTGGTAATAAAAACATGTTTTTCTTTTTATACAGTTTATCATTTTTTTGTTTAACTTAATTTATACCTTTCAATCAAATAACAATATATGACACCTTTTACCGCTGAACTCTTGGGCACTGCACTTGTCATCACCATTGGAAATGGAGTAGTCGCCAACAATTTATTAAAAAATACAAAAGGCAATGATGGCGGACTTATTACTATTGTACTTGGGTGGGTGATTGCAGTATTTGTAGGAGTATATGCTACTACTAGTATTAGTGGTGGTCATTTAAATCCGGCGGTCACAATTGCATTGGCGAGTGCCGGTAAGTTCGAGTGGGCCTTGGTGCCTTCTTATATTTTAGCCCAAATTTTAGGTGCTATGTTAGGCGCATTAATTGTTTGGATGGTCTATAAAGATCACTTTAATGAAACCCAGGATGCGGGGGCAAAACTAGCTGTTTTTTCTACAGGCCCGGCCATTCGTAATATTCCACAAAATTTTATCGTAGAAACCCTGGTTACCATGGTGTTTTTATTAGGTATATTTTTAATTAAACCAGCCGGCTCCGATTTGGGCGCTTTATCTGCTTTACCCGTGGCCTTATTAGTGGGTGGAATTGGCTTCGGACTAGGTGGTCCCACAGGTTGGGCGGTGAATCCGGCCAGGGATTTAGGGCCTAGAATCATGCATTTTATACTGCCTATTAAGGGAAAAGGCAGCAGTGATTGGGGCTATGCGGCTGTGCCTATTTTAGGTCCCATTGTGGGGGGAATTTTAGCTGCGATTATCTACGTACAATTTTTGCAATAAACTATCAATACCTTACCTTTGCAGCCGAAATAGTATATTATGACAACAAATGGTAAAATCAAACAAATTATTGGTGCTGTTGTAGACGTTCAATTCCCTAATCAGCAATCACTTCCTGAAATTTATAATGCGCTTACCATTGTAAGACCAGGTGGTGAAAAATTAATTCTTGAAGTGCAACAACACTTAGGAGAAGATAGTGTACGTGCCATTGCGATGGACGGTACAGAAGGTTTGGTAAGAGGAATGGAAGTAATAGATAGTGGTAAACCCATTTCAATGCCCATAGGCGATGATATATATGGTCGTTTATTTAATGTAACAGGTGATGCTATCGATGGCTTACCTCAATTAGATAAATCAAATGGTCGTCCTATTCATGCAACGCCTCCAAAGTTTGAAGACTTAAGTACTGCAACAGAAGTGTTGTTTACAGGTATTAAAGTAATTGATCTTATTGAGCCTTATGCAAAGGGTGGTAAGATTGGATTGTTTGGTGGTGCGGGTGTAGGTAAAACAGTATTGATTCAAGAGTTAATTAATAATATCGCAAAAGGACATGGTGGTTTATCAGTTTTTGCGGGTGTGGGAGAAAGAACACGTGAGGGAAACGATTTATTGCGTGAGATGATTGAAGCGGGCATCATGAAATATGGTGATGATTTCAAGCATAGCATGGAAGAAGGTGGATGGGATTTAAGCAAAGTAAATATGAAAGAATTAAAAGAGTCAAAAGCTACTTTCGTATTCGGACAAATGAACGAACCTCCAGGAGCACGTGCGCGTGTGGCTTTAAGTGGTTTGACTATTGCAGAATATTTCCGTGATGGAGATGGCACTGGAAAAGGAAAAGACATTTTATTTTTCGTAGATAATATCTTCCGTTTTACACAAGCAGGTTCTGAGGTATCGGCCTTATTAGGTCGTATGCCATCAGCGGTGGGTTATCAGCCAACACTCGCTACAGAGATGGGACTTATGCAAGAGCGTATTACTTCTACTAAGAGTGGTTCTATCACTTCAGTACAAGCGGTATATGTTCCTGCAGATGATTTAACCGATCCAGCACCAGCAACTACATTTGCGCACTTAGATGCAACCACTGTACTTTCTCGTAAAATTGCTGACTTAGGTATTTATCCTGCGGTAGATCCTTTGGATTCTACTTCAAGAATTTTAACACCTGCCATTGTGGGTGCTGCGCATTATGAAACAGCGCAAAAAGTAAAAATGATTTTACAACGTTATAAAGAATTACAAGATATCATCGCCATCTTGGGTATGGATGAATTAAGTGATGAAGATAAATTAATTGTATCTCGTGCGCGTCGTGTGCAACGTTTCTTATCTCAACCTTTCCATGTGGCTGAACAGTTCACAGGTTTAAAAGGAGTATATGTTTCTATCGAAGATACCATCCGCGGATTCAATGCCATCATGGATGGTGAAGTAGATGCTTATCCAGAAGCGGCCTTTAACTTAGTAGGAACTTTAGAAGATGCGGTGGAGAAAGGAAAGAAAATGATGGCACAAGCCTAATTACTTTAAACGATTACTTTAAACGATTATTCTAAACGATTATTTCAAACTGTAGTATGTTATTAGAAATTTTGACACCCGAAAAAAAGCTTTATAGCGGAGAAGTGCAAGGCGTTCAACTGCCAGGTATTGACGGCTTATTTGAAGTATTAGACAAACATGCACCCATGGTAAGTGCTTTAGGTGTTGGAAAGGTAAAAGTCTTGAAAAAAGGACTTGCTTCAGAAACCTATGCTATTCAGGGTGGGTTTGTAGAGGTGATCAATAATCAAGCTACTGTTTTAGTGGAAGGTGTTTTATAAAAAACGTTAATAGCGTCCTAATTCTTTGGATGTTTTTAAATAATTGTCCCGGTTGCCCATGGTAGCCGGGATTTTTTTTATATTCACATAGCCTTAACGGGGGCAATGAACTTGAGCTTATGAAAAAAACATTTCCTGTCATTTTTGTTTTAATTGCACTGTCTATTTTGGGTATTTTATTTATACAAATATCTTGGTTACAGGGCTTAATGTTTTTACAAAAAAACCAATTATCAGATAAGCTCAATCAATCAGGTGTAATGGTATCCAATGATATAGCTAAGAAAATGAATACTGGTTTGTCATTTCGTTTGCCTAAAAAGGGGTTGGGATTAAATGATGACTATCATTTGCACAATTTTGAAGAAACGAATATTTCCGACATATACAACTATGAGGAAATGCAAAAAAAGATAAAATTAGCTTTAGATAAGTATGGATTAAGCGAGTTGCATTTTGAATTTGCCATTGCCGATAAAAAAGGTAATATCGAAATGAAGAGTAAGAAATTTGAAGATGTTTTTTCAGATGAAATTAATACGCTACAAGCAAGAATTACGGTTATACCTGCTGATATTATGGAACCCACGGGTCCCTTTGAAACCATTATCATTGTAGCGCCCAATATTCGCTATTATTTATTACGCTCTTTATTATGGGTAATTGTTGGGGTGGTGCTATTTATCATTGTAGTATTAGCTGCTTTTTTTATTACTATTCGTTCATTAATGACACAGCGAAAATTAGTAGAGATAAAAAGAGACTTCATTAATAATATGACCCATGAGCTTAAAACGCCACTAGCCACTATATCGCTAGCAGTAGACGCTTTAAAAAGCACCAAGGTGAACACCGATCCTAAGTCGGTGGATTATTTTAGTACTATTATTAAGGAAGAGAATGTAAGAATGAATAAACATGTAGAAACTATTTTACAAGCAGCACAATTAGATAAAAAGGAAAATGAGCTAAATAAGCAAGCTGTGGAATTACATGATTTAATACTAGGGGTGGTGGATAGTTTTAAATTACAATTAGAGGGTAAACCTTCCAATGTAGAAACTATTTTAGAGGCCAGCCCTTCCACTATTATGGTAGATGAAGAACATGTACTACATGTACTCTCTAATTTAATAGATAATGCGATAAAGTATTCAAAAAACGAGATAAATATTACCCTACAAACAAAGACTTTACATAATAGAACTTCTATTAGTATTATTGATAAAGGCATTGGAATGGATGCAGATGCAAGAAAACATATTTTTGAAAAATTTTACAGAGCGCATTCGGGTAATGTGCATGATGTAAAAGGGTATGGTTTAGGTATGAGTTATGTGAAATGGGTGATTGATTCACATAAAGGTCAAATTACAGTAAATAGCGAAATTGGTATTGGAACAGCTATTAAAATTATACTTCCTAATTAATCTTAAAATAACAACCATCTCCATAGCTTAAAAAGCGGTATTGGTTTTCTATAGCATGCTGGTAAATCTCTTTCCAGGAATCCCCGGTAATAGCTGCAATAATTAAAAGCAAGGTGGACTTAGGTTGATGAAAATTAGTCACTAAGCCATTCGCAATTTTAAATATATACCCTGGCACAATCATTAATTGAGTACTGGTAATAAGCTGGTCCATTTGATGCGATTGCATCCAGTTTAATAAGGTGCTTACTGCTTCTTTAACTGTTATTACTTGGTCGCTAGTATCATTGTTAGTTTCATAGGCGTCCCACTGCATTAAGTGTAGGTCCTTGTTTTCTTGCAGGCTTGGGTTATTTATTAATTTCACGCCTAACCAATACAAGGTTTCTATCGTACGCAAGGTAGTAGTACCCACTGCAATGACTGGGGTATACTTTTCTGGATTTAATTCTTTTTGATTTGCGATGTCTATTAAATGAGTTAGGGTAGCAGTTGTAATTTCAAAAACCTCTGCATGCATTTCATGGTCGGTAATATTATCTGTTTTAACAGGCATAAAAGTACCTGCCCCTACATGTAAACTAATAAAATGAGTGCTACATTTTTTTTCAGCAAGAGATTTAAATATAGCAGCATTAAAATGAAGGCCTGCTGTAGGTGCTGCTACCGAACCTTCTTGTTTAGCATAAGTAGTTTGGTATCTATGTTTATCTTCTTCTGTAGTAGCGCGTTGAATATAGGGTGGAAGGGGAATGCTGCCAATATGTTCTATAATTTCAGAGAAGCTTATGGTGTCATTGTCCCAAGAAAATTCAATTAAAAATTTTCCCTCTATTAATTTTATTTTCTTAGCGCGCACTTTAACAGTGACTTGGTTATTATTATTGTTATTTCTATCACTATTATTTTTATCGTTATTATTATGATCGTTATTATTATTTACAGCTGCTTTATTTTTTCCATCATTTGATGGTGTAATAATTTCAAATTCTTTTTCTAAAAAATCTTCTTTCCATTTTTTAGCACCACCCACTAAACAAATCCACTCCACTTTTTGAGTAGCCTGCATGGCTATGGAGATAGGTTGAAATGCAGCACTGGGCTCTAAACAAAAAATTTCAATTCTAGCATTATTTGCTTTTTGAAAATGAATTCTTGCAGCAATCACTTTACTATTATTAAAATACAACGCAGCTTTTTCAGGAATGAAATTTGCAATATGATTGTAAGTGCTTTCTGCAATGATCTCTTTATTCCACACTAATAGCTTACTATCCGATCTATTAGCAGCAGGCGTATAGGCAATACTTTGGTCTGGTAAAGGGTAGTCAAAATCCTCAATAGGCAGGTTAATAGAAGGCT
This sequence comes from Sediminibacterium sp., assembly GCA_040403885.1. Taxonomy (GTDB): domain Bacteria; phylum Bacteroidota; class Bacteroidia; order Chitinophagales; family Chitinophagaceae; genus Sediminibacterium. Next base: position 299 of record JBBAJX010000022.1, on the reverse strand, counting down.
TCATAGCCCAAAGGTACATATTGCCTTGATTTTCACTGCAATTCACCTCTTTTTCACATAAAAAATAGGCTTTTCCACAGGTTTCCACATGCTTTATTCTTAATAAATGTAAAAACCCCCTGAACTTCTTTACTGCATTGATTTTCAGCTTGGTTTATTTCTTGTGGAAAACTAGAACCTCTATTTTAGCCTACGAAAGTGGGAAATTGTGTTAATTTGTGTCAACAAGTGGTAAAAATTACTCTAATTATTAACAATGACAGGTTTTCACGGAGAATATCAATCAACTATCGACGCAA